>JANYFE010000064.1 GCA_025362795.1 Rhodobacterales bacterium | reverse complement strand
GCCGTCGATCTGGTCATAGGCGCGGAATTCGCCGAAATACTTCGTGATCGCAGCCGTCAGGGTCGTCTTGCCGTGGTCAACGTGGCCAATCGTGCCAATGTTGACATGCGGCTTGTTGCGTTCAAACTTTGCCTTGCCCATAGCGCCCTCGGGTTTGGGGGGCCAGCAGTGACCCCGATTTCCTCGCGGCGCGACTTAATGGCGGCACCGGGGGAAATCAAGCCTCAGTTGGTGGCGGCGGGTCGTCCGATCGGTCTGGTGGCGCGCGGCGTCGGGACGGCTGGACCCTCGACCTTGGTGCCTTTGGGCGGCAGGCCGAACCATTCGGGATGATCCAAAAGGTAATTCTGCACCGCCAGCGCCGCCTTATAGGACATCTTGTCCATCTGCTGTTGCTTGTTTTGCGTCCAGCCCGACCCGATGAAACTTTCGCCCGATATCCCCTCGACCAAAGCGAACCGCTTGCCGCCCGGATTCAGCAGTTTCTGGCTGGCATCGTCCCAGATGTTGACAGTGATGATCAGCGCAGACCGTGGCGACGCGATGATCGGCACGCCGGGCGGGGCCAGTTCATAGCCGTCTATCGAAATGCCGAAATTGTACAGCTTGATGCCCTCGTAGCGGCCAAAGCGATCCGCCATCGCCTTGGTCATCGACGTTTTCCACTGTTCCGGCGTGACCTGACGCGAAATTGGCACGGTTTGCGCGGTTTCCGGAACGACAATATTCAGCCCCAGGGCAAAGTCGCCCAAAGGCACCGGCGGTTTGTTCAGATCGCTGGCACCGTCGCAGGCCGACAACAGACCTAGGCTTGCCACCAACACCAACAACTGTACCAAATTCCGCACCCGGAAATACATCATAAGCAGCACTCCAACGGGGGGATCGGCCCCCTTTCCTTGCCAATAGCGTCCATGCCGCGTCTGCGCAACATGTCGCACTTTGCCCGGGGCTACATCGGCACTATATTGATAGCAAGGTGATCAGGGGTTGGCGCATGGGCAAGACCGAGACGGTAACGGCCGATGTCCCCGCGCGAGTGCCACTTGGTATTGAACGGCTTGGCATCTGGGGATCGTTGCTTAAAGGCCGCCGCAATGTGCTGGAACTGATCCCTGAACTGGCCACTCGTGCGCCGATCCTGTCCGGCACCACCGGCAAACGCTGGCACATGCTGATGGACCCAGAGGCCCTGCGTCACGTCCTGCGCGACCGGGTAGAGGATTATCCAAAATCTATCGTCACCAAGCTGATCCTTGAACCTGCCATCGGCAATTCCCTGTTCGTGGCCGAGGGGGCGGAATGGTTGTGGCAGCGCCGCACCGCCGCCCCGGTTTTCAGCCACCGCAACATCGCGGCGCTTGGCCCGGTGATGACCCATGCCGCTGAGCGCAGCGCCGCCCGCTTTGCCGCAGCTTTGGGCCGCAGCGTGGATGCGTTCGACGAAATGGTGACGGCGACGTTCGAGGTGATTTCCGACGTCACCTTTTCGGGCGGCGATGCGTTCGACCGCAGTGCCGTTCACAAAGCCATCGAGGGTTACATCGGCCAAACCGCCAAGCTGTCGGTGCTGGACATCATCGGCGCACCTGCCTGGGTGCCGCGCCCGGGCCGGATGTTTGCCGGGCCGGGGATGCGCAACATGAAACGGATGGCGGATCAGGCCATCGAACAGCGCCGCACGTCGGATCGCCCCGGCATTCCCGACCTGCTGGATTTGCTGCTTGCGGGCGAAGATCCCAAGTCGGGGCGTAAGATGACCGTCGCCGAACTGCGCGACAACCTTTTGACCTTCATCGTCGCGGGGCATGAAACCACGGCGCTGACGCTAAGCTGGGCGCTTTACCTCTGCGCCTTTGACCCCGCCATTCAGGCCGAGGGGCGGGCCGAGGTGCGGGCCGTTCTGGGCGAACGGGCCGCCACCACCGCCGACATCGCGCAACTGCCGCTGATCCGGCGCATCGTCGATGAAACGCTGCGCCTGTATCCGCCCGCCGCTTTCCTGTCGCGCACCGCGCAAAAGGCGGACACGCTGTGTGGCCGCGAGATTCGCCCCGGCGACACGGTGGTTCTGCCGATCTACGCGCTGCACCGCCACTACTCCCTGTGGACCGACCCCGACCGTTTCGACCCCAGCCGGTTTGCCAACCCCAAAGCCATCCCGCGCTTTGCCTATCTGCCCTTTGGCGACGGCCCGCGCATCTGCATCGGGGCCAGCTTTGCCCTGCAAGAGGCGGTGATCATCCTTGCCACCCTGCTCGCCCGGTTCAAGTTCACCCTGACCCCCGGCAAGGCCCCGAAACCCGTGATGATCCTGACCCTTCGCCCCGAAGGCGCGGTCTGGCTGGGGGTCGAGACGGCCTGATCCGGGGCCTTGAAACTATATTGCACCGCAACGCGCGTCAGATAGAGTTTTGCTAGGCATTCCAGGACATCGGGGCCCGTCATGGCAAACAGTCAGATCACCATGGCCACCTATAATGGCCATCTTTACGCTCTTATCGGCCAAAACGAAGTCGTCTGTCAGATCGCCAACGCCAACGCTCAAAAGATCGAAAGTGGCCAGAACGACTGGCATCCGGCGACCGTGGCCAGTCCTGCAGAAAATGCGATGCTGACGGGTCTGCTGGATTCGGCAGGCACTGCTGCAAAGGCTTGGATCGGGCTGTATCAACAGCCCGGATCGGCCTAGCCGGACGATGGCTGGACCTGGGTCACCGGCGAGGCGATGACCTATCTGAACTGGAACCCCGGCGAGCCGAACAACCAGGGCGACGAGGCTGTCGGCGAGATGTATGGCTTCGGCGCATGGAATGACCTTCCGGTTGCCAACACGCTGCCCTATGCGCTTTACGAACTCGACAGCGACCGCGCCGTCAATCTGGCCGGTTCCGTTGCGGGGGATGTGATGTTCGGCGGTGCGCAAGGCGACCGGCTGGCAGGGCTGGGCGGCACCGATGTCTTGCGCGGCAAGGATGGGGCCGACCACCTGCTGGGTGGCACCGGTGCCGATTTGCTGGTGGGTGGCGGCGGTCAGGACACGCTTGACGGCGGTGCCGATGCCGATGTGTTTCAATTCGGCAGCACCAGAGCCAGTCTGCCCGGCGGCGAAGATCGGATTGCCGATTTCGAACAGGGGCTGGACCGGATCGACCTGTCGGCCATCAACGCCGTTCGCGCCTCAACTACGGATGCGGCTTTCACGTTTCTGGGCACCGATCCCTTCACGCTTCGCGCAGGCGAGTTGCGGTTTGAGGCGGCACCGGGCGGCGACACCCGGATATTGGCTGATACCAATGGCGACGGCCGCGCGGACTTCGCGCTGCTGCTGAACGGAACCTGTGACCTGACGGCAGCCGATTTTGTGCTGTAACGCTTCGATCAAATACCAAGCGCGCAAGGCGCGTTTCAGCGCGCTGTTTCGGCCGAAATGTGCCGCATTAGAACACGGTAAGATCGCTGGTCGTTAGGCTGCCAAGATAGGGTGCCAAGCCGTCAATGCAGCAGGAAATCGCTGGCATACAGCAGGGTTCCGGGTGAAAGATGGGCGAACAGAACTTGGGCTTGTGGCCCGGTTGATTCGGGATCGGCCCGCAGCCGCCCGGTCGCCTGATTATAGATCAGACCCTGTGCCGCCGTCGTGGCTGCCGTGCCTAGATGGAAATGCGCCGCCTCCAGCGCACCCGGCCCGCCGATATTGGTGAAGTCGAACGAATTGACCCGCAAGATGTCGACGCCGTGGTGGAAATCGCCGATGGAAACACTGGAGCCGCCGGCCGTGAGGTTTTCGAAGATGAACGTATCCGCCCCGCTGCCGCCCACCAGATGATCGCCGCCGCCATTGGCGACCAGCGTGTCATTGCCCTTGCCGCCGTTCAGAATGTCATGGTCGGCCCCGCCATCCAGAAAATCGGCCCCATTCCAGCCCATCAGCGTGTCGTGCGGGCCAAAGCCTACAACCAAAGAATCGTCACCCGAAAACGCCAGTTTCGCCAGCCCTGCCCAGTCGGCGGTCTGGATCAGGTCAAAGAACTTGAGTCCGGACACACTCATCCCGGTGATGGGAAACGTCTGGCCGCCACGGTCGGTGGCCAATTGAGTAAAGGTTCCGGCGGTCACGTCGGTCAGCGTGGTGCCCGATACGGCCGATGTGATGCCGCTGCCAAAGATCAGGACGCCGGTGCCTGCGTTGTTGGTCCAGCCCAGGCTGTCGGTAAAATGACCGTTCAGCATCAGGGTGGACAGAACGCTTAAATCCAGCGTCGAATTGTTGACGGGGATCGGTCCGGTTTGCGAAATGGTTGCCACATCGGTGTGTTCGCCACAAACTACCAAGATTGCAATCTGGCAGATCGCGCTGAAATTCGTTGGCCTTTCGGCAAGGGCAGGGCGGCTTATCCGGTCACAAGAACGTCGTGAGCCAATGGTCTGCCAGCGCTGGTTTTGTCCGGGCATCAGTGAATCGTGAGCTTCTGGTCAGATAAGCCATTGAAATCGTTTAGTCATAAAAAGAGTCCAGATCTGGGCGCTGCTAAAACCGGTTGTCCCGCGGAAACCCGCGTGGAGCCATCCGGCCCGCTGTGGCCCGGGCTGCCAGCCATTCCGTCAGGTCCAATTCGACTCGGGTCCGTCCTGCCGGGTCTTTCCATTGCAGACCCTTGGCCAACTCGAACGTGGTCGCATCCGACAGCCCGCCATCCTTGTATTTCTGCAGGCGAACCCCCTTGCCCTTGCCCATCTCAGGCAGGTCCGTCAGCGGGAAGATCAGCACTTTCCGGTTGTCGCCCACGACCGCGACATGATCGCCAACCACCCGCCGGCACAACGCCATCTTGACGCCGTCGCCCAGCGTCATCACCTGTTTGCCCGCCTTGGTCTGCGCAAGAACCTCGTCCGAACCTACGACAAACCCATCCCCGGCAGTGGAGGCAACCAGCAGCTTTTCCGCGCCGCGCCAGATCATCAGATCGACAATCCCGGCATCGTTCGGCAAGTCCACCATCAACCGGACCGGCTCGCCCATCCCCCGCCCCCCCGGCAGGTTGACCCCAAGCAAGGTATAGAACCGCCCATTCGCCCCGATCAGCACGATCTTGTCGGTCGTCTCGGCATGGAACGCGAACCGCGCCACGTCGCCATCCTTGAACTTCTGCTCGGCAGCCAGATCCACATGACCCTTTAGCCCCCTGATCCAGCCCATCTGGCTGCAAACGACAGTAATCGGCTCCCGCTCGATCATCGCTTCGAAGCTGACTTCCTCGACATCTCCTGCCTCGGCAAACGAGGTCCGCCGCTTACCCAGCGCATTATCCTTGCCGAACTGTTTGCGCACCGCCTCCAGCTCGGCCCCGATCCGTTTCCATTGCAGCCGATCACTGTCCAGCAGGTCAGCCAAACTGGCCCGCTCTTTCATCAGCGCGTCCTTCTCGGCGATCAGTTCCAATTCTTCCAGTCGCCGCAAAGACCGCAGCCTCATGTTCAGGATCGCCTCGGCCTGCATGTCGGTCAGTTCGCCCTCACCCAGCGGGGGTGGGACATAATCCTTCGCAGTCATCGCCCGCTTGTGCGGACGCCCCCAATCCTCGGCCATCAAGGCCCGTTTGGGATCATCGTCGTAGCGGATGATATCAATCACCCGGTCGAGGTTGAGGAAGGTGATCAGAAAGCCTTCCAGAATTTCTAACCGGTGGTCGATCTTCTCAATGCGATGTTCCGAACGCCGTTTCAACACATCGCGCCGGTGGTCGAGGAATGCCTGCAATACTTCTTTCAGGCTACAAACCTTGGGCACCCGACCGTCGATCAGCACGTTCATGTTCAGGCTGAACCGGCTTTCCAGATCGCTATTCTTGAAAAGAGCCGCCATCAGCATGTCCGGCTCTACCGTCCGCGAGCGCGGTTCCAGCACGATGCGCACATCTTCGGTGCTTTCGTCGCGCACATCGGCAAGCAGCGGCACTTTCTTTATCTGGATCAGTTCTGCCAACCGCTCGATCAGCTTTGACTTCTGCACCTGATACGGGATCTGCGTCACGACGATTTGCCACGTCCCGCGCCCCAGATCCTCGATCACCCACTTTGCACGCGTTCGGAACGCCCCGCGCCCGACACGATAGGCTGCGAGGATCGCATTACGTGGTTCAACAATCACCCCACCGGTCGGAAAGTCCGGTCCCGGTATGATCGCAACCAAGGCATCATCGGGCAGCGCCGGATCGTTCAGCAGCGCATGGCAACCCTGGATCAACTCATCCAGATTATGCGGAGGAATGTTGGTGGCCATACCGACTGCAATGCCAGACGAGCCGTTGGCCAGCAGGTTGGGGAATGCCGCTGGCAGGACGACCGGCTCGCGCAGTCGACCGTCGTAATTGTCGCGAAAATCGACCGCATCTTCGTCCAACCCTTGCAACAGGGCCTCGGCCACCGATGACATGCGTGCCTCGGTGTAACGTGGGGCGGCCGGGTTATCGCCGTCGATGTTGCCAAAGTTGCCCTGCCCGTCGACCAGCGGATAGCGCACGTTAAAATCCTGCGCCAACCGCGCCATCGCGTCATAGATCGACGCGTCACCATGCGGGTGAAAGTCGCCCATCGTGTCGCCCGCGATCTTAGCCGACTTAAGAAACCCACCCGTCGAAGTCAGCCGAAGCCTGCTCATTGCATACAGGATCCGCCGGTGAACCGGCTTTAACCCATCACGCGCATCGGGCAACGCACGGTGCATGATGGTGGACAGGGCATAGGTAAGATAGCGCTCGCCGATCGCCCGCGCCAAAGGCTCGGACACCGTGACGGGCTCTATCTTGGGATCGTCGGGTTCATCGGACATGGATGTTGTGTAATTCGCCCCTGTCTCCCGGTCCAGCGGGAAAAGTCACGCAACAAGACTGGGAAAATTCCCGCAGTTTCCCCGCATCAATCACGACAAAACATGATAAATCCACGATCAAGTGTTCTGTCTGGGTGTGTCATGATTCGTTTGTTCGGACTGCTTTTCATCGGAATGTTTGCGACCTTGCTGATTGCCGGAGAGGACCACGGCCAGAAACGCTATGGGTTGATGCTGGCCGATAAACAGGCGGCGGAAGTTGCGACCGCCGTTCCCGAAACAACACAAGTGATTGAAGTAAGCGCGGTCTTTATCCCGGCGCAACCCGTCATGCAGCCCGTTCAGGTTGCGGCGACACGAAAGGCCGATCTTGTGTCCCTGCAACCTGCTCCGCCGTTGCCTGCCCCTGAAATCGCAGGCGGCCGTTTGTTCAAGGTGGCGGCCAAGGGCGCCAATGTCCGTGAGGGGCCGGGCACCGATTTTGCGGTTTTGGACAGTCTAATTTCCGGAGAACAAGTTCTGGTGGTCAGCGAGGCAGAGCCCAGCGACGGCTGGTCAAAGGTGCGGCTGGAAGGCGACGGCGTCGAAGGCTACATCGCAACACGACTCTTGATCCAGACAGATTAGGGCTGGCCCGAACTGCCGTTCTGCTAGATCACAGGCGCAACTGTGACTGGCTGAAGGACGTGCCGTGAAAAAAACAATCCTGATCACTGGCTGCTCTTCGGGCATTGGATATGATGCGGCCCACGGGCTTAAAGCGCAGGGCTGGCGCGTTTTTGCGACGTGCCGCCAACTTGTCGACTGTGAAAGGCTGATCGCCGAAGGTTTGGAAAGTTTCGTGCTCGACTATGCCGACGAAGCAACCATCGGCGCGGCTGTGGCAGAAGTCAAAAACCGAACTACACGGCTCGATGCCCTGTTCAACAACGGCGCTTTCGCCTGTCCGGGTGCCGTAGAGGACCTGCCCCGCGCGGCTTTGCGCAGCATCTTCGAAGTCAATCTGTTCGGCTACCACGACCTGACCCGGCTGCTGATTCCGATGATGCGAGCGCAAGGAGCCGGGCGCATCGTCAACTGTTCTTCAGTCCTCGGCCTTGTTGGCGCGAAATGGCGCGGGGCCTATGTGGCGACGAAGTTTGCGATGGAGGGACTGTCAGATGTCCTGCGGATTGAGATGCGTGGCACCGGAATTGAGGTGATCCTGATCGAACCCGGGCCAATCACGTCGAAAATCCGGGTCAATGCCATCCCGCATTTCGAACGCTGGATCGATTGGCAAACCTCCGCCCGCCGTGAGGAATACACCAGACTGCGCCACCGTTTGTATGAAAGTATCGGACCGGATCCATTCGAACTGCCTGCCGCTGCGGTCACGAAAGCGCTGATCCGTGCCTTAGAATCGCGCCACCCCAAGCCGCGGTATTTTGTGACTACGCCGACCTATCTGATGGGTGCACTTCGCCGGCTGTTGCCGACGCGGGCACTGGACTGGCTGATTGCCAAGGGTTGATTTCGGGGTCGCTTTTCCCGCCAGCAGGATTATGTCTGTGGCAACAAAGGACATCTCAACATGCATGACCCCCTGTTCCTGATCGCCACCGTCGTCTGTCTGATCGTGCTGGTCATCTTGATGATCGGCATCGGCGGGTTTGCAAAAGGGGGCGAGTTCAACAAGAAATACGCCAACAAACTGATGCGCTACCGCATCATCGGGCAGGCGCTGGCGGTGCTGGCCATCGTGCTGTTCGCTTGGGCCAAATCGCGGAGCGGCTCTTGATGGTTGTTCTGTCCAAGATTTACACCCGCACTGGCGATCAAGGCGAGACGGGCCTGGGCAATGGCGACCGCGTGCCCAAATTTTCACTGCGCGTCGCCAGTTATGGCACCGTGGATGAAACCAATGCGACGGTTGGGATGGCGCGTTTGCATGCGGGTGACATGGATGGCGCATTGGCCCGGATTTCCAACGATCTGTTCGATCTGGGAGCCGACCTTTGCACGCCCGACATGGAAAACGACGCAAGCGCCCCCTACCCGCGTTTGCGGATGATCGCACAGCAGGTTGACAGGCTGGAGCGGGAGATTGACAGGATGAATGAAAACTTAACCGCGCTGCGCAGCTTTGTGCTTCCCGGTGGCACGCCATTGGCTGCCCACCTGCATGTGTGCCGCACGGTTTGTCGGAGAGCGGAGCGGCTGGTGGTGGAATTGGCGGCGGTAGAGGCGGTCAATCCGGAGGCAGTCAAATATCTCAACCGGCTGTCGGACTGGTTTTTTGTCGCGGGCAGGATTGCAAATGACGATGGCAAACGCGACGTTTTATGGGTTCCGGGCCTGACGCGGTAGGTTGTCCAGTTCTGGACACGTCATGAAACACAATAAAATCAGATCGTTAGTTTCCAGAAATTAGTGACTTGTTAAGACACACTTCAGAACAGCTCCGGACAGGCGGTGTGGGGAGGGCGCCGCCTACCGATCAAAACGTGGCGTCCCTGCGACACTTGGTGTCGATTTTGGCCTGTCACCTTGCGCGGGGACAGTTTACAACGCGGGCGAGAGTTTGCAGCGGCCCGAAACACTGATCGGTGCCCAATCATGGAGTTATGCGCGATGAAGGTGCTGGTGCCCGTCAAACGTGTGATCGACTATAACGTGAAAGTTCGCGTTCGGGCGGACGGGTCCGGTGTTGATCTTGCCAATGTGAAAATGTCGATGAACCCGTTTGACGAGATTGCCGTCGAAGAGGCGATCCGGCTGCGCGAAAAAGGCGTGGCTACCGAAGTCGTTGTCGTGTCCATCGGGGTGAAACAGTCGCAAGAAACGCTGCGCACCGCGCTTGCAATGGGGGCCGACCGCGCCATCCTGATCGAGGCCGCCGACAATGTGAACACCGATATCGAACCCCTAGCCGTGGCCAAACTGCTGGCGGCCGTCGTGCGTGAAGAGGCGCCGGGTCTGGTTCTGTGTGGTAAGCAAGCGATCGACAACGACATGAACGCCACCGGACAGATGCTGTCGGCCTTGCTGGGCTGGTCGCAGGCGACGTTCATTTCGGAACTGGCGATTGCCGATGGCCATGCGGTTGTAACCCGCGAAGTTGACGGCGGCTTACAGCGGATTTCGGTCAAGATGCCGACCATTGTAACGGTTGACCTGCGCCTGAATGAGCCCCGCTATGCGTCTTTGCCGAACATCATGAAGGCCAAGGCCAAGCCAATGGCGCTGAAAACACCGGCCGATTACGGATTGGACGTTAGCCCACGGCTGACCGTGCTGAAAACCGTAGAACCGGCGGGCCGCAAGGCCGGTATCAAAGTCGGCTCGGTGGATGAATTGATTGCGAAATTGCGCGATGAAGCGGGGGTGATCTGATGGCCGTTCTTTTGCTTGCCGATGTGAATGAGGGCGCTTTGGCGACCGATGCTGTTGCCAAGACCCTGACCGCCGTGGCCGGCCTCGGAGAGGTCCATGTGCTGATAGCGGGCACCGGCGGCGATGCTGCGGCTGGCGAAGCTGCCACGCTGCAAGGCGTCACAAAGGTTTTGTTCGCCGACGACCACGCTTATTGCCATGGCATGGGCGAACCGACGGCGGCTTTGGTCGCAGGGCTGGCCGCCGGTTACAGCCATGTTTGCGGCGCGGCGACAGCGTTCAACAAGAACGTTCTTCCGCGCGTCGCCGCCTTACTGGACGTGATGGTATTGTCGGATGTCACCAAGGTGATTGATGCCGACACGTTTGAACGCCCGATCTATGCCGGCAACGCGGTGCAGACCGTCAAGTCCGGCGATGCGAAGAAAGTGTTTTCGGTACGCACCGCGAGTTACACCGCCGTGGAAGCGGGTGGCACTGCCCCGGTTGAAAAGATCGGCGGCCCAGCCGATGCGGGCCTGTCGGCCTGGGTCGAAGACCGCGTGGTCGGTTCGGACCGGCCGGACCTGACGGCTGCCGGCATCGTGGTGTCAGGCGGACGGGGTGTGGGATCCAAAGAAAGCTTTGATCTGATCGAACAACTGGCGGACAAATTGGGCGCTGCGGTCGGCGCATCCAGGGCGGCGGTCGACAGTGGTTATGCCCCCAATGACTGGCAGGTGGGACAAACTGGCAAGGTTGTGGCACCGAACCTGTATGTCGCGGTTGGCATCTCTGGCGCGATCCAGCATCTGGCAGGGATGAAGGACAGCAAGGTCATCGTGGCGATCAACAAGGACGAGGAAGCCCCGATCTTTCAGGTTGCCGATTATGGACTGGTTGGCGATCTGTTCACAGTGGTGCCGGAGCTGATTGCAAAGCTGTCGTGAAATAGAATGCGTAAAATGAAGCACCTGCCTTGAACGCAGCAAACGCGGCAGGCTGGTCCCGCTGGGCAGCCTTCGGTGGTGTTCAACTTCCAAAGGGGCGCGGGTCAATCCGGCGCCCCTTTCACATGTGCTTCTGCAACCGCAATCCTTATTGCAGCACGGGTTCCAGCGCCTGCATCAGGATCTGCGCAACGCGGCGATGCACCTCCGGCCCCGGCAGCCGCGCGGCGGAGGGAGCCTCCAGCGCCGGAAACGACATGCCCTCCAGCCCTGATATCCGCGCCTCGGGGCCTCTGACCGCCTCGACATAAGCATCGGCCAGCGGGCGGACCTGTGCCAGCATTTCTTCGTCGACCAGGATCGGGTCCAGTGCCATGCCGATCCGGTGGACCCGTGCCGCCGGGCGATGATCGGCCAACCACAATAGAACAGTCCGCTGCGGCAAGGATTTCAGAAGATCTTTCATCCGGGCAACCCAGGTCAGGCGCAGTTCATCCGCCAACACCTCGAACCGGTCGCGAGAGGTGGCCCGCAGCGTGAGCAGCATGTGGCGGGTGAAGTTGAAATCGGTAAAGTCCACATCGCGGTACAGTTGCTTGAGCAGCGGCGTGGCGGCGATGAAGCGGTCATTGCGCCGGGGATGGACCGCGTAATAGCGGTTCGACAGGTTTCCAGCGCCCATAATCTGCAACACCACGGCTTCCGCACCGCGCGCCACCTGCATGACCTCCGGCTCTGCCAGGTAAACGTCCAGACCTGCGTTGACGCAGGCGAGGTTGATTGCCCCCAGCCCCGTTTCATCCTCGATCAGGTCGGGATAGGGATCTGGCACGTATTTGCCATAGGTTTCCGTCCCACCTAAAAATGCCAGATATGGCCGGTCAAGTGACCGCCGCGGCCCACGAAACAGCAGACGCGACGTACCATACCGGCACGGGAAATAGTCGAGCGACCCCTCGCTCGGGAAAGCATAAGCCATACAACCCACCACATTTATTAACACCCAAGGCAGAGGCTGCCCGATTTCCCTTTCCAAAGTGCTAAAGGACAAGTTCACGGCAAATCGGAAAGAGTTTTTGGGCTGCGTCGCCGGACCGAAATCTGTGAGCGCTTTTTCAGGGTCGCCTGCTGCATTGGGCTGCATGGGGTTTCGCACCCCTCGCCACCGTGGAGCAGTTGGGCCAATGTGAACGGGGAAAGCGATTCACAGCAGCAGGCCGGGGTCGGTGCCACGGTCGAGGCCGGGAAAAACCACGCCTTCCAATGCAGATGCTTCGACCCCGAACAGGCCGCGCAAGGCGTGGGCCGCATAGGCACGGACATCTCCGGTCGGCATCAAGTCGCGTTCCGCCAACAGGGCGTTTTCGCCAAGGCCGGGCCATTTGCCGAAGACTTTTTTGCCATGCAAGGCACCACCGGCCGCGATCATCATGCCGCCGGTGCCGTGATCGGTGCCGCCGGTGCCGTTTTCGCGGGCGGTGCGGCCAAATTCGGTCATCGCCAGCACGAGGGTGGTGGACCAATCCCTTGCAAGACCGTCCTTGATCGCCAGCAGAACATCGGACAGGTCGGCAAGTTGCTCGGCCATCGTCTTGGCCTGATTGTGGTGAGTATCCCAGCCGCCGAGCGAAAAGCTGGCGATGCGGGAGGGGCCGGTCAGGCGTTCGGCGACATAGGTACCCAGCTGGCGGAACGCGATGCCATTGCGCGGTACTTGGTCGCCGGTCATCGTGCGGGCGAGCGCCTGGGATTCGGCATAGGGTTTGGCAAACAGCGGATCAGCAGCGTTCACCGTGTCCAGCAGGCTTTGACCTTGCGAGGACAGTGGGCTTTCGATGACGGGGAACCAATGCTGGGTGTCCTGTGCACCATCGAGGATCAATAGGCGCTGCTGACCTATCGACACGCCGGTTTCGGCCGTGGCGCCGGGTATTTGCGATATGGCGCGGTTGAGCCAGCCGTCGTGGCCGGGGGTAAGTGCGCCATCCGCGCCGCCTGTGCCGTTTTCCAAAGCATCCTGGCCGATGAAATGGCTGCGACCGGTCCGGTAGGGGGTTGCGACGGCCTGGGCAAAGGCAAGCTCGCCGGCCTGCCACAGTGGCAGCAGCGGGGCGGCGGCAGGGTGGAGGGCGAAGAAGCCGTCAAGATCGGGCGAGGTGGCGGCGTCAGCCGCAAGACCGGGGCGCAGGGCAGCGTAGGCTTTGTCACCGAACGGGCGAACCACGTCCAAGCCGTCCATCGCGCCGCGCAACACGATCACCACGAGGCGGTTGTCGCCTTTTGCCGCGGCGAAAGTGACGGGGGTGAGGAGCGGGCTGGCGGCGATGGAGCAACCAATCAGGAAGGCGCGGCGCGAAACGGTGAAATCAGGGGGCATTCGTCACCTTCTGCTGAAATCGGGAGAGGCAAGGAGAACCGCCAGACCTTCCCAGCGCTGTTCCGCACCGCCAACGGCACGGCGGAGCAAGGGCGTGCCATAGGGACCAAGGGCGAAGTCAGTCAATGCCAGCGGGTCGGCACGGTCCCCGGTGGCGCGGGCAATGTCCACCGCCCAATCAACCCTGGCGGCCATCATTGGCGGTGTCATCCAGCCGGCGGCGACCTCTGGCCAGCCATCGGGACGCAGCGCTTTGAACACGGGCTGGCCCATGCGCGCAAGTGCGGCGGGTACCTGCATCGAGTGTTTGTTGAAGCCCTGCATGGCAGTTTCCTGCCCGCTCAGACCCAAAAGGCGCAGCGAAGCCGCAGCATATTCCTGCGGCGAGCGGAGTTTGTGGCGTTCAAGACTGTGGGCAGCGGGATGTTCCAGAAGGGCGCGATAGACCGGGGTAAGTTCGGTATCGTTCGCAGTATAGGCGGCGGCAAGCGTTGCCACGAGGTCAGCAGGTGGATTGTCTGCGATGAAGTGGCGAGCGAGGTAATGGGCGGTGGCAAGGGCAGTTTCGGGGCGCTGGGCAACAGTTTCGACAAGGCGGTCAATCTCTGCCGCAGGATCGCGGTCGCCGTAAGCCGCGCCGAGGATTTGTTTCAAGCCGGGTTCCAGCCGGCGGCCATCGACGCGGGGGCCGTTTGCGTCGTTGTTCATTCCGGCCAGCAGAGTGGCAAGCTGGGTCACGTCGCCCTGTGTGTAACCGGTGCCCATCGAGTGCAGTTCTAGAAACTCGCGGGCAAGGTTTTCGTTCAGCCCAATGCCCTTGCGCAGACCGAGTTTGGAATGAGGCCCAGTCGAATTGGTCTGGGTCAGATAGGTCAGCATGCCGGGATGCCACAGTGTTGCCTTGAGCAGGTCGGCATAGCGCCCGGCGATGTGGGGACGCACGGCTTCGTCACGGAAACTTTGCACGTAGCGGGCGATGCCGCCGCTGGCGTCGGAGATGGTGATGCGGTTGGACCAAAGGTTCACAAGGCGTTCGAAAAAGCCAAGAGAGGTGGTGGCAGGGCGGGAGGTGAAGGTTTCGGCATCGTCCTTTTCCAGCGCTTTCAGTTGAAACCCGGCGGTGTCCTTGCCGGTCTTGCCCGCAAGTTTTTCCTGCCGGTAGACGTCGAACAAAGCGTAGCGGTCCGCGATGCCAGGGCGGCCCCAAGCAGCACCGCTTGGGTCATCGGCGGTCAGTTGAGCCAGAACGCGATCGGGGTCGATACCACCCAGCGCGGGCGTGGTACCCGCACGGGGTCCGTAGCCGAAACGGATTTCTTCCAGCAGGCTAGCGGGTTCCACGGCTTTGCACCTATGATTGTTGTGGTAAAGATGGCCCAAGCATCGGCGAAATCAACCGGCAGCAGTGGCGCGGCGGGCGGCGCGGGCGGCTTTCTTCTCATCCGGGCTAAGACCTTTGAGCGACTTTTTGGCGCGACGGGCGTCTTTGACGGATTGCTTGGTCTCAGGCGTCAGGTCCGGCGTTTCGGGGGCAACCTTTTTGACATCGGCATGTTTGACCAGCATCTGTTTGGCTTGGGCAGAGAGACCAAGTTCCTTGATCAGCGGCCATTGCCGGTAGTGGATCGTAAAAATCTCGCGGTCGGTCGGTAGAGGTTCGCCACGGGCTTTGCCGCCCAGAATGAAGTGTTGCGCGTCGGGCAGAAGGTTCCAGGCGAGACCTGATTTCTGAATGGCCAGAGGCAGGCTCATCTGGTCCAGATAGGGGCGTTTGGAGGGGATTTCGGGATTGGCGTCAAGGATTTGCGCCACATCCATCCAGACTTGCGGAAAAGATTTTCCCTCTGGCGTGCGATATTGTTCGGGGAAGCTGAACAGGCCGGACGAGAAATAGGGGATGCGGCCGTTACCCTTTTTCTGCTTCATCAGCTTGATACGTTCAACTGGCATGGTCATGCCGACCGCAGCATAGATCGACTGCCAGACAGCCTGTTTGCCCCAGCCCATCGACGCCGCGGGTGTAAGCGAGACATGGTCCGTCATTACGATATTCTCGACCGCGTTGGGGCGCAGGCACAGGATATCACTGTCCATGAAGCAGGAGAATTCGGTGTCGCGCGGCTCCAACGTCGCCAGCAGCTTGTTGCCATGCGGGTAGACCGGATCAAACCGGCCTTCGACAGCGAAGCTGCGCAGGTCGCAGTCCATTTTGGTCAGGGCCGCTTTCACATTGCACGAGACAACGTCGATCTTGGATGCCGGGCAATAGCCGACAAGCGCCACGGTTTTCCCGAATTGTTCGCGCAACGAGGCCGCCAGATAGCAGGCCATCATCTGATATTCCGGGGGTTCGACAATAAAGAAAACGGTCAGTCTTGGGGCCATCCTAATCCTCGACCTGTTCGGGGTGGCGCTCGCCGGGGGTCAGCGCCCGGAACGCTTCGCCCCGTTTATCCTGATAACTTTCCAACATGGCCTTAACAGTCATCGCATCGGGCAGCGCGGGGCGGAAATCGGGCGGGACCATGCCAAGGCCCTTCAGCCAACCGAACAGGGCGGAAAAGTCGATCTCGCCCACCGAGCGAAAGTCGACGCGGGCGGCGTCACCCGCGATCCAGTCGCGGTTGATCACGTCGATGACATGGGGAGTGATGCCCGCAAAAGATTGGAATTGCAGGATATAATCGGCGGCATTGGCGCGGGATCGGCGCAGAATCATCGCCACGCGGGCCCCTTTGGGCAAGACATAGGCTGCGAGGTGGAGCGCAGAGCCGTCCAGAGCGATAACCTCACGGGCGGCTTTGTAGCGGGCGATCTGCACCTCTAGCGGGTGCTTTTCGGGGTGGAATATTTCGTAACCCAAGCGTGACAGGTTTTCCTCTATGGCGGTTTCACACAAGACGCCGCCCCGCGCCGGATTGAGGCGCGCACGGGAGATGTAGAGTTTCTCGGACCCTTCTGCAGGCACGGCGGCATTGAGGCGGTCTTGCATGAAACGGCGGTAGGCGGGCGAGCCGGCATAGCGTTCCCGCCAGCCAAAGCCGAGTTCAGGAACATGCAGTTCCTCGACGCGCAGGGTGGTCGCGTGGGTTTTGACCGGAGTGTCGATACCCATCAGGCGGTAGAAACCCGACTGCCCTTCGATCGCGCGGGTGATGGCATTGGTCTCGCCACGATAGGGTAGGTACAGGATGGAATCGTAGGGCTGTTTGGCATGGTCCAAAGCCCAGAGCCGGGCAGTGGATTCGACCAGAAAATGGCCGAAATGACCGCGGAAATGTCCGGCGAACAAGTGGCGACCGGGCAGGTCGATGATCGGCTCATCGGGATTGAGCGTCGGTTCCGGCATCGCTTTGCCAGCCCTGATCCAGCCGCGCGACAGGTCGCAATAGCTGCGGTCTGCCAGCAGCACGCCCGAAGCGAGTCGGGTGTCGTGACCGCGTTCGGGCACGACATAGGCTTGCGACAGCTTGGCGATTTGATGCGTAAACGGGCCGGAAGGTAGCAGCGCGACGGTCAGCAGGTCTTCTATCGGCGCGGGCAGTGGCGCTCTCTCGCCGCAGATTTCGGCAAAGCGGGCGGCGACCCGCATCGGATAAGCGGCGGTTGGATCTCGGCGCAAGATTGCCTGCGCCGCGCGCAGCATGAGTTTGGGATGATTGCGCCGTTCTGCAGCGGCGAACAGGGCGCGTTGCCACGGCAGCTCACCGCGTCGTCCGCGCATGGCACGGGCAAAGGCGGGCGCATCGAAGCGGTCTTGCGCGACCTGTTCGATCAGCAATTGCAGCGCGTTGTTTGGCTTCATCAGACGGATGGCGCGATGGCCAAGATGGTCGGTGTGAATATGTCGGACGTCCGGGCCAGTGATGCGCGCCGCGTGTCTCTTGTCTTCGGGAACAAAGGGATCATAGACGAGATAAATCTTGGCGACGGTCGTGGTCGTGGCATCGAGATAGGCCGGGGTCGTCCAGTCCCAGGCCTTTTGGGCATAGCGATAACGCCGGTCAAAGGGGGCAAGCGCACGGGCAAGCGTTGACTGCGGGCTGAAGGCCAGCACGGTGCTGGCGGGCACGATCGAGGCATACACCAATGCTGCAAAACCGCCCATCGACGCGCCGGTGAAAACGACGCGTCTGAACTGCCGAAAAAAACCAGCCGCGACGAGCGCAGTGAGCAGGCGTGGCGTATCCTCGTTGCGATACCAGTCTTTGCGGCTGGACATGATCCCCAGGATCGATGCGCCCGCCTGCGCAGCGCGGACCTGCAACCACGGCTGCGGCGGGTTCTGTTCCCCGACCGAGCTCAAATTGTCAAACGTGACCAAGAGAACCTCAGAACGTTTGATGAACCAGGCATCGACCAGACCGCCGCGCAGCAGAAAGGTAGTCTGACCGACTGCCTCGGCGGCGCAGGCGATTTCAGGCGGTGTTGAAAAACTAAACGTGCCGAAGGTTTCAGTGTCGGCCAGATCGTCGTCTGGCAGCGGTTCGGCTAGGAAATCCTTGGCCATCTACGTCAGCCTCGCCGATCAGGTTGAACACGGCCGACCGACAGATCATCGTCCTTTGTCAGCCAAGCATATCCCAACATACGCCGCGTTTCGCACTTGGCGGCGTGGCCAAAGGCGTCGCGCGGCTTTGCGGCGAAGTGCGGGATGCGATTGCGGGTCGCCGCGACCGGCAGCGTAACTTGGGGGGCGGAAATAACTTCCTTGCCGTGACAAGGCGCCAAAACGACCAGCGGCCCACGTGCGGGGGCGTTCATGTGATTGCTCCTGACTCTTCGTAACCCGTCATTTGGCGCGGGCAGTCTGCTCTGCCTGAACTATGGGAGCATTTGCTGTGTCTGTCACCCGTTTTGCGCGACTTTAGCGGTGAAGGCATGGAAACTGTGGGGATTTTCGCAACAATAAACCGGCATGCAACACTTTTGCAGTGGAAGTGATCGCGGCCTTGCTGCGGTTTGGCTCGGCGCAATAGGATGCGCGGCAACGAAGCACAGGGCGAAGGGTTGGGCAAAACGGTGAGGAAGGATCGGCCAAAAGGCGCATCGGAGCTGTGGGGCACTGTGCCGTTCGCATTGAAACGGCACGTCAGTCCGCATGGCCAGGTGACGGCGGTATCGATGATGAAAGACGAAGGGCCGTTCGTGATTGAATGGGTCGCCCATCATATAGCGGTAGGGTTTTCGGACCTTGTTGTATATACGAACGATTGCTCGGACGGTACCGATGATTTGCTGATCCGGCTAGAGGAACTCGGTCTGTGCCACCATCGCAGGAACGCCATCCCCGAAGGTTTACGACCGCAACCCTCAGCATTGAATCATGCGCAGGACGAACCTGTCGTGAGGCAGTCTGACTGGGTGATGGTGTTTGACGCCGATGAATTCCTGGCGATACGCTATGGCGACGGAACGCTGGACGCCCTGTTGGCGGCGACCAAGGCACGCGATGCCAATGGAATCGTTGTGACCTGGCGGATCTTTGGTTCGGGTGGCGTGGTGGATTGGTCCCGGGCCCCGGTGACAGAACAGTATCTGATGGCGGCACCGATTACCTGGAACAAAGGTTGGGGGGTCAAGACTCTGTTCACCTTTGACGCCGACTACTGGAAGCTGGGCATCCACCGGCCCAAGATGAAGACCCGCCACCACAAGACCAACTTTCCGGATCAGGTGAAATGGCTGACGGGTTCTGGTGCGGTGATGGAGGACTATTTCAAGTTCCGCGGCTGGCGGTCGATCACCCGGACCGTGGGTTACGACTGGGTGCAGTTGAACCATTACGCCGTGAAATCGGTCGAATCTTACGCAATCCGCAAGATGCGCGGCAATGTGAATTTGAAAAAAGACAAGTATAACTCCGACTACTGGTCTTTGCAGGACCGCAATGAGGTGCGCGATGATACCATGCTTCGGTATACTGAAAGTCGCAATAAAATCATTACTTTGCTGCTAAAAGACCCCGAATTGGCGCGGCTGCATCTGGCGGCGGTGGAACAGGCCGAGGCGCGTTTGGGGGAGCTGCGAACGACCGAAGCATATGCTGAACTGGTCGCTGATTTGGCGCGGGCGTCAGCGGTGCCGATTGGTCAGATCACCGCCAAACCGCCGCAAGCGCGCGATAGGGAGAAGATCGCGGCACTGATGAGCGAGGTGGAGAAGGCGCGGAATTTCGCGGCGAAGGCGGATCGCCGGGCTGAAGGCGGCAAGACCCCGGCGGATCAGGTGCCGATGGGCTCTTATGTTCCGGGTGTGCCGGATGTGTCCGCAGACTTCGCTGGCGAGTGGGTAGAAAATCATGGTCTGCTGTTGCCTTTGGACGGGAGAGTGTTTCCAGCTTCGGCGCAAGTTCAGATACGCGCGGGCAAGTTCGAACGCGGGCTGGCGCGGCGGCTGCCCGCAGTTATACCAAACGGCGCAACTGTGCTGGAAATTGGGTCGGCAGCGGGGTTTCTGGGGCTGCATCTTGCGACGGTGCGACCTGACCTGCGGATCACTATGAACGAGGCCAATCTGGCATTACGAACGATCATGCAACGGATTATGTTAAAAAACGAACGTATATTCAGTAATCGCTTTTCGCTACGGCGCTTCCCGCTGGGTGATGCGCCGGCCGAGGCTGTTCTGGCTCTGTGTGCCGATGTGAAACCGATCGCATTGTTACTGTGCGACCCCCTTCTGACGCCGGACATTCTGGCCAAGCTTTTGCCCGGGCTGGAACCACAGTCCGAGCAGATTGTGTTGTACGGCCGCCTGCTGGAACGCTGGCACACCAGCCTAGGCCCAGTTGAGGAATTGCTAGCCGATCTTGGCTATGACTCGTCCCTGATCTTTGACCGCAACATCGCAAGGGGTTTTGCACGATCTGCCGCCTGATACTCTCGACACCACCGCGTCGCTGCGGCATTGTCGCTTAAAACGAAACAAAAACAGGTACAAACGCATGCCCACGCCCGTCCGCCGCCCCGTTGCCTCGCTTTGGATTGGCGATAAGTTGCAGTATCTGAACCAGTTATGCCTGCTAAGTCATGTGCGGCAAGGGCATCCGACGACGCTGTATTGCACTGACATAGTGTCGAATGTGCCGGAGGGAGTGATCGTCAAACCGGCGTCGGAGATTATGAAAATCGACATGGAGATTGTTTCACAAACCTCTGAATCATTCCTGTCCAATGTGTTTCGCTACAAGATGATCGAAGCAACCGACGCGGTGTGGATTGACTGCGACGCGTTTTGCTACAAGCCGTTTCCGGATGAGATGCGCGCGATTTTTGCGGGTCACGGCATGCGGGGCGCGTTGAATTGTGGTGTGGTCTATATCCCGCCGAAGGGGGATCTGATCATGCAACTGCTGGATTACTATGACAATCTGCCTGACGCGCCGCCGTGGTTCAACAAGAACACCCGCAAAAAACTGGACAAGCAGCCGACCAACCTCCCGCATGCGGTGCGAATTTATAACGCGGAGCGGACGGCCTTTGGGCCGCAGGCTTTTACGTGGTTCGCCCAGCAAACCGGCGACTATGACGAGGCCCTGACGCCCGATTATCTGTACCCGGTGCCGTTTCAGTTGAATGACGTTTTTTATGACCCTTACGGGCGCGTCGAGGGGCACTTTACCGACAACACGCTGTCGGTGCATCTTTACACCAATGGCACAAAGCCATGGTGGCGCAAGAATCCACCGCTGCCGAATTCTTATGCGGCGCGGATGTGTGAACTGATCGGCGTTGATCCGGCCAAGGCGCTGGAGGAATGACCGACGACAGCGCGGACGAGCCGATTGACGCGCGGGCCGGCAAAAGTAGAGAAGCCGAGACGGCAGCGCAGATCCGGAGGGCCAAGCGCAACCAGCGCAAGGCCTGGGCAGAGGGTTATCTGAAGGGCATAACAACGCTGTTGCGGCCTGGGGATCTGGCGGTGGACCTGGGCGCGAATATGGGGGTCGTGACGGCGGAACTGGCCGCGACCGGCGCGGATGTCGTGGGATTTGAGCCGGACCCGGTGACGTTTTCCAAGCTGAAGGCGCGATTTGCTGGCGTTCCGAATGTGACACTTTTCAACGCTGCAGTTGGGGTGGCAACAGGCACCGTGCGGTTGATGCGGGGTGACGGATTTGCCGAAAACCCCGATGGCGCCTCGGTCAAGAGCACAATTCTGGATGGCGGGCGCGGCATCAACGCGGCTGATTCGGTTGAGGTGGCGTTGATCGACTTTCCGGCATGGGTACGCGAGCAGGTCGCGGCCCGGGGCAGTATTGCCTTTGTGAAAATGGATATCGAAGGGTCGGAACTGGATATTCTGGAGGTGATGGACCGCGAGGGGCTGTTCGAAAACATCCGGGGGCTGGTGGCCGAAACACATGAGCGCAAGTTCAAGGAGTTGCGGGATCGGTACAAGGCGCTGAAGGCGGATATCGCAGAGCATCAACCGTCCGGGAAGATCAACCTCGACTGGATTTGAAGGGTTGCGATTTTCAACGATGAATCTGCCGTGGGCTACTTGGCAAAGTTCGGCTTGTAGGGTGCCATGCCGGCGCGGGCCAATTCGTCAGCGCGTTCATTTTCGGCATGTCCAGCGTGGCCTTTGATCCAGCGCCATTCGACCTTGTGGGCCTTGCGAGCGGCATCAAGCCTTTGCCATAGATCGACATTCTTGACAGGCGGGCCGCCAGCGGTGCGCCAGCCCTTGCGCTTCCACCCCGCCATCCATTCGGTGATGCCGTTTTTGACGTAGACGCTGTCGGTGATGATCGTCAGCTCTGAGGGTTTGGTCAACGCCTCTAGTGCCGAAATCGCGGCCAACAGTTCCATGCGGTTGTTTGTAGTCAAAGGCTCGCCACCCGACAGTGTGCGTTCCTTGACGATGCGGCCATCCTCGCGCGCTAGCATCAGCACACCCCAGCCACCGGGGCCGGGATTGCCGGAGCAGGCGCCGTCGGTGTAGGCGATCAGGTCAACCATGCGACAGCCAAACCTTTTCGAAAAGATTTGCAAATTTCTTAGAAGAAATTTGGATCATGCCGGTTCACGCAAGGCACGTGGAACTTTGAATTCAACATTTTCATTAGCAGTTTCAACCAGCTCCACTGTCACGGCGTAGCGGCTGCGAAACGCGTCGATCACTTCGTTCACCAGATCCTCGGGGGCAGAAGCGCCCGCGGTGACCCCGACGGATTTGATACCATCTAAAGCCCGCCAGTCGATGTCGGCCGCGCGTTGCACCAGTTGGGCATAGGCGCAACCTGCCGATCGGCCAACCTCGACCAGACGGCGAGAGTTGGAGGAGTTGGGGGCACCGATCACCAGAAGGGCATCGATTTTGCCGGCGATGGCCTTGACGGCTGCCTGACGGTTGGTGGTGGCGTAACAGATGTCTTCCTTGTGCGGGCCGATGATCATCGGGAAGCGGGCCTGCAAGGCGGTGACGATGGTCGCCGTATCATCGACTGACAGGGTGGTCTGCGTGATATAGGCAAGGAGGTTTTCGTCGCGGACGTGCAGATGCGCGACATCCTCGGCGGTTTCAACAAGCAGCACTTCGCCGGGGGGCAGCTGGCCCATTGTGCCAAGAGTCTCGGGATGGCCCTGATGGCCGATCATCACCATTTGTAGACCAGCGTCATGGTGGCGGGCGGCTTCGTTGTGAACTTTTGTGACAAGCGGGCAAGTGGCATCAATGGCAATCATGTTGCGCGAGGCTGCCTCGGCCGGAACGGACTTGGGGACGCCGTGTGCTGAGAAAATGACGGGGCGGGTGGACGGGCAATCTGCCAAATCCTCGACGAACACTGCCCCTTTGGCGCGAAGGCCATCGACCACAAATTTGTTATGAACGATCTCGTGACGGACATAGACCGGCGCACCCCATTTCTGGATCGCCAGTTCGACGATCTTGATGGCGCGGTCGACACCGGCGCAAAACCCGCGGGGAGCGGCGAGGTAGAGGGTGAGGGACTTGGTCATGGCGACAGACCTAATCGGACCCGGCCTCGGCGTCCAGTGTGCAGACACCAGACACCAGACACCAGACACCAGACAGATCAGGCGTCGAAGTAATAGGGGCCTTTGGCAAGGCGGCGCAGATACACCACCATTTCGGCGGGATCTTCCAGCACACGCTTCGGTAGAGTGATCACATTTTGGCCGCTGAGGATGAAGATGTGCGTGGGTGTCTCGATCACATCGCCGATCAGTTCAGGAGAAAGGTATATTTCATTGCTGTCGTCCAAGCTGGCTCCCGCGACGCAGTCTATCCATTCTTCAAATACTGCGGGGCGCGGATTGGGAACGCGCTGTTGGGCTTGCCAAAGTCGCCACACTGCGCGGACGGCGCGCAGCAGCACGAACTGCGCCGCGAGCACGGTCAGCAAGACCGCGATGAAACTTGGCGTGTTCGCGGGGCCAGTTAGGTTTTCTGGCAGCATGCCGGTACAAGCGCCGCCTGCCACAAACCAGACCATTTGCAACACCTTGGTGTGGCGTGGCACAGGGCGTGGCAGGTCGAGATACGCCAGCGCGTCATCCCGCGTCAGGATAAAGGTCCAGCGCCGCAGTAAACCGCCGTCAAAGTCGCGCGACGGCATGGCAAAGGCCGGAGCAGTCGCCTGCCCCGGCCCGGAATTCGTGTCGCCAAGTGTCACTTGGCTTCGATGCTGACTTCTTCACGGTCCATCGGGCGCGGTTCGCGGGGCGGGCGGCCGATGACTTCGCGCAGCTCGTCCAGTTCGATGAAATTGTCAGCCTGGCGGCGCAGTTCGTCGGCGATCATTGGCGGCTGACTGCGGATGGTGGACACTACCGAAACCCGGACGCCCTGACGTTGCAAGCTTTCGACCAGCGGGCGGAAGTCGCCGTCGCCAGAGAACAGCACGATATGATCGACTCGAGGTGCAAGTTCCATTGCATCAACGGTCAGTTCGATATCCATATTGCCCTTGACCTTACGGCGTCCCTGACTGTCGGTGTATTCCTTGGCCGGCTTGGTGACCATCGTGAACCCGTTGTAGTTGAGCCAGTCAACCAGGGGGCGGATGGGCGAATAATCGTCGTTTTCGAGGAGCGCGGTGTAATAGAAAGCGCGCAGCAGGCGGCCCCGGCGCATGAATTCCTGACGCAACAATTTGTAATCAATGTCAAACCCGAGCGCCTTCGCAGCAGCGTAGAGGTTGGATCCGTCAATGAACAGCGCGAGCCGTTCGTCCTTGTAAAACATCTATTTTCCCCTCAATTCTTAGCCATTCGAGCCACTGCTGGCCTCTGCAATATTAACTAGCCCGTAAGCTGTATCTGTCGAGTATCAGGCAGGTAACACTCTAACAAGTATCCCTATACGAAAGTGTATTCCTAACCATGCGTCACGTCCAACACGTTTTGGTTGCATTCGGGTCAAACATGGACCTGAATGGTAAAGATCCGCTTAGCACATTGCGGGAAGCGGCCCGGACCCTAGTGTTGCACGGAATGGTGATTCGGCGGATCAGCCGATTCTATGCCTCGCCCTGTTTTCCCGCGGGCGCGGGCCAAGACTATGTAAATGCGGCGGCTTTGGTCGAAGTGCGTGAAGGGGCAGCAGAGATTTTGGCGCACTTGCACGCAATTGAGGCGCGGTTCGGTAGAGAGAGGGAGCAGCGTTGGGGGCAGAGGGTGTTGGACCTGGACCTCCTGGCTGTCGAGGATCAGGTACTGCCCGACGCGGTAACACAGGCCGCGTGGCGAACTCTAGCGCCGGAGCAGCAGGCGCTACGGGCGCCCGAACAGCTGATTCTACCGCATCCCCGGATGCAGGATCGTGCCTTTGTGCTGGTGCCATTGGCCGAAGTGGCACCAGACTGGCTGCATCCGGTGCTGAACTTGACGGTGCGGCAAATGCTGGGTCGGCTGAGTCCCGCGGATATTGCAGCGGTCACACCGCTTTGATGCCTGAAATTGCGCCGAATTGCCGCTTGTCAAGCCAGACCCTAGCGCTTAGATAGGCGCTTCCCGAGCCCCCACCCGCGATTGGAGCAGACATGGCCCGCGTGACGGTTGAAGATTGCGTTGACAAGGTTCCGAACCGGTTCGAACTGGTGATGCTGGCCGCTCACAGGGCGCGCGAGATTCAGGCGGGCTCTGCCGCCACGGTTGACCGCGACAATGACAAGAACCCGGTTGTGGCATTGCGCGAGATTGCGGATGAGACGCAACTGGCGTCGTCTCTGCGCGAGCGGATGATCGAAAGCCATCAGACCCAAATCGAAGTAGACGAACCGGAAGACGACCAGATGGCCTTGCTTATGTCGGGTGAAATTGATCGCCCGATGCAGGATGACATGTCGGAAGAAAAGCTGCTGCGTGCATTGATGGAAGCGCAGGGCGACAACTGAGCCTGAAAGCAGGACGAGGATGATCGACGTCGATGACCTGATCGCCCTCGTCCGCAATTACAATCCGCGGACCAACGAAGATCTGCTGCGCCGGGCCTATGCCTACGGCGTAAAGATGCACCAAGGTCAGATGCGGAAATCGGGCGAGCCCTATTTCACGCATCCGGTCGCTGTGGCCGCCATCCTGACTGAACAGCAGTTGGACGATGCCACGATCGTGACGGCGCTGCTGCATGACACGATCGAGGACACCAAATCCACTTATTCCGAGGTAGAGCGACTGTTCGGCCATGAAGTGGCCGAACTGGTCGATGGCGTCACCAAGCTGACCAACCTGCAACTGTCGTCGGCGCAAAGCCAGCAGGCGGAAAACTTTCGCAAGCTGTTCATGGCGATGTCCAAGGACTTGCGGGTTATACTGGTCAAGCTGGCCGACCGACTGCACAACATGCGCACCATCAAGTCGATGCCGCTTGAGAAACAGGCCCAGAAAGCGCGCGAAACAATGGAGATTTTCGCGCCATTGGCTGGCCGCATGGGCATGCAGTGGATGCGAGAGGAACTGGAAGATCTGGCGTTTCGGGTTATGAACTTTGAAGCGCGGGCCTCGATCATCCGGCGGTTCCTGACCTTGCAGCGCGAAGCTGGCGATGTGGTCCATGAAATTACGCGCGATATCCGGGTTGAGCTGGAAAAAGCGCAGCTGGACGCGGACGTGTATGGGCGGGCGAAAAAGCCATATTCGATTTGGCGTAAAATGCAGGAAAAAGATCTTGCGTTTTCCAGCCTGTCTGACATTTACGGCTTTCGCATCATCACCCATTCGGTCGCCGATTGTTACGGCATCCTTGGCGTGATCCACCAGCGCTGGCGGGCGGTGCCCGGGCGGTTCAAGGATTACATCAGCCAGCCCAAAAACAACGGCTACCGATCAATCCACACGACGGTGTCCGGACGCGACGGCAAGCGGGTCGAAGTGCAGATCAGAACACAAGAGATGCACGAGGTCGCCGAAGCAGGCGTTGCAGCGCACTGGTCGTACCGGGAGGGCAAGCGCACAGCAAACCCGTTTGCGGTCGATCCGGCAAAATGGGTGGCCCAGCTGACCGAACGGTTTGACGAGGGCGACCATGACGAGTTCCTCGAGCACGTCAAACTGGAAATGTATTCGGATCAGGTGTTCTGCTTTACGCCAAAAGGGGATGTGATTCAACTACCGCGCGGAGCTACTCCATTGGATTACGCCTATGCGATCCATACGCGGATCGGCAATTCCTGCGTATCGGCCAAGATTGACGGTATCCGGGTGCCGCTGTGGACAAGGCTGAAGAACGGTCAGTCGGTCGAGATCATCACCGCAGAGGGGCAAAAACCGCAAGCTTCGTGGATAGATATCGTGTCGACCGGGCGGGCCAAGGCGGCGATCCGGCGGTCCTTGCGCGAGGAGGACCGCGGACGATTCGTCAAGCTGGGGGCGGAACTGGCGCGGGCGGCGTTTGACCATGTGGGCCGCAAGGCCACCGACAAGGCGCTTCGGACGGCCGCCAAGATGCTGGGGCTGTCGGATGAAAGCGAAGTACTGGCCCGACTGGGGTCGGCGGAACTGACGGCGCGCAAGGTGCTTGTGACGCTGTATCCCGAGCTGGTTTCGACCCAGGCCGATGAAATTGACGCGCAGCGCCCGGTGATGGGACTGGCGGCGGATCAGACCTTCAAGAGGGCGCAATGTTGTCAGCCGGTGCCGGGGGAACGCATCGTCGGCATCACCTATCCCGGGCGCGGCGTGATCGTTCATGCCATCGACTGCCCCGCGCTGGAGGATTTCGAGGAACACACCAACCGCTGGGTTGACCTCTACTGGCAGTCCGGGAGGCACCCGGCAGTTTACACCGTGGCGCTGGACGTGGCGATTTCCAATGATGCCGGGGTCTTGGGCCGGATCTGCACCTTGATTGGCGAACAGAAGGCCAATATCTCGGACTTGAAATTCACTGAGCGGAAACCAGATTTCTACAGGCTGCTGATTGACGTTGACCTGCGCGATGTCGAACATCTGCATATGGTCATGACCGCGCTGGAGGCAGAAACCGACGTGGCGCAGGTGGCACGGGATCGCAACGTAGCGCGAAAACCCTGACTTTACGGCCCGGATTTGAGGAGGGTGAGGATGGTTTTCAGACGCCGCAACCCGCTCAGCTGGGCGGCTTGGGCACGTGAGCAGGTCTATCCTTCGCGTGGGTTCAAACGAGCAGGGCTGTATTTGTGGCACCGTTTGCGTCGGCTGCCTGACCCGCCCCATCGAATTGCGCGGGGCGTATTTGCCGGAACCTTCGTGAACTTTCCACCGATCTTTGGCTTTCAGATGCTGGCGGCGGCGGCGCTGGCCTGGGCCTTGCGAGGCAATATTCTGGCGGCTGTGTTGGCTACTTTGCTGTCAAACCCGATAACCACGCCATTGATTGCGTTGGTGTCCCTGAAACTGGGTCATTGGATGCTGGGCACACCAGAGCCTTTGAGCATGACAATGGTGTTTGGCGCTTTCTCGCGTGCGGGGCTGGATTTATGGCATAATTTTCTGGCGATCTTCGGACCGGAGCGGTCGAATTGGGAGGGGCTGTTTGCGTTCTGGCATCAGTTGTATTTGCCCTATCTGGTCGGCTCGATCTTGCCCGGGTTGGCGGTTTCGGCGGGATTGGGCTGGATGACGGTGCCTGCGCTGAACACCTATCAGGCACTGCGCGTGCGACGCAGACTGGCCCGGTGGCACAAACTGCGACAGAAAGCGGCAGAGTTGGTGGGCGCAAACGGAGATGACGCGCCGCCGCCAAGCCCGTAAGAAGGGTTGCAAGTGAAAGGTCGGGCACATGGCGGGATCATCGGGCAAGTTGCGGTTGGGTGTAAACATCGACCATGTGGCCACAGTTCGGAACGCGCGCGGGTCGATGTGGCCAGAACCGTTGCGCGCGGCGCTTTTGGCCGAGGCTGCCGGGGCGGATGGCATTACGGCCCACCTGCGCGAGGATCGGCGGCATATCCGGGATGCCGATATCGAGGCGCTGATGGCGGGGATCGGTATTCCGCTGAACTTTGAATGTGCGGCGACCGCGGAAATGCAGATGCTGATCCTGAAACATCAGCCGCATGCGGTGTGTCTGGTGCCCGAAAAGCGCGAGGAACGCACAACCGAGGGCGGGCTGGATGTGGCGAGCGACCAGAATCGGCTGGGGGATTTCGTGGCACCGCTGCGTGAGGCGGGGATAAGGGTTTCGATGTTTATCGCGCATGATCCCCGGCAGATAGAAGCATCGGCGCGGATTGGCGCGGCGGTGGTGGAACTGCACGCCGGGCTTTATTCCGAACTGCACGCCGAGGGGCGGTTTGAGGCGGCGGATGCCGAATTGGCGGCATTGCGACGGGGGGCGGCACTGGCGCACAAGCGGGGGCTGGAGGTGCATGTGGGCCACGGGCTGACCTATGACAACGTGGCCCCGGTGGCCGCTATCTCTCAGGTGATGGAATTAAACATCGGACATTTCCTGATCGGCGAGGCGATTTTCGTCGGGCTGGAGGAGGCAATTGCCGAGATGCGTCGCCGGATGGACTTGGCGCGGGCCGGGGCCTGAACGACCCCGGCGCGGGCGTCAGGGGGTCACCGTCAGCATGGTCCACATGCCGCCGACGAAATGCCCAGGGATGTTGCAGTACAGGATATAGGTTCCGGCGGCCAAATCGACCGTCAGGCTCCCGCCCTTGCCGGGGTCAAGTTCGGACACTTCGCCCAGACTGCCGGACTTCTCTTCGTCCACCCGGATCTCGTCGGCGAGATAGGGCAGTTCGGAGGTGCCGGGCGGGACGGCAGACAAGATCATCTCATGGATGATGTCATGGCTGTCATTGGTCACGGCAAAGGTCACTTTCCCCGCCGGAACGCTGGTTTGATCCGGCGTGATGCCCATCATCCCGGTACTCATGTTCGCCATGTCCATCTTGCCGGTCATCGCCATATGGGCGTCGTCCATCATCGCGGAATCCGGTCCCTTGTCCCACAGCGCGACCTTGATCGTCGTATCGGCGGCGAAAGCCGGATGGACCACCAGCAAAAGCCCGGTGGTGCAGGCAAGAACTGTACGCAACTGCATGATCATTATCATCACTCCTTGATGGCTTGTTCCTACTACCCGCAGCCATCCAACACCAGTTCCAAGACTGCTGCATTGACGCAGGTCAATGACGTTGGCTCTTTCTGAGCAGTTCGGGACGGCATCAACCGTCCAAGGCGACCGGCGCAAAATGCCCGGATCGGGCTGTTGTGCTTGTGGTCTGACGTCCGGTTTCGTTGGATTTGGGCGGTTAGAGGTGGTTCGGTTTATCTGAACAGGTTCTGGGCGTTTTCTAAGTGGTTTTCCGCCTCGATTACGCCGCCAGCGTTACAGGCGGCGGCAGGTTGAAGTAGGCCTGATCGGGGGTTCTACCGTCAAGCGATGAATGCGG
>JANYFE010000027.1 GCA_025362795.1 Rhodobacterales bacterium | reverse complement strand
AAACCCCGGAACGGTGGTCAGGAAAAACGCGCAACTGGCTGCCCGCCGGACCCGTCTGGCTGAACCCGGAACGCGACACCCGCGCCTCCGAAATCAGAGACGCCGCATGAAATCAGCGGACAACTTGTTTGACAAACACCGTGACCGGGCTATCGGGTTTCTCGAAGGCTATGACATCCTCGAGATACGCCCTGATGAACGGGGGCTGGGCTATGGCGCTCTTCTGGCTGAGTTCATGATAAGCCGAGCCGAAGAAGAGGGGCGTTCTGTTATTGAGATCGAAGTCGCGCCGTTGTCGGCATTGCCGTTCTGGGCGGCAATGGGCTTTACGTCAATAGAGGGTCGCCAAGGCAGTGGCGGTGGTCGCTATGCATATCGGATGTTGCCGCGCCACCTTGCCACTGGGGCGGGGCGAAAAGTTCCGTACATCGTCGAGTTCTACACAGAGACGGCCGCGCATACACATGGACAGCCGTTTCGGGCATATTCGGGAAACGGGGAAGCGCGCGACGACGGGACACTACAACTTCCTGAACGTGCCATCTGCTTTTCTGCCAGCGTCCCAAATACCGACGACTGTTTCGTCAAACTTACATTCAACGATGAGGAAGTATTTTTTGATAAATTGAAGCGCGATGAAGCATTCGACTTAGGTTTCCGGCAGGATGAGGGTTACATCTATTATCTTGAACGGATTTCGACACCCTCCGCCACTAGGTCGATCTAGCGCCTGCTGCTTTTGATGTCGATCTCTGCTGGATCCAGTTTTAGAAGGTTGGGCCTTCCGAACGAGAACCACCCTGGTCGCAAAGGTGCTATTGGTTCGGTGGTCGACGCTTGCGATGTCTCGCGTCCCTCCGTGTGGATGACGGGCCAGATTCTGGTGCTTGAACGAATTGCCGCGCCAGCCTGCTCACTCGTCTGCGCTGTGTTATATGCATAGGTCGGCACCCCCCCACTTACTAGCATTGAGGACCGCGCGACGAGGTGCCCCACCCAACCGCTTTTTCGTGGCACGCAGCCAGATCACCTCCCTCGTTTGTCGGCGACCGACCAGACCGCGGACCCGATAGTCAGCAGCGCGCCGATCACCGGTTCCAGATCAGAGGCTTGCACGATCCCCTTGGCGACCAGCGCGGTGCCCGCGACGGTCAGGATCTGGCGGATAAGGGCGAGGATTGCAGGTTTCAGCATGGTGGTCTCCTGTTCAGATTTCATTGGTGGTTGTGAGGAATTCGCCCGGCTTCATGGTCGGCAGGCGTTGCAGGCGGGTTGGAAAGGTTGCTGGCCAGCGCGCGCCGAGGAGGCGGGACTTGGCGATGCGGGCGATGGTGACGGCATCGGACTGGTTGCCGCCAAGGACGTAGAAATGCGTGTCATCCTGTCCGACGGCGAAGCCGACATGGCCGCCTGATCCGCGTTCGAAGATCAGGACCGCACCGGTGACCGGCTGCACCGCTTGACCGAAGAGCAGCCAGTTGCGGGCCCAATAGGGATTGGTGCCCAGCGCGCCGATCAGGGGTTCGTCTGGCAGCGCCAAGCGGATGCAGGTTTCCACGAAATCGCCGCACCAGGGGTTCTTGCCGGGATCGCCAAGGCTGCGGCCATCCCGCTTCAGCCAATCCATCAGCCAAGTGCGGTCGCGGGCCTCATTGCGGCCGAGCGCAGACTTTGCTTCGGTGATCCACGGCAAGGGACCCTGCGGTGAAAGCGATGCAGGACGGCCGTTGGCGGCGATCAACTGCCGCAGCGCGCGGGCAGTTCGGACGCCCCATTGGCCATCGACGACACCGGGAGAGTGGCCCAGCTTGTCGAGGCCGCTCTGGATCAGGCGGATGGCGTCGGTTTGATCTGTGGTCACGGGGGCTCCTTTGGCCTTCAGGCAACAAAAAAACCCGCCAAAAGGGGGCGGGTCGGGGTGGATCGGAAAGGTTGGCAGAAGTTCAGTCGGCGCGACTGCGTTGGAAGGCTTCGAACATCAGATCCCGCATCGCGCGGACGTCGGTTTCGATGCGTTCCAGCCGGGCGGCGTCGGCCCTGCGATCCTCGGCGCGCTGGTTGTCATAGCGTTCGCGCTCGGCGGCCAGCTCGTGTTCGAGGCGCTCCAGCATGGCCTCGTTGGTAAATGCTTTGCGCGTCACAGTGGCGGCGACGGCGAGGCTGCCACCCATGAGTGCGGTGATGGCTGCGGTCAGGCCGTGGTCGCGGAAGGCCTGGGATACAGTGTCGAGAAGGGTTGGTGTTTCGGTCATGGTTGGGGCTTTCATTGAGAGGGAGGGACTGGCTTACGGCGCGACATAGAAGGTGGCGCTGATCCGCCAGATCACGTTGGTGGTCAGCGGGGCGACGATGGTGGTGGCAGTGTTCTGCGCGGCGGCCATGATGGCGCGCACCGGATCGAGCACTTTTTCATAGACGCTGCCCTGCGCCGCCGCTTCGACCGGGATGGAAAACGCCAGTGCGCCTGGCAGGTTGGTGGTCGTAATCACCACCGGCGTCGTGCCCGCCGTGAGGACCGCCGCCGCATGCCGTTCGATCCGCAAGCCGGTGAGATAATGACGCAGACCCGCGCCGGGGGCAGTCAGTGTCAGAGTTGCCGCAGTGCTGACGGCAGCGGTGGCCGTGGCGGCGTTTGACGACACCTCGCCCAGAAGACGGTCGTCGAGAAGGCCCGTCGCCGCCAGCAGAGTGGCCGTGGCTGCCCCTGACGTATAGGCTGTGACCCGGGCGCGGATCTTGGCGAAGCCCGCACAGGCGGCGACCCATGCGCCTGCCGCGGTACCGGCGACAGCCGCGAGATAGGACCCGCCTGCAATCGGGCGGACCGCCAGCAGGGTCCAGTTGGTGCCATCGACGGACCCCGCCACTTCAACCGTCATGTTGAAGGTGCCGCGCAGGTCGAGGGCCACGGTCGATGCGCCATCGGCATTGATGACGATTTCGGCGTTCAGAGCGCCCAGCGCTCCGGACCCTGCGATGTTCTCACGCGGATGCAGGGTGCCAGAGGAAAGGTCACGGGACAGTTTGGCCATCAGTTTGCACTCCAGTTGATTTTGACCGCACCCGAAGTCGGGTCGGAAAAGGTGGCGTAAAGGGTGATCTGGTCGGTTCCGGCCTCGGCCCAGAGAGTGACCAGGTCGAGCAGTTCGGGGCTGTTCTCGTCGGCATCGAGCGACGGGGCGAGTGAGACGGTGATGATGGAGGTCGGGGCAGTGCCGGGTGCGGAAATTACGGTCGCGGCTTCCAGCGAGTTGTCGGCAACGGCCAGCACCCCCACTCCCATCAGCGGCCCTAGGTTGAAATCCACCCCATCGGCCCGAGCCCGGATGCGCTGCGCCGTGGTGTTCAGCCAGATCCAGCCATCGGCGCGACCAGCGGGATCGCCAGCGAGGCCGCCCAAGACCATGCCCTGCGGCAGGGTCGGGCGGCCCGAGCTCCGATCGATGGACAAGGCGGTGTTCCAGTAGGAGCCGTCCGGACTGACCTTGAAGCTGAAGTCATCTGACCCGAGCAAACCAATCAGCGCGCGGGCCGAGAACCCGGTCTTAAAGGCGAAGGACGCATCATTCGCCGCGGCGGATTTGTTCACCGTCGCTTCGATCCCGGCCCCGGCGTTGTTCAGCAGCACCGCAGGCGTGTTCACCGACAGCCGGTTGGTCGTATCCGCTGTCGCGCCGCCTAGACCAAGCAGCTGCGCGGTTAAATTGGCCTGCGGCATGCCAACCTGTGTGACGGCATTGGCAAACGTCACCGTCGGCGTGTTCACCACAGTCGTGCCGCCTGCGCCCGCCGTGGCCGAACCGATGTTCACCACCGTAGTTGATCCGGATGCGCCGCCGGTACCGAGGTTCACCGTCTTGGTCAAACCGGTGGTCGTGGCCCCTGTGCCCACTCCATAAGTGGCCGTTGCGGTAGATGTTCCGATGGTTGCCGTCGTCCCCGAAGCTGTCAGCGTGCCCGAGAAAGTCTTGTTGCCGGTGAAGGTTTGGGTCCCGGCGAGGATCGCCAATTCGCTGGAGGTGTTCGGCAGCGTGAAGGTCCGCGTCGTTGCCGTGCTAATCCCTGACAGCGAAAATACCGCCCGCTTGGTCGGGTCGGCATCGTTGACCAGGCTGAAAACGGCGTCCGATACGTCTTGCGGCACGCCGATCAGCTTCCAGATCGTGCCAGTCCAGATAGCCGCGACGGTTTCATCGGCGATCCACGCCAGCCAGCCGGGGCGTGGCACAAGGCGCATCCAGACGCCATCGACCCAAGTTGTGACGTTCAAATCCCACCCGGCCCAAAGACCCGTCGCGCCGGATGCGACGATGTAGCGATCACCATCGACAGGCGAAGCAGGAGGTGCCGTCAGATCGCGGTCGAGGACTGAAAGCTGAACCACGGCGTCGAGAAGGCGCATCGCCTCGTTCTGCGTGACATGCTTCTGGGCCTGCGCCGCCTGGATATAGGGCAGCAGCAGATGCGGGGAGATATCGGACATGGTCCTGCTTTCAGAAGAAAAGGGTGGTGGTCTGAGCAGCGCCGCGACCGTAGATTTGCGACATCTGGACGACGCGGATGGCCAGCGACGCGCCGGGCCCTAATGGCGCGCCCCAGTCGGCTGATTGCTGGGCGGCGGTGTAGAGGGCATTGGCGGTGGCGGTCGAAAAGGTCCGCTTGACGGTTGCGCCATCGAGGATTTCCACAAGGTAAGCTTCGCTATCCTCCGCTAACGGCACTTCTGCCGCCTCCCAACTGTCGGCCGCCAAGGCGCGCGAACGGCGGATCCATCTGATCGTCAGATCACCGGGTGCGCGCGCTGTCCGCCATGGCTGTTCAACATGGGCTACCGAAAAGGGCCGAAGCCCGATCCCGCTCGGCGCGAAAGTTGTCGCCGCATAGCTCGCATCGCTGACCGGACGCGATGCAGGGCCGATGCGCCAGTTCCATGGCAGGCCGATGTCAGACTGCGCCACCGGCAGGACGGCAACCGATGCGTCGAGGATGACCACGCGCGCCCCAGGCAACGCTGGATTGCCCATGACAAGTTCGGTGCCGCGCTGGCCACGCAAGAGGCGGGTCAGCCGATAGCGGCCGGGGGCCACTAACTCGGCCGCCCCCGCTTGGACGATCTCCCACACGCCCGGCGCGGCCTCAACAGCCAGCACATTGGCCCCCGCGAAAAGGGCGATGTCCGTCACGCTTTGAAGCACGCCACTGGCCATATCGACCAGCAGCGCGTTGCCCAGATCGAAGCGGCTGGTCGGCCCGGCATAGAAATCCGCCGCCAGCACCCCGATCTTCGCCCGCTGGCCGAAGGTGGTCAGCAGGGTGAACCCATCCAGCGCCGGGCTGCGGAACACGGCCATCTCGCCAGGCCACGGTTGCGCATCGGCGGCAATCAGCGGCTGGTGGGCTGGAGTGGTATCGGTCAGCTGCGGCAGATCGAGGAACAGCACCTCCGGCACGCCGAAGCTGACTGGCCGGGCCAGGGTGGCCGCGCGGACGGTTCCCGGTGGCAGATCGTAAACGGCGCGGTCCTGGCGGCGGGCCTCCACGCTGCGCGCCCCGTTGTCGCCGACAGAGATCAGTCGGAGCTCGGTCAGCCGCCCGTCATGGTCGAGAGCGACCACGTCGCAGGGATCCAGCGCCAGCCGCGAAGGCGGCAGTTTGAACACGGCACTTTCGCGCCCGACCCATGTTTCCATCAGGGCGCGGCGGCAGCGGCGTTCGGCTTCCTCTGGCGGCACCGCAACCGCAAAAGACTCCGAGGCCACGCGGGTGGCAGAAACGGTGATGCGCAGCGCCTCGACGATCACCGCGTCATAGTCGGCATCGGCGCGGGCCAGCTGCCACTTCAGCGCCTGGGGCAGTTCCGTCTCCTGCGCCCGGGTCAGTTCCATGACATCGCCCTGTCCCGCGGCCGCGACCATGGCGTCTGGGGTGATCGTCGCCGCTACGCCCTGACCACGCATGACAAAACGGATACGGCCCTCGCTTTCGACAGCATCAAAGCCGAAATGCTGGGCCAGCATGCTGATCGAGGCCCGTGGGCTTTCCAGCGCCGTGATCACATAGCCCTCGACGGCGCCCCAGAGGCCGGAAACGTCGATCAGCGTCTCGGTCAACCCGGCACACAGGCAGAGGTGGCGCACGAGGGCGGCCAGTGACACCGCGCCGAGCCGCCCGGTCAGCCAGTGGCCAAGCCGCCAGTTCGGGCCGTCTGACCAGACGTCGGTCGCTTGCGGGAAGAAGGGATAGGGCCGCGCATCCCAGGTCCAGACGGCACAATTGGCGACGCTGACCATGGATGCGCCGTAAAGGCCGGAGATCGGATTATTGGCGGCTCGGCCCCAAAAGCCGAAGGTGGCCTCCAGATAGGCGCGCTGGATCGCATCATCGCGCCAGCCACGCGAAAAGTACGGCACCTGGCTTTCCGACGACTTCGGGTCGTAGAAGACGTTCGGCTGGTTGGTGCCGCGGTCCACCGCAGGGCAACCCAGTTCAGTGAACCAGAAGGGTTTGGACTGCGGCACCCAAGCGGTGGGCGCACCACTTTCCACACCGGCCGCGCGATTGTAGTGCGGGTTCGACCACCAAGCGCGGAGATCCTTGAAGCGGTAGACCCATGGTTTGCCATAAGCGCCATCGGTGATCGGCGTGCGGGTCTGGCTGTCGCGGTCGGTCTGGCTGGAGTAAAACCAGTCAAAGCCTTCGCCGCCCGCGATGTTGGATTGCAGATAGGCCCGGTCATAGATCGCAGGGGCGTTTGCTGCATCAAGGTGATCGAAACCGTCGCGCCAATCGGAGATGGGCATGTAATTGTCGATACCGACGAAATCGATGTTGCTGTCGGACCAGAGCGGGTCGAGGTGGAAATAGACATCGCCGGTGCCATCGCCCGGGTGGTGGCCGAAATACTCCGACCAGTCTCCCGCATAGCCGATCTTGGTGCCTGCGCCGAGAATGCTGCGCACATCCGCCGCCAGCGTCTTCAGGGCCGTCACCGCCGGATAGGTGGCGGCCGCGCTGCGGATCGTCGTCAGGCCGACCATCTCGGACCCGATCAGGAAGGCATCCACCCCACCTGCTGCCGCACAGAGGTGCGCGTAATGCAGGATCATCCGGCGCAAACCCCAATCGGTGCCGCCAGTCCAGGTGACACTTGTGCCCGAGAGGGCGAAGTTGCCGGATGTGGCTGTGCCAAAGAAGGCCGCAACCTGCGTGGATGCAGCGCCACTCTTGTCCACGGACCCCACGAAACCTGCCGCTGGGGAACAGGTGATCCGCCCCCGCCACGGCAGCGTGGCCTGTCCGACGCCGGCGGCATTGTCCGAATAGGGGTTCGGCAGGGTATTCCCCGGCGGCACGTCCATCATCAGGAAAGGGTAGAAGGTGACGCGCAGCCCACGCGCCTTGATTGCCTGAATGGCCTGCACCACTGAGAAATCCGCAGGGGTTCCGCCATAGACCGGTTTGCCGTCGATCTGGCTGATCACCGGTGCCGCTGCCCGGGTCACACCGTTGACCGACCAGACCGGCACCGTGGTTTTGGTGGCGACCTCCACCTTCGGCCGCACCGTGCAACTGCCCACGCGCAGATCATTGCCGAACCAGGCCACCACCAGGCTGACGCTGGACACCGCCGGTGCCAATGCCTCTAGCCGGTCCAGAGACACGTCAAGATCCGGTGTGTCGGTCACGGCGTTGACGTTTTCGGCGGAACTGGTCCCGGCACCAGTCTTTTTGACCACCTCGGTCGCATAGGCGAACTCGCCTGAGGCCGGGATCATGGTGACCGCCCGTACCAGCCCCTCGGCGGTGTCGGCATCGGCCAGCGGCGCGAAAATCTCGAAGGACAGTTGCGGGATCCGGTTGCCGAAAGCGGTCAGCACGAGGGTCTCGAAAACCACATAGGCCAGGCCGCGATAGGCTGGGGTGCTGGTTGCGCCCATCTTGGCGGCGATGAAGGGATCGGCCGTCTGAACTTCGTTGCCGGGATACCAGCGCCATGTGACGCCAGTCATGTCCATCGGCTTGCCATCGGCCCAGATGCGCCCAACGCCGGTGATCGGTCCTTCGGTCAGTCCGACCGCGAAAGAGGCAGAATAGATGTATTCGGTGGTGGTGACTTTCGGCCCGCCACCCTTGCCGCCCGAACTCGTGGTGTTGACCTCTTCGGAGAAATCCGTGGCCCAGATGATATTGCCGCCAAGCCGCATCCGGCCGAATAGACGCGGGATCACCGTGCCTTCGGTGGCGGATGTGATCCGCAAACTGTCCAGCCGCGCGCCCTCGATCCGCTGGCCAGGCGACAGCGAGGCCACCAGCGCGGAATCGATCACCGAGCCGATGGAGGAGCCGATCATGCCGCCGATGGCAGCACCGGACAGGCCAAGGATGGTGCCGCCGAACCCGGCCCCAAGGGCCGAGCCGACAGCACCCAGAACGAGGGATGCCATGGGTCAGGTCTTTTCTGAAAGAAGGTCGGGGCTTGGAAAATGGAAGGCGAAGGCGATGCGCCGCGTCCAGGTTGTGGTCAGCGCCTCTTCGATCACGCCCAGCCGGTCGTAGGCGTGGATGAAGCGGTCGGGGGCCGTCAGGATACCGACGTGCTTGGCGATGGCGCGCGGGGCCATGCGGAAGAGGACGAGAGTGCCGGGGCCGATCTGGGTGAGTGGTACCTCGATCATCATGGCCCGCGCGCCCTCGGCCAGAACCTCACGGAGACCTGTCTCGCCCCAATCCCGGCTATAGGGCGGGATCGCTTGCGGCTCGGCTCCGATCAGATCGCGCCAGACGCCGCGCGCGAGGCCAAGGCAATCGCAGCCAACCCCGCGCAGGCTGGCTTGATCGTGGTAGGGCGTGCCGAGCCAAAGCCGTGCTGCGGCAATGACAGCCTCTGGATCGGCGACCCTCACAGCACCACCCCTTGGTTTGCATCCCCCGAGGCGGCATAGCGCAGCACGGCGTCCTGCCCCGGAATGTTAGGAAACCCGCGAAAGTTTAGCGCATTGGCAAAGCGGTCGCGGCAGGTGGCCAGTTGCTTGTCGCAACCGGCGCGGATGACAAATCCGTCGCCGACGCCTATCGCCCGCACAGGGACCTCCAGAGGGGTCACGGCCACACCGGTGTCCGCGACCTCATGCATCATCACCTCCGCCCGCCGCCCGGAATTTGCGCCGCTGGTCCATTCCACCGTACCCGCAGCAAACCAGCCAGTCGCGAAGGCGCCAAGGCCAGAGGCCACAAATCCCCGGTCACGGATCAGGCTCAGGACTGCACCAGTGCCCTTAAAGGCGGCGGCCTCCAGGTTGACCTGGCAACGACCATCGCCCAGCGCCGCATCGCAACTGGCCTGATAGGCCCTGCCGACCGTCTGGCCCAGCACATGCGCGAGGCTGCGCACCTCCGCGACAAAAGCCATCCGCCCGCGCCGAATTTGCCCGACAGCGCCCAGCCGCATCATCACACGCTGGCTGGGGTCAGCCCAGTTCACCCGCCAAAGCCCGACTTGGGCATTGTCCCAGCGCCCGTCAACGATGTCCGTTTCCGTGACCCGGTCGGAGGTCAGCACGCCCTCCGCGTCTTGTGCATCGACGGACAAGTCAGATCCTGACCGGACTTCTGAAGCCGCAAACCCGCTTTCTGGTTCGAAATCCGTGCCGTCGAAGGTCAAAACCAGGTCGTGGTCGGTGAAGCCAAGGGTCACACCGTCGGCGCGGGTGATCCGCCAACACCAGGACAAGGTCGTAGTGCCATCATCGAGATGGGCCTGCAGCGCGGGCGAGAGGGTTTTCATTTACGGATTTCCACGAGAGGAATGGAGGTGATCGAACCTAACCGTTCGACATCCAGCGTGACGTCGAGGCTGTCGCTGTCAAACCGGACCGGCACATCGAATTCGAACCCGGCCCGGATGATGACCCCGCTGCTAGGGGCGGTGGTGAAGGTGACGATGCCGGTGGTGGCATCCAGCGTCCAGCCCGACATTTGCTCGACCATGCCCAGCGCCACGCGTGTTGTGCCCGCCACCGGCTTTGCGATGGTCCGGACCCATGTCTGCGCCCCGGAGGTGTAGCGTTTGGCCAGCTGGAAGGTCTTCAGCGCACCCGTGCCGGTGCCGATCTGTTGGTCGGTCGGGGTGATCGGCTGCGACGGCAGGCACGACTTGTAATCCGCCCAATCCTTGAAGCGAAAGCCATAGAGCCGCCCATTGCGCGCTTCGAAGAAGGCCACCACTGCCGCCAGATCGTCGGCGCGGCGGATGCCGTAGGCTACATCGTATCGGCGGCGGCTGTTGGCCCAGCTGCCGTTGCGCTCTTCGTCGCCGCTTGCCAGTTCCACCACTTGCGTGCGCCGTTCCGGCCCGCCACGCGCACCCCGGCTGATGTTGTCGGGAAACCTGATCTCGTGAAACGCCACTACATACCCCTCCGGCCCAGCGACACGGCGCGGGCGATGTCGGACGCGACCTGCGTGCGGGATTGGCGGAAACTTTCCGCATCGCGGGTCTGGATGTTCACCGTGACATTGCCGCCTGACCCGTAACCCGCCGTCTCCCGCCGCGAGAGAACGCGCTCGCCCTTTTGCAAAATTGCAGGCACTTCGTCGGGCCGCAAACCAGCGAAGCCACCGGAATGCATGCGGGGTGCGCCCGCGAAAGCCATCATCGGCAATGCCCGCAACGGGGCAGTGCCGCCGACAAGGCCACCGGCATGATGGACCGCAGCATTCACAACGGTGCCAAACAACCCACCTCCACCGAGATTCCCCAGCACGCCATCCAGTGCAGAGGCGATGGGGCCAAGGATGAACTTGCGCGCCGCGAGTTTCGCCAGATCGGCCAGGATCGAAGTGACAAGGTCGCCGAAGCTGAGCTTGCCGGTCTTGACGAAATTGGCCACCGCATCCTCGGCGGATTGAAAGGCACCGACCAGCGTCTGGCCAACATCCGCGCCAATATCGCGCGCCTTGCTGGCGTAATCTGCCAAGGCCGCCGTCACTGCCGCCCATCCGGTCGCGGCAGCTTGCGCACCCGCTGCGGTCGCCCCACCCGCCGCTGTGCCAGCCGCACCCGCTCCGTTCAGGGCATCAGTCGTATCGTCGGCGGCAGTTGTGGCTGTATCCAGCGCCGCCGCTCCGTCCGTCCCGGCTTGCGTCATCGCGTCCTGCAGCGCCTGCCAGCTGGCGAGCGGCCGGGTCGCGGCATCAGTCAGCATGCCTGCGGCTTCATCATAGACCGCCGCGCGGTCGCGAGCATCGTTGGCCATGGTTCCGAGGCCAAGGTCGGGCGACTCAAGGTAGGTTTTGCCCATCGCGGCCTTGAACGCATCCGCCGCTGCAGCCCCGGCAGCGGTTGCCGCCCCAGCGAAAGGATTGTCGACACGGCCCAAGGTGACCGGATCAAGGGTGCCAATCTGGACCCCGCCTTCGCCCACCGCCCAGTCTGGCAGCATGTCGAGCGCGGCATTCAGGCCAGAGATGAAATTGTTAATCCGGGTCACCACGCCGTTCAGCATCGCCTCCACGCCGCTGATCAGTCCGTTCGCCGCCTGAAACGCGAAGTCGCCGATGGCAGCGGGGAGAGCGGCCCAGATGGCTTTCACAGCATCGAAAGCCCCTTGAAACACCCCGGTTGCGGAATTGCCGAAACCCACGACCGCCACCAGCGCGCCTTGCATGGCGTCGGCCACGGTAGCGGTGATGCCCGACCAACTGGCTTGCAGACTGGCGACCACAGCATCGACGCCCAGTCCGATCCGGTCCCAAACCTCGCTGGCGAGATCGGACAGGAGGCCAAGGGCCGCACCAAAGCCACCAGCGCCCTCGACCAGCTTGGAAAACTGATAGACCAACTCCCCCGCTCCGACGATCAGCGCGCCGATGCCGGTGCGGATCAGGGCACCTTTCAGCACGGTGAAGGAGAAGGAGAGCCCGCTGACACCCAGTGCTGCGGCGCCCAGCGCCACAACAAATCGTCCCGCGAAGAAGGTGGCGAAGGCCCCAGCGATGCTGGCGATCTCGCCAATGTGGTCGCCGAGAAAGCTGATGCTGGTTTGAAAGAAGCCGCCCGCCCGCGTGGCATCGGCCAGCGCATTGGCCACCGTTTCCAGCGCCGGGGCGACCGCGACCGTCAACTGGTTGGTCAGCCCCAGCCAGACCAGGCCCAGCCGATCAATGGCATCGCCTGCGGTGCGGATCTGGTCAGCGTCCTGATCCGAGACTGCCACGCCGAAGTCGGTGATGTCCTGGGAGGCTTGGCGCAGCGTGGCACTGTCGATCCGGCTGAAGGCCAACGCGGCCTTGTCGCCAAAGAGGGCCGAGGCCACAGCCGCCCGCTCGGCTGGCGGCACGAACTGCGTCAGAGCATCCTGAATGGCTACGATGCGTTCATCGAGCGGCAGGGCCTGCAAATCCGTGGCCGTCAGATGCAGCCGTTGCAAAGCATCGACCGCCGTGCCGGTTCCGCCCGCCGCATCAGACAGTTTCAGGGTCAGTTTCTTTGTGGCGGCGGTGATCTCATCCATCGAAACACCCGCCAGATCGCCCGCAAAGGTCAGGACCTGGATGCTTCGGATCGTCGTGCCGAGCGATTGCGCCAGGTTTGCTTGGGCATCGATGGTCTGGAGGCCAGACTTGATCATCGCGATGCCTGCGGCGGCTGCTGCCGCGACGGCCACCGCCGCTGCGATTTTCACCCGGGTGGAAAATGCCGCCAGCCTTGAATTGGCAATCTCTGCTTCCTTGGACATGCGGCCAAAGCCCTTGACCCCGGCGCCGCCCACACCTTCCAACTCGGCGCGCACTTGTTTGCCGCCGACCGCCGCGAGGCGGACGGAAACGCGTTTTTCAGCCATCAGTCTCTCCGATCTTCTCATTGATGCGGCGGACCATGACCGCCTCCAGCTCCGGAAGCAGTTCCGCCACCACCATCGGGTTCAGCCCGAGGGCTTGGGCCAGCGCCATGGCTGCACCCATGTCCCAGCCCAGAACCGCTTTGCCCGCCACCCGCATTTGGCCACCAAGACGGCCCACCAAATCCCAGACCTGCCAGCCGTCGAGGGTGAGCGGTTTGTTCAATCGGGCGGGGCAGTCCGGGCACTGCGTTTGGCAGGCCTGGCAGTAGCTGTCGCCCCCACTGAAGTGCCAGTCGGCGAGGGCGCAGAGCCGTTTTTTTCGGCATCCAGCAGCATGCCACGGCTGACGTAGTGCAGGTTGAACGCTTCAAAGATCGGCCAAAGGGACAGAAGGGCGTCGATGCCTTCGGGTGTGACAGTCCGCGCGATTCCGTCTTCGTCACCGACGCCCTCCCAATCCACCACGGCGCGGCGGGCCAGCGCCCCAGCAAAGACCGCTGCCCGTTCGTCGTTGCTGGCACCGACGTCCAAATCCTGCACGGCAGGGTCGGAGCGGGTCGCCACCATCAGCGCGGTGGTCAGCGGCAGGAGTTTCAGTCGCACGCCATGGCCAAGATCGAGCCATTGCGGTTCGGGCGAAAGATTGATCCGGATCATCAGTAACCTCCGATGCTGTTGACGAGAACGACGGTGCACATGCGGGCGGGGCTGATGGCGAGGGCTGCTTGCCAATCGAAACTGGCCTGCACGCCTTTTGGGCCTTTGATCTCGATGCGCGGTCGGGGGAGATACACCGCATGCGCGGTCAGCGTCAGGCTTTCGCCGCTGCCCAGCAGGTAGCTGAACTCTAGCGCCGCTGCCGTGCCATTGATGGCTTGGGTCAGAAGGGTCGTGTCAGCGAACCGTACCTCGATCTTGCCAGTGAGGGCCGCGATGGTCGGGTCGGCACCGTCGATCTTTGCATCTGACCGAATGGTTTCGATCCGGTCAAGGTTGTTGGCATAGGTCACATCCGCGGAAACGATGTTGCCCAGCGCGACACCATCACGCTTGATTGCCCCGTTGAAGTGGCCGAACCGTTTGAGGGCAATGGCAGCAGGCGTCCCCGCAGCGGTTGTACCAGCGATGGTCTCACCCTGCGCCACCAGCATGACCTTGGAACTCAAGAGGCCCGAGCGATCCATCGACCAGGACAGCGCGTCCAGAACGCAACCGGAATACATCGCGAACCGCGGGACCTCGGGCATGGCGACTTCGATGGACATGCTGGGCAGGGTCCAACTGCCCGACATGAAGGTGTGGGCATTCAGGCCGCCGGTGAGGGTCGCCGCCGATATTGTGCCGTTGGACGCGGGCGAGATCGACGCCGCCAGCGTGAACGTGTTCCCCGTGCTGCCGAGGACATCATAGACCATCGTCAGCGCGGTGGCGGTGCTGGAATAGGTCGCCAGCGCCACGCCCGGCACCACGCTGGCGTTCAGCGCTACGGCCAGCGCAGTCATCGTCGCCGCCAAGTTGGCGCCGATGTTCACCTGGTTTCCGGTGGCACCGGAGGCGACGAAAGTGAAGGCCGTGCCGTTGATCGTCAGGGTTGCGTTGACCGCAGGCTGCGCCGAGAAGGTGATCGCGCCAGTTGCCGCGACGGTGCCTGCCGTCGTGGGTGCTCCGAACGCCGCCTTCAGCCAGAAGCCGAAGCCCACGGCATCGATGGGCACCTCGACATCGCCATCGGTGGTGATCGCATCGAGCAAGGGCGCGCGGGGATCGCGGCCATAGCCGAGTAGCTCGGAGGCCAGCAGCGGTTGTTCCGCCGCCAGCGAGGAGGTGATGAAGGGCATCTGGGTAAAACCGGACCCCGGTGGGGTGCCGTAGACCGTTTCGAACGCAAGCGCCATCTGCGCCCGCGCTCCTTGTGCGCGTGCCATGTCAGTGTCCTTTCGTGAGGGAAATCAGATCAGTGGGTCAGAGGTGGTGTAGTGCAGCACCACGGTGATCACCGCAGCCTTCAGGGAAGCCGCACCTTCGATGGGAAGATCGACCGACTCGGGCGCTTCTGCCTCGACCCAGTCGCATAACCCGCCCAGCGTGCGGTCGGCCGCCAGAACCGCGCCGATTTCTGCTATTAGCGCATCAAACAGGACATCGCGCCCGGTCCCGGCCTGGATCACCACCTCCAGCTCGGCCCGATGCTCATAGATATAGGTCAGTGGCGACAGCAGCACCTCCGGGTCACCCGGCTTGCCATCTCGCAGGATGATCAGACCCGTTGCGGGAATGCACTCGGGCAGCACCTCGCCGCGCAACACGTGGGCAGTAAGGTTTTGTAGCCGTGCATGCAGGGTTGCGAGAATGGTTTCGCGGAGAGTGGGCATGGCTGAGGGTCCCGCAGAATTCGCATTTATTTCGAGAAGAATGTCTTGATCAGAATCGTATGATCAATAACTGAATTTTCCAGAAGGGAATATTCCAATGCTGGGTTTAACCATGGGGGAACTTGTGCCGAGTTCCGTTCAACTATTTTGCAGAGATGACATCCCACATCGCCAGCATTTCTTGGATAACCCGCTTGTCGCTCTGAGATACGACATAGTCATCGTAGAACTGCTGGCCGTTGAAGCGGACGACCACGCGGTTCGCTTTGGCGATCTTACGAGCCAAAGTTACCGCTGCCTCCCCTCGCATGCTCGCGAACTCCCAGATTTCACTGTCATTGTCTCGGAGCCATTGGCTTGTGGGCACGGAAGATGTCTCTCCGTCAATATTAATTGATGCACTCTCGACGAAGAGCCACCCATTGCGAGAGGTGTAGTTGAAGAACAGCTCGATACTTTTCTGGCCGGTGCTCGACTCTATTAAGTAGAGCGTAACGTAATTGCGGATATCTTGATAACGCGGCGACGATGGGTGCCTTGACCAAGAAGATCCATCGAAGGCGGCTTCCGTTCGCACTAAACGCCCCTCGAGCTGCCGCGCGATCTTTTTAAGCCTATCGCTTTCAACTTCAACGGCACTCTCATATTGACTAATTTTTTCCTTATAGTCCTGGTTTTCCGGGTTTACCCGAGCCAACGCTTTGTACGCGACAAGGTTACGCTCCGCTTGCGTGGCTGGAATTGGTCGAACATGTGCTTTAAGCGCAGCTTCAAGCTCGTCACGCTCGGGCCCTACCTGCGAAGCCAGACTTGTGTCCGCCGCGATTTCAGCAACAACCGCATCGATGTCCGGCCCTCCCGCGTTAAGGCGTTCTAGATAATCCGACAACTTGGTGTTGCCGTCAGGTGCTTCTCCTTGTGGTTCAGTTGCATTGGAAAGGGGCTTATCCGTCGAACCGCCGCCGTTGGTTATGGCCGCCGCACGCGCGCGCGCCACCTGTAGGCTTGCGCCGTCGATCGCGTCAGCAAATGCAAGGCATAGTTCGACCTCCTTCGTCCAATTAGCGCTCTCCAGCGGGCCCCACGCGATCATTGATGCGGCGACATTCATGTACGCTTCTGCATCACGAGCGAGAAATGCATCTCGGCAGTCCGAGCGTGCCGTGTCGATCACTTGCTGCGACGGATCAGCACCTGCCGGTAACCCGAGCAAAGCAATCCAAGGTAGAGAAAAAAGGAACTTGCGCATTTCTTCGAAAATCTCTCAACGCTCCGTTGAGTTCACGCTAGCGCTGCAAGGTCCAATCTTCAAGCGGACATGGGCGTTTGGGATCAATGTCCTGCCCCAAACTGTCAGTCAGTTCACCTCCACCCAATTGCGCACGATGCTGCCAGGAATGGCCGCCTGTGCACGTTCGGCATCACGCGCCAGATCGAGACGGTTGGGCAGTTTCACCTGCCGCACCAGCAGGAATATCGGAGCGGTGACCTGTCCACGCCCGGTTTTTGACTTCGACACCGCCGCCCGGCCCCGGGTGTTCAACCGAACCGCGTCTGCCACCAGTAAGCTTGGGCCCCGGCTGCGATAGACAAAGCGCAGGCGGAGGCCGGTCTTTTGCTCCCACATGCCGGGCGTGATGCGCTTGCCGCCCTGTGCTTTGCCAGCGGCGGGCAGTGGGATGGCCAGCCAGAAGCCGTTGCCGGAACGGATCAAGGGGCCGGAGTCATGCGCACCGATGATCACCGGGGCGTTGGACCAGACCAGTGCAGCGGCGTCGAGACTGTTGCGACCCTTGGGATAGGTCTGCGACCGGATGGTGTTTGCCAGCCGCTGTCCGAGGCCCGCGCCGGTGATCTGCGCTCGCCAGGCGGATTTCAGGCTGGTTCCTGCTTCGGCCATGGTGACCGAAACGGCCTTTTGTCCCGCCGCCACCTCGGCGCGCATCATTGCGACGAGGTCGGGGGTGAAGCTGATGTCTAGTTTCATGGCTTCCTCGTGTTCAGCGTCCAGATCAGGCGCTCACGGTCGGCCTTGGGCTCACCCTGCACCAGGAAGTCCTCGGCCCCGATCTGGATGATATCACCCGGTGCGGGCGTCGGCATGTCCGCCACGCGCGCGTCCAAGAGGGTGGTCTCTGACAGGATGCGCCCGGCGCCAAATGGGGTGATCTCGTCGGGGGACTTGCGGATGACCCGGACGGCAACGCCCGGGCCAGTTCCTCCGGCGAACCAGATGGCATCCACCGCCATGTTGGCATCGGCGAAGATGAGGTTCATGGCGGTGGCGAAGGCGTTCATGCTGCAACCCCCTGTTAGTTGGAACTGAAGAGGCGGATCGCGGTGCGGGGCCGCTTGTTGACTGGCAGGATCGATGCCTCGGTCAGGATGTTGATCCAGCGGTCCTTGTCGTCCATCAGTTGCCGGGCATAAAGCGGCAGGCCGACGGTGTTGGCGAGGCTGATCTGGTTGGCCGGGCCGCCATAGGTCGTGAAGGTGTCGATGGTGCCGATCGGGAAGGCGATGCCCTCACCTGCCGGGATCAGGCGTTCGGCCGTGCCGGTCGAGAGGGTCACGGCACCCCGGTATTCTTCGAAGAGAATGCCCGCGAAGGGGAAAGCGCGACGCACGTCCTGGCGCAGGGGCTGGGCACCGGTGGCGGAGTAGAACTTGTAGGCGTCCTGCGTCAGGGCGTGGCCAATCAGCTTGTCGAAGAATTCCGGGCTGACCAGCGCGTAAACGCTGATCATCGACTCGCCCAAAAGGTTGTCCTCCACCGCCCGGATCGTGTCGCGGACCTTGCCCTGAACGTTGGTCGTGGCGGTGCCCAAGACGAAGTCCACCGAGATTTGCGCAAGGCCAAATTCGGTGAAGTAGTTGTAGAGCGTCGTGCCCGCGCCGTCCTTCACGATGCCGCGCAGCGCGTTCATCTCCATGTATTCGCGGGTCTGGGCATGCTTCCTCCGCATCAGGGTCAGCTTGCGCAGCATCACGGTGGCCAGTTGTTCGTTCTCGGCCCCGCCAAAAGCGGGCACACCCTGAATGTCGGTGGCGAGGATCACATCGTCATGCGGGATCCACGGCAGGCCAAAGCTGCGCATCGAGCGGCCTTGCCGGGTGGCCAAGGTCGACGGCGCACCCAAAGGCACTGAGGGCAGGACGTTCAGCGCACCGTCGAGTTGTTCGATGATGACGGATCGCTGGGTGATGCCTTCGAAGGCGAAGAGGCCGATCTCGCCCAGCCGGGTGTAAAGGTTGGGCAGGATGTTGATGGCTTGGGTCATTTCAGCAAGCGAATAGCCGCCCGCGTCAAACGGGTTGCGGATGATGGCGTTCATGGTTGTCTCCGGGGTTTTGAGGGGGTGGTGATCAAGCGCTGGTGCGCGGCACAATGCCGACGGTGGTCAGCTCGGCCCATTTGGTGGCGGTCAGCGGCGCGGTGTTGACCGAGGCGTCGAAGACCAGCGCGGCCTTGGACACGATAGCCGGGCCGCGTGCCAGGATGATGCCGGTGGCATCGGCAAGTGTGGCATCGACCGGGTTCAACAGAACGGCCGCCGCAATCTGCGCGCCATCGGCCCCGGCGGCCGTTGCCAGCTTGTATTTGCCGCTGGCGGTGATCTTGCCCAGCACGGACCCCGCCTTGTAGTTTGTGCCCAGCAGAAGCGTGATCGCCTCGTTGGTGTAGTTCGGGTCGAACTGGATCTTGACGACATCGGCCTGCGAGGGGCCTTGGGTCAGCGTGGGCATGGTTCATATCCTTTGCGGGTTCACGGAAAGTGCCGTCGCGCGCATCGCGACGGTCAGATTTCAAGTGGGTTTGGCAGCGCTGGCGGCACGCTTCACAGCGGCCAGCAGCGGGCTTTCTGGGGCGGCCGACTTCGGCGGCGGCACCACGGCGATTGCAGCGGCATCGCTGCGCGCGGCCAGCTGGTTCAGAACGGAGGCGCGCAGCGCGTCCGGGCGAATGCCCTTTTGCACGGCTTCGGCAACGTCGATGTGCACGCCCAAACGGGCCGCCTGCGCACCGATGGTGGCCAGCTCGGCGGCCTCGGCCCGGGCCAGGGACAGGGCGAACGCGGCGGCATCACCGTTGCTGGCCGGGGCCGGAGTGGGCGAGTTGGGTGCCGGAGCGGCGGGAGACGTCTGTTCCTCGGGGGTCTCGGGATCCGGCGTTTCGGTTGCGGTGGTGGCATTCGGTTTCATCATCTTCTCCTTGGAAAGTTGGGATTGTGGGGCGCGGCCTGGCCCAGCGCTTCGGGAAGGACTGCGCCGGTTCACGTGGTCGGCAAAGGCGGCAAAGGCAGAGGCTGGATCGGACACTCCATCGGCCAGCCCCGCCGCGACGGCCTCAGCACCGCGATAGCATTCGGCCTCAGTGGCCATCGCTGCATCGGCACTCAGGCGGCGGCCGCGACCGACGGCGACGGTTTCGGCGAAGAGGGTGCGGATGCTGTCGATTTCTGACTGGATGCGTGCCCGCACCGGATCGGGCAGCGGCGCGTATGGATTGCCATCGACCTTGTGTGCGCCAGAATGGATCAGCGTGACCGTCACGCCCGCATCGGAAAGCTGGCCGCTCAGATCGGCATGCATCACCACGACGCCGATGCTACCGACAGCACCCGTCCGGGGCAGGATGATCCGGTCGGCTTGGGACGCCAGCGCATAGCCTGCCGAGAAGGCGTGTTCCGCAACAAAGGCCCAGACCGGTTTTGCGGCGCGCACCGACCGAATGGCATCCGCCAAGTCGAACACGCCCGCGACCTCGCCGCCGAAGCTGTCGATCTCGAGCGCGATTCCTCGCACGGCGGGGTCTGAGGCCGCCGCCGCAAGCTGCGCCGCGATCCCCTCATAGGACGTCTGCCCGGACGATTGCCCGATCCATGCCCCGCGATGCACCAGCACACCGGAGACTTCGATCACCGCAATGCCGTCGACCATCGCAAAGGGTGTCTGGCCATCGCGCTGATATTGCTCGGCCAAGCTATTGCTCAGGATACCGGCGCGAGCAGGCAGCGCCACATGGGCCATATCTTCCGGCGGCACTTCAATCCCGGCCAGCCGCAACTGCCGTCCGGTGATGCGCGGCCCCAGCCCGGACAGGAACGCCATGGCCTTGGATGGCTCAACCAACAGGGGCGTGTTGAATGCCCGCTGGGCGATTTGCGCATGGAACATCAATTCCCCTCCTGCGGTGCAGGGTCTGGCAGCAGGTCCTCGTTTGGATCGGACGCATTTTGGTCAGTGGCATTCGGATCCGCGTTCGGATCCCCGCCGCCCGGCCCTTGCGCCGGGGATCCCGGGCGCCGGAAGTCCAGACCGAGGCGTTTCTCCCTCTCCCGCTCGCGGGCGATTTCCGTGTCGACCTGTTCGGCGTCATAACCACGCTCTGCGATGGCCTGGGTGCGGGATTTCAAGCCCGCTTCGATCTGGGCGATTTCGGCATTGGCGTCCTTCAAGGGATCAACCCAATCCCATTTCGTCGGCAACCAGTTGCAGGCGAGATATTCCGTGCGGCGACGGTCATAGCCCGGCAGCTTCAATGCACCGGCCAGCACGGCGGTATCCATGAACCGAGCCCAGACCGGTCGGCACATCTGGAACACCATCACCGAATGCTGCCAAGCCGAGACGCGGCGCCGGAACTCGATCAGCGACAGCCGCGAATTCGAGAAGTTGCCCTTGGCCCCGTCGTTGCTGAGATACCCATAGGGAATGCCGAGCGCGGCCGAGATCTGCAGCAGGGTCCGATACTGGAAGGGCTCATAGGTGGACCCGGAATCGGCTGGGGCGCTGACGGTCACATCCTCGCCGGGATCGAGGCGAACCACTTGGCCGGGTGCCACCTCATATTCCTCATCGGGTGGGGCAAGCGGATTGTCCGGTGCGGGCGAGGTCACGAACATCGCATACATCGCCGCCACCTTTTTGCGGTCGAGTTCCGCGTCGTCATACTGATCAAGCAGAAAAAGCTTCACGATGGCGGGGGCAAACCGCGAGACGCCGCGCAACTGCCCGGCCTCGACCGGGTCAATGATGTGCAAAACCTCCGATGACGGAACCCTGACGGTTTCGCCAGATAGGCCCGGATCGGTGCTGTCGCCGGGATGGCGGCGCAGGAAGTGGAACGCCACCCGCCGTCCGACCCGGTCGAACTCGATGCCCTGACGGATGACATTGCCATTGCCGTCCACGACGTTGTGGTTGAGAGGCAACATTTCGGACGGCAGCATCTGGATCTGCAGGGGGACGGTTAGTCCATCCTCCGGGCGGCGCGACCGGAACCGCAGGAAGACCTCGCCGGTCATGAACACCTCGCGGGCGGCGCGGCGCTGCAGCCCGTAAAAATCGGTCAGTCCCTCCGCATCGGCATCATCGGTCCAGGCCAGCCACAGCCGCTGCACCGCTTCTTTGCGGGATGCCTGTTCAATTGACGAGTTCGGGCTGATACCATCGCCGACCGTGTTGGCGGCCCACGACTCAATAGCGTTGGCGGCATAGCCGTTGTTGCGCACCAACCAGCGGGCGCGGGCGTTCATCTCCGGCCCGGAGGCCGCGATCAGCGCGTTGACATGGGCACGCGATGTGACAAAGCCCTTCAACCGGCGCTGGCCGGAGGTGGCATCAAAGCCACCAGGGATCCCAAAGCCGCCGACCCACGCGCCGACCCGCGCACGCCAACTTGTCATCGCCATGGTCACAAGTCCTTCGATGCGAAGGGCCGGGACACCCGCGACCGCGTGACGGTGGTGTCGGTAGCCGCAATCCGCCGTTCGAGATCGGATATCGCGGTCGCAAGTTCGGCGTCCGAGCCATAGCTGATCTGGCGGCCGTCATACGTGATGGACCGCACGCCACCGAAGCGCATGCCAAGGAGGGCGCTGAGCAGCGCCTGCATTTCTGCCAAAGTCATCGTCGCTACCTCATGTATTTCGGGGTCACCGCGCCGGAACGTCGGCGGCGAGGTGTCAGTACGGTTCCGGCAGTGGGCGCGGTCTGTTCGATCACCACCGCCACAACCTGTTCTTTGGTTTCCACGCCAGCCTGGCCTTCCAGCGACCGCCAAGTCGCTTCGTCCCAGCGATCCGCCCCGAGGATCCACGCTGCCGCCCGGGCATAGCCCCGGCAGTCCAGCGCCTCGTTGCGTTCCCGCATCTTCTGCCATTCCTGATGGCCGAAGCCGCGCTTGTTGCGCACCGTGACCATCTGTTCCGCCACCAGCTGCTTTAGCCATTCGGTGTCTGCCCAATTGGGCAGGTGCATCGTTCCAGCTGGATCGCAAACGCCCAAAGCGCGGTCCTCGTCCGAGGGACGTTCCAACCGGAGGAAGCGATAGGTTTCCGCCTTGAAGGTGGAGACCGCTATGGTCCAGAGCCGGGCACCCCGGCGCAGCCGCTTGCCGCCGATGGTGGCGTCTACGAAGGTCGGCCCCGACACCGGCGTCGAGCGATTGAAAGTTTCCACCCCCTTGATCGGGGTCACCTGTGCGTAACCGGCGGCGCGCGACCACGCGTAAACTGCCGGGGCCTCGTAGCCGGTGTCGATGGCAAGTTTCGACAACTGCATGACAGCGCCGCTTTCATGCGCCCAAGTCCGCCCCAGCAGAGCTGTCAACTTGTCCCAGGCTGCAGGATCCTCTGGCCCGCCCGGAACGACGATGTGTTCCACCAGCCAGCTTTCCAGTCCCCGGCCCCAGGCCCAGACGTCGACCTCGATCCGATCCTTTTGCACATCCGCGCCTGCGGTCAGGAACAACCCGAGGTGCGGCACGGTGGCGGCAAACATTTCTCGCCGATCCGCCAGCCGCTGCCACTCCGGCGCATCGCCAGATTCCACCCATGTCTCGCCCAACAACGTGTTGCGGGCGGCGCGCAGCATCTCGTCGGAGCCTTGGGCGGCCAACCAGTCTCGCGCGATCTGGGCCCAGCTTTTCCAGCCCATGGGCGAGTAAAGCGCGGAGATATGGAAGCCGATGGAATGCGGATCGACAGAGACAGCCGTCGGCCGCCATTCGCCCTGTTCCAGCATCTGGGTCTTGTGGTGCTCGGCGATGGGCTTCTCGCACCCCTCGCAAGCGTAAGCGGCCGTCTCAGGCTGGCCCTTTGCCCAGCGCAGCCGCTCAAACTGCAGCCATTGCGTCGCCCCGCAATGCGGGCAGGGCACGTAGTAGCGGCGCTGGTCGCTGGCCTCGAACTCGCGCTCAATCCGGCTCAGCCCACGGATCGTCGGGGTCGAAACTATGAACACTTTGCGCCGATGCGAAAAAGTGGTGGTGCGGGCCTCGGCCAAGGTGACCGGGTCGCCCTCCTCGTCGGCTGAGGCCGGATAGGCATCGACCTCGTCGAGAAAGATGTAGCGCGCGGGCATCGACCGCAGGCCGGTGGCAGAGTTCGCACCGGTCAGTACCAGGATGCCGCCGGGAAACTCCTTCGACAGCATCGAGTTGCCCGCATCCCGCGACCGCGCCGGATTGACCCGTTCGCGCAAGGCCGGGCTGTCCGCGATCAGCGGATCAAGCCGCCCGCGCGAGGTCCGTTTGGCCATTTCCACGGTTGGCAACACGGCCAGCATCGGCCCCGGCGCATGGTGGATCACAAAGCCGATCCAGTTGTTGCCAGCCTCTGTCGCCCCGACTTGCGCGGCCTTCATGAACGAGATGCGCTGGGCCGGGTGCCGCGGCGACAGCGCATCCATGATTTCGCGCAGATAGGGCGTGCGCGCCGTCCGGTACCGCCCGGGTTCTGCAGACGCCCGCGACGAAAGCCAGCGATTCTGGTCCGCCCATTCCGATACCGTCAGGTCCGGGTCAGGCCGCATGCCCCGGCGCCAGGTGCGCAGGAGATCTTCCGCCCCGTCGAACCCGAGGTCGAGATCAGCGGTCAGGTCGTCATCATCACCCCAGGGAGACTCGGAGGTCGGCGAGGGCTGCGAGCTGTTCTCTGACATGGGTTTCCAGCACCCTTTGCAGGATCGCGGCCTCGATCATCACCGGTTTGTTCGTCTGCTTCTCCACCTCCGCTGCCACTTCGGCCGCCATCAGCGCCGCCACCCGGGACGGCCAGGTCACCCAGACATCGCGTTCTTGCCGCGCCAGCCGAAACACCAGCGCCTCCGCCCGGGCCCGGTCAACCAGCGTGCCTTTGCGCTTCTGAATTGCCAGCTGCTTGTCTTGCGCCTGGTAGACGGTCAGTGCAGTGCGGGCTTTGAGATAGGACGAGCTGTCCGCAGGCCCAGAAAAGCCGCTGTCGCCGCCGGTGCTGCGGCGCTGCTGGTCGGGATCCGTCATCTCACCCCGCCGCACATCGGAGGCGGCGGCGTTGATCGACCCGTCGCTGTAAACGACCAGCCGACTTGCCTTGCGCGCCTTCTGGATCGCGCCGCGCGAGAGGCCGGAATGGGCGGAATACTCACGTTCGGACATACCTTCCATGACACCCTCAATTCAGGTCAAAACATTGAAAGTAAACGGAAATATCTGTCTTAATCAGTTGATTACACTCCCGCATAGAGCGAATCTGATTGCAGGAAAACGATGCAACTCAGTCCCGGAGATGACGCCATGACCGCCAAGACCACCCCCGCCAAAGTGCCAAGCGACGCCCTGCTGCTGGAGATCGCGACGAAGCATTTTCACAGGATCGAGACGCTGGAAACCCAGAACAGCGACCGGCTCGACTTCCACGAAGTGGCGGTCTGGGCGATCCGCGCCGCACTGGAAGCGGCCTACGCTGCGGGCCTCGCCGCCGCTGCGAAACGCTGAAGGAGACCAGGGACATGACCATGGCCACCACCACCATCCGCATCGACATCGGCACGCTGCCGGAACACCTCGACCGCAGCCGCCCCAGCGTGGTGGCGGAGGTCATTGAAGCCGCGCTGCGCGAGGGCGGGATCAAAGCCGACTGCTCCGATCTCTTTTCGCACATCAAGATCGACCTTCCGACCGCGCAACTGGCCGCCGCCAGCGCCGTGATGGTCGATCTGCAGCTGATCTGAGGCGGCACCATGAGCACCCGCGCGCAGATCGCAATCCAGCTCGGCCCCGAGGAATGGGCGCATGTCTACGTCCATTTCGACGGCTATCTCGCCCACATGCTGCCTGCGCTGGCGCGCTGGAAACCCAAGGACATCCTCACCGCTATTGAGATCCGGCAGGTCACGCCCGCGGCGCTGGACTGCTTCAGCCCGCCCCGCGATCCCCGCATCCTGCCGCGCCCCACCCGGGAGTTTGCCCATCTCTACATGTGGATCGGATGCCAGTGGGTGGTGGTCGAACCGCAGGTCGATGTCGCCCGAGTGTAATCAGAAAGCACTGATATTGCTTGGATTTACCTACACTAGCCGCTCCGTCAGAGCGATGGTGATTACACCAAAACGATGCAACCCAAGCTAGGATGACCAAGCCATGACCACCCGCTCCGCCAATCGCGCCACTGCCCCGAACGACAAAGCCCTCGAGTCCTTCCTCGCCACCAAACGCCGGATTGACGACATGCTGGCCCGCATCCAGACCCTCAGCGCTGACCATTTCAACACCGACCCGGACGCGATCCATTGGGGCGATGTTGGCACGCTGAACCATTATTCCAGCCTGCTGCGCCAGATCACCGACAGCGCATTCAGCGAGGGCGAATTCGCCAAGTAATGCAGACCCGCCCTGACCAAGCCTCGCGATGGCGGGGCTTGCTTGCGTAGGAGGGGCCGTAAACCCGCGCGCCCAACCATGGAGATACTGATGTCCTACCAAACCCTGCTGCACGAACTTGCGCCCGACCTGAACCCCGCCGGGGTCGAGGCGTCGATGCGCCTGCACTACGGCACGCTGAACCATCTGCCGCGCGAAACCTTCGCGGACGAGGCCAAGCTGGCCGCCGATCTGGAGGCTCAGTCGCCGGGCATCCTGCGCAAGATCGCCGAAAGCATGGGCATGTCCGACGACTTCGCCAAATGGGAGGCCAGCCATGCCGCTTGATCCGGCCCAGCGCCACCAGATCGAACAGGACGCCATCACCGCTGCATGGGAGGCCGAACGCATCGCCGCCTGCGATGACGCCATCGCCCTGCTGCGCGAGATTGCCGATCTGGAGCGTGACGACGATGGCGACGTGATCATCGGCACGAATGCCGACGGCCACAACGACCTGATGTCGCGCATCACCGCCTTCCTAGCAACGCACGACCTGTAGAGGACCACGCAATGACGAAACTTACCGAAACCCAGATCATCATCCTCAGCGCCGGAGCCCAGCGCCCGGAAAACATCGCCCTGCCGCTGCCCAAGGGTCTGGCCGGAGCGGCGGCCAAGATGGCTGTGTCGAAGATGATCGAACACGGCTGGCTGCAGGAGGTCGACGCCAATCTGTGCCGGGGCGAACCTCTTTGGCGCGAAACTGGCGATGGGCATGGCACGACGCTGGTGGTGACGGATGCTGGCTTGTTGGCTATCGGGATCGACCCGGTGGTGGTGAAAACGGTGATCGCCATCCGCAAACACGCCGCAAAGACCCCCGCGCCAATAGAGGCCACAGCCGCCCAGCCGAAGCAGCGCGTCGGGACGAAACAGGGGATGTTGATCGAGATGCTGCGGCGGCCCGAAGGCGCGTCCATCGCGGAGATTGTAGAGGCTACCGGCTGGATGGGTCACTCCGCGCGCGGCGCAATCTCAGGGGTATTGAAAAAGAAGCTCGCTCTCCCCGTCACAGCAGAAAAGATCGAAGGACGGGGGACCGTTTACAAGCTGGAAACCGCCTGATTCATCGCCTCAGCTTCTGCCAAATTCAATTCTTCAGAAAGAGCGCGCGCTTGTCCCTCTCTAACCGCTTGCAGGTCATGGAAGACGCGGCTTGCGATCTGACCCACATTGACGACAAGGTGCGCGCCTTCACTTGATGCCGTCAAATGTTTTACGTCTTCGGCATGGCGCATAAACTCACAAGGCGTCTTGATCTCGAGGTGGTCGTCACTCTGATAGATCACCCAGACGACATCGGCACAGTCGCCCGGCTGATCGGTGCAGGCGCGCAGAAACTGCGACAGATGTTCCTGCACAAGCCCAAATGCCATTAATGGACCAAGGCCGATCCGGCGCAAATCCTGCGCCACAGCAATAGCAACCACGTCCCGCCAAGTGTACCAGCGGCCCTTTCCCCGCTCCGGTGTATGTTCCGGCCGAAAGCCAACCCGCGATATGGCTTGGTTCAGATCGGCGCGCTGGATCGGAACAGCCCGGACCAGATCACCATTTCGCCAGAGATAGTCGCCATTTATCATTGCTGCAGCCTCTCCATGTCATGAGCATTCTCGTTGCTGTCGTCCAAACGCGCCAACTTTCCGGTCGCAATCTCCCACCGCCGCACGGCCACGTCGCAATAGACCGGGTCCAGTTCCATCGCAAAGCACCGTCGCACAGCGCGTTCGGCCGCGACGATCTGGGTGCCGGAGCCGCAGAACGGCTCGTAGATCAAGTCGCGAGGGTCTGAGAACGCCGTCAGAACCGCCTCGACCAGCGCCACCGGGAACACTGCCGGGTGCGAACCGGCGGCGCCCAATCCACCCTTATGCCGCATGATGCGGAACACACTGTCGGGGATGCGGTGGCTTTGGATCGCGTTGCCGCTTCCGGTCTTGGCGTGAACGGTGCCGTCGGCCCCGCGCAGCCCACCGCCGCCGAGGGTTTCGCCCGCGTGCTTGGACGGGACGGTCTTGTGCGGTTTGCGAGGGCTGCGGTTGAAATGGAAAATGAACTCGTGCGACGGAGCGAGGCGGCCGTTCCAGTCGCCCGGCAGGCCGGGCCCCTGATCCCAGATGTACCAGCCAAACCGCCGCCAGCCAGAGGCGCGCATCCATTCGACCCATCCTTCCCAATAGGGCTGCCATTCGCTGTCGCGGTGCACCAAGCCGAGGTTGACGAGGACCTGCGCATCCGGAGTGACCGGCGCCGCAGCGAACACGCCCTGCATCAACGCGTCCCAATCGCCGACCTTCTCTTTCGCTGCGCCGTAGTCGCGCTGCTGGGCGTAGGGCGGTGAGGTGAACATCAGCGTGGCCTGCTCGCCCTGCATCAGCCTGGCGACGACGGCCGGATCGGTGGCATCGCCGCAGCATAGCCGGTGCTTGCCCAGCGCCCAGATGTCGCCCGGCTTTGTGATGGGTTCGGCGGGTGGGGCGGGGATGGCATCGGCCGCATCGTCGTCGATCACCGTTCTGTCGTCGTCGCCCGCGTGCAGCAGTGCGTCCAGTTCATCCTCCGGAATCCCGATCAGCCCGAGGTCGAAATCCTCGGCTAGCAGCGCCTGCAGTTCTTGCAGCAGCAGGGCCTCGTTCCAGCCGCCCAACTCGGTCAGCTTGTTGTCGGCGATGCGGTAGGCCCGGCGTTGGGCATCGGTCAGATGGCCAAGCACGATCACCGGGGCTTCGGAAAGCCCGAGGTGTGCGGCGGCCAGGATGCGACCGTGGCCAGCGATCAGCTCGCCGTCGGCCGCCACTAGCACCGGCACGGTCCAGCCGAACTCGGCCATGCTGGCGGCAATCTTGGCGACCTGGTCGGCATCATGAGTCTTGGCGTTCCGGGCGTAAGGTTTCAACCGGGCGAGGGGCCAGTGTTCGATCCTGCCTGGCAGAAGGGGTGCGTTCATGCCGCGAGCCTTTTGGCTTTCAGGTCGGCGAAGGTCTCGCCGGTGTCGGCCAGCACGGCATTGGCGCCGGTGAACTGCTGCCAGCGCTCTATGGCCACATCGACATAGGCGGGGTTTAATTCGATCCCGAAGCAGACCCGCCCGGTGGTTTCCGCAGCGATCAGCGTGGTGCCGGATCCCATGAAGGGTTCAAACACCGCCTGACCCGGGCTGGAGTTGTTCAGGATCGGGCGGCGCATGCATTCGACCGGCTTCTGGGTGCCGTGCACGGTGGCGGCGTCCTGATCCTTGCCGGAGATGTGCCAGAGCGTGGTCTGCTTCCGATCCCCCGCCCAATGGCCCTTGCCGGTCTTCTTGACCGCATACCAGCAGGGTTCATGCTGCCAGTGGTAATCGCCCCGGCTGAGCACCAGCCGGTCCTTGGCCCAGATAATCTGCGACCTGACGGCGAAACCTGCCGCCACCAGGCTCGCAGCGACAGTGGTGGCATGCAGGGCGCCGTGCCAGACATAGGCCACGTCGCCGGGGAACAACGCCCACGCTTCCCGCCAATCGGCACGGTCGTCGTTCATCACCTTGCCGGTCCGTTTGGTCTTGGCCGCACCCGCCTGGTTGCGCCAGGACGGATCATATTCCACGCCATAGGGCGGGTCTGTCACCATCAGCAGGGGCTTCACATCGCCAAGAAGTCGACTGACGACATCGGCGGACGTGCTGTCGCCGCAGATCAGACGGTGTGACCCAAGCTGCCAGAGGTCGCCTGCCACGGACACCGGCGTGACCGGCGGTTCTGGGATGTCGTCCTCGCCCTCGACCACACCGCCTTCTGTTTGACCCGGATCCCGCAGCAGGGCGTCCAAATCCTCGTCTGTGATCCCCAGTAGCGACAGGTCGAAATCTTCCGCCAAGAGCCCCGCGATTTCATCGCGCAGCATCGCCTCGTCCCACTCGCCCAACTCGGTCAGTTTGTTGTCGGCGATCCGGTAAGCCCGACGTTCAGCCTCGTCGAGGTGGCTGAGCCGGATCACCGGCACGTCCTTCAGCCCCAGCATGGCGGCGGCCAACACCCGGCCGTGACCAGCAATCAACTCGCCATCGTCGGCCACCATGCAGGGCACGGTCCAGCCAAACTTGGCCATGCTGGCTGCGATCTTGGCGACCTGATCAGTGCCATGGACCTTGGCATTGCGGGCATAGGGGCGCAGCCGGTCGAGCGGCCAGGTCTCGATCTGGCTGGGCGCGAAGACGAGGTCCATGGGGTGGCTCTCTCGGGCAGGCGGGCAAGCCGATGCGCGCGGCCAAAAGTGGCAGCGACAGGAGCAGGATCCGCGATGTGGGGTAAAACGAAAGCGCCCGCGAGGGTTATCCTCCGGGCGCAATTCTTCGATGATCAAGGGGTAGGTCAAGAGGGGCAGCTTTGTCAAATGAAAAAATGAAGCGGAATCAATGGGATTCGATCTGCGGGGCCAAATCTCGCGCCAACTGCTTTTTGTGCCAAATCCCCATTCTTTGAAAACACTGGACCGAATCGCAACAGACATGCCATTGCGGGCGTCTTTTGCAGCCTCGGAGGTTTCGCCATGCGACTCGGTCGCACTTCGCCAATGACCATCACCCGCCGCGCGCTGGGCACCCGGATTGCCGGGGCCGCGGCTGCGTTCGGTTTTGGAACTGGCGCGGTGACGAGCGTGGCGGCCAGCCCGGTGCCGGTGATGGATCCCGACCTGCGGGACGCAGCGCTTCGCGGCCTGGCGCTGGCGGGTTATCGCGGCGACCCGGTCACGGCCGCAGCGGCCAATGCCGCACTGGCGCGGCTGGCGGAAACCGATCCCGAGGGGGGGCTGCTCGGACGCATCTACCAGATGCTTGACGTGCGTCCCGCCGCCTATTGGCCCGACAACGTGCCCGCAGCCGGAACGGCCGAACTTGCAATCCTGCATGCCGCGATCCGTGCCAACCAGCCGGTCGCCTTCGGCTACACCGACCTCGACGGGAACCAGACTACGCGCACCGTGCTGCCGCTGGCGCTGGTGCATCCGCCGCAAGGTGTGAAGCTGCTGGCCTGGTGCGCCGAGCGCCAGGACTTTCGGCAGTTCTTCGTGCGTTCGATGGAAGCCCCGACCGCGCAAACGGGTGATTTCAGCGAGAACCGGATTGCCCTGCTGGAAGGCCTCTTGGCCAAGTATTCAGGCCGCGCCTGACCGATGCCGTGCCCAATGGGCGCGGCCCAAACGCACGCGGCAATCTGGATTCCCGAGGTGGCTTCCGAGGTGGGTGGCTTCCATCAAGTGGCTTCCGCAAACTGGCTCAGGTGGATTCCGCAAAAGAATCCAGCAAAGCCAGATCGTGATTTCCTAAGCTGCTGAAATCCCGACGTTTCCTCGTCTGGCTTCCGCCAAGTGGCTTCCGCTTGGCTTCCCCGGTGAAAATGCCTGTCGCTAGCGAACCGCCGCGCTGCGCCCCCCCGCATACAAACGGAGCCGGGGAGGAACCATACCAGGGGGGAGGCACAAGCCATGCATTGTCTGGCTCAATCATGACGGGTTGATGGATGCCGACGTCGCGCGTATCGTCATTCAAGAAAAACGGCGGAAGTTGAAGGCAAACAAGCCCTTCCGAGGACTTTGGAAGGTGAAATTTTGAGTCAGGACACGATCAAGACCAACGCTGCTTACATCTGGTCCATCGCGGAAATCCTGCGTGGGGATTTCAAGCAGTCTGAATACGGCAAGATTGTCCTGCCCTTCACTGTTCTGCGGCGCCTCGACTGCTTGTTGGAACCGACCAAATCGGCCGTGCTGGAAACGGCTTCTACGCTGCCGGAAGAAACCGACGACGAAGCGCGGGCGATGATCCTGACAGCCATCGCTTCGCCGGGTGGGCAGATTTACAACGAGAGCCAGTTCACATTCGCATCGTTGCGGGGACAAGATCCACGCCAGCTGCGGGCCAACCTGATCGACTACATCGCCAAGTTCAGTCCAAACGTTCGCGACATCTTCATCGAAAAATTCGAGTTCACCGAAGCGCTGAAGAAGCTGGACAATGCTGGTATCCTGTGGGCGGTTTTTGATCGGGTCAGCCAGATCGACCTTCACCCGGAAGCGGTGTCCAACCTCGAAATGGGATACCTGTTCGAGGAGTTGATCCGCCGTTTCTCGGAAATGTCGAACGAGACGGCGGGGGAACATTTCACCCCGCGTGAAGTCGTGCGCTTGATGGTCGATCTGCTGATCGCCAATGATCAGGGGGCCTTGTCCGGTCGGCACATCGTACGGCGCATATACGATCCGGCATGTGGGACGGGAGGCATGTTGTCCATCGCCGAGGAACGCATGGTGGAGATGAACCCCACCCTGCACGTCGATCTGTTCGGTCAGGAACTGAACGCGGAATCCTTCGCCATATGCAAATCGGACATGCTGGTGAAAGGCCATGATGCGTCGCGCATCGCCTTCGGCAACACGCTGATCCAGGATGCCCACAAGGGTCAGACCTTCCATTACATGCTGTCGAACCCACCTTATGGGGTCGACTGGAAGAAATATGCTGATCCGATCAAGGAAGAGGCTGCTGATCGCGGCATGAGGGGCCGTTTCGGTGCTGGCCTTCCGCGCATTTCAGATGGTCAGCTGCTGTTCTTGCAGCACATGATTTCGAAGATGCGCGACGACGAAAATGGCTCGCGCATCGGCATCGTCATGAACGGATCGCCGCTGTTCACCGGCGGCGCGGCAGCCGGTGAGTCCGAAATCCGGCGGTGGATGCTGGAAAACGACTGGGTCGAGGCTATAATCGCTCTGCCGACCGACATTTTCTACAACACCGGCATCCAGACCTATGTGTGGATCCTGACCAACCGTAAGCCGGTCGACCGGCGCGGCCGGGTGCAGTTGATCGACGGGTCAGGCGAACGGTTCTGGAGCTCCATGCGCAAATCGCTTGGATCGAAGCGCCGGGAAATCACAGATAACGCCCGGGCCGAGATCGTGCGCATCTACGGCGAGTATCTGAACGGCAATGCGGGCTACGGCGACGTGTCCAAGATCTTCCCCACAACAGATTTCGGTTATCGCGAGATCCGGGTGGAACGCCCGCTGCGCCTTCGGTTCGAGGTCACAGACGACGCGCTGATCGCGCTGGCCCAAGACAAGGCCATGGAAAAGCTGACAGCCACAGAACGGCAAGATCTTTTGGTGGCCTTGAAGACTGACCTTGGCGGCGAAGTTTTCTTTGACCGGGTCGATTTTGACAGCGCCCTGACCCGGGTTCTGCGCGATGCTCGACTGAAAGTCGGTGTGCCGGTGCGCAAGGCCATCTTGGCTCAGTTCGGCACGCCCGATGAAGATGCCGCAATCTGCCGGGACAAGGACGGCAATCCCGAACCCGACACCAGTCTGCGGGATCACGAACTGGTCCCACTTCTGGAAGACTGGCAGTCGTATTTCGACCGCGAGGTGCGGCCGTTCGTTCCCGATGCTTGGGTGGACACGGCCTACACCGATGATCGCGACGGCCAGGTGGGCCGCGTCGGGTACGAGATCAACTTCAACCGATACTTCTACCGCTACATCCCGCCGCGCCCGCTGGCCGAGATCGACACTGAACTGAAGACGCTGGAGTCCGAAATCGCGGCGCTGTTGTCCGAGGTGGTGGTGTGAATTTTTCGTGTCCCAGTGCGGTTCGTTATTGCTTTGGTGATAACCCTCGACTAACTCTACGCGTAACAAGACCCGCCACGCCTCGGGCAGAGCTTCGGCTTTGTACTGCGCACCCTGGCGGGTTACTTGTTTTTGGGGCCTGCTTTTGTGCTGAAACCGGCAGCATGGTGGACCGATGAAGTTCACCAAGCCAGCAACGTCCATCACTGATCAGCTCGCACTGCTGCGCCGTCGTGGCATGGTGATCGATGATGAAGCATCTGCACGTCATTATCTGCAGCACATTTCCTACTACCGGTTGCGCGCCTACTGGCTGACGTATGAGGCCCCGGCTGCGGCGGGCGATCATGCTTTCCGGCCGGGCACGCGGTTCGAGGATGTAGTTGCCCTTTATGTCTTCGACCGGCAACTACGCCTGTTGGTGATGGACGCGATTGAGCGGGTCGAGGTCGCGCTGCGGGCCGGATGGGCGCACCACATGGCGATGACCCATGGTTCGCACGGCTACCTTGACCAATGGTTATATGACAGCCGCGACCGCCACGCGCGGGCCGTCACAACCCTGTCCGATGAATTCCGATGGTCCAAGGACACGTTCGCCGACCACTATCGCACCAAGTATACCGATCCCGTTCTGCCCCCGGTCTGGATGGCGGCAGAGGTGATTTCGTTCGGCCAGCTGTCGAAGTGGCTGGGCAACCTCAAGCTGCGGGCGGACCGCCAGGCCATCGCCAGGCCCCTGGGGCTGGATGAAAAGGCGCTGATCTCGTTCGCGCATCACATGAGCTATGTGCGCAACATCTGCGCCCACCATGGGCGGCTGTGGAACAAGCGGTTCACGGTGACCATGGCGGTGCCGAAATTCCCGGCAACGCTGCCGGTGGCGATGCGCGGCGCCCATGACCGGATGCTGCACAACACCCTTGTGATGCTGGATCACCTGCTGGGCGTCGTGGCGCCCGACAGCGGCTGGCGCGGACGTCTGGTGGCGCTGATCGACGGATGCCCACAGGCCGATCCAGCGGCGATGGGTTTTCCGGCCGATTGGCGGGGCCGCGCGGCATGGAGGGTGGTGTGATGGAAATCATGACCCGACACGTGCCTTCAGGATGGGCACTTTACCGGCTTGGTCAGTTGTTCGCTGAACGCCGCGAGAAAGTTAGCGACAAGGATTTCCAACCACTTTCAGTCACGATGAACGGCATCGTCCTGCAATTGGATAGTGCCGCGAAGTCTGATGACGGTGACAATCGCAAACTGGTTCGGGCGGGCGACTATGTCATAAACAGCCGATCCGACCGCAAGGGATCGGGTGGCGTTTCACCCCTTGATGGGTCTGTTTCGCTGATCAGCATCGTTCTGGAACCGCTTCGTATCCACCCTCCATTCGCGCATCATTTGTTGCGGTCGCCTGCGTTCCAAGAGGAGTTCTACCGCTGGGGACATGGCATCGTGGCGGACCTTTGGACGACGCGATACTCGGACATGAAGAATATCCGGCTTTATCTGCCCGACATTGCTTCGCAGAAACGGATCGCCGATTTCCTTGACACCGAAACCGCTCGGATTGATGCGCTGATAGAGAAGAAGCAACAGGTCTTGGTGTCGGTTGCAGACGCGCGCTTCTCTACCATCTCTCGCGCCCTCTCAGTCGGGCTGGATGACAATGCGCCGCTGATTGAAACCGACTCGCCCTATTTGCCAAAGATCCCTGCAGGCTGGCGGATCTGGAGGCTGAAGCATCTTGCCCGGGTTCGTGGCGGGATGACTTTGGGTCGGACCCTCCCGGAGGGAACCAGCGTCATCACCACACCTTACTTGCGAGTCGCCAACGTGCAGGCCGGTTGGGTTGATCTTTCCGACGTGGCCGAGATCGACGTGACCGAAACCGAGATCAACCGGTTCAGCCTGCGGCGTGGCGATGTTCTGATGAACGAGGGGGGCGACAACGACAAGCTCGGTCGCGGTGCCGTCTGGCTCGCGCCCTTTGAACCCTGCCTGAACCAGAACCATGTGTTCTGCGTCAGGCCCGGCGACCTGCGCTATTCCGACTGGATTTCGATGGCCACGAACGCGCGCTACGCCCGGGATTTCTTCTATCTTCATTCGAACCAGAGCACGAACCTTGCGTCGATTTCCAAGACCAATGTCGAAAAGCTGCCGATTGCAGTGCCGCCGCCCGAGGAAATGCGTGCGGTGCTGGACCAATTGAATGCCCGTCTGGATCGTTTCACTGCAATCACAGAGAAGGTCACGACATCCATCAACCGTTTGCGTGAGTACCGCGCCGCGCTGATCACCGCCGCTGTCACGGGCCAGATCGACGTCGCCGCACATGCACGACCGGTGAAAACTGTGCCGCGGCTCGCTGGCGCTGATGCCGTGCCGCTGCAATCCAGCCCAAAGCCCACGTCCCTGCCGGATCGACGGACTATCCGCGTGCTGGTCGCAGCCGAGGTGGTTCATCGCTTGGGCGCCGATCCCTACCTGGGGCGCACAAAGCTGCAAAAGCTGATGTTCCTCGCCGAGGCGCACGCCAACATCAACGACATCGGTGGCCGCTATCGGAGGTACCGATATGGCCCCTACGACGACGCCATGGTGCAGGAAATCGAACTGGGCCTGCGGCAGGATGGCTACTACGACACGAGGGAAGCTGCGGGCGCAGATCGCGAGAAGGTGGCTTTCCAGCAGATGTCGCGCGCCGGGGGCCATGGCGACGCCATTGCAGCGGCATTGGGCGGCCAGACCGAATGCCTGCGGCATCTTGTCGACCTGTTCAAGGGCAAGGATACCGAAGCAACCGAGGCCATCGCGACGCTTTACGCGGTGTGGAACGACGCGCTGATAGACGGCAAGCAACCTGACGATGCCGCCATCATCCGTGGTTTCCTGCAGGACTGGCATCCGGAAAAGGGCAAGTTCAAGCAAGCCGACTTGCAAACCTGGCTCGGCTGGATGCGCCGACATGAGATCATCCCGAAAGGCAGAGGGCCCCGCACCATTTCGACCAGCACGCCCAGCCTTTTTGAAGGTGAATGACGATATGGCCAGTCATCATTGGAGCGGTGCATGAGTGATGACGCAGACAACCTGCTGCATGGGCCATTGTTCACCGAAATGGATGACAGTGCAGCGCGGTTCGATGAATGGTCATATCCGAAGGGTATTTTGCGGGACGGGATGGTTGCCTTGGATGAAAACAAGCGGGGATTGGCAGATCAATACTTCGATGCAGCCGAAGCTGTGGTCCAACTGGTAAATGATAATCAGGTGGCCGATTACACCGTATCCAGCCCAATCCTTTATCTCTATCGCCATTCGTTTGAGCTCTACCTCAAGTCCCTGATCGAGGCGACGGGCGGAAAGCCGGGCAGGGAACATGATCTGGCAAAACTTCTGGCAATGGCCCCAGTCCTGCCCGATTGGTTGCGGAACCGAATTCTTGAACTGCACGCGGTTGATCCGCGCTCGACCCACCTGCGGTATGGTGACGAAACAGGCCAGTTTCCTGGCCCTGAAGGTTGGGCCGAGATGAACTTTCTTCGTGACGCCATGCGTGCGCTCCGGGATCACTTTGTAGATTTGATTGAACGCATGCGTCTGAATGCTCCGGCCAGCGTCGCGCGAGGAGGAATGTCTTGACCAGCCCCAATATCCGCCGCGAAAAGCTGCACACCGAAGAGGCGGTTGAAATTCATCTGGTTGATCAACTGGTCACTCGGCAGGGCTGGTTGGAACGCCCTTTCACCGCGTTTGATCGAGCAAATGCCATCGATCCAGAAATGGCGGCCGAGTTTGTCCGTGCGACCCAACCAGATGCATGGACCCGGTTGAACGACCAATATCCCGGCCGTGCCGAGGCCGAGCTTGCCCGGCAGATTGCCAGCCGCCTTGGTGCTGTCGGCACGCTGGAGGTGCTGCGGCAGGGGATCACCATCGTCCCAGGCATCCGCATCAGCTTGTGCGGGTTTCGTCCAGCTTCGGCGATGAACCCGGATCTTGTGCGCGCCTACGCGGGCAACATTCTGACCGCCATGCGGCAGGTTCGCTACAGTCGTTCGTCCGAGAACGCCATTGATGTCGTCCTGTTCGTGAACGGCATCCCGGTGATCACGCTGGAGATCAAGAACACGCTGACGGGTTCGACCTACCAGACGGCAGAGACCCAGTATCGCCGCGACCGTTCGCCAAATGGTGAGCCACTGTTGACGTTCAAACGCGGGGCGCTGGTCCACTTCGCTTTGGACCAGGACAATGTCTCAATGACGACGCATTTGGAAAACGGGCGGACGCGGTTCCTGCCCTTCAACCGAGGGCGCGACGGCGGTGCGGGCAATCCAGATGTCGAGGGTGAGTTTCGTATCGCCTACCTCTACTGCGATGTACCGGGCAGTAAGGCGGTTTGGTCGCGCGAGGTGTTGCTAGATATCATCCACAAGTTCGTTCTGGTGAGCGAAGTCGAAGAGTCAGGCGGCAAGGTCAAGCGTACGACCATCTGGCCGCGTTTTCATCAGCTTGATGCGGTGCGCCGCCTGTGCGCCGATGCCAAGCAAAAGGGCGCTGGGCAGAACTACTTGTTTCAGCATTCGGCGGGCTCGGGCAAATCGAACACCATCGCATGGGTCGCCCATCAACTTGCCACCCTGCACGATGATCAAGATCACCCCGTCTTTGACAGCGTGATCATCGTCACGGATCGGGTCGTGCTGGACCGGCAGCTTCAGAATACGGTGAAGTCCTTCGCCCAGACCGCAAACTACGTGAAGGCCATTGATGGAACCTCGCGGCAGCTGCGGGCCGCCATCGAGCAAGGCGCCAAGATCATCATCTCGACGATCCACAAGTTTTCAACGGACCAGATGAGCGTCTTGAAGAACGAGGCCCAGCGCAGGTTCGCGATCCTGATCGATGAAGCGCATAGTTCGCAATCGGGCAAACATGCCGACAGTATGGCGCGGGTGTTGGCAGATGGCGGGATCTCGGAAGAAGATGAGCACGATGAGGTTGAGCGGGCTCTGCTGGAACTGCAGCGCCTGCGAGGGCCACAGACCAATCTTTCGTATCTCGCATTCACCGCGACCCCCCGAAACGTGACGATGGAACGGTTCGGCAACATCGGACCGGAAGGCTTGCCTATTCCCTTTCACCTTTATTCGATGCGGCAGGCAATCGAGGAGGGGTTCATTCTCGACGTCCTTCAGAACTATCAGACGTATCAGGCATATTTTGCCTTGGAGAAGGCCATCGACGAGGATCCCGAGCTTCTGGAGCGAAAGTCACGCCGCAAAGTTGCGCGCTACGTTGATTTTCATGAAACTGCGATGGATCAAAAGGCCGAAGTGATCGTCGAGCATTTCCGCCGCCATGCCCTGCCAGAGTTGGCTGGCCATGCGAAGGCAATGGTTGTCACGTCCAGTCGCGAACATGCCATCCGTACCCATCAGGCGATCAGCCGATACATCGTCGCGCAGGGTTACGACAACGTGCACTCCCTCGTTGCATTTTCGGGCGAGATATTGGTGGACGGTCAGGCATACTCTGAACCTGGAATGAACGGCTTTCCGGAAACAGAACTGCCCCGTCGGTTCGACAGCGCTGAGTTCAACGTACTTGTGGTTGCTGAAAAATATCAGACTGGATTCGACCAGCCAAAGCTGGTGGCGATGTACATCGATCGCAAGCTTGACGGGTTGCAGGCTGTTCAAACGTTGTCGCGTTTGAACCGGACCTTTCCAACCAAAACTCGGACCTTCATTTTGGACTTCCGCAACGCGGTCGACGACATCAAAGAGGCATTCAAGCCGTATTATAATGCGACCGGCATGGAGGACCGTTCAGACCCGAACCAGATCTACAACCTGCAAGCGCGCATGAACGCCTTCGGGATCCTGCAGCAGGATGAAATCGACCGTTTTGTCGCCCGTTTCCTCGGAAACCGTCAGGCGGCAGATGAGCGGCCAGTTCTTGAGGGGATTGTGCGTCAAGCGGTCGGTCGTTTTGAAGCCCAGTTGGCCGAGGATGAGCAGGAGGAGTTTCGCCAGCTGCTGGCCTCGTTCCTGCGTTTCTACTCTTTCATCGCGCAGGTGGTCAGTCTCCAAGATACGGGGCTTGAAAAGCTGCATCTTTATGGCTCTTGGTTGAAGCGGCTGCTGCCGTCGCGCGCGGCACCCGAAGGTGAAGACATCACCGATGACATGCTGCAACTGACTGCGTATCGGTTGCAGGATCAGGGAGTATCGGATGGGCGCCTCCAACGTGACGATACCGCTAGCCTGTCACCAATCGACCGGTTCGGTGCCAATGCATACACTGAGGAAGAGCAGAGGGCGCTTTCTGAAATCATCGACGCTTTCAATGCCCGCCACGGTACGAACTTCACCGAAGAGGACTACATCCGATTCGAGGCGGTCAACGAAGCCATTCTGGATGACGAGGCTTGGGTCGAGATTTTGCGCAACAACGCTCCCGAAGTGGTGAAGGATCGCTTCAACGCAGAGTTCATGCGCCGCGCGATCCATGTTTTCCAGCGGGATAACCAGATGCGAAACGCCTTCATGCAGGACAAGGAAGCGCGTGATATGCTTATGGGGTTGATGTTCCGGCGCGTGATGCGGGCCGCCCGCGCCGCTTGAACTTGATGCGGCTTCAAGACTTTGTAGGCTTGGCAGTCACCCACGGCCGAACCCTTGGCATCGCGGTCGTCACCTCGACCTCGCGAAGCATCCCGCCCCCAATTAACCCATCCCGGACCCAATCCAGCGCCTGCCACCAATCGTCATATCCGCGCCGGGCGGATGCGATCTGTTCTGGATGCGGCCGCCAGGTTATCGGGCATGCCAATAACTCGACCGTGCGCCATTTGCCGCGCGTCTTCACCCGCTCGGTGCCGACGACGATGGTTGTCGCGCGGTCGCCATGCTGGTTGTTCTTGGTTTGCAGCGGCACACAACGCGGGACAACGCCCGGCATCCAGTCTGGCGTTATTCCCGCTCGGGCGAGTTCTGCGACATAGATCGCCATGCGCTTGCCACCCAAGCTGTCGGGCATTCCGGCCAGTGTCGCGGCCACGACCTCCGCATCTTCATGGATATAGGACTGCGATTTATGGCCACCACTGTCCACCTTGCACCCCAATCGCGCCCGCTGGATCAGCACGTACTCCATGCCAAAGCCGAAGCCTTCCTCCGACATGTCTTTCGGCAAAGGCAACTCCAATTGCGCCCTTTCCACCCGAAACGCCCATTCCAACGCCGCCTGGACGGCCAGCGCGCGTTTCACCTTCGTACCGCCAAGGTGCCTGATCCGTCCCTGCACGCTCATCGCAGCATTCCTTCAAACAGGGTCATTTGCTTCGGGCGCGGGGGTTGTTTCGATGGTCGCCAGATCCAGGGGCCCAAGGCCGTGGGCAGCTGCGAGAGAGCGCCACGCATGTGCTGCTGCCAGAGGGTGAACTCCGTTGCCGAGCAGGCGCAGAACGCGTGCCCGATGGGCCAGCCCATCAGCCATCCGACGAAGAGCGGGTTCAACCGCCGCCGCGATCGACTTTTCAGGATCCGCCGACAGACGACGCGCCCATGCGAGGCAATCATCGAAGCCCACAGCGGGCGCGAGATCGGGGCGTGCGATGAGAATGGAAGACCATGCGTCGTGATCACCGGGGCCGGGCGGGTGAAGCCCTGTTCCGCCCGGTAATGCAGGATATCCATCCGTGATTTGCCGTCTGCTCGGGTGATGCTGGCTTCGGAACTGCCCTTCCAGTTCTGCGCCGCCGGGGTGGGCCATTGTAGCGCCTGCGCCGATAGCTTGGGTTCGCCCCGACTGTTGATCTTGCCCCGCAGCCGGTCCATCTGATCGTCTGCCACCGGTGTTTGCCATTGCGCCGCCTGCGCTGGCAGCGGCGGCATCCCGCCAGAGCCATAGCTCTGGCCCGGCCCAGCCTTCGCGCCGCCCGTCGCCTTGGGCGTCGACCAGTTGGTGATGCCCAGCGCCAGCGCCTCGGCTTTCCGCGTGAAGTCGCTGTTGCCCGCCGGGTTGTAGCGGTCCGTGCCGGGATGCAGGCTCATCGGTGTGGGCCAGGATGAAGATGCGCAACCGCTGGTGCGGCGCGCCGACTTCTGCCGCAGAGAACAGACCCGCCGCAGGCGTGTAGCCCAATCCCCAAAGCTCTCGCAGGACGGTCTCGAGGCCAAGGGTGACATGCCCGGCGACGTTTTCGAGAAAGACCCATTCGGGGCCACACTCCCGGATGACGCGGGCAACATCGGGCCAGAGGTGCCGAGGGTCATCGGCGCCGCCGCGCTTACCGGCCGCGCTGAAGGGCTGGCAGGGATATCCGGCGAGGACGATGTCGAAGGCACTGCGGAAAACTCTGGCATCGAAGCTGCGCAAATCATCCCAGATCGGGGCAGCGGCGAAGTAGCCTGCGCGCTGGGCGGCGATGAGGACGGCGCGGGGCCACTCCTCCCACTCGACAAAAGCGCGGGTGTGGAAACCTGGTTCGGCGAGCATGACGCCCAGATCCAAGCCTCCGCCGCCTGCGCAGAGGGACAATCCGTGCCGGGGACGAAACACCATGCCATTCACGACCCCATCCGCAGACGAAGACGCTCGGGCGTGACAAGGCCACGATCCAGCATCAAACCGCAGGTTCGGCTGCTGAACAGATCGCGCGGCAGGTATTCGTCCGAATTCACGATAGCCGCGTAATAGGCCGCCACCTCATCATCGCTCGGCGGTGGTTTGGTTTCAGATTTGCGGCGGTGCTTTGCTTTCCCAGCGGTCTTGGCGTTGGCCGCCCCTTGCGCATCGCGCTGGGCGGCACGTTCCATGAAGCGGTCGAGGGCTTTGGGGCCGTCAGGCGGGTTGGGATGATCGCTGCGGCTTTCCTTGGCGGTCTTGATGATCCGGTCCTCGGTCAAACCGAGATCATCCAGCCAGCGACGAACATGCAGACGGGCAGGCCAGCCCTGCCACCAGGCGGGAAGGGGTGCATTTGCGGCAAAGCCGAGCGCCGAGAGCAGATCGACAAAAAACCGATCAAAATCGGCGTCGCGCGCAGCTGCGTCCTCCTCCTCCTCCTTTACAGGTTCTCTTAAGGGTTCTCTTACAAGGTTAGTGTCCAAATTCTGGACACGGCTTGGGCTGTTTTCTGGACACGGGTCGCCCTGAATTCTGGACACGGCTCCGTGTGCAAATTCTGGACACGGCTCTTCGGCGGATGGCGCGCCATCTCCTGAGATCTGTGCGGACAGCGCGAGCGTAAAACCGTCCTCAAAGCCGAGGATATAGCGTGTCGACATCTGCCGTTTGGTGATCGGATCAATGCGCCGTTCGCGCCGCACGAGGCCGCATTTTTCCAGATGGAGGAGATGATTGTTCAAGCCCGAGCGGCTTACCTGACAGTCATATGCCAGCAGTTCTTGCGACGGAAAGCAGCCGTGTTCGGGGTTGTAACGGTCGCAAAGATGCCAGAGCACGATCTTGGTCGTGCCCTTGATGCTGCGCTGGTCGAGCGCCCAGACGGTGGCCTTGTGGCTCATGGCGCAACCTTCCGCGCT
>JANYFE010000015.1 GCA_025362795.1 Rhodobacterales bacterium | reverse complement strand
AGGTGACGACGATTGGCGAGATGACGACGGCTGATGTTGAGGCGATCAAGGCCCAAGTGAAGTAATCCAAGGGCCGGGCGCGGCACCTTCGCCGCGCCCGGCCCGTCACATCGGCGGAAACAGGCCCGCCTTTTGCGTTTCGTGAAACAATCCATATTTTCATTGCGCCAAAACCCTGCTATCTTACTGCTCAGAGTTGAGTCTCCTATTTGAAGAATCGGTTTAAGTTACGAAAGCCGTGTTGGCACGAATGTCGTCTATTTTGATGGCAATAGTTTAATCTTGGATCGTAGACTTGTGTGCCCTGACGGGGCAGATTTTTTGATGTCGTGTGCCATTTTATTTTGGCACCTGCCTGATCACGCTTGATTTTAGCTATGAATTAAGGATTTTCAAAATGCAGATACCTGTTTTGCTGATGCTTCCCCAATCCACGGCCAATGCAGCCGTGTCGATGGCCCCTGAGGCGGGTGGCGGCTTCCCGGAAGGTTTCACCGCCGACCCCGATTTTCCGATGATGGTCGTGGGCGATACGGCCACCGCGGATCAGTCGTTTGTGGCCTCTGCCGACGACAGCGTCGGTGCCGCGAGCGAACCCCTGATGGCGGTGCGCGGCTTCATCGAAGGCAGCATGGACGACCCGCCCACCGAGATAGGCGGGCACACCGTCTATGCCGATCCCGAAATCGACACGTGCCTGACCTGTATTGGCACGCCGCCGGTCGGCAACTGGGTCGATGTGGGCACCATGCTGGATACGGCCGCGCTTTGGTCCTTTGGGATGGATGGCAGCAATGTTGCGATTGGCATCGTCGATACCGGCATCAACCTCGCCCACCTTGCCAACAAGCTGGGCTGGACGCCGAACCTTGACGCCCTCAATTCCTGGACGCCGCCCCGGGCTGGCACGTTGCCCGGCGACTGGCCGGTGCATCACGGCACGATGTGTGCCTTTGATGCGCTGATCGCGGCTCCCAATGCCACGTTGATCGACATTCCAGTGCTATCCGCGCGGCAGCCATCGGGCGGATCGACCATCTCGGCAACCCTGTCGGCGGCAATTCTGGCCTATTCCAGCGTTTTGGCGTCGTGGAACAGCAGCGCGGGTTTCGGCGATCTGTCACAATACTCGGGTCTTGTTCTCAGCAACAGCTGGGGCGTCTTTCACCCAAGCTGGGATTTTCCGCCCGGCCATCCGGGCCGCTACATCGACAACCCCAACCACCCGTTCATGCTGCAACTTGAAGCGATGTCGCGCGGCGGGATCGATCTGTTCTTTGCCGCAGGCAACTGTGGTGGCGACTGCCCGGATGGCCGTTGCCAGAACCGGACGACCGACGTGATCATGGGCGCCAGCGCCAGCATAGACGTCATGTCGATTGCGGGTTGCGACATCAATGACGACCGGGTCGGCTATTCCTCGCAAGGCCCGTCAATTGCCGGAATTCCGCCGGGCAGCAAGCCGGATATCACCGCTTACACCCATTTTTCGGGATCAGAGGCGTTTGGTCCGGGCACGCCGGATTCGGGCACGTCAGCGGCCTGTCCGGTTGCCGCGGGATGCATGGCGGCGCTGCGCACCAAAATCTCGCCCCGAGGTGCGGCGACGACCTACATGATGTATGACCACTTGCGCCTGAACGCTGCGGTCAAGGTGCCCTTTGCCCCGGGCTGGAATGCGGATTACGGCTTTGGCATCATCCGGCCGGTAGATGTCGCAAACCTGTTTGGCCCCTGGATTGTATGAGTGCGCCATGCAAGAGGAAGTCCCCATTTCCTATGTCCTGATGTTGGTGACAGGCACGGCCGGTCCCCCCACGCTGGCGGATGCGGCACAGCGGCTTGGCGTTGATCCGGCCGATTGCGACCCCGAATTTGGCGTGGTCGCGATCAACCCGGACCGGCAGCTTTACTCGGTCCGGGTCGACGCCAAAAAGCTGCCAGAGGGCGAGGGCGGCGAAAACGGCCCTTTCTCGGACCCGCCCATCGTGCCGATGGGTCCAACCTAGCCTGCGCAATCTGATCGTTACCAAGAGTTCATCGGATCTTCTGACCCAGCGTCTTCGGAACCCGTTTCCGCAGCGGAGAGAGTTTTATGCCCCCCCTGACCCTGAACACCGTCCGCCTGTCGCCCTTCGTGCTGTCGCCCACCATCCTGGCGACGTTGATGGTTCCGCCAGAGACGACACCGCCCTTAGCCGCCACGCCTTTGGTGATGGACCCGTCGATCCTGGCCACGATGATCGTGGCCCAACCGGCTATGCAGTTTGTGCCAGCGGCGCTGGAATTGAAGCTTAACCCCAATCTTCTGAACCTGATCGGCGAGCCGCCCCCGGCGGGGTACGAACGACAGACGGCGACACGCCCGATTGCCGATCTGACCTCAATCGCCGAAACCACGGTCTTCGTCTCGGCGGATGGGGCACACAGTTGGTATCTGCCCCGCTACAGGCTGCGGACCCTGTCGGCCGCGCGCTACGACATCGCCGTGACCCCCACATCGGACGGCAAATTCCGCATTACGGCGGGGCTGGAGCGAACCGCGCCCAATGGCGTCACGCTGCCCCCTGGGGCTGAGGAACTGCCGCATTCGGTCGAGGCCTGGCTGACCTTTACCAATGCCAAAGGACTGGTCCAGAACATCGCCTTTACAGAACTTGTGCGCGACGCCGATCAGCGCCTGACCGGCATCGCCGCCCCGCTTGATCTTGATCAGCTCAGCGCGGTTGTGCCTGCAGTCCAACACAGCGGCGCAAGTCTGATGCTGCGCCGCATGATTCAGGTTGCGGCGCCGATGAGCGATGCGACCGACGGCAATGTGGTCATCGACCAACGCTTCAAGGTCATGCGCCGACCTGTGATGCTAGAGCGCGGCATGGTCAGGGTCGCCCCGATGGTACGCTTCAATCGCGCAGTCCTGATCGATCGCATGGTTGACCAGCCGCAGGACGAACTGCCCGCTTCCCCGCCGCCTGCGCCCGTGCGCTATCACGATGTCGACCAAACCTTTGAACAGTCGATTGATCCGGACCCCCTGCTGCTGGACCCCCGCATCCACGCGTATTTCGCAGCGAATGTCGGCGGCACGACCACTAGCACGACCCAGCCTTTGCGCCGCTTTTCGATACCCTGGCACAACGAAGGGACCACGCGTCAGCACCCCTATTATCAGGACAGCGATGATCCTGCGCTGTTCTACTATCTGCCCGACAGCTACCGACTCGGCCGCACGTCGCGCACGCCCTTCGTGCCGGAAATGGTAGTGCGAATGATGGCACCTGACGACACGTCGGCCAGTGCACAGGCGACGATTGACTATATTGCCAGACCCACGACCAACCCGGCCCGGCTGGAAGCGGCGACGATTGTGCTGACGGCGGAAATCCCGGCCGTCAGTGCAGCGGCGGGAACCCGGGCCAGATTGGTGCCAATGCCGGCCAAGGCCCGTCTCAGAATGGCACTACCGGGTGCTGCCGGCGTCGAGTTGCGCGAATTTCCCGACACTACCATCAACATAGCCAACGGCTTTCATCAGGCCCTGACCGTCCCGCTTGCGCAGTTCCGCCAGCTGTTTGCAGCGGCTTTCAGCGCCGATGCCACCAGCCTCTTTTCGGGCGAAGTGCTGGTCGATACCAAACTGCCGAGCCCCGAAAGCATCCCGGTGGATATCCGTTTTGCCCATACCGTCGGACCCTTGCTCGACTCGGTTGAAACGCCCGGTGCCGGAGACGCCGTTGCAGTCCATCTGCGCAATTGCACCGAATCCACCCTGCATATCAGGGCGTTGCCCCTGCATATGGTACGCGGTGCTGCAATGGTCGCGGGCCAGACCGACGGGCTCGACCTGTCCAACCCGGTCGATCTGGCGTCAGGGGCCACACTTGACTTCACCGTACTGCCGCACACACCGCTGGACGGCACCGGTGCCATCGATGTGGTCTTCGACATGGATGCGGTGGATGTGCTTGCCCGACCCGAACAGATCCTGCCGGTGGTCAGTGACAGCAGCGTTCCGGCTGACTATGTGCGCGAGATCCATGTGATGGCGCTGGCCCTGACGTTCGCCGGGCAGCCCGCAGCCACGCCGCCGGTCCCTCCGATCGAACTGATCCACATCGAGTTCGAAACCGGCGACTCGGTCGACCTGACCCCGGACGTTCGGGATGGAATGGGGCATGTCCACCAGCCCCTGGCCAATTTGCTGCTGCATCAGGATGTGCGAGCCGAATTCCGGTTTCGTCAGCTGGTCGTCTACCGCAATGGCGATCAGTTCACCGATGCCGACTGGCGTTCCTCGACGTCTGAGTTGCTGGTCTTGCCGATGAAGGGGGCCTGAGATGACCGGCCTGCTGCCAGATTGGGGACTGCCGCTGGGTGCCGGGTTCTGGCAGGCTTTCGGCCATCCCGGCTGCGCCATCGGCCTGCCGGTTGGCTTAAAGCTGGAGCGTGAGGATGGCCGCCCGGGCTATGCGCTGCACAGCTGGCGCATCGCGGGCGGTGCGCTGATGGATGCCTTTGGAGTGCTGACGATGCGCTTTGTCGGCGACGATCAGGAACCGGCCCGCACCGCCACGATCCGTCAGCAGTTCCCCGACCTTGCCCTGTCTTTCCCCGGTCTGACCGGGCAGGCCTATTGCCGCTTCACCGCGCTGGACGTGCTGGACCTGCCCGGTGCCGGCGCAGCCATGCCGCTGACCACGGTGGGTCAGGGTCTGATCCTGACCCAGCGACTGACCGGCAGTGCCGTCCAGCTTTTGAAAGCCCTGACGCTTGGCGGTGGTCAGCCGGTCGTGGCCGAGATTGTCACGGCTTTTACCGGCCGGTCCGCCCGCGTCCAGGGCACGGCCCGGCTGGACGGCAACGCCCTTGCCGCTCGCATGATGGCGCAACCCGGCGGGCGCATCACCCGCACGGCGCTGCTTGAAACATTGCGCATCCACGCCTGGCCTGATGCCATCGTCACACCGCAAGCGCCCGACGCAGCCACCTGCGCGGCCATCGCAGACCGGCTTACCGCCACCGCGCTGGACATGGCACCGCCGGATGCCACCGCCACAGAGCCGCGGTGGTGCCTGCGCCCGGATGCCCTTACCCACCGGACGCTGACCCTGATGCTGGACGATGACACCATCTGTCCCCGCGCGGTTTTGCTGCGCTCACCTGCGCTTATCCCGCCCGATGTCACCGAGAACGCAATTTCGGACCCGCTGCTTGTCATGCAGACCGGCTTCGTGGTGCTGACCCTCGCGGCAGTGGTGCCCGAGCCGCGTGTCGGCGCTGATGTGATCGGTGTCGAGATCGAAATCCCTGCCCATCCACCAGAGCGGCCGCAGACCCTGCGCCGCACAGTGGCCTTTGACACCGGCAGCGCGGTTGCCACGCTGCCCCTGCGGCTGGCACCGGGCGAACCGGTCGGTTTCAACTACCGGGCCTTCACGATTGCGATGGACGGCACCGGCAGCACGCGCCGCGACGGTCCTTCTTTGCACGTTGCAGATACCCACCTCACCATCCCCGCAGCGGCCTGGCCCGTCGATTTCCTGCTGGCAGAGGCCACGACTTCATTGCTGGCAACCGGCAATGTGGCGTTGAGCTATCAGGGCGGCCATACGGCGGCACACTGGCAATGCGACACGGTGTTGTCGACGGCCCAACCCCGGATCGCCATCGCCCGCCCCAAAAGCCTTGATCCGACAAGCAGGGCCTGCAAGCTGCTTTCGCTGCAGGGCGGCGCGGCACTGCCTGTGGCGCTACCGCCCGACACTGGCGATCTGTTCCTTGACCTTGCCCAAATTCCAGAGGCCGGACCACAGACCGCCAGCGTTGCGGCAGAGGGCGCAGGGCCGCTGCCGCCATTCGAGTATCTGGGCGAGGATGACCGACCCGAGGCCGCACGCCTTGTCCGCCTGCGCCCCGGCGATCCGCCCGCCGAATTGCGCTGGCTGCCCGCCAGCCCGTTCCGCGCCGGATTGCGCTGCCGTTGGGCCGGAACGCCGCCCGGCGCCTGGTCGCAACCGCTGCCGCCCGGCACCCGCATCACCCTTCACGCCGGCGACGCCCAGACCGTCGCGTGGCCGGGTGCCACACCAGGAGTAAACCCCGTGCCGCCTGATACACCCCAACTTGACCTGCGGGACATCGAACTGCTTGCAGAGGATGGCGGAGTTTATCGGTACCGCCCGCGTGCGCCACGCCTGCAACGCGGTGCCGATGGCAAGCCGTCCGCCAGTCTGATTGCATTCGGGACCAGCGTGATGGTGCAGTTGACCGCCGAATGGACCATGGACGATCAGCGCCTCGCTGACCTGACCGGCCAATTGGAACGGCGTGACGGCAAACGCCCGACGCTGACCCCCGCCAGCGACACCGTGCGCGAAACTGCTTTGGTGTTGCAAGATGGCCTAGGCGCGGCCCTGCAGGTCGTCACCGGCACGGCCCTGGGTGCGCCGCCGCAAACCAGCCTGCTAGCCGTTACCCTGTCTGACGATCTGGCAGAGCGACTGAAACGCGCCCTGGCCGGTGAACGCGGCCTTGCCACCCTGCGCTACACCATCGAAGCGGCAGACCCGCAATACAGTGCTGCCGCCATCGCGATCACCACGCTTGACCCACAGTCCGCCGCGTTTGCCAGCGCCAGCCGTTCCACAACCTCGTCCCGCTTTCACACCGTCATCGCAGAGGCCGATCTGGCCGACCTTGTTCACACTCAAAACTTTTAAGGAGGCCCCGATGCTTAAAATAGACCGCGTCCAAAAGCTTGGCACTGTCACTGTCTATGGCGATGACGACGATGCCAGGGATTTTGTCTTCTACATTCTGCCGCAAGGTCCGCGCTTTCGCACCGATGAAAATGGCCGGCCCATTTTCAAATATCTGAAATACCGTGAATTGCGCCAGGAAGGCGCCGATTTCTTTGGCGGGTTGATTACCTTTGACGCCTGCCTTGCCCTGCCCGATCCGGTGCTTGTTCAAGTCAAGGCCGAGCTGCAACAGCAGGTCAACGCCAAATATGTCCAGCGTGGTATGCAGGCTCCGCAGGTGCAGGTGGGCCCGCCGATCTGGACCCAAGGGACCGTTACGCTGTCGATCGAGGGTGCCAACAACCAGATGGTCCAAAAGGTCACGGGGGCCGGTGTACCTTCACTTTACGGCGATAACGTTGCCAGTTTCTGGGTCGAGTTGACCAAACAGGGGGCGACGATCTTCGAGCAGGCCATGCAGGGTCAAGGCGGCTTTGTCGCGGCGTTTTATAAGATGAAAGCCTGGGCCAAACTACCGCCGATTTCCGGTTTTGCCGACTGGCATGCCGACAAGTTCTACAGCTTTTCACAGACCATCAACACCGACGACAATTTCTGGTCCGAAGACAGCTACGAGGAAAACATCGCCGAATGGTCGATCTCGCACGACATTTCGACAGTTCACCTTGAAATGGTGGCAATCCCCGGAATGGCCCCAGAAAAGCAACAGGCGCTGGAGGACGAGTTGCGCACCAACCTGAACAAACAGCTTCAGGCCGGGGTTGAACGCAACTTGCTCAAGGAAATCCAGAAAGCTGATCCAAGCGTCAAGTCCCTGCACGAAGACCAGGACATCGAAGACATCAAACGCACCGTTTCAAATACCGAAATCGCCAGCGTCCACATCGACTTCAGCGAGACACATACGATTGAATGGCCGTTCAACCCCCAGGGCACTTTGCCCAACATCACGACGATGACCGGACCCGACGGCCCGATCAAATGGGCCGATTATGCCAAGGAAGTCGACCTCAATGACCCATTCTTTCGCACGCTGGAGGTCCGGGTTCAGGTCAATGCCGATTTCGCAAATCTGCCCATCGCCAATGTGACGGCCAAACTCAGCTATGCCTTGGGCGACATGAAGGTGGAATCCTTCACGTTCACCGATTCCAATACCGTCGGCCGCTTCCGTACTTTCATCGTCGGGGACAACCGCAAGTTCAAATACACCTATACCGTCAACTACCGCGGCCACGGCGAACCTTTCGTGGCACCAGAGGTGGAAACCGACGCAACCAAACTGACGATCAATGTCGACGATCTGGGAGTCTGGGTTGTCGACATCGCCCCCGGCGACATCAACTTTACCCAAGTCAAACAGGCGCAACTAACGGTCCGGCTCGAGGACGCGGCAACGCCGATCGAACGCCAGTTCACAATGACCGAAGGGGCGCACGACTTCAAAATACGCGAAGTCACGATGCGGCCACGTCGCAGCCCCTACAAATTCATGGTCAAGTATTTCATGGCGGACGGCAAGGAATTCACCAGCAGCTGGCAGGACCACGACGCGCCGCAGCTTTACATCAACGATCCTTTCGTGGCGATGAAGACGATCAGCCTGCGCGCCGTCGGCGATCTTGCGGGCAAGATCGCGTCCATCGACGTTGACCTTCGCTACGCGGATGTGGCCAACAACTATATCCAGACCAAGACGATGGCGCTGTCGCAGCAAACGCCGTTCTTTGACTGGACCTTTCCGATTCTGAGCGAGACTGCGGGCAAGATCGTCTATTCCGCATCGATCAACCACAAGGATGGCACGTCTGAGGAGATTGCCGAAACCGTAGCCGACCGCCCGACGATCCGTTTGGGCGACATCGTGCAGGCGCGGCTGGTCGTCGAGGTGGTGCCGGACCTTCTGGACTTCACCGAGGTCAAGCTGGTTCAGGTCGCGCTGTCCTATGCCGATGCGGCAAACGGCATCGCGGAACACAAGAACTTCATCCTCAAGGCCGGCGCCATTGTCACCAGTTGGACGGTCGATCTGAAGAACAAGGCAAAGACCGACTACACCTGGTCTGCCAAGTATTTCCTTGCCGATGGCACGCACCGCGAAAGCCCGGTGACCGCGGCAACCGACGCCAGCCTCATCCTTGAACTGCCCAGCGCCTGATTGCAGGAACGGAGTTAAACCCATGTTATTGCTTGATAGCAAAACGACAGAGATCGATGGCATCACCATTTTTCCTGATCATGCCGATCCCTTGCAGTTCTATTACATGCCGCTGGCACCGCATCTAACGATGCTCAGCACGGGACAGGCCACCGCGGTTCCACAATTCTCTCTCATCCGCTTCAAAGGCGCGGCGGGAACTGGTGGTTTTCTGAACTTTGACGTCAATCTCGGGTTGGACCCTGACCGGCTGGAGCGTCTGAGAAGGCGGCTTCAGCAGCAAACCGGACTGAACGATCCGGTCCGGCTTGGGCCGGTGTCGGTGGTCGATGGGTCGGTCAGGCTGATCATGCTGGACGCCGAAGATCCCGCCCCCCGCGTTCCGGGTGCGCCCCCTGTTCCCATCCCCGCGCCAACCGCGACCAGCGGCCTGCACTTTGTCGAAAAGATCAGCCATGCGGCCAAACCCTCGCTTTACGGCGATAATCAGGCCGCGTTTTCGGTGCAACTGACCCAAGAGGGCGTGACGGTTATCGAGAAGTCGATGGCGGGGGAGATTCTGCCGATCGCAGTGATCTATGCACTCGATTACCTCGGGTTGCGGCCCGCATATTCCGTGCGGCTTGTGATCGACTGGGACCGAACACAGCACCACATGGATGAAACTTTTGGCGTCGACGCGATGTTTGTCTCGTCCGAGATCGGTTCTGCGGTGGACGAGTTGATGGACAAGCGCTGGATCGATCTGAAGGTCGACACTTTTGTGACCGACGATGATACGGCCACAACGGGTCGCCGGGATGCGGCCATCGCGCAGGTCAAGGCGATGATGACCGATGCGTTCTTTACCCCCTCGCTGCCGCCGTGGACGCCCGCCGCACCCAGCCAGTGGAGCCAGGACTTGCAGAAAGTCGGGGACGTGATCGGGATGATCGCCGCCGGGCCGGCTGGGTCGCTGATGAACAAATCGCTGTTCAGCTACAAAAAGACCGACTACGCGCGCACCGACCGCAAGTCGCTGAACGTCAACTTGTCCGAACGGGTCACGGTCAAACGTTCGATCTTTCCGCAAGCGCATCTTGCCGGCATGTTCGAGATGTTTCACCAGCCCGGCTTTGACCGCAGCCGCTTTGTCACCGAAGTTGACCTTGACGACCCCTGGTTTCAGCGCCGGCGGCTGGGTGTCTCGACGCTCATCGACTTTGACAGCGAGCACATCGGGGCCATCAACCTGCGGGCCAGCTACGGAAATCAGCCGAAAAACCTGATACTGACCAAGGCGGCGGCATCCGGAGCACTTGAATGGTCCAGCCAGCTTGACGGCAATACCATGAAAATGCCGTTGGACATCAGCTATGATGTCACCTTTACCGGCGTAGACACTACTGAACGCCCGCGCAGCCTGACCTCGGCCAAAAAGGTCGAAGTCGGTGAGACGCTGGCAATCGACCCCCGCGAACTTTACACGATTTCCACCGTGCCCGTCGTTGCGATCGAAGTGCCGTGGGACACCTATCCGCAGGTCGAAGTTCACTTGCGCTATGTCGATCCTGCCAACAACCTGGCAGAAACCGAGCTGCTGAGGCTGGACAAAGACACGCCGCAACGCAACTGGCCGATGTTCGTTCTTGATCCGAAAAAGCGCAGTTTTGATTACAAGCTGATCTATCGGGCTGCCAGCCACACTGACCACGAAACCCAATGGCAGACCAGGGATGATGGCACGGTGACGGTGTCTGATCCTTTCCCGCGCAAGCGACAGGTCATGATCATCGCCGCCCTGAGCTGGACCGATATCGACCGTTGTTTCATCGACCTCAGCTACAAGGACGGCGCGACCGGGTCGACGCAAGACAGGTCGCTGGAACTGATCGAGGGCGACCATTCCAAATCGGTCACGTTTGAACTCTCGGACCCGACCAACCAGCGCGTCGATTATTCTGGCCTGATCCTGTATAAAGATGGGCGCACCGTCGATATCCCGGCCTCGATCACGCTCGACCCGCGCATCGTGATTCACGCGAATATGAAGGGGCACAAGCTGGTTCAGGTGGTGCCGCCCGATCTGGCTGCTGCCCGTCTGGTCAAAGTCACCGCCGACCTGCGGTATGAGGATTTTGCCACCAACCTGAGCTTTGCGGGCAGTTACGTCTTTGAACCGGGCACCCCGCCGAAAGTCTTTGAATATGACTATGCTGATCCGACCCGTGCCCAGTTCGAGATGCGGTCCACCTACCTTTTCGACAACGGCATGCAAAAAGAGCGTGACTGGCAGCCGATGGATCAAGCCGTCGTCGCGCTCAAGGCACCATAAAAAGCCGCGCCCGTCACAGCCCCTGCCCTGACCACATTTACAGGAACCCCATTATGCTCAGCCTGGAACGCGCCCTGACCATCGACGGTATTTCAGTCTTTCGGGATCACGCCGACCCCAACCAGTTCTGGTATCTGCCGGGGCCGGTGCAACTGGCGCGCCGCCCTGGCAGCAACACGCCCGCATTCAGCTTTATCAAGTTCAAACCGGCGGTGGCGGGCGGCGGGGTCAAGGGCGGCGGCTTTGCCATGCTGGAAACCACCATCGCCCTGCCGGAAAAGTCGCGCAACAAGATCGTCTCGGCGCTGTCCGCCGAACCCGGCGTCACCCAAGCCGCACTGGCCGCGGTGCCGTTCGAATCCGGCAGCGTCCAGTGCATCGCCCTGAACCTGCAAGGCAGCGGCGGCACGGTGGCGACTGGTGCAGACGTGCTGGGTTTCCACGCAGTCGAGGAGATTCTGGGGGCGACCACACCGTCGCTGGATGCACAGAACCGCGCCGCCTTCAGCCTGAAACTCAGCCAGGAAGGCGCAATCATTCTGGAACAGGCCTTCGCCAACGGGCTGGCACCGATCGGCGTGGTCTATTCACTGAATTATTCCGCGATGCGGCCGGCGTTGGATGTCGAGATTACCGCCGATTTTGAACGGGTCTATCAGGAGTTCAAGATTGGTATCGACGCGCAATACATGTTCTTCAAAGCCGATATCGAGGCCGGTTTTGAAAAGCTCAAACAATCCGGCGCAATTAAGATCAAGGTGATTTCGTTCACCGACGATCAGGATTCGAAGGACAAGGAAAAGTGGGCGATGGAGTTTTTCCGCGACCACATGCTGTCCGACTGGTTCCAGCCGACCCTGACGCCGGGCAAGATGCAGAACGACAGCGCCGGCGGTGGTGGTGTCGCTGTGCCCGGCCTGCCCAGCATTCCGGGTGTGACCCCGAACCCCGGCGCGACCCCTGCCGCACCGCCGCATCCCGCCCCGACACCAACGCCAGCGGCGGGTCAGGCACCTCCGGGGCAAACACCTGCGCCAACGCCCGCAGCCACCTCCACTGCGGTCCCGCCACGTCCCGCACCCACGGTGACGCCGCCCCCCGCCGCTGCTGCACGCCTGCCCGCCACCATGACGCCGGACGCCACGGCCGTTCCGGGCGATGGTCGCGGCGTCACCCATATCCCCACCGCTGCGGGCACGTTGGAAACCCTGACAATCGCGGGCGCCGGGGCACAACTCACCGTCAATGGCGCAGTCACGCCCATTGCAGCCAATGGCGCCGCCACAATCGACCTGCCCCCCGGCCAACAACGTGCCGTCAGCGTGACTTGGCCCGCCGGGCGTACGGATGAGACATTCCTGTTGTTCTTCGACTTCGACGAACCCGCCGACACCGGCTGGTCCACCAGCCCGCCCTCGCCCGCCTATCGCGGCTATGTCGACGGCTCGACGACTTCCGATGCTCATTTTTTGGCCGCGAGTGGCATTTCCGATGGCACGCCACAGGGCAACGCGCGGCCGTGGCCCGGCACGGAACGCGGCACGGGACGGCTGCAATCCTGGCTGGCCCGGCTTGCCACACCCAAGCAAGTCACGATCGACGCCTACGCCAGCTTTGAACAGCAGCCGCAACCCGGCACTGCCACCCCGATCCTCGCCGATCCCGACCGCGCCGATCACAATATGCGCCTGTCGATCCGCCGGTCAGAGGTGGCAGAAGGCATCGTCGGGCGGGCCGGGGTCACACTGTCGTCTGCCGCGCGCAAGCACGGCGACACTGACGCGCGCACCGATCCCGCCAACCCCAGTGCGGGCGACCCCAACGACCGCGTCGTCAAGATCACCGGTGGCGTCGTGGGCGGCGCACCCGGCGCTTTCCGCGGCACGCTGGCGCGTGGCGCAAGCCCCGTGTCGCCACCGCCGGTTCCCACGCCCACGCCCACGCCCAGCCCGAGCCCAGCGCCGGCACCTCATCCGACCCCTGCCCCCACACCAACGCCGCACCCGGCACCCACGCCAGCTGCGGGCGGGCAACAACCGGCCATGAACACCGCGGTCGCTTTCCGCCTGCGTTTCATCCAGCAGGACGAACGCAAGACCCTCAGTCTGCGTTACAACCGCGCCGAAGCGGTCCACCGCGTCTATGCGCCTCAGGGCTTCATCGGCCTGATGCTGGCTGACCTTGACGACACCAGCGGCCTGATGACAGAGGTTGATCTGGATGACCCATTCTTCCGCGAATTCGACATCTCTGCCGAGGCACCCGGCGACTTTACCCGCATCGGCCTGTTGCGCGTCGATGCCGCGGTCGACTACGGCGATGCCGTGGATGTGGCCGGGATCAAACACGCCGATTTCGCATTCCGCCCGGGCGACCAGGGGCCCAAAGCCCATAACTTCACCCTGTCGCAGCAGCGCGCGCTCGACTACGCCCTGACCCGCCAGTTTGGTTTTGACCCCAACGCCGGATGGGATGCACCGCAGTCCAGCTACGATTTGCCCACCACCCGCACCAGCGACCGCACATTGCTGCTGCAACCCGCAGATGTGTTCGACTTTATCGAGTTTCTGGTGCTGCCCGGTGACATTGACGCCGGTGCCATCAACCATATCGAAGCTGCGTTGAAGATCGAAGATGCCAGCGGGTTTTCCCAGACCAGAACCTTCATCGTCACCCCCGGCGGCATGCCACAAACCTGGCGGGTCCGCGCCCCGCGCCTGCCTGTGTTGCCGCAAGGCACACCGCCGCGCCAGATCACCTACACCCTGACCCACCACCTCAAGGACGGCACCACGCGCAGCGATGCGCCCGGCACCACCACTGCGGGGCAGCTTATGGTGCATGATCTGTTCCCGGACGCGCAGGAATACGTCCTGATCCCGCTGTTCGGCGATACGGTCAGCGAGGCCCATGTCGAGATCGCCTATGACGATCCGCGCAACCACTACCACCGCGCCGAGCGCCTGAAGGTGGCGGGCACGGCGACCGAGGATATCACAATCCGCATCGCCCTGCTGGATCCTCTGAAACGCGATGTCCAGCTGCGCTTTACCTTCATCGGCAAGGATCAGTCGGTGAAAAGCGGTGCCTTCTTCACACCCGCGGCAACGATCGTGCCGATGCGGCCATGACCGGATTTGCCATGCAGACCGCAGCAGAATGGCGGCTTGCGGGTGCGCTGGCCCGCCTTGGTAGCATTGACAGTGTCGCCGCTGCTTCGGCCGCGGCGGCGCTGCGTTTGGTGCTTGCACCCCTGCGCCGTTCGAATTGGCCCGACGTTGCCTGGCAAAACAGCCGCCTGACCGATGATGGCTTTCCCGTCGAATTCTCGTGGTCCTCACGCGACGCCTCCCTGCGCTGGACGGCAGAGGTTGCCGGGCCGGAACTGCCCGACGAAAATCGCCTCGACGTGGCCCTCGCAACAGTGGAAATGCTGCAAGGCAACCGCCTCGATTGCCCCAGTGACATCCGCGCCATGTTCCGGGCCATCACGCCGCCTCACCGTTTTGGTTGCTGGCTCGGCGGGCGTCACAACGCCCTTGGAACCCACACAAAAATATACATTGAACTGCCGGCAGACCTGCCACTTGCACCCGACATGGCCGTATTGTCTGCATTCGGCAAGCGGGTCCGCTGGCGCATGCTGGGCTGGGATCCCCAGACCAACCGCCGAGAGTTGTATGGTCGCCTGCCCATGTCGGATTTGCACGAACCCGCCGTTCTGGCGCAGACACTGGGTTTTGTCATGCCACAGCGCCTGACCGACGCCATGACGCGCCTGTTGTCCTTTCGGAGTGCGGCGCGGCGGCCGCTGGGGTCGGAAAGCGGGTTGAGCGTTGCCCTGTCAGCAACCGGCACCCCCGAAGCGCTGTGCTGGTTTGGTCCTGCACGTCTGGTTCACCCGGCACCGGGCGAGGTTCAGGCCCGGCTTTGCAGGGCTGCCCAAGGTCATGACACAGCAATCCTCACCGCCCTTGCCACCCCGGATTCCCCTGGCCGCATCGGTCTGGTCGGTGCCGGCCTGTCGGCGCTCGGTGCCACCTGGTTTCAGGCCGGCTGGCGCCCCTGAACGCCAGTGACCCGAGGCCAGGGATGACGCAAGCTGGCAATCTCCTGCGAAAGTAACTGCCTGCCGAAGCAGGGCTTTCTTGGCAAGGCGCATGAGGACATTCTAAAACACTACAATCAGATACACAAAGACGCAGACCCTTGCGATCCCGCATCACTTATGAGCAAAAAACCTGGTGATCCGCGAGTCAGTTCCGGGCGCGCGACTTGCCCAACCCATAGCGATCGTATGGTCATCTTTGCGTTCAGAACAAAATCAGACATCTGGTCCGACACGCAAGTGCCACTGACTAACTGGCTTACCCCATCGAGGTGACATGAAACGGGCCGACCTTAACGATCAATCTCGCAAAAGATGGGACAACTCGGGGCGTCAAACAGTGCAGGACCCAAGCGATGCTTGCCGACTGATCGGGTGGGCCGTACTTATGGCAGGGGGGTGTCGGCCCAGCATGCACTGGACGGCATCAACCTGAACATCCGGGCGAACGGGTTCTTTAGTCTGCTTGGGCTTTCGGGCTGTGGCGAGACCACGTTGCCGCGCTTGATCGCCGGGTTTGACCAACCGACAGCGGGGCCAGATTGCGATTTTCGGCAAAAATGGCGCTGGTCTGCCGCCCGAATATCGGCCCGTGAACACCGTGTTCCAGCACTATGCCCTTTTTCCGCACTTGACTGTCGCCCAGAATATTGGGTTTGCGTTGCGGATGCTGGGGCGGACGCATGCGCAAATTGACTCCGCCGCGGCGCGGATGGTGGAGCTGGTGGGGCTGGAAGGGATGGAGCATCGCCGTCCCGATCAGCTGTCTTGCGCACAAAAACAGCGGGTGGTCCTGGCACTTGCGCTGGCTCCGGGGCCGAAGATTTTGCTACTGGACGAGCCTTTGTCGGCGTTGGATGCCAAGCTTCGGCAAAGGATGGGGTCCGAACGGCTGCAGATCCTGAATGTTGCCAGCCAGCAACCGGGCGATTTTGGACCGCTGACGGTGTCCGAGCGCATTTACATGGGAAACGAGCCGTCGTCCCGGCGGGAAGGAGCCGCGTGCCTTTGCATGTCGCCCTTCCGCGCGGCGGTGTCCGCGGTGCGCTGGATTTCGCACCCGGCAACCGGGTCGCCCTGCGCCCAGAAACCGGAGCCATCCGGGTGCTGAAATCATGAAGCTGCACCGCGCCCTTTCAGACCCCGTCGCTGGGCACTATCCTGATCTTCATGGTTCTGCCGATCGGGTTGACCACGCTTTATTCCGCGCTGACGCCAGCACAATACGGTGGGGTGATCTTAAAACCTTCGGCCGAGACCTATTTTCTGCTGCTGCTTGAACGCAACGTCTTTGACCAAACGCTGACCTTCAGCACCGACTATCGGCAAATTCTGGGCCGGTCTGTGCTGCAGGCCGGGATTGCCGCAATCCTGTGCCTGATCATCGGCCCGCCCACGGCGTGGTTCATCGCCACAAGGCCCGCGCAGCAGAAATCGCTGAGTCTGGTGACGGTGACCTACTGGGTGAGCCTCTTGGTGCGCACTTTCGCGCTTTTGCTGATCCTGCGCGACGAAGGTCCGATCAATGATGCGTTGTAGTCCACCGGCCTGACGGATGGGCCTTTGCCGCTCGCCTATAACAACTTTGCCATTGGCTTGGGGCTGGTGCCGTCGTTCCTGCGCTTCATGATCCTGCCCTTGGATGCCGCGATTGAACGATTTGATTTCTCGCTACTTGGGGCCGCCCATGACCTGCATGCAAACCGGCAGAAAGCGTTCTTTGTGGTGGTGCTGTCGATCTTTAGGCCTGGTTTGGTTGCGGGCGGCCTTCGCGTTTTCATCCCCGGCATCGGCAACTACCTCGCGCCGGGGTGGTGTCAGACAAATGCGAACTCGTCTCAGTTTCCGAGCAGTGGCATTCTGTTAGGCCGCAAAAAGGCCGCGCCACTCAGCGAGGGCGGCGGCGCGGTTGGCCGTGAAATTCGACCGGCTGTGGACGGCGCGCTCCTGATGGAAATGGTTGTGCACTGAGGCATGAACGGAGGCGAACTTCTGTAACGTTCGCATGCGCCGAAAGCGGAGCATGGCACGCTCTCGCCTTCGGAATGGCTGGTGCGAGTTCTCGGCACGATTGTTGGCCCAGCGGCCCGTTTCCTGCCGGTCGCGGATGCCAAGCTCATTTAGCGCCGCCCCATATGAACGAAGGCGGTCGGTCACCATCTCGTCCGCGCGACCGTGTCGCTTCATGGATTTCTTCAAGAATTTCAATGCGGCCTTCTTGTCGCGCGTCTTCGTTACGAAGCTTTCGAGGACTTCCCCCTCGTGGTCGACGGCGCGCCAAAGGTAATGTTGCTGGCCGTTGATCTTGACGAAGACTTCATCCAGATGCCACCGCCAGCGGCTTGACCGCATCCCCGAGACCCGACGTTTGCGGATTTCCGCGGCGAACAGCGGACCAAACCGGTTCCACCAGAACCGGACAGTCTCATGGCTGATCTCGATGCCGCGCTCATGCAGCAGATCCTCCACGTTGCGGAGCGACAACGGGAAACGGACATACAACATCACTGCCAGGCGAATGACCTCGGGCGATGTTTTGAAGTAGCGGAACGGGCTGCGCTTTGTCATCTGACGAAGCTAAGCGGCCAGACCAGACCGGGCAATATATTTTGTCTGACAGAGCCGATGGCCGACAACCGGGCGCGTGGCCAAGTGACCCTAAGAGCCATTGCGGCGGAACTAAACGGGCGCACGATGATTACAATGCGGTGCGGGAGGTGGCAGGTATTGAATGTACGGAACCTGTTCGGGAGGCTGCTGTCCAAGACACAAACAAACTGTCGGCGACATGCGCCTCGGCCGCCTGAATGCCGCAGTAATGGACGCCATGGTGGTCACCTGGTTGATCACGTCGGGCGACACCTTCAGATTGTTCAATTCTGAATGATCAAATATCCCCTGCCTGAAGGCGCTTTGCCAAATATCACAATGCTACCCGCATCCCTGACTGAGCAGATTGTGCAAAGGCGTCGAGCACCACCATGTTCGCGACCGCATCCGCCGCCACATAGGGCATTGGGCCGTTGCGCAGGACCGCATCAGCAAATGCCTCGACCATGAGCTGATATTGATCGACTGGCGGCAGGAGTTCCTCGCGCCGCGCTCCCGTGGCGTCCGACACGATGATCAGCGCTTCGGAAATTCGGTCGGCCAGACCCGGAATGATGCCGCGCGGCAGGTCGATCACGCCAAGCCGACCGACAACCCGGTAAAACCCCTGACCATTGCCCTGAAACGAGCAACTCACCACGGCCGACCGCCCGCCCGAGAACTCCAGAATGCCCGAGGCGGCGGTGTCAACGCCGAACCGGTCATCCATCGTCCATCGACCCAGCACCGCCAGCGGTTCCTCGGCAAACACGCTGCGCGCGATGTGCACGGCGTAGCATCCCATATCCAGCAACGCGCCGCCGCCGAGCGCAGGCGAGAACCGGACATTCACGGGATCAGTCGGACTCATGATATCGACCGACAAATGCGCCTGAACCTCGATGACGTCGCCGATTTCGCCTGAGGCGATGATCTGGCGCACCCGCTCGTGCTGCGGATGAAATCGGTACATGAAGCCTTCCATCAAGGCGGTGCCGCAGGTTTCGCATTCTCTGACCACGGTGGCGGCCTCGGCTGCGGTCATCGCCAGCGGTTTTTCACACAGCACGGCCTTGCCCGCCCTGGCTGCCGCAATCGTCCACGCGGCATGTTCGCTGTTGGGCAGCGGGATATAAACAGCATCAATTTCGGGGTCGGCCAGCAGGGCGGCGTAGTCGGGGTAAAGCCGGGGGATACCCTGGTCTTTGGCCCAGCCTGCGAGCGCCGGAGCATTGCGCGAGGCGAGCCCGGCGAGCTCGGCATTATGGGCATTCCGGATCGCGGGGATCAGCGCCAACTTGGCGATACCTGCCGCACCCAGTATTCCGATCCGCAACCGATCAGCCATGCTTGCCCACCCATCATTTGGCCCAACACCGGTTTTCTGGCCGGTTGCGCCCAAAATCGCCCTTGTTAAACGATTACGTGCAGATAAGATGCGACAATGCTGGCTGTCAATGCCTATGTGCCAGATGCCGGCGCTGGCGAGGCGACGGCTTTGGGCTGGTTGAAGTGGGTGACCTTTGTGGCGACAATCCGGGATGTGGCGGCAAAGGCCGGGGTCTCGGTGGCGACCGTGTCGCATGTGATGAACGAGTCGCGGTTTGTCACCGAAGACACCAAGCAGCGCGTTTTGGCGGCGATTGCCGCCTTGAACTACCGGCGCGATGGCATTGCCCGCAGCCTGCGGCGAAGCCAGACCGGCACGATCGGGGCGATCATCGCGGATATCACCAACCCGTTCTTTTCCGATCTGGTCAAGGGGATCGAGGACACGATCCGTGGCTTTCCCGAAAAGCTGAACCTGATCCTATGCAACACCGAAGAGGATGCGGCGCGAGAACTGCTTTATCTCGACGTGCTGATGGAAAAGCGGATCGACGGTTTGATCCTCGCCCCTGCCGGGGGCAACGTCGCTTATCTGGAGGCTCTGGTAGCGCGCGACTTTCCGCTGGTGTTTGTGGACCGGGCGCTAGCCTCGGTGACGGCGGATTCGGTTCTGGTCGACAACCTGACCGCTGCGACCGCGCTGGTGGCGCATCTGATCGCGCGCGGGCACCGCCGGATTGCGGTGCTCAAGGCAACCCTGCATGCCAGCTCGATCACCGAACGGGTGCAGGGGCATGCGGCGGCGATGGCAGCGGCCGGACTGGACTTCGACGCTGGGATGATCGTGGAAAGTGCTTCCAGTATCGACGCCGCTTTTGCGGGCGGGCGCGCGATTCTGGCGCTGGACCCGTTGCCCGATGCGGTGTTCTGCACCAATAACTTCATGACTTTGGGGATGATGCGGGCGCTGAATGAAAAGGGTCTGCGGTGCCCGCAAGACGTGGCAATCGCCGGATTCGACGATTTTCAATGGGCCGACGCGTTTCGCCCCCGCATGACCACGGTGGCGCAGTCTGGTTATGATCAGGGCTGCGCTGCGGCGCGCCTGCTGCGCGACCGGATCACCAAGGCCCAGACCGGGCCCGCTGTTCATCTGGTGCACGGCACGGCACTGAATATCCGGGAATCGTCGGGCTGATACCACTCAGTCGGGCCGGAGCGGAGGCGCAAAAACCTGCGTGTTGGTGCTGAGTCGCGCATTCCGCGGCCCGCAGTGCGGCAGTAAAATCTGATATTTCAAGAGTTTGGCCGGTGAACCCAATGTGGATTCTTGGGTCTTGACAGCAGAACAGGTTAAGATAATCGTTTACGTAATCGATTAACTGTCGATCTCGATGGCAACGGGCGTGATTTCGGGGAGCAATCAGCAACATGTCAGACACCCTGCAAGCCAAGCCCGTGGCGCATCCTCATCTGCTGTCGGGGTTTTCGATTGCGGGCGTTGCGTTGCGCAATCGGATGGTGTTCCAGCCGCATTTCACCGCACTTGGCGCGCGCGACGGGCTCGCCTCGGATGACTTGCGCGCCTATCACGAAGAGCGGGCGCGCGGCGGGGTCGGGTTGATCGTGGTTGAGAGTCAGGCGGTGCATCCCACGGGCAAGATGTCGCGCCGATTCATCAGTGCTTGGGATCCAGCGAGCATTCCCAATTTGCGGCGGATCACCGATGCGGTGCATTCGCACGGGGCAAAGATCTTCGGACAATTGACGCATGGCGGCCATACCTCGCTGGAAAACCCGCCACATCTGATGTGGGCACCGACGCAGATGCCGGAGCCCTCCAGCCATCATTCGACCAAAGCGATGGATGCAGATGACATTCGGGCGGTGATCGACGGCTTTGGCATTTCTGCCCGCAACCAGATTGAGGCGGGGTTTGACGGGGTCGAGATCAAGATCGCCCACGACGGGCTGCTGCGCTCGTTTGCCTCGCCCTATTTCAACCGGCGCACCGATGGCTATGGCGGGTCGTTCGCCAACCGGATGCGTCTGTCGGTCGAAGTATTGGAGAAAACGCGAGCAGCCATCGGTGCGGCCCCGCTGGGCGTGCGGCTGTGCGTCGATGAATTCACCCCGTTCGGGTATGATACCGAATACGGACTGGAAATGGCGGCGGCGCTGGAGGCGACCGGATTGGTCGATTACTTCAACGCCGATGCCGGGTCATTTTCGAGCTATTGGATGGAAATTCCACCTGCGGCCGTGGCAGGGACGGAATTCCGCAAGATCAACAAGGCATTGAAGGCCGCCACAAAACTGCCGGTGGTGGCCTTTGGCCGCATCACGCCGCAGGCTGGCGAAGCGATGCTGAGGGCTGGCGAGGCCGATCTGATCGGTTGGGCGCGCCAGTTGATCACCGATCCGCAAACCGCCAACAAGTTGCGTTCCGGGCGCGGTGATCTGGTTCGGATGTGCGTGTCGTGCAACGACGGCTGCATTCACCAGGTCGGGCAGGAAAAAGGCGTGCGCTGCATTCAAAACCCCGGCGCGGGGCGCGAAGCCACGCACAGCGAACTGCTGGTTGGTGTGGCAGATGTGCTCCGCGCTGTGGTCGTCGTGGGTGGTGGTCCGGCGGGGATGAAAGCGGCCGAAATCGCGGCGCGGCGCGGCCACAAAGTGACGCTGCTGGAGCGCGGTAAGCGGCTGGGCGGGTTACTTAATTTGGCGGCGCTTCAGCCCGAACACGCCTCGGTCGGCGAAGTGACATCGTATCTGGAGGCGATGGTGGCCGAACTGGGCGTGACTGTCCGGCTCGGCGTTGCGGCCACGCCGGAGTTGCTGGCCGGGATGGGTGCGGATGTGGTTGTGCTGGCCACCGGCTCTGACCCCAATCTGCCCGGAACCGATACCGCCGATACTGCGATGTCACTGGCGCAGGGCCGTCAGGTCCTGCCCGAGATCGAAGGGCTGGACGGGACCAATGTGGTGTCCTGTGACGCGGTTCTGTCGGGTGCGGTGCGGCTGTCCGGCCATGTCGTGGTGATCGACAATAATGGCCATTGGGAGGCGGCAGGTACCGCTGAATTCCTTGCCGATGATGGCTGCCGGGTGACGGTGATCGCCGGACACATGTTGGTCGGCGAGTTACTGGAGGCGGGCACGCGGACGCTGTTTTACCGTCGTGCCGCAATCAAGGGCATCACGCTGCGTGGTGGTACGTCCGTGGTTGCGGTGGCACCGGGGCAGGTGCGGGTGTCGGCGGTGTTCAGTGGCGCGGATGCCAACGGCTGGGCGAAATACATCCTGATGCCGGGCGATGAAGAGGTGATCGAGGGCATCGACTGGGTGGTGCCGGTGATTGGCCGCCGGTCGCGCGAAGACCTATATCTGCGGCTGAAACAGGATCCTGCCTTTGCAGGGGTTCAGGTTGAACGGGTTGGCGATTGCGCTGTGCCACGCCTGATCCAGAGCACGATTACGGAAGCATTCGAACTGGCGCG
>JANYFE010000007.1 GCA_025362795.1 Rhodobacterales bacterium | reverse complement strand
CGGTGACGCTGGCGCGGATTCGCTGCTGGGCGGCGCGGGCAACGACTCGCTCTATGGCGGCACCGAGAATGACACGCTGTCGGGCGATGCTGGCAACGACCTGCTCTATGGCGGCGATGGCAATGATTCCGTCTCGGGCGGTGATGGCAATGATCAGGTCTTTGGCGGGCTGGGCGCGGACACTGTGTCGGGCGATGCGGGTGATGACATTGTCAGCGGTGATGTGGGCAACGATCTGCTGTCAGGCGGCGCTGGCAATGACGGGGTGTTTGGCGGCAACGACAACGACACGATCCTGGGCGATGCGGGCAATGATTCGCTGCAAGGCGATGCCGGCGATGACCAGCTCTATGGCGGTGACGGCAACGACATCGTGTATGGCGGGCTTGGCGACGACACGCTGACCGGCGATGCCGGCAATGATCTGGTGCAGGGCGGCGACGGCACCGACCTTGTCGCGGGCGGCATCGGCGATGACACGCTGACGGGCGATGCGGGCAACGACGCGCTGTTGGGCGAGGATGGCAATGACGCGCTGTATGGCGGCGACGGCAATGACAGCCTGACCGGTGGTGCCGGCAATGACACACTCTATGGCGATGCGGGCAGCGATACGCTGACAGGAGGCGACGGCAACGACCTTTTGTCGGGCGGCACTGGCGATGACACGCTGACTGGCGACGCGGGCAACGATGTCGTCCTGGGGGGCGACGGCAATGACCTGCTGTCAGGTGGGACGGGCGACGATATTTTGGGCGGCGACGCCGGAGATGACAGCGTCAGCGGCGATGCCGGCAATGACCTGCTGTACGGCGGCGACGGCAATGACAGTCTGGATGGCGGCACCGGCAGCGACACGCTTTATGGCGAAGCGGGCAACGACAGCCTGACCGGAGGCCTGGGCAATGACATGCTGGACGGCGGCGACGGCGCTGACAGCCTGTCGGGTGGCGACGGCGATGACGTGCTGGATGGCGGCGACGGGATCGACACGCTTGCGGGAGGCGACGGCAATGATGTTCTGTACGGCGGCAACGGCGCTGACCAGCTGTTTGGCGGTCTGGGCGATGACACGGTGTACGGCGGTGCCGGTGACGAGGTCTTTGGCGTCGAAGCGGGCAGTGATGTCCTGTACGGCGGCGATGGCCAGGACGCCTTTACCGGCGGCATCGGTGATACCGTGGATGGTGGCGAAGGCGGCACGGACAACGACACGCTTGACCTGACCGCATGGGGTTGGTCGCTGACCAACATCATCTACGATTCGAAGAACCCGGAAAACGGCACAGTAGAGTTTCTGGATGCCTCGGGCCATGTCATCGGGTCGATGAAGTTTACCAACATCGAAAAGGTTCTGCCCTGCTTTACGTCGGGTACCATGATCCTGACGGAGCGCGGCCCGGTCGCGGTCGAGGCGTTGCAGGCTGGCGATCTGGTGCAGACTTTGGATCACGGGTTGCAGGCGTTGCGGTGGGTGGGCCAGCGGTCGTTGGGCCTTGCGGATCTGATCGTGCAACCGGCGTTGCAGCCGATCCGGATTGGCGCTGGCGCTTTGGGGCAAGGGTTGCCGCTGCGTGACATGATGGTCTCGCCGCAGCACCGGATGTTGGTGCAGGGCGCGCGGGCGGAGATGCTGTTTGGCGAACCCGAAGTGCTGGTCGCCGCGGCGCATCTGACCGCTTTGCCGGGGGTGGCGCAGATGCTGCCGACGGTTGTGACCTATATCCATCTGCTGTTTGACGCCCACGAACTGGTGCAGGCCGAGGGCGCATGGAGCGAAAGCTTCCAACCGGCGGATCGGACCTTGCAGGACATGGGTCAAGCACAGCGGGCCGAGATCGCGGCGCTGTTCCCGGCGCTGTCGCAAGAAGATGCAAGCTATCCAGCGGCGCGGATCACGCTGAAACGTCACGAGGCGCGGGTGCTGCTGGAAGTCTAGCGCGGGGCGGGCTTAGCGCTGCTTTGCCCGCCAGGAGGCCCAGTCTTCGGGCGTGTCAAGGTCGGTCAGTGCGTGCTGATCGGGCAGGGCGATCAGGCAGATCAGGGCCGCGTGGCGGGCTAGGATGCTGCGGGCGCCCTCGTCGCCGGTCAGTCGCGCAAGCTCGGGTAACAGATGCGCGGGAAAGATGACCGGGTGACCGGGTTTGTCATCAGCGCTGCCACGCAGAATGTGATGCGGCATCTGCGCCAAGCCCGCAATCAGCAGGCCGAGGTCGGCCGCGGTGATGTCCGGCATGTCGGCGGGCAGGATCATCAGCGCCGTTTTCACGGTTGCCGCTGCGGCGCGGAGCGAGGCTGACATGCCGGTCGCGGCGGCCACGATCGGCAGAAGGGTGACGGGCAGGTTGGCAAGCGCGTCGCGGCGGGCAGGGTCGGGGTTGCGAAGGGTGACGATGACGTTAGGTGTTAGCGTCAACGCGATAGAGGCCTGGCGGCGGAGGAAAGGTTGGCCCTCGACCGGTTCCAGCAGCTTGTCGTGGCCCCGCATCCGGGCAGACGCGCCGGCGGCGGGGATCAGGATGGTCAGGTTATGCATGTGACCCCAAAGGCCGGCAAGCTGTCTGCCCCCCGGACCCCCAGACACTATTTTGGCCAATGCGAAAGGGGAAGGGCTAGCCGCGCATCCGCGTCCCGTCGGGATCGAACAGAGGGGCAAGGTGGACGACGGCTTTGCGGCGTTCACCTAGGATTTCGATTTCGACTTCTAGCCCGTCTTTGACACGGTCGGCGGGCAGGAAGCCCTGCGCAAGGCTTTTGCCGGTGAAATGCGAGAAGCCGCCAGAGGTGCAGTAGCCGACGACCGTGTCGTCAAGCCAGATCGGCTCCCATGCCACCACATCGGCATCCTTGGCGTCGACGATGAAAGAGGCGAGTTTGCGTTTGGGGCCGGCCGCTTTTTCCGCAGTGGCGGCGGCTTTGCCGATCCAGTCGGCGTCCTTGTTCCAGCGGATGAAGCGGTCCAGTCCGGTTTCGCACGGGGTGTAGTCGGGGCTGAATTCGCGGCCCCAGGAGCCGAACCATTTGTCCAGACGCAAGGACATCATGGCGCGCATGCCGAAGGGGCGCAGGTTGAGGTCGCGCCCAGCGGCGGTCAGAATGTCCCACAGATGGCGGACCGACATGTGGTCGCAGTAGATCTCATAGCCCAGATCGGCAGTATAGCTGACGCGCTGGACAATGCATTTGGCCATGCCGATGGTCATCGGTCTGACGTCCATGAACTTGAAAGCGGCGGCGGAGACATCGGCGCGGGTGACGCGGGACAACAATTCGCGGGCGTTCGGGCCGGCAATCTGGAACCCGCTGCGGGCGTCAGAGATGTTTTCGACACTGACGCCGGGTTCGGCGTGCTGTTCGAACCAGCGGTGGTGCCAGCCTTGTGCGCCGTAACTGGCGGTTAACTGAAATTCGGTTTCAGACAGGCAAGAAACGGTGAAGTCGCCGAAAATCTTGCCGGAGGTGGCCAGCATCGGGGTCAGCGACAGGCGGCCCGGTTTCGGGATCGTGCCGGCCATGATCATGTCGAGCCAGGCGCGGGCACCTTTGCCCTTCACCAGATATTTGCCGAAGTTCTGCAATTCGTTGATGCCAACGCTGTCGCGGACGGCCATGACTTCCTGGCGCGTCGCTTCCCATGCGTTCGAGCGTTTGAAGGTCGGGACCTCGTAGGTCGGCTCGCCTGGCAGGGCGTAGTAGTTGACGACTTCCAGCCCGTATTGCTGACCCCAGACGGCATTGAGGGTCGTGTTGGTGTCGTACATCGGGGTGGTGCGGAAGGGGCGGGCTGCCGGGCGTTCCTCGTTCGGGTAGCCGACCGAAAAGCGCATCTGGTAGTTTTCGATGACCTTCGGAACCGTGTAGCCCGCGGTCGTCCATGTGCCGAAACGGGAGACGTCAAAGCCGCGCGGGTCGCGTTCAACCTCGCCGTGGATGATCCACTGCGCAAGGGACAGGCCCATGCCGCCGCCTTGGGAGAAGCCCGCCATGACGGCGCAGGCGGACCAGTAGTTGCGCAGGCCCTGGACGGGGCCGATCAGCGGGTTGCCGTCGGGGGCAAAGGTGAAGGGGCCGTGGATGACGCGCTTGACACCGGAACGTTCAAGGACGGGGAAGCGCCGGTAGGCGAAGTTGACCGAGTCTTCGATCTTGTCGAATTGCTCGTTCAACAGTTCGTGGCCGAAGTCCCACGGGGTGCCATCGACGCTCCACGGTTCGCAGGGCTTTTCGTAGAACCCGATGCAGAGGCCGCGACCTTCCTGGCGCAGATAGCTTTCGCCGCCCGGGTCCATGACATGGGGAAACTCTTTGCCCTTGGCGAGAATGGCCATGATTTCCGGGATGTCATCGGTGACGAGATACTGGTGCGCCATCGGCAGGAGCGGCAGGTAAACCCCGGCCATCGCGCCGATCTCGCGCGCCCACAAGCCACCCGCGTTGACCAGATGTTCGGCGATGATCGTGCCCTGTTCGGTCACAACCTCCCATGATCCATCCGGGCGCGGATTGGTTTCCAACACCCTGTTGTGCAAGACAATTTCCGCGCCGCCCATCCGGGCCGCCTTGGCATAGGCGTGGGTGGTGCCGGAGGGGTCGAGGTGGCCATCCAGAGGGTCATACAATGCGCCGAGAATGCCGTTGGTGTTGACCAGGCCGTCGGTCATGGTTTCCACTTCCCGCGGCGTCAGGATGGCGGTGTCGAGACCCATGTAGCGGTGCTTGGCGCGTTCCGCCTTGAGCATGTCAAACCGCTCCTGATTGTCGGCCAAGGTGATGCCGCCGACATGGTGCAGCCCGCAGGACATGCCGGTGATCGCCTCCAGCTCTTTATACAGCCGGATGGTATAGCCTTGCAGCGCCGCCATGTTAGTATCGCCGTTCAGCGTGTGAAAGCCGCCCGCCGCGTGCCAGGTGGAGCCGGAGGTCAACTCCGACCGTTCGACCAGCATCACATCGGACCAGCCGAGTTTGGTCAGGTGATACAGCACCGAACAGCCGACGACGCCGCCGCCAATGACCAGGACACGGGTATGGGTTTTCATGGGGCTTTCCCTTTGAGACGCGTTTCGTCCCGAAATACGCAGCGGGGGCGTTACAGGCACGTCAGAAGGCGACATCGCCCGTCGCCTTTGCCGGATGCTGCCCAAAGGCAGGCGCCAGAAACTGGCGCGGCATTAACGCTTCGTTTACCAGATTCAACCTTAAGGTGTTGATGAGGATTGGGAAGTGGAGGTGCGGCGTGGCGAAGTTTCAGTGGTTTGACGGCAATCTGGGATTTTATGGCTACGACAAGCTGACCAATTACAGCGAGACCGGGCGCAGCGTAACCGGCATGGCGCTTGGCTATGACGGGGTGCCGGACCCTGCGGTCTTTGCGGCGCGGATCGAACTGACTTATACGGCCTACAAAAGCTATGTGGTCGAAGATGGCCCGGACGCGGGGACCGAGCGGGTGACGGCGGGGGTTCTGACCGGAGTACGCTATCTGGACGAAGCGGGTGGCGTGCTGCTGAACATCAGCAAGCTGTCGGTGGCGCTGCCGGTGTTTCTGGCAACGCTGGCGCGCAGCGATGCTTTTGCGGCCTGGGCGATGGTGACACATGGCGCGGCCACGATCACCGGGTCGAATGATGCCAGCGGACCGGGGCAGGCGGGCACCGGTGATGTGATCGACACCGGAGCCGGGGCCGACAAGGTGGCGGCCCTGGGCGGCGACGATTACCTGCAGGACCGGGGCGGCGCGGACCGGTATGACGGTGGGACCGGCTTTGACACCGTGTCCTATGACGGCTGGTTCTTTACGCCTGCGTTGGTGTCACGCGGGATCAGCGCCGATCTGGTGCTGGGGCAGATCACCGGGCCGGAGGGGGCGGTGGATATGGTGATCGGGGTCGAGGCGGTGACGGGCACTTTCCGGGCCGACCTGATCAAGGGCAATGCGCTGGCCAACCGGTTTGAAGGCTTTGCCGGGTCCGATACACTCGACGGGCGCGGCGGCTTTGACATGGTCAGCTATGGCCGCGAGGCGGGGCAGGGCGGCAGCGACGGCATCCGGGTCAACCTGTCCAGCGGCACGCTGCGCGACGGGTTCGGCAATCTGGACCACTTGATCAGCATTGAAGGCATCGAGGGCAGCGCGTTGCGCGATGTGTTCTTTGACAACGCGCAGGACAATTACTTCAATGGCGGGGCCGGCAATGACCTGCTGCAATTTGGCGGCGGCAATGACACCGGGCATGGGGCGGCGGGGGCGGATACGTTTGTCTTTCAAGGCACCGGTTTTGGCGATGATACGATCGACGACTTTTCCACAGGGCAAGGCGATCATATCCGTTTTGACGCCGCGACCAGCTTTGGCCAGTTGCAGATCTCGGCCGTGGCGGTGGATGGCCATCAGGCGGCTTTCGTGCAGTTTGGCGCAGGGTCTGTTACCCTGCTGGGGCTGACGGCCGGTCTGCTGCACGCCAGCGACTTTGGATTTTAGACTATTTCTCGGGCAATAGCCCCTTGGGACTGAACCGCATCACGACCAGCAATACGACGCCAAGCGACAGCAGGCGCATCTGCAAGGCGACATCCAGCAAGTGGCTTTTCATGGGCCCGTCGGCCATGCCTGCGGTCACTGCGCCCATGACCAAGGGTCCGGCGTTGTCCACGATCAGCCACAGCCATCCGATCAGCAATCCGCCAAGAACCGCGCCCCAATTGCTGCCCGACCCGCCAACGATGACCATGATCCAGATCAGAAAGGTAAAGCGTAACGGCGAATAGACACCCGGCACTAGCTGCCCCTCCATCGAGGTCAGCATCGCTCCTGCCAGCCCGACCACCGCCGAGCCAAGGATGAAGACCAGCAGATGCTGCCGCGTCACATCCTTGCCCATTGCCGCGGCAGAGATTTCATTGTCGCGGATCGCCCGCATCATCCGGCCCCAGGGCGAGTTCAACGCCCGCTCCAGCAGCCAGATCAGCCCCAGCAAGACCGCGCCAAACATCAGCGCATACAAAAGCTTGACCCCGACGGTCGAGGCGCTGACTGGGTCGAGCCCCCAGTTCTTGCAGAAATCCAGGAAACCTTGCTGCTTTTGCAAGTCCACCTCGTAAGGCACCGGCCAGGGACGTGGCAAATGGATGAAGTTCTTGACGCCGCGCGCCATCCAGTCTTCGGATTTCAGGGCGGTGATGACAATCTCGGCAATGCCAAGTGTGGCAATGGCCAGATAGTCTGAACGAAGTCCCAAAGCGGTCTTGCCGATGGCCCAGGCGGCGATGGCGGCGAACAGGCCGCCCACTGGCCAGGCCCAGATCGAATTCAGACCAAAGCCGCCGATGTTGCCGACAGTGGCCGGGTTGAACGCCTCGATCGCTTCGCTGGCGGGGTCAAAAATCGCGCGGTACAGGAAAAAGCCGCCAATCAGCAAGGCAGCGACGATCCAGGCGCGGGCACGGCCCTTGGGCAAACGTTTCCACGCCAGGACGGAAACGGCGATGACCGCCACCGCGACCACGAAGGAAAAGATCAACCGCCAGCCGCCCGCCGCAAAAGCCTCTGGCACCGGAGCGCCGGACACGATCACCACCGCCAAACCGCCCAGCGCGACCGACCCGACGATCCCGGTCGAGAACAGACCCGCATAGCCCCACTGCATGTTGACGCCCAAGGCCATGATGGCGGACAGGATGCCGATGTTCAGAATGTTCAGGCTGACGTTCCAGCTGAGCAGGAAACCGGTCGCAATATACAAAGCCGCGACGCCGCCGAACAGCATGAGGTTGCGGTTCATCTCATTTCCCCTTGAACAGGCCGGTGGGTTTGAACAGCAGCACGATGATCAGGATCGAAAAGCTGACCGCGATTTTGTAGTCGGTCGACAGGATCTGTGTCAGACCCTCCGGTGCGAGACTGGCGGGCAGGATATAGGTCAGCACTTTCTTCCACGCAAAGGTCACGACGACCTCTGAAAACGCCACCACAAAGCCGCCGGCAACCGCGCCCAGCGGCGAGCCCAGGCCACCGACCACGGCTGCGGAAAAGATCGGCAGCAGCAGCTGGAAATAAATCAGCGGGCGGAAGGATTTATCAAGACCATACAGCGTGCCCGCCAGCACGGCGAGGGCGGCTGCGATGACCCACGTCACCTGCACCACACGGTCGGGGTTGATGCCCGACAGCAGCGCCAGATCTTCGTTGTCGGAAAATGCCCGCATCGATTTGCCGGTCCGGGTCTTTTGCAAGAACCAGAACAGCGCGGCCATCGTGATCAGCGCCGTGACCAGCGTGACGGCGGTTGTGGTCTTGATCGCCAGCCCTTCGTTCAGGCCGGTCCAGTCCTTGAAGGTCCGTGCGCTGAGCAAGAACGGCGTGCCATCGGCAAAATCCTGCTCTGCGGTGCCAATCAGCAGGCGCACCACACCGTTCATCACGAACATCACACCGGCTGATACGATGACCATGATGATCGGTTTGACCTTTTGTCGCCGGTAAAACTGATAAACCGTCTTGTCGGTGATCAGCATCAGCGCGGCGGTGACGACAAAGCTGATCGGCAGGGCCAAAAGCGCGGTCGGCAGCGGCCCGGCACTGATCCCCATGCTTTGGAACCACCAAGTGGTCAGGATGCAGATCGCCGTGCCAAAGGCCATCGTGTCGCCCCAGGCAAAGTTGGAAAACCGCAAGACGCCATAGATCAGCGTGACACCAAGCGCCCCGATTGCAAGTTGCGAGCCATAGGACAGCGCAGGCACGACGACGAAGTTCAGGAAAAACACGAGGGCGTTGAGCAGGTCCATCAATCAACCCCCAAGAAAGGAACGGCGGACTTCGGGGTCGGCCAAAAGGGCGGCTCCGGTGTCGGTGAAGCGGTTGGTGCCTTGGACAAGAACGAAGCCCTTGTCGGCGATGTTCAGCGCCTGACGCGCATTCTGTTCGACCATCAGGATCGAAATCCCAGTGCGGGCGACCTCGATGATGCGGTCGAACAACTCGTCCATCACGATGGGCGATACGCCTGCGGTGGGTTCGTCCAGCATCAGAACCTGCGGCTGGGTCATCAGGGCGCGACCAACGGCCACCTGCTGACGCTGCCCGCCGGAAAGTTCGCCCGCCGCCTGAAATCGTTTGTTTTTCAGGATCGGGAACAGGGTGTAAATCTGTTCCATCGTGGTGTTGATATCGTCGCGGCGCAGGAAAGCGCCCATTTCCAGATTTTCCTGCACCGTCATCGAGGTGAAGATGTTTTGTGTCTGCGGCACAAAAGCCATGCCCTTGGCCACGCGGGCTTGCGGCGACAGCGCGGTAATATCCTCGCCGTTCAACCGCACCTTGCCGCCGCGCAGATTCAGCATGCCGAACACCGCCTTCATGGCGGTGGACTTGCCCGCGCCATTGGGGCCGACGATGACCGCAATCTGGCCCTTGTCGACCGAGATGGTGCAGGAATGCAGGATATCGACCGAGCCATAACCGCCGGTCATCGCCTCGCCGATCAGGAAGGGTTCAGACATCGGCAGCCCCCGGATTTGACGTCACGGTCACGAATTTTCTGCGAAAATTCAAAGGGCAAATTTTTCTGTGAAAGTTCCGCGCGCCAATTTTCGCAGAAAATTTGCGGTTGGTTGGATTTTCGCAGAAAATCCGTGTGGGATCAGCCATGTGCGACCACCTTGTTCTTCAGCCCGGTGCCCAAATAGGCCTCGATCACCCTCTCGTCGTTCTTGACCTCTGTCACCGTGCCCTTGGCCAAGACCTTGCCCTCGGCCATCACGATCACCGGATCACACAGGCGGGCGATGAAATCCATATCGTGTTCGATGACGCAGAACGTGTAGCCCCGTTCGCGGTTCAACCGCTGAATGGCGTCGGCGATGGTGTTCAGCAGGGTGCGGTTCACCCCCGCGCCAACCTCATCCAGAAACACCACCTTGGCGTCGACCATCATGGTGCGGCCGAGTTCCAGGAGTTTCTTCTGCCCGCCAGAGATATTTCCAGCCTTCTGCTCTGCCAGATGCGAGATGGTCAGAAACTCCAGCACCTCGTCGGCCTTTTCGCGCAAGGCGCGTTCCTCGGTGGCCACGGCACCGCGACGGAACCAGGCGTTCCACAGGCTTTCGCCCGCCTGGCTGCCCGGCACCATCATCAGGTTTTCGCGCACCGTCATCGAGGAAAACTCATGCGCAATCTGAAAGGTTCGCAGCAGGCCTTTGCCGAACAGGACGTGGGGCGGCAAGCCGGTGATATCCTCGCCATCCATCGTCACGGTGCCCGAGGTGGGCAGCAAACGACCGGCGATTACGTTGAACAGCGTGGTTTTGCCGGCGCCATTCGGGCCAATCAGCCCGGTGATGGACCCGGTGGCGATTTCAAGCGAAGCACCATCGACCGCACGGAATGCGCCAAAGTGCCGATGCAGGTCATGGACCGCGATCATCTTTCCCCCTGTGCCGCTTTATATGTGCTGTTTCAGCATCTTGTCGGCTTGTCTTAACGTCGGCGTCTGGTGCGTGATTGCCGCAAAGTAGTCTTGCGCAGGCGTTTTAAATTGGCGGCCCGGGGCGAAAACCCCGGGCCGTTAACGTCATGTCAAACGCGCAAGCTCAACGGAACTTGATGGTTTCGTACTTGCCGCCCTTGATTTCGAACTCTTTGTAGCGGCCGGCGCTTTCGCCAGCACCCACCAGCATCACACCCGAAGCGCCGTCATAGTCGATGGCCTTGCCGGCAGAGATCAGCTCCATCGCATGGCCAAGCTGGCCCGGCAGGATCTTTTCGCCTGATCCGTCTGCCGGACCATTGGCGATTTCCATGATCTTTTCCTTGTAGACCTTGGGATCGGTGGACTTGGCCGCCTGCATGGCCAGCATGATCAACGCCGCTGCGTCATAGCTTTCCATCGTATAGGGCGAGGTGGCGTCATAGGCCGGGGTATTGGCCTTGCCCATATCGGCGAGGATTTTCGCACCGGGCGAGTCGGACTGGGCAACCTGACCATACGAGCCGTCCAAGGCCGGGCCGATCGCTGCGGGCAGGCTGTCGCCTACCATACCGCCGGGCAGACCGAATTTGGTGAAGGCACCGCTGTCAAGCGAGGCCTGGATGATGCCCTTGCCGCCCTGATCCAGATAGCCCGCAACCACCAGCAGATCGCCGCCAGCTGCCGCCAGCGCCGCAACTTCGGCGGAATAGTCAGCTTTGCCGTCTTCATGGGCTGCGTCGATCGTCACGGTGCCGCCCTTGGCTTTGAACGAGGTCGCAATCGCGTCGGACAGACCCTTGCCGTAGTCGCTGTTGGAATAGGTCAGCGCGATCGACTTGACGCCATGTTCGGTCAGGATGTCCGCCATGATCTCGCCTTCGCGCGCGTCAGACGGCGCGGTGCGGAAGAACAGGCCGTCATCTTCAGCTGTCGACAAAGCGGGCGAGGTGGCCGACGGCGATACCATCACCATGCCATTCGGACGCGCCACGTTTTGCAGAACGGCCCCGGTCACGCCAGAGCAGTCGCCGCCGATGATACCTTTGACACCATCAGAGGTGACCATCTTTTCGGCAGCCGTGGTGGCAGCTGCGGAATCGGTGCAGGTGTCATCGCCACGATCGGGCACGAAGGTCCAGCTGGCTTTGCCGCTGTCGTTGACTTCCTTCATCGCAGCTTCCGCCGCGTTGGCCATGTGGCCGGTCAAGGATTCGATTGGCCCGGTGAAGCCGATCAGGATACCGATTTTGACGTCTTCAGCATAGGCCGCGCCCGCGCACAAGGCGGTGGCAGCAGAGGCAAGTAGCAGCTTTTTCATTGTTATCTCCCATGTTGGATCGCAATCCTGCGCGTGAACCTAGAGTGCCCTGAAACAAAAGAAAAGCGTCTTGGGACCCCGGCTTACTAGTGCTGCGTCACCCGAGTTTACTACGGGCAGCACCTTTCTACCCACAGCTGTAAAGTATTTCAAGTTCAAAATAGTAAAGCCGCTTTGCTGCGTCGCGGCAAAATTCACACACGGGTCTTGACGAAAATGCCGATCATGGCCACCTTTGATCAGAAGCAATGGTTTTCAAGGAACCAAGATGACCAACCGATCCACTGTCTTTTTGCTGTGCGCGCTGGCTTTGACCGCTGGTACTGCCCCGGCTATGGCAGACAACCTGTTTGGGGCCATCGCATTTTCGTCCTCGACCGGGAAGATAGGCTTCGGCAAGAACTTTGCCGCGAAGAAAGAAGCCTCGGCCGAGGCGGTAACGCAATGCGCCGCGGGCGACTGCGATACTGTGGTGGTGTTCCCGGCTTGCGGTGCGGTCGCGGTGGGCGACGGCTACGGCTATGGCTTTTCCGCTGACAGTTCCATCGCCAAGTCCGAAGAAACGGCGCTCAGCAATTGCACCGGCTACACCGCCAATTGCCTGATCACCATGTCGGTCTGCAACGACGGCAATTGACCTAGATCGACAAACGTCCCGCCACGCCGGGGGGCGGTGTGCCCTGCGTGCCGCGTTCGCGGTATGGTGTGGTGTTGTAATGGCTGCGGTAGCATTTGGAAAAATGCGACGGGCTGGCGAAACCGCAGGCCAAGGCGACATTGATCACCGACATGTCGGTTTGCATCAGCAGATTGCGCGCCTTTTGCAGCCGCAGCTCCATGTAATAGCGCTTGGGAGACCGGTTGAGATAGCGGCGAAACAGCCGTTCCAGCTGCCGCGTTGACATGCCGACTTCTTCGGCCAGATCTGCGGGCGACATCGGGTCTTCAATGTTGCCCTCCATCATCTGGATGACCTGAGACAACTTGGGATGCCGCACGCCGATCCGTGTCGGGATCGACAGGCGTTGGGTGTCCTGATCGGTGCGCGGCGTGGAATAGATCAGTTGGTCGGCCACGGTGTTGGCGACATCCTCGCCATGACCCGCGGCAATCACCTTCAGCATCAGATCCAGCGACGAGGTGCCGCCGGCAGTGGACCAGCGGTTACCGTCCATCACAAAGACCGATTTCGTCAGGTTCACATCCTCGAATTCCTCAAGGAAGCCATCCTGATTTTCCCAATGGATCGTCGCCTTCTTGCCGTCCAGAAGGCCGGCTTTTGCCAGCGCATAAGACCCGGTGCACAGACCGGCAATCGTGACACCACGCCGCGCCTCGCGCCGCAGCCAGTTCAGCACCGGCTTGGTCGCGGATTTCTGAATGTCGATGCCGCCACAGACCAGCAAAGTATCGTCACGGTCAATCTCGTCCAGCCCCATGTCCAGCTTGAAGCTTGCGCCGTTGGAACAGATCGCGGTCTGGCCGTTTTCGCCCGCCAGGGCCCAGGCATAGACCGGCTCGCCCACGACGCGGTTGGCGATGCGCAAGGGCTCTATGGCGCTGGCAAAGGACAGCATGGTGAAACGGTCCAGCAACAGAAAGACAAAACGGCGCGGAGCCTCTGCCTTGAGGGTTTGTGTGGCTTTTTGGGGCTGGATCGGCATGTTGCGACCTTGCGTGTCGGTAATGATCGATGGATAGGGCCAAGCCGGCGCCGCCGCAAGGTCATTCGCCAAGCGATCGGGTGGCATTCGCCCTTTGCAATCGGGCGTATATTCCTTATAGGGCAGGGCCATATGACAGGCGGAAGGGCAAATCCCATGATACAGGGTTGGACAAAATCGGACTGGCGCGCCAAGCCTCGGGTGCAGATGCCGGATTACCCCGATCAAGGCGCGTTGAAGGTCGCAGAGACGCAGCTTGCCAAGTATCCGCCGCTGGTCTTTGCCGGAGAGGCGCGCAAGCTGAAAAAGCAGCTGGCGATGGCGGCCGAGGGTAAGGCGTTCCTGTTGCAGGGCGGCGATTGCGCCGAGTCTTTCTCGGAATTCAGCGCCGACAATATCCGCGACACCTTCCGCGTCATGCTGCAAATGGCGGTCGTGCTGACCTATGGTGCCAAGGTTCCGGTGATCAAGGTGGGTCGCATGGCGGGCCAGTTCGCCAAGCCGCGTTCGGCGGGGACCGAGGTGATCGGCGGCGTCGAACTGCCCAGCTACCGGGGCGACATCATCAACGGGTTTGACTTTGACGCCACGTCGCGCCTTCCCGACCCGCAACGCATGTTGCAGGCCTACACCCAGTCTGCGGCGTCCCTGAACCTGTTGCGGGCGTTTTCCACCGGCGGTTTTGCCGACATTCACCGGGTGCATTCCTGGACGCTTGGCTTTGCCGAACATGACAAGGCCGAACGCTACCGCGAGCTGTCAAACCGCATCGCCGATGCGTTGGATTTCATGACGGCAGCGGGGGTCAATGCCGACACCGCGCACACCTTGTCGACTGTGGAATTCTACACCAGCCACGAAGCGCTGCTGTTGGAATATGAGGAAGCGCTGTGCCGGATTGATTCGCTGACCGGGCAACCGGTGGCGGGCTCGGGCCATATGATCTGGATCGGCGACCGCACCCGGCAGCCGGACGGTGCGCATGTGGAATTCTGCAAGGGCGTGCTGAACCCGATCGGGTTGAAATGCGGGCCGTCCACCACGGCTGAAGATTTGAAAATCCTGATGGCCAAGTTAAACCCGCTGAACGAACCGGGCCGCCTGACCCTGATCGCGCGGTTTGGTGCGGGCAAGGTCGGCGACCACCTGCCGCGCCTGATCAAGACAGTGAAAAGTGAAGGCGCGAACGTGCTGTGGTCCTGTGATTCGATGCACGGCAACACGATCAAGGCGGCGTCGGGCTATAAAACCCGGCCCTTTGAATCGGTGCTGCGCGAAGTCCGCGAGTTTTTTGAAATTCACAAGGCCGAGGGCACGATCCCCGGCGGCGTGCATTTCGAGATGACAGGCAAGGACGTCACCGAATGCACCGGCGGCCTTCGCGCGGTCAAGGACGAGGATCTGTCCGACCGCTATCACACCGCCTGCGACCCACGCCTGAACGCCAGCCAATCCTTGGAACTGGCGTTTCTGGTGGCCGAAGAACTGACTTCACGCCGCGAAGAAAATCGCCGGATCGCGCTGTAAAAATAACTGTTCCTGCCCCTTTCGGGCGTTCTTCGCTGCCGTTTGGCGAAGGACGCGCGAGGGGGAGGGGTAGGCTTTGCCTTGTCAATCCCGCGATGACACCAGCCGCAGATTGGGCGTGCCGCGCGGCGGCCGAGGTATGGCGGGTGCAAAACCCGCGCCCGTGACCGCAAGCGCGAGGGCCTTGGCGGGAACTGGGGCCTCTGTCGGCGCATTCCGCCGCCCGAATCCCTCGCTCAACAGCCCGGATATCGCGAACCGGCGTGGGGCGCGGCCCAGGGTGCCGTCCAGCGCCAGACAGCCCAGCGCCAGATCACTGACCCCGCGTGACGACATCAAGGGCAGCAGCAGCATCCGCCCCTCCAGCATCGGGCGGCCAATGCTTCGCTCGCCCTCCAGCCACACTTCCATGATGCCCGGAGCGTCGAACACCGGTTCCAGCGCCTCGGCCAGCCGGGTGCGGCCCGCAGGTTCGATCAGCGTGGTCAGAGGCATGCCGCGCACATCCATGCCCATCAGGTCGTGCAACTGCATCCCCGCCAGCCGGAACCGCGCCACGCCGGGGGCAACCCGTTCTAGAAGAATGGTGTTCTCCAACGCGCCGGCAATGCCGCGCGGGTCGATCTGGTCGCGGCGGGGCAGGGCACCGCCATCGCGCAGACCTTCCCAATAAGCCCGCACCTCTGCCAGCACGGCAAACCGCGCCATTCCGCCGTCCGACGCACCGCGCCCGCCCTTGCCCAGGAATGATAGTCCCATCTTGCACACTCCGCCGCCATGAACTCGTTGTCGCCTGCTGCGGCCTCTGCTAAGCCTTTGACCAAGGCTAGGTTAATTCTGCCGCAACACAGGTTACTGATTTCCTAACATAGCGCATTTGGCGGGGATTTGGCGTAGAATCTCGACAAATGGTAAACACACGCACCTCTGGGTTGTGCGGGTCTGGGGGCGCAGATGACGATTTCGATGACCGGATTTGCCGCAGGCAAGGGCCAGGCGGCGGGCTATGGCTGGGCCTGGGATCTGCGGTCGGTCAACGGCAAGGGGCTGGATCTGCGGCTTCGGGTGCCGGATTGGATCGACGGGCTGGAACAGGCGCTGCGCGGTGAACTTGGCAAAGCGTTGCAGCGCGGTTCGGTGTCATTGTCGTTGAAAGTGGCGCGGGATGGCGTGACCGATGGCGGCGAGGGCTTGCGGGTCAACCCAGCCATCCTGAACGCGGTTCTGGCCGCGCTATCTGCTGTTGAAGAGGCCGCGATGGCGCAGGGCGTCACGCTGGCGCAAGCCACGGCGGCGGATGTGCTGGTCGTGCGCGGCGTGCTGGATGCTGCGGTCGGCGATACGGAGACCGGGCCTTTGCGCATGGCGATTGTGGCCGATCTGCCGGGACTTCTGGCCGCGTTTCAGGCGATGCGGGCAAGCGAGGGGCTGGCCCTGAACGGTGTGATCACGGCGCAACTTGACCGGATTGACGCCTTGGTGGCGAAGGCGGGCGTCGAGGCCAGTGCCCGGCGCGAAGCCGCCCCCGGTGCGCTGCGCGAAGCTTTGACACGGGTGCTGGCCAATGCGGACGGGGTTGACGAAACCCGACTTGCGCAGGAGCTGGCACTGATCGCGGTCAAGAATGACGTGACAGAAGAGTTGGACCGCTTGGTCGCCCATGTCGCCGCCGCCCGTGCGCTGCTTGCCGATGTCGGGCAGGTTGGGCGCAAGTTCGATTTTCTGATGCAGGAATTCATGCGCGAGGCGAATACACTTTGTTCCAAAGCGCAGTCGCTGGCGTTGACGCAGGTGGGGCTTGACCTGAAAACCATCATAGATCAGATGCGCGAACAGGTTCAGAACGTGGAATAACATGATGCGCCGCGGCCTATTGTTGATCCTGTCCTCACCGTCTGGCGCGGGCAAAACCACGCTGACGCGCATGCTGATGGCATGGGATCCCGCGATCCGGTTTTCAATCTCTGCCACGACCCGTGCGCCGCGTCCCGGCGAACAGGACGGGCGCGAGTATTACTTTCGTGACCGACAAACCTTTGAACACATGGTGAAAACCGGCGAAATGCTGGAACATGCCGAGGTGTTCGGCAATTTCTACGGCAGTCCCAAAGCCCCGGTCGAGGCGGCTATGGCAGACGGGCGCGATACCGTATTCGACATCGACTGGCAGGGCGGCCAGCAAATCCGCAACTCGGCTTTGGGCCGCGATGTGGTGTCGATCTTTGTGCTGCCGCCGTCGATTGCCGAACTGGAACTCCGGCTCCGCAAGCGGGGGCAGGATTCTGATGCCGTCATCGCCGACCGCATGTCGAAAAGCCGCAACGAGATCAGCCATTGGGCCGAATATGACTATGTCATCGTCAATCGCGATTTGGATAGTGCTTTCAGCGACTTGGTGACGATCCTTAACACGGAACGCCTGCGCCGCGACCGTCAGCCGCACCTCAATGACTTCGTGCGCGGCCTCAATCAGGAGTTTGAAGCGCGATGATCTACACCCTGGACGGTCTGTCGCCCGAGATTGGCGCGGGGGTCTGGATTGCCCCCACCGCCGCTGTGATTGGCCATGTCGTGCTGGAGGATGCGGCGAACATCTGGTTCGGCGCGGTGCTGCGCGGCGATGGCGAGGAAATCAGGGTCGGGGCGGGATCCAACGTGCAAGACAACGCCGTTCTGCACACCGACACCGGCTATCCTTTGCGGATCGGCGCGAATTGCACCGTGGGGCACAAGGCGATGCTGCACGGCTGCACGATCGGCGATGGAACGTTGATCGGCATGGGGGCCACGCTGCTGAACGGGGCCAGGATCGGCAAGGGCTGCCTGATCGGGGCCGGCGCGTTGATCACCGAGGGCAAGGAAATTCCCGATGGGTCGCTGGTGATGGGCGCACCGGGCCGCGTGATCCGCGTGCTGGACGCCGCGGCGCAGGACAGGCTGCTGGCCTCCGCCGAACATTACCGCGCCAACGCACGGCGCTTTGCCAAGGGGTTGATTGCCAAATGAAAAGGGGGCCGATTGGCCCCCTTTTGGTCGCAGCTCTGGCGGGGGTTCAACCCCAGACAGCCTCACGGGCGATGCGGCTTGCGTCCCCGGGGTAGATGCCCAGTTCAAGCGCCTCGCGGTGGGACATCCCGGCAATTTCGTCACGGGTTTTGCGGAACAGCGCACGTTTTGCGGCATTCTCGCGGTAATTGGTCAAAAAGTTAAACATGGTGTTTCCTTTCGTCATCCGCCGGAGGCTGAACGCCCACCGGCATTTTTTGGGCTAGGCTCAGCCCCAGACAGCGGTGCGTGCGATCAGGCTGGCGTCTTCCGGGAAGATCCCCAGATCCAGCGCCACATTGCGCGGCATCGCGGCAATCTCGTCGCGGGTCCGGCGGAACATGGCACGTTTGGCGGCGTTCAGGCGGTAGGTTGCGATCAAGTTTTTCATCATGGTCCTCATCATCTGCGCTGGTCTGCCCGACTGGCTTTCCCGTTTCGCATGGACTGAATATGGCCTTTCCGTTAGCGCAAACAACATCCAATCCAGGCGCTACGCTATGCATTCAGTGCATAGGTGCGACAAAAACGTAGGGGCAGCCGAAGCTGCCCCTGAAGGTTGTGAAAAGTGGTATTTCCAGTCTTTACAGAAACTTGCCCATCGCCACGGCAGTGTCCGCCATGCGGTTGGAAAAGCCCCATTCGTTGTCGTACCACGACAATATCCTGACAAAGTTGTTTGGCAACACCTTGGTCTGATCCGCGGCAAAGATCGAGGAATGCGGATTTCCGTTGTAGTCGGAACTGACCAGCGGCGCGGTTTCATAGCCCAGAATGCCCTTCAGCGCCCCATTGGACGCCGCTAGCATCGCGGCGTTGATCTCTGCCACGGTGCAGGTCTTGGACAGCACAACCCCCAGATCAACGCAGGACACGTTGGGCGTCGGCACCCGGATCGACGAACCATCCAGCTTGCCCGCCAGTTCCGGCAACACCAGACCCAGCGCCTTGGCGGCACCCGTGGTGGTCGGGATCATGCTCAGGGCGGCAGCGCGGGCGCGGTACAGATCCTTGTGCATCGTATCCAGCGTCGGCTGATCACCGGTATAGCTGTGGATCGTGGTCATAAAGCCCGACACGATGCCAAACTCCGCCGACAGAACCATCGCAACCGGGGCCAGGCAGTTGGTCGTGCAAGACCCGTTCGACACGATCAGATCATCCTTGGTCAGCGTCTTGTCGTTGACGCCCATCACGATGGTCCGGTCCGCACCCACCGACGGCGACGACACCAGCACCCGCTTGGCGCCATTCTCCAGATGGACCTTGGCCTTGTCCTTGTCGGCAAAGATCCCGGTGCATTCCATCACGATGTCGATATGGCCCCACGGCAGGTCGGCCGGGTTGCGGATCGCCGTCACCTGGATCGGCCCGCGCCCGGCATCAATCGTTGTGGCGGTCGTCGTCACTGTGCCCTGAAATTTGCCATGCACCGAATCATAGCGCAACAGATGCGCGTTGGTTTCCACCGGGCCAAGGTCGTTGATCGCAACCACCTCGATATCGGTGCGGCCAGAGGCGATGATGGCGCGCAACACGTTGCGGCCGATGCGGCCAAACCCATTGATGGCGACTTTGACGGTCATGAGAAACTCCTGTTTTGGTCGGTTCTTTGGCGATGTTGGCGCTAACATCGCCAGAAATCCCCTGATTTCAACTGATCTTTCGCCAATCTAACGCCAGAACGCGATATATTCCACCAGTCGCAGCAAGTCGCGGATCAAAAACAGCACGAAGCCGCCGTGGTTCAGCGCCAGATCGCCCAGAATGGCCAGCGCGATGACCGCGGCAACCACCAGAAAGCCGCGGTCCTTCATCGTCCGCCCGGACATGCCACGGGGTCGCGCTGGCTGATTTGCATGGACGCCTCATTGTTGGCCGGTTTCGCGGCCAAAGGATCGCAGGCGCGGGATTATGTCAACCGCTGCGGGCCGACGCTTTGCACTTGGCTGCGACAGCCCCTACATAGGCCAAAAGCAAGGGAGCGGGCATGAGCGGGTTGTTGGCGCTGCTGGATGATGTGGCGGCGATCGCCAAGGTTGCGGCGTCATCGATAGATGACATCGTCGGCGCTGCGGCCAAATCCGGTGCCAAGGCAGCGGGCGTGGTGATTGACGACGCTGCGGTGACGCCAAAATATGCGCAAGGCTTTGCCGCTGAACGGGAATTGCCGATCATCTGGCGGATTTCTCTGGGGTCGCTCAAGAACAAGCTGCTGATCTTGCTGCCCGCCGCTCTGATCCTGTCGGAATTCCTGCCCGGTGCCGTGACCCCGCTCTTGATGCTGGGCGGGTTGTATCTGTGCTTTGAAGGCGCGGAAAAGCTGTTTCATGCCATCTTCCCGCATCGCGATGCCGAGGTGCAGGAGGATTTCGACGTCAAAGACCCGGCCCATCTGGAAGAGGAAAAGATCGCCGGGGCGATCAAGACCGATTTTGTGCTGTCGGCAGAGATCATGACCATCGCGCTGGCCGCCATCCCGGATTCTGCGTTGTGGATAGAGGCGGTGACGCTGGCCATTGTCGGCATAGGCATCACCGTGCTGGTCTATGGCTCGGTCGCGCTGATCGTCAAGATGGATGACATCGGCCTGTTTCTGGCCCGCCGCGCCAAACTGGTCGTTACCCGGGCGCTTGGCCGGGGGCTGGTGCTGGGCATGCCGATCTTGATGAGCTTTCTGTCCATGGTCGGCACCGCAGCCATGCTGTGGGTTGGCGGCTCGATTCTGACGCATGGCGCAGAGGTGCTGGGATGGGGCTGGCCCGCGCATACGATCGAGGGCGTGGCAGAAAGTGTGGCAGCGCTGATCCCGGCCGCCGAAGCCGTGCTACATTGGGTCGTCACCGCAGCCATTGACGCGGCGATTGGCGTGGCTTTGGGCGTTGTGCTGATCCCGCTGGCAACGCGGGTGATTGGGCCGCTGTGGGCGCGGGTGTCCGGCAATGCAAAAGCAACGCTCTAAAGTCACGCAGTCGATTTGAACTGTCCATAAATATCGCACAAGGGGTCCGGGGGGTGTGAACCCCCCCGGCCTTTTTGTCACAGCAGGCTTTTGGCCAGCGCCGCCGTCGCCTCTGCCGTAATCCCGAACTCTTTATAAAGCCGGTCAATCGGCGCGGATGCGCCAAAGCTGTGCATGCCGATGAAGCCCGCCTTGGCCTCGCGCCCCCGCTCGCCCAACAGCCAGCGGTCCCAGCCACCGGCGCGCACACCCGCCTCGACCGCGACCCGCACCGGACCGGCCGGCAGCACCCGTTTGCGGTAAGCCTCGTCCTGTGCTGCGAACAATTCCATGCACGGCATGGACAACACGCGGGTGCCGATGCCCCCGGCCTCCAGGGCGGCACGGGCTTTCAGCGCAATCTCCACTTCTGACCCGGTAGCGATCAGGATCACGCGCCGCGGCCCCGTCGCCTCGGCCAGAATATAGGCGCCCTTGGCGGTAAGGTTGGCCGCGACATGGGTTTTGCGCACGGTGGGCAGGTTTTGCCGCGACAACGCCAGCACCGACGGCGTGGTTTTCGAGGTCAGCGCCAGTTCCCAGGCCTCCGCCACCTCGACCAGATCGGCGGGGCGGAAGACATGGGTGTTGGGGGTGGCGCGGGAAATCGCCAGATGCTCGACCGGCTGGTGGGTCGGGCCATCCTCGCCAAGTCCGATGCTGTCATGGGTCATCACATAGACCACAGGCACGCCCATCAGGGCCGACAGACGCATCGCAGGCCGGGCATAGTCGGTGAAACACATGAAAGTGCCGGCATAGGGTCGCACGCCGCCATGCAGCACCATGCCGTTCATCGCCGCCGCCATGCCATGTTCGCGGATGCCATAGTTGACATAGCGTCCCTTGCGATCCTCCGGGCTGAACACGCCCAGATCCGGGGTCTTGGTGTTGTTCGATCCGGTGAGATCCGCAGAGCCGCCGATGGTTTCGGGCATCACCGGGTTGATCGCGGTCAGCACCTTTTCCGAGGCCGAACGGGTGGCCAGTTTTGGAGCCTCTGCCACAGCCGCCTTCTTGACCGCCAGAATGGCAGCTTTCAACTTGGCGGGCGCGTCCAGACTGAACATCCGGTTGAACAGGGCCTGACGCGGGGCTGGGGTGGCGGCCAGCGCCGCGTCCCATTCTACCTTCGCCTTAGCACTGCGCCTGCCAAACGCCTCCCATTGACCCTTCACATCCGCGGGGATCGTGAAGGCCGGATAGTCCCAGCCATAAGCCGCCTTGGTGTCGGCAATCAGCTTGGGGTCGGTCAATGCGCCGTGGCCCTTGTTGGTGTCCTGCGCACTTGATCCCAACGCGATATGGGTGGTGCAGGCGACAAAGGCAGGGCCGGGGCTGGCCTTGGCGGCGGTCAACGCACGGTCGATATCCACGGGGTCATGGCCGTCACAGGTGAACACATCCCACCCGCTGGCGGCAAACCGCGCACTCTGGTCTGTCACGTCGGACAGCGCGACCTTGCCGTCAATCGTGATGCCATTGTGGTCCCACAACACGATCAGCTGCGACAGCTTTTGCTTGCCCGCCAGCGCCAGCGCTTCCTGGCTGACGCCTTCCATCAGGCAGCCGTCGCCCGCGATCACATAGGTCCGGTGGTTTTGCAGCTTGGCCCCGAACCTTGCGCGCAGGTTTTCCTCGGCAATCGCAAAGCCGACCGAATTGGCAACGCCCTGACCCAGCGGACCGGTCGTCGTCTCGATGCCCGTCGCATGGCCATATTCCGGATGCCCGGCGGTTTTAGAGCCCCATTGGCGAAAGTTCTTGATCTGGTCCAGCGTCATGTCGGCATAACCGGTCAGATACAGCACCGCATACAGCAGCATCGACCCGTGACCCGCCGACAGGATGAACCGGTCGCGGTCGGGCCAGTGCGGTGCCTTGGGGTCGAACTTCAGATGTTTCTCGAACAGCACGGTCGCCACATCGGCCATCCCCATCGGCATGCCGGAATGACCGGAATTGGCGGCGGCCACCGCGTCCAGCGTCAGGGTGCGGATGGCGGCAGCGCGCCTCCAATGGTCGGGATGGCGGGCGCGCAGCGTTGCAATATCCACGTTTCGGTTTCCTGTCCAAAGCCAAGGGTGGCGTCCTGAATACCAGCCTGCCCGGCAAGATCAAGCGCGCCCCGCAAGGCATTGTCCGCAAAGGGGCGACCCCGCTTGCCGAATTGGTTTAAGATCAGTCTTGACGAAAGCCGCCCGCGATTCGCAAGCTGGTGGCAGAACGATGCCTGGCAAAACACCTGCCAGAACAAAAGGGGCCGCCAATGGGGCAAATCGCCGAACTGGAACAGCGCATCGCCAATGCCTTCGCGCGCATCGCGGCGGAGGTCGAGGCGCTGGAGGCGGCGGCCACGCCTTCGCCGGCGACACCGGATGACAGCGGCGACGTGGCCCGTCTGCAAACGGCGCTGGACGAAGAACGCATGGCGCATGCGCAATTGGCCGAACGGCTGAAAATGCTGCGCGAGCAGGATGCCAAATCGCAATCCGCCCTGACGGCGGGGATCACCACGCTGACCAAACAACTGGATGCGCAGGGCCTGGATGTGCAGCGCCTGTCCGGCACCGTGGCGCAACTGCGCGAGGAATTGCGGCGCCTGCGAGAGGCGGCAGAGCAGGGCATGGCCGACCCGCAGCTGATCAACCGCGCGATGCAGGCGGAACTCGAGGCGTTGCGCGCCACCCGCGCGGCAGAGACGACAGAGATGGCCGAAATCATCGCCGCCCTGACCCCCATTCTGGACACCGAGGAGGCCCGCGCCCATGCCTGAACTGGAAATCACCATTGGCGGCCGCAGCTTTTTCGTGTCCTGCCGGGTGGGAGAAGAGCATTTTCTGCACGCCGCCGCCAAGATGCTCGATACCGAAGCACAGCCGATCCTGACCCAGATGGGCCGCCTGCCCGAACCCCGCATGTTGCTGATGGCGGGCCTGATGCTGGCTGACCGTACGGCCGCGGTCGAAGATGAACTGCGCCAGCTCAAGGCCAAGGTTGCAGAGGCCGACGCCAAACCCGCCGCCGCCCGCGACCGCATCGAGGTGCCGGTTGTGCCGCAGGAAGTCACCGATTCACTGGCAGAAATCGCCGCCCGGGCCGAGGCCCTCGCCGCACGACTGGAGGAGAAACGCGCATGAAGGCCATTTCCGTTACGATTCTTGGGTTTGCCGCCTTCGGGCTTGTCGCCTGCGCCACGCCGCCCGAGCCAATCATTCCGACCAATGGTCTGATCAATTATACCTGCGCAAGTGGTGGCACATTGCCCGTGACCTACCTTCCCGGTCCGAACGGTCAAAACGCGCTGGTGCTGCCCGCTTTTGGCATGAACCACAATCTGGTCGAACTGGGCAGTGGCGGGGGTATGCGACGCTTTGCCGGGCTGACGGGCGGGTCGAACATGGTCTGGCAGCTGAACGGCAACACCGGCACGCTGTCGGCAACCAACCCCGGCACCGGCGTTGAGACGCCCACGATGTCTGGCTGTCGCCCGGTCATGCCCCCGGCATAAATCCCTATACGCGCCACATCATCGGGCGCGGGCGCAAAGCCAAAGTAACACCTGATGAAAACCCTGATCCTGCTGCTGGCTCCGCTCGCGGCCTGCACGATGGACGCCCCAAAGTCACCGAATGCTGCGGCCACCGGGGCGGTCGCCTACACCTGCGCGGGCGGCCAAGTTCTGCCCGTAACCCCCGGTGCGCAGGCTGACGGCACCAAATCGGTCGTGATCGCGGTTGACGGCGCCAACTACACTTTGCTGGAGGCGCCCGCCGCCTCAGGCCAGCGGTTCGCGTGGCCGTCCGATGTGTCCAATTTCGTCTGGCTGACCACAGGCGGCGTCGGAACCGTGCTGTGGCATTATGGCACTAACGCCACCGAAAGGCCGCGCCTTACAGATTGCAAGGTCTAGGGCGGGGCTGACCCCGCCACTTTGCGCAAAAGGCGGGGACAATCCCCACCCGGCCCTCAATCCGCGTCGTTGGCTTCGCGGATCTTTTTGGCGGCTTCCTTGTCGAATGCCACGCCCTTGGCTTCGAACAGTTGGTCCAGTTCGCCCGACAGCGTCATCTCGGTGATGATGTCGCAGCCGCCGACAAACTCGCCCATGACGTACAACTGCGGAATGGTCGGCCAGTCGGAATAATCCTTGATCCCCTGCCGGATTTCGGCATCCGCCAGCACGTTCACATCGGCATATTCGACGCCCATGAAGTTCAAAACCCCCGCCACGCGGCTGGAAAACCCGCATTGCGGCATCATTTTGGTGCCCTTCATGAACAGAACCACATCGTTACTGGTCACGGTATTCTTGATTTGGTCAGTCGCGTTCATCTTTATCTCCTGTCAATCGGGGGCTTTGGTTGTCAGCGCCAAAGCATGCAACTCGCCGCTTGCCCCGTCCATCTTGCCTTTCAGGCTGGCATAAACCGCGCGCTGTTGCTGCACCCGGTTCAGGCCCTTGAAACTGTCGTCAATCACTTCTGCCGCCCAGTGATTGCCGTCGCCGGCCAGGTCGGTAATGGTGATCTTTGCCGCCGGAAAACTGGCGCGGATCAGGTTTTCAATGTCCCGGGCTTCCATCGCCATGACGCTCTCCTTCACATTCAGCAAGATGTAGGCTTGGGGTCGGGGCGCTGCAAGTCCTGATCCGTCACGACTCAGGCGCGGCTCTGGTCCCACTCGGCGCGCAGCATGCCATACAGCAACTCGTCAAAGTTCCGGTCCAGCGGCGCGCAGTAGCAGTGCTGCCGCAACCGGCCTTCCAGCACGAAACCAACCTGCGTGTAGACCTTTTGAGCGCGCATATTGTTTTCGGATGCGTCCAAGAACACCTTCTTTGCGGTCAGTTCGTTGAAAGCATAGGCAAGTAGCCTCTGCACATAGGCAACCCCGCGCCCCAGACCAACTTCTGCGAGTGCAAGGCGGCGCAATTCGACCGTGCCCGACCGGTGGCCCACGTCACAGAACAGGGCAAACCCCGCCTGCGCCGTCTGATCGGTCTGCCAGATCAGCAGCCTGCTGTCGGGTGCCACGGCATAGGCATCCAGCGCCGCCTCGTTCTCGTCGGTCAGATACAGCGCATATTCCGGGCGCTGCACCAGCGCGCGAATGAAGGCGTAGTCAGACGGCGTGGCGTGGCGCAGCCTCATTCCACCGCCCGCGCGAAAGCGCCGCGATAGCTGGCCGACAGCGCCTTCATCGGCGCCTCATCCGCACCGAATCGCACCACCGAACCGCCAAACTTGCCGACGCGGGCCGCCGGAACTCCAACCTCTGCGGCGTGGGCCAGCAATTTGCCGGCCTGACCTGCGGAACAGGCCACCAGATAGCGCGCCTGATCTTCGCCGAACAGGGTAGGGGTATCCCCCGCCGTCAGCACCAGACCCAGCCCCGCGCCCTCGGCCATCTCGAACGCCGCCAGCGCCAGCCCGCCATCCGACAAATCGCTGCAGGCGTGGATCAGCCTGCGGTTGGCCCTCACAAACGCGCCATGCAGCCGCTCGGCCACCAGATCGACCGGCGGCGCATCGCCCGCCTCGATCCCGAACGCTTCGGCCAGCAGCGCCGACTGTCCAAGATGACCAGCCGTAGCCCCAATCAGCACCGCCACATCGCCATCCTTGACCTGCGTGCCGATCAACTCGTCCAGTGACGCCAGTATCCCCACCGCGCCAATCGTCGGCGTCGGCAGAATCCCGGTGCCGTCCGTCTCGTTGTACAGCGACACGTTGCCCGACACGATTGGCATATCCAGCGCGACACAAGCCGCCCCGATGCCGCGCAATGACCCGACCAATTGCCCCATGATCTCTGGCTTTTCTGGATTGCCGAAGTTGAGATTGTCCGTTGTCGCCAAGGGCTTGGCCCCTACCGCGCACAGATTGCGGTAGGCTTCCGCCACCGCCTGCTTGCCACCCTCGAACGGGTTGGCCTTCACATAGCGCGGCGTCACGTCCGACGTGAAGGCCAAGGCCTTGCCCGACCCATGCACCCGCACCACGCCCGCGCTCATCCCCGGACGGCGCAGGGTGTCGGCCCCGACCTGACTGTCATACTGTTCCCACACCCACGCTTTATGGGCATAGCTGGGCGCGGTGATCAGCACCGACAAGCCTTCAATCGCGCCAATCGCGGGAACATCGCCCAACGGTGCCGCGGGCGGCGTTTCCACCCAGGGCCGGTCATATTCCGGCGCAGACGACGACAGCTGCGACAGCACCAGATCGGCCTTCACCTCGTTGCCATGCAGGATCAGAAAGCGGTCCTCGGCAATCGTCTCGCCCACAATGGCAAAATCCAGATCCCATTTCACGAAAATCGCCCGCGCCGCGGCCTCCATCTCGGGCTTCAGCACCATCAGCATCCGCTCCTGGCTCTCCGACAGCATCATCTCATAGGCGGTCATGTTGGTTTCGCGCTGCGGCACGGCATCCAGTTGCAGGCGTATCCCCAAACCGCCCTTGTCGCCCATTTCCACCGCCGAACAGGTCAGGCCGGCCGCCCCCATATCCTGAATGGAAATCACCGCGCCAGACGCCATCAGTTCCAGACACGCCTCCAGCAGGCGCTTTTCGGTGAACGGGTCGCCGACCTGCACCGTTGGGCGTTTTTCTTCGATCGTGTCGTCAAACTCGGCGCTGGCCATCGTCGCCCCGCCCACCCCATCGCGCCCGGTCTTTGCCCCAAGATAGACAACCGGCATCCCGACCCCCGACGCGACCGAGTAGAAAATCTTGTCGGTATTGGCGATCCCGGCGGCAAACGCATTGACCAGACAATTGCCGTTATAGCTGCGGTGAAACCGCACCTCGCCGCCCACGGTCGGCACGCCAAAAGCGTTGCCATAGCCGCCGACACCCTCGACCACTCCCTTGACGATATGCGCGGTCCTGGGGTGAGAGGGCAGCCCGAACGACAGCGCATTCATCGCCGCAATCGGCCGTGCGCCCATCGTGAACACATCGCGCAGAATGCCGCCCACGCCCGTCGCGGCACCCTGATACGGCTCGATATAGCTGGGGTGGTTGTGGCTCTCCATCTTGAAGATCACCGCCTGCCCGTCGCCAATATCCACGACCCCGGCATTCTCACCCGGCCCACAAATCACCTGTGGCCCGGTTGTGGGCAGTGTCCGCAGCCATTTCTTCGACGATTTATACGAACAATGCTCGTTCCACATCGCACTGAAAATGCCCAGTTCGGTGAAGGTCGGCACCCGGCCCACGATCTGCAACAGCCGCTGGTATTCGTCGGGCTTCAACCCGTGCTTGGCGATCAGGTCGGGGGTGATGTCCGGTTCGGTCATGGCAGATCCTTCGGCGGGGTTGGCCGCGTCTTAGGACAAGCCGGCGTTCAGTGAAAGGGGCGGCTTGCCAAACCCGCGGCCTGACCACAGGAATCTCCGTGCGCCGCCAGATAATTTTTCGCCAGATGTCGAATCCCGTCAGGATCAGGCGTCCTTGGCATACGAAACCAGAAAGGAAGCCATATGACCTTTGCCATCACCGCCCCCTATGCCGCCGCCCTGTCGCTGCTGTTTGTGGTGCTGACCCTGCTTGTCATCCGCCCCCGCGTCAAACAGCACATCGGGCTTGGCGATGGCGGCAGTGTTCCGCTGCTGGCCGCCATCCGCCGTCAGGCCAATTTCGTCGAGAACGTGCCGCTGACCCTGTTGCTGATGGCCCTGGCCGAGGCGGGCGGGGCAGGGGAGATGACCCTGAACCTGTCGGGCGCGGCCCTGTTGATCGCACGTCTGATCCATCCGTTTGGCATCCTGCCAGACCGCCCGGCCCATCCCGCCCGCCTGTTCGGCGCGGTTCTGACCACGCTCGTACAACTCGCTATGGTCGTTTTGCTGGCCATGCAATATTTCACCTGACCCCCCGAAAGGACATATCATGCAATATCTTGCCTTGATTTACGCCGCCCCCGAAAATGCCCCGCGCTATGGCACACCTGAATTTTCGGCGATGATGGCGGGCTACACCAGCTTCACCGCCGAACTGAAAGCCCGGGGTGCCTTTGTTGCCGGTGACGGGCTGAAACCGGTCGAAACCGCAACCTCGGTCCGCCTGCGCGGGGGCAAGGTTGAAACGATGGATGGACCGTTTGCCGAAACCAAGGAACATCTGGGCGGCTATTACCTGATCGAGGTGCCCGATCTGGATGCCGCCATCAAGGTCGCGGCGATGATCCCGACCGCGGGCTTTGGCACGATCGAGCTGCGCCCGGTCATGGTTTATTGATGCCCACCCCCGGTCCGGTTGCAGCGCTGACCCAGGCCCTGCGCGCCGACCGGGGGCGCATTCTGGCCGCCCTGATCGCCCGGGTGCGCGACTTCCAACTGGCCGAGGACGCGCTGCAAGACGCCGCCGCCTCGGCCCTCATTCACTGGACGCGCAGCGGTGCGCCCGACAATCCGATGGCCTGGCTGATCCGCGTTGCGTTCCGCAAGGCAATTGACCGCCTGCGCCGGATGCAACGGGACGCCGCCCAAACTGCCGCCCTGACGGTCCTCGCCCGCGACGAAGCCGAAGAGGAGGCGCAGTTGATCACCGACGAACGCCTGCGCCTGATCTTCACCTGCTGCCATCCGGCGCTGGACGCCAAAAGCCGCGTGGCACTGACCCTGCGCACCATCGCAGGCCTGTCCACCGCCGAAATTGCCCGCGCCTTTCTGGACAGCGAACCGACGATGGCGCAACGCCTGACCCGCGCCAAAACCCGCCTGCGCGAGGCGGGTATCCCCTTTGCGGTGCCCGATCCCGAGGATTGGGCAGACCGTCTGCAATCGGTGCTGGCGGTGGTCTATCTGATCTTCAACGCGGGCTACACCGCTGGCCCCGCCGAACCCCGTGACCTGTGTGCCGAAGCGATCTTTCTGGCCCGTCTGCTGTCAGACCTGCGTCCCGGCGAGGCCGAGGTCGAAGGCTGTCTGGCCCTGATGCTGCTGACCCACGCCCGTGCGGCGGCCCGGACCGATGGGGCGGGCGCCACCGTCCCCCTGGCAGCCCAGGACCACAGCCTCTGGGATCGTGCCGCCGTCGCCGAAGGACTGGCCCTGATCGACACCGCCATGACCCGACACACACCCGGCCCCTACCAGACCAAAGCCGCGATCGCCGCCTGTCACGTGCAGGGCGACACGCCCGACTGGCCGCAAATCGCGGCGCTTTACGCCAGTCTGCTGCGGCTGGAACCGACCGCGGTGGTGCAATTGAACCACGCCGTCGCCCTTGCCGAAACCGGCGCGTTAGGACAGGCGCTGGCCATGCTTGCCGACCTCGCGCCGGTCTTGCAAGACTACCAACCCTACCACGCCGCCCTCGCCGAATACCTGACCCGCGCCGATTCTCTTGACGCAGCCCGCGCCGCCTATGACCGCGCGATTGCCCTGGCCGCCTCTTCCGCCGATGCCGCCTATCTGCGCAGCCGTCGGAATCTGCTGCCCAACTGACAGGCAAACCCCGGGAATTTCACACAAAACCCAAAAAAAAGGCCGAGCTTGCGCTCGGCCAAGTCCAACAGGGAGGTATGAGGCAGTGAGAGAGAACTCAATCACTGCCTCGCTTTCTGATATAAGGGGGCGTCCTGTTAGCGGCAACATCCCCGGGCCTGCTGGTTCGGAATTGCCGCTATGCAGTCCCTGCATGGCGGCCACTGGCGGCATCACGCGGGCGGAGCAGGGGGCGGGCCTGCTTATGCGGCTTATTCCTGCTGGCGCTTGCGATATTCCATGATCTCTTCCACGACGAAATCGCGGAACGCCGCCACCCGTTTGGAATGGCGCAATTCTTCGGGATAGGCCAGAAACACCGGCACCTCGCCGCTTTCGACATCCGGCAGCACCCGCACCAGTTCCGGAAAATCCTCGGTGATGTAGTCGGGCAGCACGCCCACGCCCAGATGGTTCAGAACACCTTGCAGCACGCCGAAATAGTTGTTCACCGTCAGGGTGGACGGAATGTCATGCGTCATCAGTTCCGCGACCAGCAAGGCCCCCGCCGCGACCTGCGCCGTGCCCGCGTGCTGGCTGATCAGCCGGTGCTGCGTCATGTCGTCCATCGTCTTGGGCGTGCCATGTTCGGCCAGATATTTCGGCGTCGCATATAGCCGCATCCGGATCTGCATCAGCCTTTTGCGGATCAGGTCCGACTGGGTCGGCTCTTTCATGCGGATCGCCACATCGGCCTCGCGCATCGGCAGGTCCAGCACCCGTTCTTCCAGCATCAGATCAATCTTAAGCGCCGGATACTTGGCATATAACGTCGCCAGACGCGGCGCCAACCACAAGGTGCCAAAGCCGGTCGTCGTCGTCACCCGCAACTCGCCGAAAACCTCGTCCTCGCTGTCGCGGATCCGCGCCGCCGCCGCATCCAGCCGCCGCACCATCTGGCTCGTCGCATCAAACAGCAACTCGCCCTGCTCGGTCAGGATCAGTCCGCGCGCATGGCGGTGAAACAGCGTCACCGACAGGCTTTCCTCCAGCGCCCGGATCTGGCGGCTGACGGCACTTTGGCTCAGATGCAGAACTTCCCCGGCATGGGTCAGACTGCCCTTGTCGGCCACTGCATGAAATATGCGCAGCTTGTCCCAGTCCATCGCATCACTCCCCCGCCGTCCGCGTCTGCACGTCCTACTCACCTCTCTAGCAAAGATTTCCCTCTGTCTACCGCCTGCCCTGATAATTCAGCGCCTTTCCACCGCCCCGGCTTTTCCATATTCTACACGCCAAAGCAGAACCCAGCACAAAAGGGCCGCATCATGGCAGTTGGCGTATTCGATTCCGGCCTTGGCGGGCTGACCGTGCTGGATGCCTTGCAGCGCCGTCTGCCCAAGGTGCCCTTTGTCTATTTTGGCGACAACGCCCATGCGCCTTACGGTGTGCGCACCCATGACGACATCTTCAACCTGACCTGTGCCGCGGTCGAACGGCTGTGGGCCGAAGGCTGCGATCTGGTGATTCTCGCCTGCAACACCGCCTCTGCTGCGGCGCTCAAGCGCATGCAGGAAACCTGGGTGCCGCCGGAAAAACGCGTCCTTGGCGTGTTTGTCCCACTGATCGAGGCGCTGACCGAACGGCAATGGGGCGACAACTCCCCCCCGCGCGAAGTCAGCGTCAAGCATGTCGCCTTGTTCGCCACCCCCGCCACCGTGGCCAGCCGCGCCTTTCAGCGCGAGCTTGCCTTCCGCGCGATTGGCGTGGATGTCGAGGCGCAACCCTGCGGCGGCGTCGTCGATGCGATCGAGCAGGGCGACGAAATCCTGGCCGAGGCTTTGGTGCGTTCCCATGTCGAGGCGCTCAAACGCCGGATGCCCCACCCCGAAGCCGCCGTTCTGGGCTGCACCCACTATCCACTGATGGAAAAGGTGTTCCAAGAGGCGCTGGGGCCCGAGGTCAAGGTCTATTCCCAGGCCAATCTGGTGGCCGAAAGCCTGGCGGATTACCTGACAAGACGGCCCGAAATGCTGGGGCAGGGCAACGACAGCAAATTCCTGACCACCGGCGACCCGGCCTCTGTGACCAACAAGGCCACCCAGTTCCTGCGCCGAAGGATCGCGTTCGAGGCGGCGTGACGTAGATTTCCGCAGCCATAAAAAGTAGGGTGTGCTTCAGCGCACCGTCCTGTCGCCCAATGAAGGTGCGCTGAAGCACATCCTACCCACGCCCTAAATCGAACAGCCAATGCCCGCGAACAAGCCCAGCACAATGAACGCGCCCGATCACGACACCTATCTTGACGGCGTCGACGCCCCCAAAGACGCCATTCCCGATCTTTCCACGCCCTATCGGGTCGCCCAATTCGCCGCAGCCCGCAGCCCGCAGCTCGCGTCCAGCGCGGCCGCCCGAAATCTGCCGTCACCAAAACCGCCGTCACCCTGCGCCCTGACCCCGATGTGCTGGCCAGCTTCCGCGCGACGGGCAAGGGCTGGCAGGGCCGGATGAACGCGGCACTGCGCAAGGCGGCGGGGTTGGGGTGATACTGCCAACAATCTGGACAAACCCGATACGGATCGCAAAACATCGCCTGATGTTGCACCGCGACCGATTGGATATTGGGTGACCTCGCTCTTTCTCGCAGCCCTGGGACCACTGCTATAGGCCGTCCCCAATCATATCGACCAGATTTTGCCATATGTTCTGCTTCCGCAATTGACACCGCCCCACCTCGCACCGGGCGCGGTCTGCATTGCTCCGAACCTGTTAACAACCCCCTAACAAAAATCCCATTTCCCAACCAAATCAATTATTTACCTAAATGTCCACATGTGGACGCACCTTGCACCCCTTGCTCACCGCGCGATTTCGCCCCATCCTGTCGGCTGAAAGGACACTCCTGATGGCCGAACCGCGCGCATCCCTGACCCGGCGGACCCTGCTTGCGGCTGTGCCCGCCTCGTTCCTGCCCACGCCCGGACTGGCCGCCGAAACCCGGCCGCCCAGCTGGGCCCAGCCCGTGGACCTCTTGGGCGTTCCCAACCTTTACCGGATCACCGACAATCTCTACCGCTCCGCCCAACCCACCGCCGAGGGTTTTCACAACCTGGAAGCGCTGGGCATCAAATCCGTCATCTCGATGCGCCAGACCGTCAACGACACCCCACTGGCCGAAGGCACCGGCCTGATCCTGCACCGCATCCCGATGAAATCGCGTTATGTGGCCGAAAAGTCCGGCGCCAAGGTCGTGGCCACATTGCAGGCGCTGCACCAAAGCCTGACGCAAGGCCCGACCCTGATCCATTGTCACCACGGTGCCGACCGCACCGGGCTGATCGCGGCGCTCACCCGCATACTGGATGAAAACTGGCCGCGTGCCGCCGCCATTTCGGAACTGATCGCGGGCGGATACGGCTTTCACCCGATCTGGGCCAACATCCCGCGTTATTTGGAAAATGTCGATCTCGCCGACCTTAAATCCCGGATCGCCGCATGATCCCTCCGGACTACAGCCGCTGGCAGGCAGATCGCCGCAACGCCCTGACCGCAGAGGATGGCTGGCTCAACCTGACCGACCGCTTCGAAATACTGCCCGGTCCGCAGACCACCGGCGCCGCCCCGGACAATGCCATCCGCCTCAGCAGCGGCCCCGCCCATCTGGGAACCCTGCTGCCCGGCTTTCAATTCCAGACGCAAGGCGGTCAACCGCAGCCCTTCGTATCCCGCAAGGGCAACCCAGAACTGCGCGTCGGCACATTCCTTCTGGAAATCCACACGGTCGAGGGTCAGCCCGCCCTGCGGGTCCGCGACCTGACCCTGGCGCGCCACGTGGACCTCAGGTATTTTCCCTATGATCCCGCCTGGAAGATCCGCGCCCGGTGGCAGGCGCTGGCAAGTCCGAAGCCGCAGGTCATTGACCAAAAAGGGGCCGCCCCCACCACGATCACCCTGACCCACCATGCCCGGTTCGACCACAACGGCGCCCAGATCACCCTTTTGGCGACCCACTGGAAATCCGGCCTGCCGATGTTCGTGATCCGCGACGCCACCTCGGGCTGCGATACCTATCCCGCCTCGCGCTTTTTGATCGGCGAGGACGTGACGGACAACGCCCTGACGCTTGATTTCAACCGGGCGCACAACCCGCCCTGCGCCTTCACCGATTTCGCGATCTGCCCGCTGCCGCCCCGCCAGAACATCCTGCCGTTCCGCGTGGCTGCGGGGGAACTTGGGCCATGACGGCCACGCCGCTGACCCACGTCACCATCTAAGGCGCCACCGCAATCGCCTTCGGCTCCGACAAGACCAAAGGTGTCATCTGCCCTGCCGGTGTGCTGGACGCCACGGGTCAGCCGGTCCTTTTGGAGCAATGCCGCCGCCACCGCCGCTGCGACCGACACGCCGAAAGGCAACTGGTTGTTTGGCGGCATGCTCTATGCCCATTTTGGCGATTTCCTGTGCGAATCCACCGGGCAGCTGTGGGGTCTCGATCTGCCCGGCGAATGTTATGATGGCGTGATCTTCCATCCCAAGGTCGGCGACAATAAACTGGCCAAACTGCTGGAACCCACCGCGCCATGGCTGCGGGTGGCGGGGGTGGACCTGCCCATCATGGCTCCGGTCGCGCCAACGCTGGTGGAGCGGCTCGTGATCCCCGAACAGGGCTTCGGCACCGGTGACACGATCGCGGGCCGCCCGAAATGCCGCGCCTAGATCCGTGCGCGTTTCGGCGCCATGGTCGCAGCGGATGGTGCGGAAAAGCTGTATGTCTCGCGCAGCAGGCTTTATTCCAAGCGCGGCCGCATTCTGGGCGGGACGCACTTGGAACAGGCACTGACCGCCGAGCGCTACGCCGTCTTTCACCCGCAGGACCACGCGATCGAGGTAGAGATCGCGCGGTACAAAGCCGCCACGCACATCTTCTCTACCGATTGTTCCGCACTGCACCTTGCCGCTTTCTTCGCCCGACTCAACCAGAAAGTCGCCATCATCGCCCGCAGACCGGGTAAAACAATCCGCGAGTTTACCGAACAGTTTGAAGCGTTTGGCGACCATGGCCCCCTCGTGATCGACGCACTCACGGCGCTCCACACCGCAGAGGCCGCCCGGTTGGCGCAGATGAGCGAGGTCCATAGCGAGGTCGCCTTCATGGCTATCCGCCGGTCGCTTTTGCCCGCCGGGTTTCCGGGCGATGCCCTGCCGTGGGATGTGCCAAGCCAAGCCATGCTCCGGGCCGAACTGGCCGCCCTGTCCGAACGGCTGGGCGCAGCGATCCGTCAGGGTCCGATGCGCCAGTCCGTCGCGCCCCGACGGTTCAGCCCAAAAACCCTTGCATCCTGCGGCCACCCGCTCCACATAAAGCCGAAGTTTAACGCGGGTACCGCCATGACCTACAATATCGCCATTCTTGGGGCCTCGGGCTATACGGGCGCCGAACTGGTGCGCCTGATTGCCAGCCATCCGCACATGGAAATCACGGCGCTGTCGGCCGACCGCAAGGCGGGCATGGCGATGGCAGAGGTGTTTCCTTTTCTGCGCCACCTGACCCTGCCAACCCTGCAAAAGATCGAGGATATCGACTTCTCGGCGGTTGATCTGTGTTTCTGCGCCCTGCCACATGGCACTACACAACAGGTCATTGCCGCCCTGCCGCGCAATCTGAAAATCGTGGACCTCAGCGCCGATTTCCGCCTGCGTGACCCTGCGGCTTATGCCAAATGGTATGGCCAGCCGCATACCCAGCCCGCCTTGCAGGCCGAGGCGGTCTATGGCCTGACCGAGTTTTACCGTGCCGATATTGCCAAAGGCCGTCTGGTGGCAGGCACCGGCTGCAACGCCGCCACAGGCCAGTTCGCGCTGCTGCCGCTGATCGCCAAAGGCGTCATCAACCTTGACGACATCCTGATCGACCTCAAGGCCGGCGTCAGCGGGGCAGGGCGGTCCGCCAAGGAAAACCTGCTGCATGCCGAACTGTCGGGCGGCACCCACACCTATTCCGCAGGCGGCAAGCATCGCCATCTGGGCGAGTTTGATCAGGAGTTTTCCAAGACCGCCGGCCGCCCCGTGCAGGTCCAGTTCACGCCGCATCTGTTGCCGATGAACCGCGGCATTCTGGCGACCGTCTATGTCAAAGGTGACGCCGCCGTGGTCCATAACACCCTGACCGACGCCTATGCCGCAGAGCCGTTCCTGCGCGTCCTGCCCTTTGGCGCCTTACCCTCGACCCGTGACATCGGCGGCTCGAACTATTGTCATATCGGCGTGATCGGCGACCGTATCGCGGGACGCGCGGTGGTGGTTGCGGTATTGGACAACCTGACCAAGGGCTCGTCTGGTCAGGCCTTGCAGAACGCCAACCTGATGCTGGGCTTGCCCGAGGCCACGGGCCTCCTGCTGGCGCCGATCTTCCCCTAAGGCCCGTACCGCGATGAGGACACCATGGCTGGTCTGAAAGGGCTCAAGAAAACCCGGCGCATCCAGATCATCGCGGTGGCCTTCGTCGCATTGGCGCTGTCCACCGCCCTGATCGGCTATGCCATGCGCGACGGCATCAACTATTTCCGCTCGCCCACTCAGGTCACCACCGAACCCCCACGCCCGGGCGAGGTGTTCCGTTTGGGCGGGCTGGTCAGCACCGGCTCGTTGGTGCGCGGGCAGGGCAGCACCAGCACCTTCAGCGTCACCGACACCAAAACCACGGTCCCGGTCCGCTACACCGGCGTCCTGCCCGACCTGTTTGCCGAAGGTGCCGGGATGGTCGGCTTGGGTCAGATGCAGGACGGCACTTTCATCGCCACCGAAATCCTTGCCAAACACGACGAGACATACATGCCCAAGGAAGTCATCGACGCCTTGAAGGCCCAGGGCATGTACAAAGACACCAAGACCCCCGGCAGCTAATAGAAAATCAGGGAAAAGCGGGAACCGGTTTTCCCGCCCGATTTGCGCGAATCTGAGAACGCTGCCTTTTCACCGTCTTAACCGATTGGCGCGAGGTTTGTCCGCAAGGCAACCGTGAGGCCAACCCATGCAGACCGTCCGCCAAATCGCCGAAGATATCGTTGCCCGTGAAGGGGGCTTCGTGAACGACCCTGCCGATCCGGGCGGTGCCACCCAATATGGCGTGACGCTGGGCACGCTGCAAAGCCTGCACCTGGACCTGACCCGTGACGGGCGGGTGACCACCGCCGATGTCCATGCCCTCAGCCGCACCGAGGCTGCGGATATCTTCATCGGCCACTACTTCGACCGGGTCGGTATCGCCCTTCTGCCTGCCGACCTGCACCCCCCGGTGTTCGACATGTATGTCAACGCCGGCTCCAACGCGGTCAAGGTGCTGCAACGCCTGCTGCACCGTCTGGGATTTGCCTGCACCGATGACGGCAGCATCGGGCCGCAAACCGTCAGGGCCGCCAAAGCCGCGCAGGGGCAGGGCATTGCGCTGGCCAACGCCTATGGCGTGGCGCGGCGCGACTATTACTACGCCTTGGCCGACGCGCGCCCGTCCAGCCGTAAATACGCGACCCGGCGCGATGGCGGCAAAGGCGGCTGGATCGTGCGGGCCGAGGCGTTTTTGCCGCAAGCCCTCTGGCTGACCGACGCACAGCACAAGACCCGCGTCGCCGAATGGACCCTTTGAAAGGATACGGAAATGGACATGACCAACATCGTGCAAGACCTTGGCGCGGCGGTAGAGACCATCGCGGCCGGGCAGGGCGGCAGCCCGGTGCCGCAATATGTGCCGACCACCCCGCAGGGCAAGCGCGGCTATGATCACCTGATCGACGCGCTGAACCGCCTGCCGCGCCCGATGATGGCGCTGGGGTCGCTGGCGATTTTTGTGGTGGCAGGCTTTGACCCGGCGTGGTTTGAAGGCCGGATGCAAGCCCTGGCCAGCGTGCCCGATCCGATGTGGTGGATGGTGGGTGCCGTGATGACCTGCTTCTTCGGGGCGCGCGAGGCTCATTACATGCGGCAAAACACCCCCGGCAAACCGGCATCGCCCAAAGCCTGAAACCTGCGACGGATCGCTCCCTGTCGGGCGTTTTTCGCTGAACTCAGCGCAGAACGCCCGGCAAGGCGTGATAAGCGACCCTTTGTCCTCTCCTTGACCTCTGACGCCTGCTCTGGCATCCCCACGGCCATGAGACAGGATTTGATCAGATGAACCTCTTTGCCGACATCCGCAGCCTTGTCGTCGCTGAACTGACCGCGATGACCGCCGAAGGTGCCCTGCCTGCGGGCCTCGACTTCGCCAATGTCGCGGTCGAGCCGCCGCGCGACGACGCGCATGGCGACATGGCCACCAATGCCGCGATGGTCCTTGCCAAACCGGCAGGCCAGCCGCCCCGCGCCATCGCCGACGCCCTTGCCGCCCGCCTTGGCCGCGACCCCCGCATTTCCGAAGCCACCGTCGCCGGCCCCGGTTTTCTGAATCTCCGGCTGTCCAATCTGGTCTGGCAAGGCGTCGTCAAGGCCGCGCTCACCGACGGCGCGAATTTCGGTCGCTCGACCTTGGGCAATGGCGCGAAAGTCAACGTCGAATTCGTCTCGGCCAACCCGACCGGCCCGATGCATGTCGGCCACGTCCGCGGCGCCGTGGTCGGTGATGCGCTGGCCCGGCTTCTGGCGTTCGCGGGCTGGAAAGTCACCCGCGAATACTACATCAACGACGGCGGGGCGCAGGTCGATGTGCTGGCCCGGTCCGCCTATGAACGCTACCGCGAGGCCTGCGGGCTGGAACCGCAAATCCGCGAGGGTCTGTATCCCGGCGATTACCTGATCCCGGTCGGCGAGGCGCTCAAGGCCAAATACGGCACCAGCCTGCTGGACCAGCCCGAATCCGTCTGGCTGACCGATCTGCGCGACTTTGCCAGCGCCATGATGATGCAGGAAATCCGCAACGATCTGGCGCAGCTGGGCGTGCAGATGGACGTGTTCTCATCCGAAAAGGCGCTGTATGGCACCGGAAAGATCGAGGCGGCGATACAGGCGTTGCGCGATCAGGGCCTGATCTACGAAGGCACGCTGGAGCCGCCCAAGGGCAAGACGCTGGAAGATTGGGAACCCCGCGTCCAGACCCTGTTCCGCTCGACCGCCCACGGCGACGACGTGGACCGGCCGGTGATGAAATCGGATGGGTCGTGGACCTATTTCGCCCCCGACATCGCCTATCACTACGACAAGGTGCAACGCGGCTTCGACGCCCTGATCGACATTTTCGGGGCAGATCACGGCGGCTATGTCAAACGGATGAAGGCCGCCGTCAGCGCCCTGTCCGCAGGCCGCGTGCCGCTGGACATCAAACTGGTGCAATTGGTCCGGCTGTATAAAAACGGCGAGCCGCTCAAGATGTCGAAACGGGCGGGCACCTTTGTCACCCTGCGCGACGTGGTCGAACAGGCCGGCGCCGATGTCACCCGCTTCATGATGCTGACCCGCAAGAACGATGTGACCTTGGATTTCGACTTTGCCAAAGTCTTGGAACAGTCGAAAGACAACCCGGTGTTCTACGTCCAATACGCCAACGCCCGCATCAACTCGGTCCTGCGCAAGGCGCGGGACGCGGGCCTTGACGTGACCGATGCCACGCTGGCCAAGGCCGACCTGACCCAACTGGCCCACCCCGCCGAAATTGACCTTGCCCAGGCCATTGCAGAATGGCCGCGCGAAGTGGAAATCGCCGCACGCGGCAACGAACCCCACCGGATTGCCTTTTATCTTTATGAACTGGCCTCCGAATTTCACGGCCTCTGGAACCGCGGCCATGACGACCACAGTCTACGCTTCTGGCAAGAGGGCAACCTCGCCACATCATCGGCGAAAATTGCCCTGATCCGCGCTACGGGCGTTGTGATTTCGGCAGGACTGGCTATTCTGGGCGTAACACCGGCTGAGGAAATGCGCTGAACGCATCACCAGCCGGGGTTTTGAGCAGTAAAAAGCCGGGGGGGCATGTATCGCCCTGGCAGGTGAGGCGACAATGGCGGATCTGGAATTCGAAGGTTTCGAAGGCGCTTATGACGCGCAATCGGATGGTCGCGCGGCCCGCGCCAAACGCATCGTCAACATATCCGGTGCGGTGTGTTCGGTGGCGCTGGTGGTAGGCCTTGCGGCCTGGGGCTATAAACTTGCGGTCCGCGATGTGTCCGGCGTGCCGGTGATGCAGGCTCTGGGGGGGGCTATGCGGATTGCCCCCACCGATCCGGGTGGCGATCAGGCCAGCAATCAGGGCCTGTCGGTCAATGCCATCGCGGCGGTCGGCACCTCTGCCCCGGCGTCCGAAACCGTCACCCTTGCGCCGCAGGCGGTGCAATTGCAGTCCGGTGACGCGGCGGGTCTGATCATGGCCTCTGGCAGCGAAGCCAGCGACCCGACACAGGTGCAAAACGCCACGCTGACCGTTTCTGGTCAGGCCGGCCCCGGCATCACTGCCCTGAGCACCGAGGCTGCACCCCTGATTTCCGCAGGCGATGTCGAGGCGGCGGTCATCGCCGCCACCGCCGGTGATATCGAACTTCCGCCCGGTCCCGCTGTCGCCCATTCCTTGCGCCCGCACCCCAGACCGGCAGCCCTGACCGCCGCGCTGTCCGCCGCACCGGCCAATGTGCAAAACGTGTCTGCCCCCGGCCCCGCGACCGAAATCGACCCCGCCACACTGGCCGTTGGCACCCGCCTGGCCCAGCTTGGCGCCTTCGACAGCCCCGACCTTGCGCGCGAAAAATTTGCCAGCCTGCAATCGCAATTCGGCGGGCTGATGGCGGGCAAAGCCCTCGTCATTCAGGCCGCGCAGTCCGGTGGCCACACGTTTTACCGCCTGCGCGCCCACGGCTTTGCGGGCGAGGATGACGCACGCCGCTTTTGTGCCGCCCTCACCGCCGAAAGCGCCGACTGCATTCCGGTCGCGCAAAGATGACCGACATCGGCAAAGGCGCGGCCATCTTTGGCTGCGCCGGACCCGTGCTGACCCCGGACGAACGCGCCTTCTACCGCGATTTTCAGCCCTTCGGTTTCATCCTGTTCGCCCGCAATGTCGAAGATCCGGCCCAGTTGCGCCGCCTGACCGCCGATTTGCGCGATGCTGTGGGCCGCAACGCGCCGATCCTTGTTGATCAGGAAGGCGGCCGGGTGCAGCGTCTGCGCGGCCCGCATTGGACCGAATGGACCCCACCCCTGGATTTCGTCCGCGCCGCCGGTGCCAACGCCGCTCGTGCGATGTACCTGCGCTACCGCCTGCTGGCGCGTGAACTCAGGTCGGTCGGCATCGACGCAAACTGCGCTCCCATAGGCGATCTGATCACGCCCAACACGCATCCTTTCCTCAAGAACCGCTGCTACGGCGCTGATCCCGCTGTGGTTTCTGCGATTGGCCTTGTGGTGGCGCAGGCCCATCTTGCCGAAGGTGTCCTGCCCGTCGTCAAGCACATGCCCGGTCATGGCCGCTCAGAGGTGGACACCCACCACGATCTGCCCACCGTCCACGCCACACCGGCCGAACTCGCCCAACAGGATTTTGCGCCGTTCCGCGCCCTGAACCATCTGCCGATGGCGATGACCGCGCATCTGGTCTTTGCCGCCTACGACAGCAAACCCGCCACCCAATCCCCCGCCATGATCAAAGTCATCCGCGACGACATCGGCTTTCACGGTCTTCTGATGACCGACGATCTGAACATGCAGGCCTTGCAGGGCACCCTTGCCGAACGTGCCGCACTGTCACTGGCCGCAGGCTGCGACCTCGCCTTGCATTGCAAGGGCGATCTGGCGGAAATGCAGGCGGTCGCCGGCGCATCGGGCGACATGCCCCCGGCCACCCGCCGCCGTGCCGAAGCCGCCCTTGCCGCCCGCTCACTGCCCGAAGCCATTGACACGGCCCAGCTTCAGGATGAACTTTCGGCGATGATGGACCAAAATGCCTGACCCCGATCCGTGGGATCAAAGCGACCGCCTTGCCACCTCTGACCGTCAGGCGGCAGAGGCGCTGATCATTGATGTCGATGGCTTTGAAGGCCCCTTGGACCTGCTCCTCAGCCTTTCCCGCACTCAAAAGGTCGATCTGCGCAAGATATCCGTCCTGCAACTGGCAGAGCAATATCTGAAATTTGTCAGCGAAGCTCAAGAGTTGCGCATCGAACTTGCCGCAGATTACCTCGTCATGGCGGCATGGCTCGCCTATCTCAAATCCCGCCTGCTGTTGCCGCCCGAACCCGGCGAGGATGGCCCCAGCGCCTCTGACCTGGCCGCGCATCTGGCCTTTCAGCTGGAACGCCTTGCCGCGATGCGCGAGGCTGCGGCGCGCCTTATGGCCCGCGACCAGCTGCACCGCGACATCTTTCCGCGCGGTGTGCCCGAGGATGTCACCCACCGCCGCGACATCCGGTATGACGCCAGCCTTCTGGATCTGATGCGCGCCTATGCCCGCATCCGAACCCGTGACGATTTCCGCCCCTTCGTGATGGACCGTGACCATGTCTACACGATGGAACAGGCGCTGGAACGGATGCGCGCCCTGATCGGCTATGTCGGCAACTGGGCCGAGCTGACCTCGTTCCTGCCCGAAGGCTGGGCGGTCAACCCACAACGCCGCCGTTCCGCCACCGCCGCCCATTTCGCCGCCGTGCTGGAGATGGCCAAGCGCGGGCAGGTGTCGATCCGTCAGGACGGCCTCTTCGCCCCCGTGCAGATCCGGCGGATCGACCCATGACCGAAGGCAGCGCCACAGACCCGATCGAACGCAGCCTGTTCGAGGCTCCGACACCGGGCGAACAGGAACGCATGGTCGAAGCCGTGCTTTTTGCCAGCGCCGAACCCGTGACCCTTGCCGAACTCGTGGCGCGGTTGCCCCAAGGTTGCGACCCGGCAGAAGCTTTGGTGACGCTGCGCCGCCGGTTCGAAGGCCGTGGTGTCCAGCTGGTCAAAGTCGGTGACGCCTATGCCTTCCGCACCGCGCCCGACCTGGGCCATCTGATGCGCAAGGAAACCACCGAACATCGCAAACTGTCGCGCGCCGCCATCGAGACCCTGGCCATCGTCGCCTACCACCAGCCCGTCACCCGCGCCGAAATCGAGGAAATCCGCGGCGTCGCCGTCAGCCGTGGCACGGTTGATCAACTGATGGAACTGGACTGGATTCGCTTTGGCCGCCGCCGCATGACGCCCGGGCGTCCGGTGACTTTCGTTGTGACGGATCACTTTCTGGACCATTTCGGGCTGGAGACCACCCGTGACCTGCCCGGCCTGAAAGAGTTGCGCGCCGCCGGACTACTGGACAATCGCCCCTTGCCCGGCGGTTTTTTGCCCCCAGATGATGATGAAGCACCAACCGGGCAATCGGAACTCTTTGAGGATTAAGCATGGACCGTATCATCCAGATGATCATCAACGCCGTTATTCGCCAGTTCATCAACAAGGGCATAAGCGCCGGCATCAACCATGTCGCGGGCCGGGGCAAACCCGTCAGCCAGATGACGCCAGACGAACGCCAGCAGGCTCAGGATGCCAAACAAACCGCCAAACGCGCCCGGCAGGCGGCTAATCTGGCGCGGCGGTTGGGGCGCTAGAGCGGGTTGCGTTCAATTGGTTTCATATCCTGCGGCTTTGAAGAAATTGTAGCATTCTTCTTCCTTGAAGAGGTCGCAGACATGCCCGACCGCCTTCCAGAGTTGGTCATAGGTCCTGGCGGCTGCCTTTCGGATCAG
>JANYFE010000012.1 GCA_025362795.1 Rhodobacterales bacterium | reverse complement strand
GCAACGGCGCGAATAGACCGCGTCGGTTTCGGCAGCGGTGCGACATTTGGCCAGCATCTGTTCTTCGTGCCGGTGAAAGACCAACGTGGCAAGGCCGGTGATGCCCGGGCGGCTGCGCAGAACCTGCGCGTAAAGATCGGGGAAGCGTTCGACATACAGCCGCAGCGGCGGGCGCGGGCCGACAAAGCTCATGTCGCCCTTCAGCACGTTCCAAAGCTGTGGCACCTCGTCCAGACGACAGCGGCGCAGAAAACGACCGGTCGGCGTGACCCTTGTCGCCTTGTTGCCCCCCGAGACACCGCTTTCGGGTGGCACCACCGACATCGTCCGCAGCTTCCACAGCAAAAACGCGCGGTGCGGTGTGGCCATGCGTTCGGCGACATAGAACAGCGGCCGACCCTCTGTCGCCCACAGCCAGAGCAGCAGCAGTCCGAACGGCACCGCGAGGATGACGGCGAGCGCCAGCGCAAGGGCAATGTCGATAAGGCGTTTTGCGGGTGTCATGGCCAGCGCCCCCGCAAGCCGTCAAGATCGGCAATCAGGCTGGCGGGGGTCGCCGGCGGCACGGGCAACAGGGCGTTCAGGCGATCGGTCGATACCGCCACCCGCGCGACGGCTGCGGGGCGCGACGGGCCAAAGTGCCATGGCTGGCCGCGTGCCGCCAGAAGATCGCCCATCGCGACGGCGGGCGGCTGCGCGATGTTCAGCAGGCGGGGCAACGCGACACCCTGATCCGCCATCTGGATCAGGCTGGTGAGGACGGACGCCAGTGCGCGGGGGCCGATATACGACCGCACTGGCCCGCTGGTCTGCCCCGCAATCGGGTCAAGCGCCACGGAATGGCCCGGATCGGATGACTGCAGCAGCGCATCCGCACCGGCCAGATTGGCCAGCCGCAGAAGGCTCAGACCGGGCGCGTTGGGGCCATTCAAAACAGAGGACGCCGCGATTTCCGCCTGATGCTTGGCCAAACCATAGTCAGATTGCGGATCGGGTGCGTCCAGTTCGGTGATCAAACCGGACGTTGGGCGGTAAACGGCCACGCTGGACATCACGAAAACGTGCCGTGCCGTGCGGTCCAAGGCGAGTTTGCACACGGCGGTGGTTGCCAGTCGATTTTCCGCCAATTGGGCCACCGACCCGCGCACAACACCCGCCAGATGCAGGATGATCAGACCCTGCGGCAGTTCCGGCGCGGAGTCAGCCCCAATATGCCAAGCGATATCAATGTTTTGCGCCTTTGTCCGGCCATGCCACAACACCCGCATCGGAGGCCCGGCATCCGAGGCCCACGCCGCATGCAGCGCCCGACCAACCCGGCCCGATGATCCCGTCACCAAAAGCGTCATTGTGCGTACATGTCCGAGGGTGCTTGAGTTATCCCCAAGCCTTTCATATGCAGCGGTCCAATCCGGTTGACCCGCTTTAGGGTGCCAGTATGGTGGCGCTGCGCAGAGTGTCCAGCCATAACGGGCCGGTACGTGGAGTTTTGCATGCCCTTTCCGGTTCGGAGCCTGGCTTCCGCTATCGCCGTAATGACGCTGTTGGGAGCCTGCGCTTTGCCGCAAGATGTCGGCGAGGTCGACCATGTCCTTGCGGGTGCCGACGCGCCGGAGGCAACTTTTGCGGTGCAATATGTCACGCGCGACACACTGCCGATGCTCAAGACCTGGCCCAACAGCCATCCGACGCCGAATCTGGGGTGGATCACACGGTCCAATACCGCGCCCGATCCCCTGATCGAAGCTGGCGACAGAATAGATCTGGCAATCTGGGACAATGACGACACGTCCCTGCTGAGCCAGCCGGCGCAAAAGGTCATCCAGCTGCCAAACCTGCTGGTGTCCAGCAAGGGCACGGTGTTTCTGCCCTATGCGGATGAGGTTTACATTGCAAAGATGACGCCGGATCAGGCGCGGCAGGCGATACAGGACAAGCTGTTGGGAATCATCCCGTCGGCTCAGGTGCAGTTGCAGTTTCAGTCGGGCCGCAACAATTCGGTTGAACTGGTGTCGGGCGTGCCGAACCCGGGGCGCTATCCGCTGGTGGACCGCGACACGACGCTGACCAGTCTGCTGGCCCTGGGCGGCGGCATACCCACTGGCGTGCCAAACCCCCAGATCAACCTGTCACGCGGCGGCAAGTTGTACCGGATCTCGTCGGATACGCTGCTGTCGCACCCCGATTTGGACACCACGCTGCGCGGCGGCGACAAGGTGTTCGTGCAGCCCGATACCCGCTATTTCCTGTCGCTGGGCGCTGCGGGCAAAGAGGCTTTGATCAACTTTCCGCGCGACCACCTGACGGCGCTGGATGCGATGTCTTTGGTGGGTGGGGTCAACCAGACCACCGCCAACCCAAAAGGCATCCTGATCCTGCGCGATTATCCGCAATCCGCGGTGCGCACAGACAGCAAAGGGCCATCGCGCGACCGGATGGTGTTTGCGATGGACCTGACGACCGCTGACGGATTGTTCAGCGCGGGTGAGTTTGGCTTGCAGGACCGCGATCTGGTGCTGGTCACGCAAAGCCCGCTGGTCAATGCGCGGACGATCCTCGGATTGTTCGGATCGGCCTTCAATCTGGTCAGAAGCGGCAACACGCTGTCCAATCAGTTGAGCAACTAGTCTTCCGCCTCGAGCCGGATGCGCAATTCGCGCAGGACCGGCAGAACGGCGCGGACCCGGTCGGCGCCGAGGGCAGTCACCACATCGGCAATCAGCGGCGCGACCGATTGCACGGCGGCATCGCGGGCGGCGCGGCCCGAGGGGCTGATCGCGACAAATTTCTGCCGGGCATCATCCCAATCGGGCCGGATGTGGACGTGGCCCGCCCATTCCAGTTTCGCCAATGTGTTGGTCATCGCGCCGCGTGTGACGTGAAAGGCACGGGCCAGTTGCGCCGGGGTGCGTTCTTCCTGCACCCGCGCCAGATGGTTCAGCACGGTGAAATGCGACAGTTCCATCCCGCGCGGCAAGGCCTTGGACACCCGGTTACGGGCTAGTTGGTCGGCCATGAACAGCTCGCCAAACAGTGTGACCGCGATATCTTCGGTGCGCTCGCTCATGGTCCGGCAAAGGTCCGGTCGTGGGTGAGAGAGGGCACGCGGGCGCGGGCATCGGCCACCTTGGTCAGGTCGAGATCGACGTAGGAAATGCCGGGATCGGTGCCACCATCGGCCAGGATTTCGCCCCAGGGTCCCACGGCAAGGCTGTGGCCATGGGTGCGACGGCCCTTGCCGTGGCTCTCGGCGTGAAAGCCGGTTTGGGCGGGGGCCAGCACGTAGCAGCCGGTTTCAATCGCGCGGGCGCGCAGAAGAACCTCCCAATGCGCAGCGCCGGTGATGTGGTTGAAGGCGGCGGGCACGGTGATGATCTGCGCCCCGGCCTGCGCCAGACTGCGGTAAAGCCGGGGAAACCGCAGATCATAGCAGACGGTCATGCCGATGCGGCCAAACGGTGTGTCGGCCAGCACGGCCTGCGAGCCGGGGCGATACCCGGCTGATTCGCGGTAAATCTCGGTTTCCGACACGTTCACGTCGAACATGTGGATCTTGTCATACCGCGCAACAATCGTGCCATCCGGGCCGATCAGGAACGACCGGTTGGCAAAGCGGCCATCGGCGTCCGCGGTCAGAACGGCGAGAGAGCCCGCCAGCAGCCAGACCTTCAACGCCGCCGCCTCGTTTTGCAGGGCGGCAAGGGTCGGATCGTCCGATTCCAGCCGGAACACCGCACGTTGATGGGCGCGGTTCGACGACAGGCCGTTGCTGCATTCCGGCGTCAGGATGAAACCGGCACCCCCTGCCGCAGCGGCGCGGACCAGTGCCACGGTCCGGGGCAGATTTGTCGCCGGATCATCGGTGACGTTGAGTTGCAGCAGCGCGGCGCGCATCAGGCCAACAGCGGATCAAGCCCGCCCGCATAATCCAGCGCATGCAGATCGTCACATCCGCCAATATGGCTGCCATCGATGAAAATCTGCGGCACGGTGCGGCCGCCATTGGCGCGGCGCGTCATGGCATCACGCAAAGTCGGGTCGCGGCCCACGTCAATCTCGGTATATTGCACACCCTTTTTGCGCAAAAGCTGTTTGGCAGCGATGCAATAGGGGCAAGTCTGGGTCGTGTAGATTTCAACGTTTTTCATGCGGGGCGTCCTAATCGTCGCGGGGAACTATAACGATTTAGGCATCCTTCGCAACGCGCGCCATGACGAGAACGGAAACCCCGATTGCACCCCCCGCAATGCATGCCTCTGCCGCAGCGGCGAGGGTCGCGCCAGAGGTCATCACATCATCGACCAAAAGGATGTGCCGCCCGTCGACCCGGGTTGAGCGCGCTGGATGCACCGTCAAAGCGTCGGACATGTTGGCGAAACGGCCATCGCGGTCGCGGCCATCCTGAGTGTGGGTGTTGCGGCGGCGTTGCAACAGGTCGGGGCAATGGTCGAGCCCCGCCAGCTTTGCCACACCCGCCGAAAGCAGCGCCGCCTGATTGTAACGCCGCCTGACCAGCCGCAACCAGTGCAGCGGCACCGGCGCGACCAGCATGCCCGGTTGCAGGATTGGTTGAGCGGCGCGGTAAAGCCACTGGGCGGCGGGTTTGGCAAGGTCGATCCGGTCACCATGTTTCAGCGACAAAACCAGATTGCGGGCGTTGTCTTTGTACAAAAGCGCCGCACGGCCATTGGCCCACGGGCGGGCGATCAGCAGGCAGTCGTCGCACAGCACCTCGACCGCGCGATCCTCGCCCGGCAAGGGCGTCCCGCATTTGGTACAGACGAGGCCGGTGATAAAGGGTGTATCGCGCCAGCAGGTGCCACACAGACCAAAGTCAGTCGTCACCCGGGCATCGCAAGACAGGCATTGCGGCGGATAGATCAGATGCAGCAAGGCTTGCATTCCCAACACGCTCTCCTATGGTCCGCCGCCATGCAGCTTTTAACCGACCGCGCCGCCCTTACCCGCAACCGCAGCCGCGCCAGCGCCTTGTTCCTGCAAGATCTGGTGCTGGATGAGGTGCAGGATCGGCTCAAGGAGGTTAACAGAACCTTTACAGCACCGGCGATCGTGACCGGTTTTCCGCAAGTGTGGCGTGATTTTCCCTGCGTGACGGATGACGAGGTGCTGTACTTGCGTCCAGCGGCGCATGATCTGGTGGTGCATGCGCTGTGTCTGCACTGGGCGAATGACCCGGTGGGACAGCTGGTGCAATGCAGACGTGCCCTGCAACCCGATGGCTGGATGATGGCGCTGCTGTTTGGCGGGCAGACCTTGCACGAATTGCGCAGCTGTCTGGGACAGGCGGAATCGGAAGTCACGGGCGGCCTGTCGCCGCGGGTGCTGCCGATGGGCGAGATTCGTGATCTGGGTGGGCTGTTGCAGCGGGCGGGATTCGGCCTGCCGGTGGCCGACAGTTTTACCACAATCGTGCGATATAGTGACGCATTTCACCTGATGCGCGACCTGCGGCTGATGGGCGAGGGCAATGCCCTGGCCGCGCGATTGCGCCATCCGACCCGGCGGGCGGTGTTTGCGCGGGCAGCGGAATTGTATCAGGCGATGCGGGGGCCCGATGACCGGATTCCCGCGACATTCGAGATTGTGGTGCTGACCGGTTGGGCACCGCATGACAGCCAGCAAAAACCGCTGCGCCCCGGATCGGCGGTAAGCCGGCTGGCAGAGGCGTTACAAAGTGCCGAAGTGAAGCTGCCGGAACCCGGAAATCGTTGACCCCGGTGCGATTGCCGCTATCTGGAACGCAGCCAGACAGGAGCCACAAGTGCCAGACCAAATACCGGACATCAACCGCCTGGCCCATGCCCCCGCGACCCATCCTGCCGTCAAGCCTGCCAAAATCGGCGTGTTGCTGGCCAATCTGGGCACACCGGACGCCACCGATTACTGGTCCATGCGGCGCTATCTGAGCGAGTTTCTATCGGACAAGCGGGTCGTCGATGTGCCGGACTGGAAATGGCAACCGATCTTGCAATTGATCATCCTGTCATTCCGACCGCAAAAATCGGGCGCAAACTACGCCAAGATCTGGAACCTTGCCCGCGACGAAAGCCCTCTGCTGACAATCACGCGTGACCAGACGGCGGCCATCCGAAATTCCGTGACAGCGCTTTACGGCGATCAGGTCATGGTCGAGTTCTGCATGCGCTACGGCAACCCCACGACCGTGTCCAAAGTGCGGGCGATGGTGGAGGCGGGCTGCGAGAAGATTTTATTTTTTCCGCTCTATCCGCAATACGCGGGAGCGACCTCTGCCACCGCGAATGATTCGTTTTTTGCTGCACTTGCAAGGGAAACGCGGCAACCCGCTGTCCGCACCGTCGCGGAATATTTCGACCATCCGCTGTATATCGACGCGCTGGCGCAGTCCGTGACCGATGCCTATGCCAAGCTGGACCACCGGCCTGATGTTCTGGTCACGTCGTATCATGGCATGCCGAAACGCTATTTGATGCAGGGCGACCCCTATCACTGCCAATGCGTCAAAACCACGCGGCTGCTGCGGGAAAAGCTGGGATGGGACCGTGGCGCGGTCGATGTCAGCTTTCAGTCGGTTTTTGGGCGCGAGGAATGGCTGACGCCTTACACCGTCAAGCACGTAGCCGAGCTGGCGAAGGCGGGAAAGAAAAGCATTGCGGTGATGGCCCCGGCGTTTTCAGCGGATTGCATCGAGACGCTGGAAGAGGTTGATGGCGAGATTCGCGAGGCGTTTTTGCACGCTGGCGGCGAAAATTTCACCTATATCCCCTGTTTGAACGATCAACCGGGGCATGTGGCGGCGCTGACGGCGATCATTTCGGAAAATCTGGGCGGCTGGTTGCGCTAGCAACGTGTAGAAATGAAAAAGACGGCGGGTTGCCCCACCGTCCAATCCGTAACCAGAGTAACTGTATCAGTTGCTCGCGGCGGCAGCGGCCAGAACCAGCAGCAGCAGCAACGGAACGACCAGACCACCGGCCGAGGACGAGGTCTTGACGGTTTCGGTAACCATCGGTGCCGGCTCCATCACCGGGGTAGCCATGCCACCAGCGAAAGCGGTCGAAGCGGCCAGCGACAGTGCGGCGGCGAGGGCGATTTTCTTCATGTTAGTCTCCAGTTTTTGCATCGGGCCGGACATTCGTCACAACACCAGACGCGACAAGATTGTTGCTCGTGTGCGGATAAAAGCATTTTGGCGCTGCGAATGCAACCGGTCGGCGCCGCGATAGACCAACTGTTGCCCGTTTACCCATTGACGCAAAAGAAAAGACGGCAGTTTCCTGCCGTCTTTTCTGTAGGCCCGGAATTCGAAATCAGTTCGAAGCGGCAGCAGCGGCCAGAACCAGCAGCAGCAGCAACGGAACGACCAGACCGCCAGCGGACGACGAGGTTTTCGCAACGACGACTGCGGGAGTCATCACCGGTTCAACAACGCCACCAGCGAACGCGGTGGAAGCGGCCAGCGACAACGCGGCGGCGAGAGCAAGTTTCTTCATATTAACCTCCAGTTTAAGCATCCAGCCGAAATTTTCGCAGAGGCAGCAGGATGCGCCCAAGACTGTTCCTCGTGGTTGGGTAAAAAGCAGGTCAATTCGGCTATTGCAACCGACTCTCGCTGCGGTTGGCCGCGCATCGCCACAATATCGTCAAATTGGCAACACCCTTATGCCATGTTTGCCAGTGCTGCACATTTTTCGATAGGCGTCAGTGATGCCACGGCCATGCTGCGCTGCGGCAAAGCGCCCTAAATCAGCAAAACCTGGGTGCCAACCTGCGCCAGACCGTACAATTCAAGGATATGTTCGTTGTAGAGCCCGATGCAGCCGTTCGACGACCGCCGCCCGATCTTGCGGGTATCATGGGTGCCGTGAATCCGGTAGGAGGGCCAGCTCAGATACAAGGCGCGCACCCCCAGTGGATTGTCGGGCGAACCTCCCGCCACCGACTTGGGCCAGTCCGGGTTGCGCTGCAATTCGCCCGCGGTCGCCGTCCATTTCGGATTTTCGACCTTTTGGATCACCGACGTGTTGCCACGGCGGGTCAGCTCTTCGGTCAGCGGCACGGAGGTAGGATACAGTTTGTAGACCGACTGATCCTGCGACCAGAAATGCAAAGCGCGCGAGGTGATATCGACCAGAATCGCGCCATTGTCGGTGTTTGCAAAATAATCCTGCCAGTCCCGCAGCCGAAAACTGGAAATATTGGCGCGGACGGTTGTAGGGGTTTGCGCCGATTCGAATTCGGTGGAGTTGGCAAAATCCTCGGCCCGCGACGGCAGAGCCTGCGCACCGACTCCGGCGGCCACGGCGCCCAGAAACAGGCGGCGATTGAACGGTTTTTTCAGATCGTCAGACATGCTCTGATCTCCTTGACTGCGTGATAGCGCGGCTTTTACGCCTTTCGGCGGGGCTTCGCAATTCACGGCCATGTCAATCGGCGGCTGTGCGCGAAGGGTTTTGCTTGGGCGCAGTTTTCTGTATGACAACCGCGAGTGAGGCCCAGAGGTCCGACAGGGGCCCGATACAGGTGATACACATATGGACAGACGTTCCGCCCTTTTTCTTGGCGCCGCCGCAGCACTTGCCGCGTGCAGCCAACCCGCTGCCGTGCCCGTGGGTGCCGATGGCAAGCCCTTGCCGCAGGTGTACCGAATCAAGCCCGGCAGTGATTCCGAGATTTCGTTTCACATGCTGGATGGGGTGAATGCGCTGCGACAGGCCCGTAGCGAACCGCAACTGGCCTTCAATGCCGCGCTGAACGCGGCCTGCGCCGCCCATTCGCGCGATATGTCGGTGCAGAACCGACCCTGGCACTTTGGCTCGGATGGATCGTCGCCGTTGCTGCGGGTGCAGCGGGTTGGATACTCCGGCAAACTGTTGGGCGAATTGATTTCAGAGACCTATCAGACCGAACTGGAGACGCTGTCGTCCTGGATGGGTCAGGCCGATACCCGCGATCTGCTGTTGAACGCGAGCGCCACCGAAATGGGCTTTGCCTGGTTCCAGGAGCCAGCCGGCAAGATCTGGTGGACGATACTGCTGGGCGGGGCGGTGGGCGTTTCGACACTGCCGCCGGGCCTTGGCTAACAGGCTAAGGGTTGCAAAAAGGGGGCCGCGTGGCCTCCTTTTTCGTAACTATAGCCGGCGATTTCACGGGAATATATTGATCGGCGTGCCGGGGTTTACCATCGCATAGATGTCTTCCATCTCTTTGTCGGACACCGCGATGCAGCCGACCGTCCAATCAGCATTCGCCGTTTGCCGCGGCGGGCCGCCGTGCACAAAGATATCGCCGCCCGGCGGTTTTTCGTTCGCCACAGCAAAGGCGCGGTCATCATCGTTGGGGTAGGAAATGCCGATCGACAGGTGATAGGCCGAATTCGGGTTGCGGTGCGTAATGTAGTAACCACCTTCGGGCGTCTTGCCGTCACCCTCGAACTGCTTGGGCCCCACCGGATTGCCGCCGAGGTGAATATCGTAGGCTTTCAGCAGTTTGGTTCCGTGCAAAAGATACATTTTGCGATCGGCCTTGTGCACCTCGATCATGGTGACGCTGGGGCCGTGATAGGATTTGAACTTGCTGCCGGCACAGGTCGCCAGGGTGAAGGCCGCAACGGCGACCAGAAGAAATCGAAGAAGTGTCGTCATCTGCTGCCCGCCATTTTTGCCAATGCGATACCGGAAAAGTCGGGTGCTGCCTAGCGGTTAAAGGCTGAACCTGGCCACAAGTTCGACATGAGCGGACCAGCGGAATTGATCGACAACCTGCACCCAGTCCAGTTTGTAACCGCCCGCAATCAAAATTTTGGCGTCGCGGGCAAAGGTGACGGGGTTGCATGAAACAGCAGCGATCACCGGCACTTTGGCATGGGCCAGCGTGTGGCTTTGCGCCTCTGCGCCAGCACGCGGCGGATCGATCACCACGGCCTCGACACCCTTGAATTCGTCAGGCTCCAACGGGCGGCGGAAAAGGTCGCGCACTTCGGTGGTGACGCGGTGCAGCCCCTCTGCAGCGCGGGCGCCCTTGTCGAGTGCCACAATCATCGCCGCGTCGCCTTCGACCGCATGCACGGCGGCCCGTTCGGCCAAGGGCAGGGAAAATGTGCCGACACCGGCAAAAAGATCGGTGATGCGCCGGGCAGAACCGACAGCGAGGGCGATGGATTGCAGCAGAGCCGTTTCACCCTCTGCCGTTGCTTGTAGAAACGCTCCGGGCGGCGGCGCGACCAGAGCCCGGCCAAAACGCTGCATCGGGGCGGCACGCAGGGCAGCGGTCTCGCCATTCCAGGTCAACCGCGCGATGCCGTGCAGTTCCGCCAGGCGCGCCAGTTCCATTTGAAACTGCGCGTCGGCAGGTCGCCCGCCGGTAACAACAACGTCGGGTCCGGCCAGACTGCGGGTGACGGTCAGCGTCACTTCGCCACTGCGCGACCCGCCAAGTTTGACCAGAGATTCCAGCGCCGGAAAGGTCGCCATCAGGTCGGGGTGCAGCAACTGGCAGTTGGGAATGTCGACCAGCATGTCGGACGCGCGGGCGTGAAAGCCGATCAGCGCCCCGCCTTTGGTGCGGCGGGCCGCCAGCGTGGCACGCCGCCGCGAGCGCGGCGGCGAGGTCAGAATGGGCCGGAACAGAGCCACAATCCCCTGCCCGGCCAGTGCGCTTTTGACGACCCCGACCTTCCAGTCGGCAACAAAAGGATCGGCCACATGCTGCAGCAGACAGCCGCCGCAGGTGCGGGCATGTGCGCAGGGTGGTTTGATCCGGGCGGCGGAGGGGGTCAGGATACGGGCGTTGGTCAGCTGGTCGCCGGTCAGATCGCCTTCAACCACCTCTCCGGGCAGCATCTGCGGCACAAATACCGCACCCTCCGGCCCCAGAGCCACCCCATCACCCAAATGGCCCAGCCGGTCGATTGTCAGAATCACTCTGCCGCTTCCTTGTCTTCTATGCCGATGAAACCACCGGACTGACGGTTCCAGTAGCGCGCATACAGCCCGCCCAACGCCAAAAGTTCGGCATGATTGCCGTGTTCGACGATGCGGCCTTCGTCAAGGACGATGATCCGGTCCATCTCGGCAATCGTAGACAGACGGTGCGCGATGGCCAGCACGGTTTTGCCCTGCATCACACGGGACAAGGCGTGCTGCACTGATGCCTCAACTTCGGAGTCCAGCGCCGAGGTTGCCTCGTCCAGCACCAGAATCGGCGCGTCTTTCAGGAAGGCACGGGCCAAAGCCACCCGCTGCCGCTGCCCGCCCGACAGTTTCACGCCACGCTCGCCCAGAAAGGCGTCATAGCCGGTGCGCCCCATGAAATCCTTGAGACCCAGGATGAAATCATGCGCCTCGGCCGCCTTTGCGGCAGCAATCATCGCAGCCTCGGTGGCTTCGGGATCGCCATACAGGATATTCTCGCGGGCGGTGCGGTTGAACATCGCAGTTTCCTGCGTGACCATGCCGATCTGCCGCCGCAGGCTTTCTTGCGTGACGGTGCGGATGTCCACGCCATCAATCAAAATCCGGCCAGTTTCGGTATCATAGAGCCGCAAAAGCAGGGAAACCAGTGTGGTTTTACCCGCACCGGACGCACCCACAACTCCGATTTTTTCGCCCGGCCTGACGGTCAGTGATACCTCTTGCAGGCCACCTTTGCGCCGACCGTAGGCGAAGCTGACCTGTTCCATCCGGATCTCGCCCTTGACGCGGGGCAGGTCCATCGCGTCCGGCGCATCGGTCAACGTGTAGGGCGGCGTCAGGGTGCGGATGCCATCCTCGACCTCGCCCATGTTGCCGAAAATCGACATCAGCGAAAAGGAGATCCAGCCGGTCATCTGGGCCAGCCTGAACGAAACTGCCGCCGCCGCCGCAATATCACCCGGCGTTGCGGACCCCGTGGACCACAGCCAGACGGTGCCGCCCACCAGCATCACCGGCAAAATACCGGCGACGCCCATCAGGCTGAACCGGAACCATGACGAGATCAGGCCGTATTCGATGGCCTTGTCGCGAAACACCTCCATCGAATCCAGCGCCACGCGGTCTTCGTATTTCGAATGGGCAAACAGCTTGACGGTTTTCATGTTGGTGACGGTGTCGACGATATTGCCCGTCACCATCGCCCGCGCCGAAGCCCGCGCAGCAGACGCACCGCGGATGCGTCTTAGGAACGACCGGATGAACAACATGTAGCCGATCACCCACAGGATCAGCAGCAGCGACACACTGCCATTGATCGCCAGCATCAGCACGACTGACCCCACAATCGAGGCCAAACCAAAGGCAATCGTCTCTATACTGCCCGAAACCACATCTGTGGCTGCCCGCGCCGTCTGCATCTGTTTTTGGGCGATGCGTCCGGCAAAGTCATTGTCAAAGAATGTCACCGCCTGCCCAATCGTCCAGCGGTGCAGGCGCGACAGGATCAGCGGGAACAGGTTGGGTTCGATGGTCAGCGACAAGGCGGACGTGTTCAGGCCGAAAATCAGCGGGCGCACCACGATGTAAAACGCCACGAACACCGCAAACAGCTGCCAATGCACAGTGAAAACCGTGGCAGGTGTCGCGGAATTGACCGCGTCGATCACCCGGCCCAGCAGCGTGGCCGAGACCGCCTCCAGTGACCCGGCCGCCGCCGACCAGAACGTCGCCCAGATCAGGCCGGGCCAGGCGCCTTCCAGCGCCCAGCGAAAGAAGGCCGCCGACTTTTGCGGTGGCGCTATGTCGGTCGGGCGGAACGGCTTTATACTGGGGCCCAGCATCATTCGGCGGCATCCTCCAGCCCGATGAAGCCGCCGGATTGCCGTGCCCAGAACCGCGCGTAAAGCCCGCCACGCCTCAACAATTCGGCATGCGAGCCCTCTTCTGCGATGCGGCCGTCTTCCAGCACCACGATACGGTCCATCGCGGCGATGGTTGACAACCGGTGCGCAATTGCGATCACCGTCTTGCCCTGCATGACGCCAAACAGCGCCTCTTGAATGGCCGCCTCTGCTTCCGAATCCAGCGCCGAGGTGGCCTCGTCCAATATCAAGATTGGCGCGTCTTTCAGGATCACCCGGGCCAAAGTCACCCGCTGCCGCTGTCCGCCGGACAATTTCACTCCACGTTCACCGACATGCGCATCATAACCGGTGCGGCCCTGTGGATCTTGCAAGGTCAGGATAAACTCGTGCGATTCGGCACGCTTGGCGGCGTCGATCATCTGGGCATCAGTCGCATCGGGCCGGCCATACTTGATGTTGTCGCGCACGGAGCGGTGCAACAGGCTGCTGTCTTGTTGAACCATGCCGATCTGGCGGCGCAGGCTTTCTTGTGTGACCAGCACAATATCCTGCCCGTCGATCATGATCCGCCCGCTTTCGGCGTCATAAAACCGCAGCAGCAGCTTGACCAAAGTGGATTTACCCGCCCCCGACCGCCCGACGACGCCGATCTTTTCACCGGGGCGGATGGTCAGCGTGACCTGGTCCAAACCACCCGACCCGCGCCCGTAATGGTGCGAGACGTGGTTGATTTCAATCAGGCCTTGACGGAAATCCAGCACTTTTGCGCTGGGAACATCAACCAGACTGATCGGATCGGTGATCGTCTCCATTCCCTCTGCCACAACGCCCAAAGACTGCACCAGATTGGAGGTCGACCACATGATCCAATAGGTCATGCTGTTTAGCCGCAGCACCAATGTCGATGCAGCCGCAACCGTGCCAACCGAAGCCGAGCCCTGATACCACAGCAGCAGCGCCCAGCCGATCACCGACACGATCAGCATGCCGTTGATGAAAGTCAGCACCAGATCCATCTTGGTGATAACCCGCATTTCGGTGGCAATCGCCTGCCGCGAGCCTTCGATGGTTTCGCGGGCATAGGCGAGTTCGCGGTCGTGATGAGCCGACAGTTTGACCGAATGGATATTAGTATAGGCATCAACCACCCGGCCCGTCACCGCAGACCGCGCATCCGATGCCGCCTTTGACGCGGGCCCGGCACGGTTCAGGGTCCAGCGCATCAGCAGCAAATATCCCGCCAGCCACAACAAGAGCGGCACCAACAGCCGCAAGTCGGCATCGGCCAGCATGAATCCAGCGCCGACCAGCATGACCAGCGCAAAGGCCATCGCGTCAAAGGTCTGAAACACCGCGTCGCCGGCTGCGGTCGGGGCCTGCATGATGCGGTTGGCGATACGTCCGGCAAAGTCGGATTCGAACCAGCCGACAGGTTGACGCAAGACATGCGCGTGCGAGCGCCAACGCATCATGGTGCCGAAATTTACGAGGATTGTGTTGTGCAGCAGGGCGACATGGGTTGCGCCGATCAACGGCCGCACGAACAAGACGGCCAGCCCCACAAGCACAATTTCCAGCCCGTGCACCGCCCAGACCTGCGCCGCAGTCGCGTTGGACAGAAAATCAACAATGCGCCCGACATACCAGATCAACAGCACTTCACTGATGGCGGCGACCACAGAGGTCAGGCCGGTGATCGCAAAAACCTTGCGGAACGGGTGAACGTAATCTGCCAGAAACGGCCACAGCTTGCGGGGCGGCGTATCGGTTTGCGGATAGAATATATAGGGGTCGACGAGATTTTCGAAGAAACGAAACATGAGGAAGCCTGTGAATTGGCGTTGCGCGATATGGGTGGCGGCGGTGCCAGACGGACCGCCCGTACGGGATCGGTCGGCCTAGGCCTGACTGAGAAAAATCCCGTATTCCATGCCGCGCTCCTCAATTTGGATGGCAAAGGCCTAGCCGAAGCGAAAAGGAATGTCACCCCTCAAACGTCGCTGCCCCGCAGCAGAGCCCGCTTGTCCAGCCGAAGATCCGATGCCAGCCAGCGCGATTGAAGCTGTTTCAGCCGCAGCCCAAGGTCAGGGCCTTGCAGATCCGGCATCAAATCGGCAGCGCTGACGGGAAAAACCGACTGTGCACCGCGCCGCAGTTCGGCATGCCAGTCCAATGGCGGATTGGTCTCTAACAAGGCCCAGCGGCACAGAATGACGTCCTGCGCCGGAACCTCGCCCAGCTGCCAGCCCAGCGCGGCGGGAGTGAGCATCGCACTGATTTCCCGCCCGATCCTGTCAATCTCTGCCAGTTCTTGCCGGGTCAGCCGCAATTTGTCGAGTTGCCCGCCCAGCACGGCCAGCCGTCTTTGCCAGCGCGGTTCGATTTCGGCCTCAAGATGAACAAGAGGGGCCAACGCCTGATGGTTTGCACCCGGAAGAACCAGCGCCAAGACACCGGCCTGCGCCATGCTGGCTACGGCGGGGGCCGGGTTGGCGGCGGCCAGCAGCTTGCGCATTTCGGCCCCGATGCGTTCTTGCGACAGGGTCTCGATGCCAGTTGCCAGCTCGGCACATGCGGCAAGGCCCTCGGCGTCAATCCCGGCAGTCGGGTCGCCGTAGACGGCATGAAACCGGAAAAACCGTAGGATGCGCAGGTAGTCCTCCCGGATACGCTGATGCGCGTCGCCCACAAATCGGACGCGGCGGCTGCGCAGGTCGTCGATACCGCCCAACGGGTCAATCACCAGTCCGGAAGGTTCGGCGTAAAGCGCGTTCATGGTGAAATCGCGCCGGGCAGCATCTTCGGTGATGTCGTCGGTAAAGGCGACCACAGCGCGGCGGCCGTCGGTTGTCAGGTCGCGCCGAAACGTGGTGACTTCATGCACCACGCCGCCCGCGATGACGGTGACAGTACCATGATCAACACCGGTCGGGATGACTTTGAACCCCGCCATTTCAGCGAGGTTTGTCACTATTTCCGGCAAAGCATCCGTGGCGATGTCGATATCCAGGACCGGAACGCCCAATAGGGCATTTCGCACGCAGCCACCGACGAAATAAGCGCGATACCCAGACAGACCGAGAACCGCGCACAAAGCCTGCGTGCCATGTTGGTTGATCCAGGCGTCCTGTAACTTCATTCCCGCGCCCGTTCGGCCAGCCCGTGCAAAATCCGCGCCGTGGCCCCCCAGATGTAATAGGGGCCATACGGCACCGCATAATAGCGCCGCCACTGTCCGCGCCACAGCCGCTTTTCCACGCGGTAGCGGTCCGGGTTCAGCACATGGGTCAGAGGCACGGTAAACACCTCTTCGACCTCTGCGCGATCAGCTGAAATTGAAAAATTACTGTCTATAAGGCCCAAGATGGGAACCATAGAGTAGCCGGTGACGGTTTCATGGGCGGGCAGACGGCCCAGAACCGTGACATTCTCGGGCCGGAGGCCGATTTCCTCTTCGGCCTCGCGCAGTGCGGTCACCTCTGGGCTGCCGTCGCCGTCATCCGTCTTGCCACCAGGAAAGGCGACCTGACCGGGGTGATGACGCAGATGGGATGCCCGCTTGGTCAGGATGACCTCGGTCTGGCCACCACGGCTCCATAGCCCGATCAGCACCGCTGCATGCCGCAGCGTTCGGCCTGGCGGCAATTGCAGTGCAGGGTTCAGGTCGTAGTCGGACGATTCGCCGGAACGGCGGCTTAGACCGGCCACCAGGCGCGAAACGTCATCCGGCATTGCCGGACGCAGCCTGCGCCTCGAATCCCAAGGTTTTCGGGTCAAATTCGTAATGTGCGCCGCAGAACTGGCAATCGGCGGTGACGTTGCCAGCGGCGGTTGTCATCGTCAGAATGTCGCGCTGGGAATAGATCGACATGGTGCTGCGCACCTTTTCCGCCGAGCAAGAGCAGCCAAAACGCACCGGCGTGGCATCGAACACCCGCGGATCTTCTTCGTGAAACAGCCGCACCAGCAAATCTGTCGGGGCCAGAGTTGGGCCGATCAGTTCGATATCCTCGACGGTGTCCAGCAGGGCATTGGCCCGGGTCCAGTTTTCCGCCTCGTCCCCCGCAAGAATATCGGTATGGCCCAAAAGCCCGCCCTCTCCAGAGCCCGCCTCGGCCGCGACCGCACCGCCGACCTTTGGCATGTGCTGCAACATAACGCCGCCCGCCCGCCAATGAGCCGCTTGCCCCGGCAGCTGGCTCTTGCCAAATGTGACGGCGAACCGGGTTGGCAACTGTTCTGACTGGGCAAAATATGTCTCTGCGCAGGCGGAAATCGATGTTCCCGCAATGGGGGTGAAGCCTTGATACGGTACCATCCCTTCGCCTTGATCCAGCATGACCGCGAAATATCCTTCGCCAATCTGGCTGAAGGGCGCAGCGTCGGGATCAAGCCTGTCCGCGTCAAAACTGGCATAGGCGCGGATCCGGCCCGGTTCGCCATTTGCGGCGGGTCCATAATAATCGGTCGCAATCAGTCGTGCCGGGCCTTTTCCGCGAATTTGCAGCGACAGTTTCCAGCGCAGCTTCACCGTTTGCCCGATCATCGCGGTCAACAATGTGGCTTCTGCCACCAGTGCCTCGATCTGCGGCGGGTAGTGATGCTGTTTCAGCACCTCGCCCAGCACACCATCCAGCCGCGCCACGCGGCCGCGAATGTCAGAGCGGTCAAGCTGAAAGGGCAGGACCGAATCGTCCCAGGTGATTTGTGTTCCAGTGGTCATGGGGTTTCCTTGCGCCATAAGACTTGGCATACCGCGCCTATAAAGGCAGAGCAACCGGGCCACCAAGGGGGGTCGCGTGATCAAACGCTATGGTGAGGCGGTCAAGCCGGGTCAACGCTATCGCAGACGCGCCGGGGTCTATGGTGTGCTGCTGCGGGGGAGTGGCCTTTTGCTGACCCATCAGGCCGAGCCGACACCAGAGTTTCAACTGCCTGGCGGCGGTATCGACCCCGGCGAAAACCCGATCGCCGCGCTGCACCGCGAGGTTTACGAAGAGACCGGCTGGCACATTTGCAATCCCCGCTACTTGGGCACATTCCGGCGGTTCACCTATATGCCGGAATACGACAAATGGGCCGAAAAGGTCTGCGCCATCTTTCTGGCCAGACCGACGTTGCGAATGGGTCCACCCAGTGAGGCAGGGCACTCTGCGATCTGGACCACGGGGCAGCAAGCGTTGGAAATGCTGGACAATGCGGGCGACCGGGCAATGCTGGCGCGGGTTCTGCGCTAGGCCGGGCCGCAATAGTCGAACAGGATGCCCGACACGTCATCTGGAAAATCATCGCCGCCGGAATGACCGGACAGATCCCACAACAGCGCCTCCAGCAGTTGAGGGCTGGGCAAATGGGACGAACGGTGCAGCAGGCTTACCAGCCCATCGCCGCCCAGTTCATTGCCTGTGGGATCGGGGCATTCAGTGACGCCGTCCGATACCAGAAACAACCGATCCCCCGGCAAGAGCACGGTGCTGATCGACTGATATTCGGCACCGGGGATCAGGCCGATCGGCAGCCCGCCCTCGCCAACGAGCCGCATCGGCCCGGTCGAACGCATCAGCACCGGGTGCGGATGACCGGCCTGCACCAGCCGGACCTGCCCGTTGACCATGTCAATTTCGGCATAGGCCATCGTGAAATACTGATCGACCTGCACATCCTCGATCATCAGGCGATTCAGCCGGAAAGCGACCTCCTCCGGCGGATAGGCGTCGCGCCCGCCTTCGGCATTCAGGCAAAGCGCGATGTTCTGATCGGGTGAACCGCCCGACAACAGGCCCGCCAGCCGTGCCGTCATCATCGCAGAAGCCACACCGTGACCTGAAACATCCACTGAAAACAGCGCAATCCGTCGTTCGTCTATGATGAACGACCCCACCAGATCGCCGCCAACATGACCCGATGGCTTCATCATCAACGCGGCGCGCCCGCCACCAAAATCGCGTTGGCGGTCACGGATCAAGCTTTGTTGCAGTTTTTTCGCTTCGATCAGGTCGCGGTCCAGCGAATCATACAGCTTCTGAAGTTGATCCAGCGTGCTGCCTACGAGCCGGTTTTTCGCAACCAGTTCCAGCTGCATGCCGACGATCCGTTCGCCCACGCGCAGCCGCGCCCGCAGTTCATCTGAACTGACCGGTTTGGTCAGAAAATCGTCCGCGCCATTTTCCAGCCCGTCGGCAATTTCCGTCTTTTCGGACTTCGATGTGAGGAGGATAAAATAGCCATAGCCTTCGTGTGGCAGGGCGCGAAACGCCTTGCACAGATCAAGTCCGGTCATCCCGGGCATCATCCAGTCTGACAGGACAATGTCAAAAACCTGCCCCTGACACAGGGCCAGCGCCGCTTCGCCACTGTCAGCTTCGGTCACGACATAGCCCCAACGGGCCAGTTGCACCTGCAAAATCCGGCGTTGCGCCCGGCTGTCATCGACAATCAGAACGCGCATGCCCGCCGCAGTCTGGGCCGCCGGCTGGGTCAGGGGTACTGTCGTCAAAATTGCCACGCTATCCGCCACCTTGTTGGTCTTGTTGGTCTTGTTGGTCTTGGCCCCGTTCTGCGCGTTAGCCCTTAACGCCGGGTGAAGCCTAAAACTGTCATTACTAGGCTTTTGCCGGATTACCCTTTGTTAAGGTCGAGAGATCACTTTGGGGCGTGGAGTAGGTTTGGAGGCCGCCGGGGGGCGGAATACATGATGATAGATTGGGAACGGGTAAAGGAACTGCGGTCCGAAATCGGGCCAGATGATTTTGCAGAAGTCGCCGCGATGTTTCTGGAGGAAGCCGACGAAGCGGTGGCCCGGCTTTCTTCCGAAGCAACCGCCAAAGCGATGGAGGCGGATCTGCATTTCCTGAAAGGTGCGGCGCTTAACCTGGGGTTCGACGCCCTGTCGGCCTTGTGTCAAGATGGCGAGCGGCGGGCGGCGGTGGGGGATCTTTCGGTTGATCTGAGGGCGGTGCGGCAGACCTACCTGGGCTCGAAAGCTGCATTCCAGAGCGGTATGGCGCAGGCTTTTGCGGCGTAGGCCCCTGGTCCGGCCACCGCCATTCGGTCTTGTTCCACGCCGGAAAACTGACTAGACCCCTGCCCAAGTTTCCGCCTTGGGAGTCCGCCAATGTCCGCCGAAGTTGCCCCGAAAAAAGTCGTCCTTGCCTATTCCGGCGGGCTTGATACCTCGATCATCCTCAAGTGGTTGCAGACGGAATATGGCTGCGAGGTCGTGACCTTTACCGCCGATCTAGGTCAGGGCGAGGAGCTGGAGCCGGCGCGGGCCAAGGCGGTGTTGCTGGGGATCAAGCCGGAAAACATTCATATCGTCGATGTGCGCGAGGAATTCGTGCGGGATTTCGTGTTCCCGATGTTCCGCGCCAATGCCCTGTACGAAGGCCTGTATCTGCTGGGCACCTCCATCGCCCGCCCGCTGATTTCACAGCATCTGGTGCGGATCGCGGCAGAGGTTGGGGCCGATGCCGTGGCGCATGGGGCCACCGGCAAGGGCAATGATCAGGTGCGTTTTGAATTGTCGGCGCTGGCCCTGAACCCCGCCATCCGGGTGATTGCGCCCTGGCGCGAATGGGATCTGACCAGCCGAACCTCGCTGCTGGCTTTTGCCGAGGCGAACCAGATTCCGATTGCCAAGGACAAGCGCGGCGAAGCGCCGTTTTCGGTTGATGCCAATCTGCTGCATACATCGTCTGAGGGTAAAGTGCTGGAAGATCCGGGGGTTGAGCCACCGGATTACGTCTGGCAGCGCACGGTGAACCCCGAGGTGGCACCGGACAAACCCGAGATGGTCGAGATTGGCTTTGAGCGCGGCGATGCGGTGTCGATCAGCGGCGAGGCGATGTCGCCGGCCACGATCCTGGCGCGGTTGAATGAGATCGGCGGGAAGCATGGCGTTGGGCGGCTTGACATGGTGGAAAACCGTTTTGTCGGGATGAAATCGCGTGGGGCCTATGAAACGCCGGGCGGGACCATTCTGCTGGAGGCGCATCGCGGGATCGAGCAGATTACGCTGGATGCCGGGGCTGGGCATTTGAAAGACAGCATCATGCCGCGGTATGCGGAACTGATTTACAACGGCTTCTGGTTCTCGCCCGAGCGGGAAATGTTGCAGGCTTTGATCGACAAATCGCAGGAACATGTCACGGGAACGGTGCGGATAAAGCTGTACAAAGGGTCGGCGCGCACCGTGGCGCGGTGGTCTGACCATTCGCTGTATTCCGAAAAACACGTGACATTTGAAGAAGATGCCGGGGCCTATGACCAAAAGGACGCGGCGGGATTCATCAAGCTGAATGCGCTGCGGCTGAAGTTGATTGCCACGCGGAATGCGCGGGTTGCCAAGAGCTAAAGCCTGAACGGCGCGAGCCTTTGGTAATAGGGCATAGCGGCGTCTGACAGGTGCTGAAACTCTGCTGAAAGGTCGGGCAGCGCCCCTTCCGGGTCTTCGAAGCCGGTCGATTTATGGACCGCGTTATACCAGTGTGGGGCCCAGACGCCGTCGTAGGATTTGGGTCCTGCGGGCCAGTGCAGCATGTTTCTGGTGAAGGGTATGCCCAGCGCGATGCAAAGTTTCATCAGCGATTCTCGTGGGTTGGCGCGAATATCGGCGCTGTCGATCACCAAGGGAGCCCTGCCAAGATGCTGCGCAACCGCGTCGAACAGATCGGCCTGCTGGACAAAACCAATGTCCTGCAAGGTCGGCGCTTCGCGTTTTTTGGCGTAGCTCGCGACCACGCGGGCCGGGTGGCGGATCAGGAAGACGTTTGTCAGGCTGCGCAAGAAGCTGCGGTCGAATTCGGGGATCATGTGCAGGGTCATATGCTTTTGATAAAACAGGCTCTGTGACTGCGGAATCGGGCCGATACACTGGGCCGCGACCACGGCGGCATCTGGACTTTGCGAGGCGATAACCTCTGACTTCATCGGGTGGTCGATACCGGTGGCGGAAAGGTAGGCGGCATAAAACGGCTCGTCCACCACGGCGCAGTCACCGCGGGCCGCAAAGGCATACATCATCGCGGTCGACAGGTTGCGCGGGCCGCTCCACATCGCAATTTTCATGTCTTGAACCCGTCTTGCCCACGTCTTCTTTGCGTCTCTACGCCAAACCGCCTCATGCGCCGACCATTTCCTTGTACAAATCGCGCAGCCGTTCGGTCATCGGACCCATTTGGCCGTTGCCGATCTGCCGCCCGTCCAACACACCAACCGGGGTCTGGGCGCCGAAGGTGCCGGTCAGAAACGCCTCGTCCGCCGAATAGACGTCGACCAGGGAAAAGTTGCGCTCGAACACTGGAATGGCATTGGCGCGGCACAGGTCGATCACCTTTTGCCGGGTGATGCCGTTCATGCAGTAGTCGCCGGTCGAGGTCCAAACCGCGCCTTTGCGCACGATGAAAAAGTTGCAGGCGTTGGTGGTGTTCACGAAGCCATGCACGTCGAGCATCAGCGCCTCGTCCGCGCCGGCCTTTTCGGCGGCGATGCAAGCGAGAATGCAGTTGAGTTTGGAATGCGAGTTCAGCTTGGGGTCTTGAGTCATCGGCAGGCCACGCATGTGGGGCACGGTTGCCAGACGGATCGGGCGCGGCAAGTTGGGCCGCGAATGTTCCATGATGATCACGACCGTGGGGCCGCGCTGGCTGAGTTTCGGATGCTGGAAGGGCCGGGTTTTCACGCCCCGCGTGACCATCAGCCGGGCATGGGCATCGGTGGTCATCGCATTGGCGGCCTGCGTATTGGTGACGGCTTTTTTCACCGCGTCTTTGGTCATGGCGATGTTCAGGTCAATCGCCTTGGCCGCCTCGAACAGCCGGTCGATATGTTCGTCCAGAAACGTCCAGCGGCCGTTGTACAGGCGTATCCCCTCCCATACGCCATCGCCCAGCATGAAGCCCGCGTCATAGACCGATACCATCGCCTGCGCCTTGGGCAGGATGGCACCGTTGACATAGATCAGCAGTGATTCATTCCGGGTATCTTCGGCGGCCTGATGGGTGGAAACGTCGGTCATGGGGTTCTCCGTTTGGCGCACAGGCTATTGCGATGCGCCCGCCGCGCCAAGGGGGTGCATCAACAGGGCGTGACCTCACGGATGGGTGAGTTGCCCGGAGGCGTCCGGGCCCGCAGGCTGCGTTAAACCCGAGTGGAGGACGCGATGCTGCGAGTATGTGTGATTTTGGCGCTGACTTTGATGGGCCTTGCCAGTGCGGCAGAGGCCAAGACGCAAAAGGCGATTCTGGCGGGGGGCTGTTTTTGGTGTGTCGAGGCGAATTTTGAAGGGCTGCGTGGCGTGAAGGACGTGGTGTCAGGCTATACCGGCACCAGCATGGCCAACCCGACCTATCAGGACCACGGCGGCGATTACGAGGCGGTGCTGGTGACGTTTGACGATGCGCAGGTCAGCTATGACGAGATCATCGCCAAATTCCTGCGCTCGACCGATGTGGTGGACCCGAGCGGTCAGTTTTGCGACCGTGGCCCGTCTTACCGGTCAGCAATTTTTTATCTGACACCGGACCAGAAGGCGTCCGCTTTGGCGCAGATCAAGATTGGCGAGGATTTAATTGCCAAGAGTTTCGTCACACCGGTGTTGCCCGCCACCAAGTTCTGGCCAGCCGAGGCGTATCATCAGGATTATTACAAGGGCACCGACATTATCCTGACGCGGCAGGGCCCGAAATCCAAGGCGAGCGCCTATGTGTTTTACCGGGATGCCTGCGGCCGGGATGCGCGGATCAGGCATCTGTGGGGCAGTGCCGCGACGTTCCTGCACTAGCGTTTGGTGCTTTTCGTCTGGGGTAGGGTTTTGTAGTCTCTCCGCGTGTTGGGGGAGAATGCGGTGATCGAAGACAGCGTCACGCCGATGATGGCGCAATATCTGGCGATCAAGGCGCAATATCCGGGGTCGATCCTGTTTTACCGGATGGGCGATTTTTTCGAGATGTTTTTTGACGATGCGGTGGCGGCGGCGGCGGCGCTGGATATTGCGCTGACCAAACGCGGGACGCATCAGGGCGCGCCCATCCAGATGTGCGGCGTGCCGGTGCATGCGTCGGAAGGCTATCTGCTGACGCTGATCCGCAAGGGGTTTCGGGTGGCGATTGCCGAGCAGATGGAAGACCCGGCCGAGGCGAAAAAGCGCGGTTCCAAATCGGTCGTGCGGCGCGATGTGGTGCGGCTGGTGACGCCGGGCACGCTGACCGAGGATTCGCTGCTGGAACCGCGGCGGAACAACTATCTGTGCGCCTTTGCCGAGGTGCGGGATGAAAGTGCGCTGGCCTGGGCGGATATTTCCACGGGCGAGTTGCGCGTGATGCCCTGCCCATTGGTGCGGCTGGCGCCGGAACTGGCGCGACTGGGGCCGCGCGAAGTGCTGGTGTCCGAGGCGCGAGAGGCGGAGTTGGCTGTGTTTGTGACGGAGTCCGGGGCGGCGGTAACGGGGCTGGCGCGGGGCAGTTTTGATTCGGCCTCTGCGGACAAACGGCTGTGTGCGCTGTTTGCCGTGGGGTCACTAGAGGCGTTTGGCAGCTTTGGCCGGGCAGAGGTCGCGGCGCTGGGGGCGTTGGTCGATTATCTGGACATCACCCAGCGCGGCAAGTTGCCACTGTTGCGGGTGCCCGTGCGGGAACTGGCGGGCGGGGCGGTGCAGATTGATGCAGCAACGCGGCGCAATCTGGAGATTTCGCAGGCGCTGTCGGGGGGGCGGGAAGGCTCGTTGCTGGCAGCGGTGGACCGGACGGTGACGGCGGGTGGGGCGCGGTTGCTGGAGCGACGGCTGTCGGGGCCGTCTCGGGATCTGGGCGTGATTCACGGGCGCTTGGCGGCGGTGCGCTGTCTGGTCGAGGATGGCCGGCTGCGGGAGGACTTGCGCAGTGCGCTGCGGCAGGTGCCGGATATGGACCGGGCGCTGTCGCGGCTGGCGCTGGACCGGGGCGGGCCGCGGGATCTGGCGGCGCTGCGGAACGGTTTGAGGCAGGCCGGGTCTTTGGCGGGGCGGCTGGCGGGGGCGGCGCTGCTGGTGGAGGCGGGGCAAGCGTTGGTGGGGCATGACGGGTTGGTGGCGCTGCTGGATCAGGCGCTGGTGGCAGAGCCGCCGTTGCTGGCGCGGGATGGCGGGTATGTCGCGGCGGGCTTTGACGCGGAATTGGACGAGGTGCGTCACTTGCGCGATGCGGGGCGCAGCGTGATTGGCGAGATGCAGGCGGCCTATGGGGCGGAGACCGGCATTCCGGCATTAAAAATCAAGCATAACAATGTGCTCGGGTATTTCATCGAGGTGACGGATACCCATGCCGCGCGGATGCTGGCCCCGCCTTTGTCGGGGCGGTTCATCCATCGGCAGACCACGGCCAATCAGGTGCGGTTCACGACGGTCGAGCTGAACGAGATCGAAACGCGGATCTTGAACGCGGGCAATCATGCGCTGGAGATTGAGAAGCGGCATTTTGAGGCGCTGCGGGCGGAAGTGTTGCAGCTGGCCGGGCCGATTGGCGCGGCGGCGCGGGCGCTGGCGGAGGTGGATCTGGCGGCGGGGTTGGCCGATCTGGCGGTTCAGGAGGACTGGAGCGAGCCGGTGGTGGACGACAGCCGGGCGTTTGTCGTGACTGGCGGGCGGCATCCGGTGGTGGAGCGGGCGTTGAAGCGCAGCGGGGCGGCGTTCGTTGCCAATGATTGTGCGTTGACGGACAGCGGGGCGCCGGCGATCTGGTTGTTGACCGGGCCGAACATGGCGGGGAAATCGACCTTCCTGCGCCAGAATGCGCTGATCGTGCTTTTGGCACAGATGGGCAGTTTCGTGCCGGCAAAGTCAGCGCGAATCGGGTTGGTAAGCCAGTTGTTCAGCCGGGTCGGCGCGGCGGATGATCTGGCGCGGGGCCGGTCAACCTTTATGGTCGAGATGGTCGAGACGGCGGCCATCCTGAATCAGGCGGACGACCGGGCGCTGGTCATACTGGATGAAATCGGCCGGGGGACGGCCACCTATGACGGGCTGTCGATTGCCTGGGCGACGCTGGAACATCTGCATGACGTGAACCGCTGCCGGGCGCTGTTTGCCACGCATTACCATGAGATGACCGCACTGGCGGGCAAACTGGCGGGGGTCGAAAATGCCACCGTGACGGTCAAGGAATGGCAAGGCGACGTGATTTTCCTGCACGAGGTGCGCAAAGGCGCGGCGGACCGATCCTATGGCGTGCAGGTCGCCCGGCTGGCGGGACTGCCGCAGGTAGTGGTGGAACGGGCCCGGGTGGTGCTGGAGGCGTTGGAGGCGGGCGAGCGGCAGGGGGGCACGCGGCAGCGGACACTGATCGACGAGTTGCCATTGTTCCGGGCCGCCCCGGTGCCGGCGCGGGCCGCGGCGAAAGGGTCGGAGGTGGAGGATCGGTTGCGCACAGTGCTGCCGGACGAGTTGTCGCCGAAAGAGGCGCTGTCGCTGATATATGAGTTGCGGGGGCTGGTGAAGCCGTAGCGCCCCTCCCGCGAGGGGCGAGGGCGCCGCGGCGGCGGTGTTGGATCAGCCCTGGGTGTTGGACGACACGCCGACCTGGGCGGGGCGCAACAGGCGGTCGTGCAAGAGGAAGCCTTCGGTGACGACCTGAATGATCTGGCCGGCCTTGCTGCCGGGCAAAGCCGCCTCGAACATGGCCTGATGCAACTGGGGGTCGAACGTGTCACCGATGACCGGAGAAATCGGTTTGACGCCGTGTTTGGTCATCACATTGGTCAGTTCGCGCAGGGTCAGTTCGACACCTTCGGTCAGGGCGGTCGCATCGGTGCGCAACTGTTCGGGCACTGAGTTCAAGGCGCGGCGCAAGTTGTCATAGACCGGCAGCAGATCACGCGCGAGGCGGGTGGAGCCATACTGCTCTGCCTCGCGCCGGTCACGGTCACCGCGTTTGCGGGCGTTTTCGGCATCGGCCAGCGCCCGCATGAAACGGTCGCGCATTTCGTCCCGTTCGGCGCGCAGGGTCGCCAGTTCGTCACTTTCCATGAAGGCTTCAAGATCGGTGAGATCAATGTCTTCCGGATTCAGGTCTTCTTTCGGCATATCTTCGTCCTTGTCTTCTTGTCAGCCCTTGGCCCGTTCGGAAACCATGCGCCCGACCATCTGGGCGGTATAATCCACGATGGGCACAATGCGGCCATAGTTCAGCCGGGTCGGGCCGATGACGCCAATCGCGCCAATAATCTTGCGATCTGCGTTCATATAGGGAGAGACCACCAGAGTGGAACCCGAAAGTGAGAAGAGTTTGTTCTCTGAGCCGATAAAAATGCGCACACCCTCGCCGGATTCGGTCATTTCCAGAAAGTCGGCAATGTCCCGCTTGCGTTCGAGGTCGTCAAACAGGGTGCGAATCCGGTCGAGATTGGCGAATTCGGTGCCGTCCTCCAGCAGATTGGACTGGCCGCGCACGATGAGGCGCTCGTTGCGTTCGCCCGCGTCTTGCCAGAGCGCCAGACCGCTTTCGACCATCGCCTGCGCGAGGACATCGATTTCCTGACGTCGGTCAGCGATTTCGGCAGCAAGCGCACGGCTGAGGTCCGACAGGCGGCGGCCATCGGCGACGGCGTTGATGAAATTCGCGGCCTCTCGCATCGAGGCCGGGGTCTGGCCAGGCGGCGGGGTGAACACCCGGTTCTCGACATGGCCATCCGAGAATACCAGCACGACAAGGGCACGTTCGGGACTTAGGCCGACAAATTCCACATGGCGAATCGCGGTTTCCTGTTTGGGCGCGAGAACAACGCTGGCCGAACGGGTGATACCGGACAGGGCCGCACCGACCTGATCCAGCAGCGAGACCACGTCAGAATCGGTATTGCCCAGCGACGCTTCGAGCCGGGAGCGGTCTTCTTGGGCAACGGTGCCAACTTCGAGCAGGCCATCGACGAACATCCGCAGGCCAAGATGGGTGGGAATGCGGCCGGCAGAAATGTGCGGACTGTCGAGCAAGCCGAGGTATTCGAGATCCTGCATGACGTTGCGAATCGTGGCTGCGGACAGCTTTTCGTTCATCGTGCGGGTCAGCGTTCGCGACCCGACCGGATCGCCGGAGTTAAGATAACTTTCGACCACACGGCGAAACACCTCGCGCGAGCGGGTGTTCATTTCGGAGAGCAGGCTGGCGTTGTCGGACATGTCTAGGCCTTTGGGAAAGCCACTGTAAGGAGGGCACGACGGCCGCGTCAATCGGGGTTGCATCGGGGGGTCGGGATTGCATATCTGACCGTGCAACATGGAAAGGTTGATCATGCGCCCCTCTGGCCGGAATTTGAGCGATATGCGGACGGTTTCGATAGAGGCCGGGGTGATGAAACACGCCGAAGGATCCTGTCTGATCAAGATGGGCGAGACGCATGTACTGTGCTCGGCCACGATCGAGGACAAGGCGCCGCCGTTTCTGAAGGGCACCGGGCTGGGGTGGGTGACAGCGGAATACGGCATGCTGCCGCGTGCCACCAACAGCCGGATGCGGCGCGAGGCGGCGGCGGGCAAGCAATCGGGCCGGACCCAGGAGATTCAGCGGTTGATCGGGCGGGCGCTGCGGGCGGGGGTAGACCGGTCGGCGCTGGGAGAGCGGCAGATCGTGATTGATTGCGATGTGATCCAGGCCGACGGCGGAACCCGCTGCGCCGCGATCACCGGGGGGTGGGTGGCATTGCGGCTGGCGATGAACAAGTTGTTGAAATCAGGGGTTATTATCTCTGATCCGATGATCGATCATGTGGCGGCAGTGTCGTGTGGAATTTATGCCGGGCAGGAGGTTCTGGATCTGGACTATGCCGAGGATTCGGCGGCGGGCACCGATGGCAATTTCGTGCTGACCGGCCGCGGGCGCATGATTGAGGTTCAGATGTCGGCAGAGGGGGCGACATTTTCGCGGGCCGAAATGGGCGGATTGCTGGATTTGGCAGAGGCAGGGGTGGCGACGCTGGTTTTGGCGCAAAAACAGGCGTTGGGGTTGGCGTGATGCGACGATTTGACGGCGATCGGATACTGGTCGCTACGGGAAACCGGGGCAAGTTGGGGGAGATTTCTGCCTTGTTAGAGCCGTTTAAGACTCAAGTCCTGTCGTTAGCGGACTTCGGCTTGGATGAGCCGGCCGAGACGGAGCTCAGCTTTTCCGGCAACGCACGGATCAAGGCGCATGCGGCCGCGCAGGCCAGTGGGCTGCCGGCCCTGGCGGATGATTCGGGGCTGACTGTTGATGGTTTGGCGGGCGCACCGGGGATTTACACGGCGGATTGGGCCGAGGGTGGCAACGGCCGGGACTTTGCGGTTGCCATGACAAAGACCTGGGGGTTGCTGGAAGCGATGGCGGAAGCTGCGCCGCGCCGGGCGCAATTTCGTTGCACTTTGGTTCTGGCCTGGCCTGACGGCCATGACGACGTGTTCGAAGGGGTGGCCAAGGGGCAGATTGTCTGGCCAATGCGCGGAGTGTCCGGCCATGGCTATGACCCGATTTTTGTGCCCGACGGCCATGACGAAACATTTGGCGAAATGGCGCCGGATCTTAAGAACCGGATCAGCCATCGTGCGGACGCCTTTGGCAAGCTGGTCGCCGGATGTTTCACGTGAAACAAATCTCAACAGGGTCGCCGTTTGAGGCGCAGATGGGCTACAGCCGGGCCGTTGTAAGGGGCGGCTGGTGTTTCGTGTCAGGCGTGACGGGTTATGACTATGCGGCCATGTCAATTCCCGACGGGATTGCAGAGCAGGCATACAATTGTTTTCAGACGATTGCGGCTGTGCTGATGGAGGCTGGTTTTGCGATGCAGGACATTGTGCGCGTGCAATACACGGTGGTCGATGTTGCGCTGGTTCAAGATCTTGTCCCGGTGCTGGGCGCGGCGTTGGGGCAGATACGCCCTGCGGCGACCATGGTGATTGCCGGTCTGATCCGGCCCGAGATGAAGGTCGAGATCGAGGTAACGGCGTTTAAGGGATAACCATGGAAGACTGGCGGAGCGGCGGCTTTGGGCTTTACCTGCATTGGCCGTTTTGCCAGTCAAAATGCCCCTATTGTGACTTCAACAGCCATGTTGCGGCAAAAACCGATCAGCGGCGCTGGCAGACAGCATATCTGGCCGAGATCGATCGGCTGGGTCGGGAGACCGAGGGCCGTATCCTGCAGACGGTGTTTTTTGGAGGTGGCACGCCGTCTTTGATGGACGGTGATCTTGTGGCTGCGATTCTTGACAAGATCAGGGCGACCTGGCCGATGGCAAACGATCCGGAAATAACGCTTGAAGCCAATCCGGGTTCGGTCGATGCGGGCCGCTTCGGCGCGTATCGCGAAGCAGGTATCAACCGCGTTTCAATTGGAATTCAGGCATTGAACGATGACGCCTTGCGTCAACTGGGTCGACTGCATTCCGCTGCGGAGGCAAGGCAGGCTTATGATATCGCCCGCGCGACGTTTTCGCGTGTCAGTTTCGATCTGATCTATGCGCGACAGGGACAGGGGCTGACGGAGTGGCGCCGCGAGCTTGATGAGGCATTGGCGATGCAGCCGACCCATCTGTCGCTGTACCAATTGACCATAGAGGACGGCACGGTCTTTGGCGCACGCCACGCCCTTGGCCAGCTTAGGGGTTTGCCCGATGAGGATATGGCGGCGGATCTGTTTCTGGTTACCCAGGAAATAACTCAAAAACAAGGGCTTATGGCCTACGAAGTCTCGAATCACGCCCAGCCCGGTGAAGAGGCGCGCCACAATCTGATTTATTGGCAGGGCGGTGATTACATCGGGATCGGCCCCGGCGCTCATGGCAGACTGACGCACGGCGGGTTTCGTGATGCGACGGAGGCACCCAAGTCCCCCGAGCTTTGGCTTAGAATGATTGAATCAGGCCGGCCGGGTGAGCTCGCCCGACAGCGGTTGCTGCCCAAAGACCGTGGCGCCGAATATCTTCTGATGGGTCTGCGCTTGCGGGATGGCATAAATCTGCAGCGACTTGAGGATATGATGGGCGCAACACTCGCCCCGGACGCTGTCAATGGACTTGTGCGACACGGGTTTGTCGCATTGGCCGACGGCAATATCAGAGCCACCGACGCCGGCCGAATGATCCTCAACAAGGTCATCGAAACACTGTCCCCGACATAGAGCCTTCGCGCCAAACGCGGCCGGGTGTTTTCAGGCCCGCGACGGCAGGATGTCCCGCGGGATCTTGGACAGCACGTCACAGATCAGATCGAGGTCGTCCAGCGAGCGGTAATTGATCGTGATCGTGCCGCCATCGTCCGGCCCTTTGTGATCTATCCGCACCAGCATCTTGAGATTTGCGGAAAGATCGGCTTCGATCGCCCGTGTGTCCGCGTCTTTCTCTGGTTTGTTGCGGCGCTGCCCGGCGCCCTTGAGCCCGGCCGATGACGCGGCCTTGGCCAACCGTTCGGTTTCTCGAACCGACAGGCCTGCCTTGATCACCCGCCGGGCAAGTTGCGCCGGCTCTGCGCTGGTGATCAAGGCACGCGCATGGCCGGCCGTGAGTTCCCCGCGCCGCAGCAGATCCTGCACTTCGTTCGGCAAGGACAGGAGCCGCAACAGGTTTGCGACATGGCTGCGGCTTTTGGAAAGCGCCGCGGCAAGCTTGTCCTGAGTATGGCCAAATCGATCAATCAATTGGCGATAGGCCAATGCCTCTTCGACCGCATTCAGGTCTGCGCGTTGAATGTTTTCGATGATAGCGATTTCGATGACATCGACATCGTCGAGATCCCGAATAATCGCCGGCACCTCGTGCAGGCCGGCGATTTGCGCAGCACGCCAGCGGCGCTCTCCAGCGACAATTTCGAATCTGGCGAGGTCAACGGTCGGGCGGAGGATAAGCGGCTGTACGACACCTTTTTGGCGTATCGAATCGGCAAGTTCGGCTAGTGCCGCTTCAGGGAAGTCACGCCGCGGCTGGTTTGGATTGGGGGAAATCTTGTCCACCGGCACCAGCTGGTAGGTGCGGCGTATGGAATCGGCGCTTTGGTCAAAACCAGGCTCTATATCAGCCATCAGAGCCGACAATCCGCGCCCAAGGCCGCGCTTTTCCATCTTTTTTTCCATCATTTTATGCTCCTGACCGCTATCGGATGACGCGCCGCGATTTCTGCCGAAAGGTTACGATACGCTTCGCTCCCTTTCGAATTCGGATCATATTGTAAGACCGGCAAAGCGTGGGACGGCGCCTCGCTTACCCGAACGTTTCGGGGGATGACTGCCTTGAACACGAGGTCGCCCAAAGTGTCACGTACATCCTGTTCCACCTGATGGCAAAGCCGATTTCTGCCATCGAACATCGTAATCACCACGCCTTCTGTGCGCAACGCCGGATTGGCGGACTGCCGCACTTTGCGAATTGTGAGCATCAACTGCGAAAGTCCCTCGAGCGCAAAGAATTCTGCCTGAAGCGGAATCAGAACAGAATGGCTCGCGACCAATGCATTCACCGTCAAAAGACTGAGCGATGGCGGGCAGTCTATCAAAATGTAGTCCAGCGCAAGAGCGTCGATTGCTGGTTGGCGCAGCGCGTCATGCAGCAAAAAACGGCGCTTTTCGTTGGCGACGAGGTCGATGTCAGCCGAGGCCAGATCGGAATTTCCCGGGCAGATCAGCAGGTCGGTGAAGGCGGTCTTCTGGACGACATCCGCTATTGCAGCCTCTTCGACCAGAAGGTCATAGGTCGACGGGTTGCGCTTGTCGGCGGCAATTCCCAAACCGGTAGAGGCATTGCCTTGCGGATCAAGATCGACCAGAAGCACCCGGGCCCCAAGACCGACCAGGCCCGCCGCAAGGTTGATTGTGGTCGTAGTTTTGCCAACGCCACCCTTCTGGTTGGCAATCGCGATGATGCGCGGCTCTGTGCTTCGGGCAATGTCAGGCATGCCGGATGTTCCGCAACACAAAAATGGCACCGGCGGGATCTGTCAGGCTTTGAATCGTCTGACAGTCAAACTCCCAAGCCTTCTGTGCCAGCGCCAATTCCCGATCGCTGCGGCCGCCTTTTGGGAAAATCGCAACGCCCGCTGGTGTTAGGTGTCTATTGGCATAACCGCACAAATCAGGCAGTGGCGCTAAGGCGCGGGCCGTCACCACGTCGGCAAGCAGCGGATCGACCTGCTCCATGCGGTTGCAAATAACCTGGGTCGCAACCCCAAGATCGCGGCTTGCCTGCTTAAGGAAAACGGCCTTCCGACGGTCCGATTCCACAAGGGCAAAGCGTGTATCGGGTGCTTTTTCAGCTGCGATAATCGCCAGCACCAGCCCGGGAAAACCAGCGCCGCTGCCAAAGTCGGCCCAAAGCCCGCCATTCGCAGCCGTCAAATGGAAAAGCTGTGCCGAATCCAGGACGTGGCGCTGCCAAGCGGTGCTCAGCGATCCCTGCGAAATCAAATTGATCGCGGGATTCCATTTTGCAACCATTGCCAAAAGGTCACAAAGCCTGGCATGCGTTTCACGTGAAACATCCAGCCAGTCGGGCAGCGATCTGCCGTCCTCCACTTCCATCAAATCGCCACTTTCCCGCGCCCAACGCGTCGACAATGGGCAAGGATCAGCGTCAGGGCTGCCGGCGTCATCCCCTCTATGCGACCCGCCTCGGCAAGGCTGGCAGGCCTGCGTCGCATCAACTTGCCTGTCAATTCATTTGACAGGCCAGGAAGCGTGGAGAAATCAATCTCGGCCGGGATCTGAATTTCTTCTTCGTGGCGCATTACCGCAGCTTCTATTAACTGGCGGTCAAGATATTGCGCGTACAAGGCGTCACGTGCAACTTGCTGTTTCACCGGTTGCGCGAATGCCTTGAAATCGGGCGAAAGCGCCTCAATGCGGTCCAGAGAAACGTCCGGAAACGCCAAGGTCTGTAGCAGACTGCGCCGCACGCCATCTTGACTCACCTTGATCCCCAGGTCCGCAAGCTCGTGCGGGGTGTATTCTTGCGCCAACAGACACGCGCGCGACGCCGAGAGCGCCTCAGATTTTCTTTCAAAGGCAGCGGCGCGCGACGCAGAAACAAGCCCCGCCGCGACGCCTTTCCGGGTCAGCCGCTGATCGGCATTATCTGCCCGCAATGCGAGCCTGAATTCGGCGCGCGATGTAAACATCCGGTAGGGCTCGGTCACACCGCGGGAAACAAGATCATCCAGCATCACGCCGACATAGCTGTCGGACCGGCCAAACTGGAGGATAGGCCGGCCCAAGGCAGCGGCTGCAGCATTGCTGCCCGCGACCAGCCCCTGTGCCGCCGCCTCTTCGTAACCCGTGGTGCCGTTGATCTGCCCCGCAAAATACAACCCGTCCACCTTACACTCAAGGGTGGGGCGCAATGCACGCGGGTCAAAATAGTCATATTCAATCGCATAGCCAGGCTGCAGAATTTCTACCCGCTCCAGCCCCGCTATGCTGCGGACATAGTCAATCTGAACATCAAGCGGCAACGAGGTCGAGATGCCGTTCGGATATACCGTGTCGTCATCCAGGCCTTCTGGTTCCAGAAAGACCTGGTGGCCGGTCTTTTCGGCGAAACGTACCACCTTATCCTCGATGGAAGGGCAATAGCGCGGCCCGACACCCTCGATATGACCGCCGTACATTGCTGATTTGCCAAGGTTGCGTCGAACGATGTCATGGGTGCGCTCATTGGTATGTGTGATACCGCAGGAAATCTGCCGCACGGTCGGGGCATCGTTCATAAACGACAACATGACCGGCTCTTCGTCGCCGGGTTGCTGCTCCAGCCCACTCCAGTCGATCGTGCGCCCGTTCAGACGCGGCGGGGTGCCTGTCTTCAGTCGTCCGCGATCCAGACCAAGCGCAGCAAGCCGCTGCGCCAGCCGCTGCGACGCCGCGTCGCCGACCCGTCCCCCGGTGCGCCGTTGATCGCCGACATGGATGATCCCGTTCAAAAACGTGCCGACGGTAAGCACGACGGCCAGCGCACCGATTTCGGTACCATCGGCAAGCACAGCGCCCACAATACGGCCGCCCGGGCCTTCTAGCAGGTCCACCACTTCACCCGCGACAATCTCAAGCCCCACCTGCGCAGCCAGAAGCCCTTGAATCGCCCGCCGATACAACTTTCTGTCCGCCTGGGTCCGCGGCCCTTGTACTGCGGGCCCCTTGCGCCGGTTCAGCAGACGAAACTGTATGCCCGCTGCGTCCGCTGCGCGCCCCATCAAGCCGTCAAGGGCATCAATTTCGCGCACAAGGTGGCCCTTGCCCAACCCGCCGATCGCCGGATTGCACGACATCACGCCGATCCCCGCAAGCGTCATCGACACCAGAACCGTCCGGGCGCCCACGCGCGCGGCGGCGGCGGCAGCCTCCGCGCCGGCGTGTCCGCCACCAATGACCAGAACATCGCAATGTTTCACGTGAAACAACCTCACTTGCCGATACAGAAACTGGCGAAAATCTCGTCCAACAGATTTTCGACGTCCAGACGACCCACCAGCATATCCAGCGCCCGTATAGCCATCCACAAATCTGCTGCAACCAACTCCGATCGCCCGCCCGGTTTGTTTATCTCAGCCTGTGCTGATTCCATAGCCTCGATCGCACGCATGATTGCAATCCGGTGGCGCGCCCGCGTCATGACGCCGGTTCGCGCCACCCGCTGGCTCAGGACTTGCACCACCGCGCCGATCAACGTGTCAAGACCAAGCCCCGTCAATCCCGAAACTCCGGGCATTCCAGCGCGCAAATCCGCCTTGCCAAGCACAATCAGGTCCTCCGGCAGCGGGTCCAAGCGCAAGGCTTCGCCGGGGGCGTCCAATAGAAAGATCCGCAAATCCGCAGCTTGGGCCCGGCTCAGCGCCCGCTCTATGCCGATCAGTTCCACCTTGTCCGCTGTGTCCCGCAAGCCCGCGGTGTCCAGAAACGTGACCGGCAGGCCGTTCAAATCCATCCGAACTTCGATAACATCCCGAGTCGTGCCGGGACTATCGGATGTGATTGCCGCATCCCGACCAGATAAAGCATTGATAAGTGTTGACTTTCCAGAGTTCGGGCTGCCGATTATCGCCACTTCGAACCCGTCCCGCAAGCGCTCTGCGACTCGCGAACCCTCGACCTCTCGTTGCAAGTCGCCGATCAATTCCCCAAGCAGCCTTGTCACTTCCGGCGCGACATCCGCCGGCACATCCTCGTCGGCAAAATCAATCGTGGCCTCGTTCAAGGCCGCCGCCCGGATCAGCGTTTTCCGCCAGCCTTCGGCCCGCTTGCCAATGACCCCCGACAGAACCCGCTGTGCCTGACGGCGCTGTGCTTCGGTCTCGGCTTCGATCAAATCGGCAAGGCCCTCGACCTGCGCCAGATCCAGCCGCCCGTTTTCCAGCGCCCGTCGGGTAAACTCACCTGGATCCGCCTGCCGCAATCCGGGCATTTCAGACAAGGCCCGCGCAACTGCCTGAATAACGGCAGTGCTGCCATGAACCTGCAATTCCGCCGCGGCCTCGCCGGTAAAACTGCGGCCCTCGGCAAAGATCAAGACCAGCGCATCGTCCAGAACATCGCCCTGCCAGACCAGCCGCCGCACCGAAGCCTGCCGCACCTCTGGCAGGCTGCCACAAAGTGCGCGCACGGCGTCATGCGCCAGCGGCCCGGACAGACGGAACACCGCCACGCCGGCTTTCCCCCGCGCCGAGGCCAAGGCAAAGATCGTATCCATTGCGAACAATCAGCCCCGTCAGGCGTTCATCGAATCGAAGAATTCCGTATTGCTCTTGGTCTGTTTCAGCTTTCCCAGCAGGAATTCGATGGCATCGGTCGTTCCCATCGGGTTCAGGATCCGCCGAAGCACGTAGGTTTTCTGCAAATCCATCTTCTCGATCAGCAATTCTTCCTTCCGGGTGCCTGACTTCAGGATATCAATCGCCGGGAACACCCGTTTGTCCGCCACTTTGCGATCCAGCACAATTTCGCTGTTACCGGTGCCTTTGAACTCTTCGAAAATGACCTCGTCCATCCGGCTGCCGGTATCAATCAGCGCGGTGGCGATAATCGTCAAGGAGCCGCCCTCTTCGATGTTCCGCGCGGCACCAAAGAACCGCTTCGGCCGCTGCAGCGCATTGGCATCGACGCCACCGGTCAGAACCTTGCCAGAGGATGGCACGACAGTGTTGAACGCCCGACCCAGCCTGGTGATCGAATCCAGTAAGATCACAACATCGCGCTTGTGTTCGACCAGCCGCTTTGCTTTTTCGATCACCATCTCGGCCACGGCCACATGCCGCGTCGCCGGTTCGTCAAATGTCGAAGAGACCACTTCACCCTTAACGGACCGCTGCATATCGGTCACCTCTTCGGGCCGTTCGTCGATCAACAGCACGATCAGGTAACACTCCGGGTGATTGGTCGCGATCGAATGCGCGATGTTCTGCAACAGCACGGTTTTGCCGGTCCGCGGCGGTGCCACGATCAACCCGCGCTGTCCCTTGCCGATCGGAGCCACCAGATCGATGATCCGCGCCGAACGGTCCTTGATCGTCGGATCTTCAACTTCCATCTTGAACCGCTCGTCAGGGTAAAGCGGCGTCAGATTGTCAAAATGCACCTTGTGCCGCGCCTTTTCAGGGTCGTCAAAGTTGATCTTCGTCACTTTGGTCAAACAAAAGTAACGCTCGCCTTCGCGGGGGGCCGCCATCGTGCCCTCGATCGTATCACCGGTGCGCAAACTGAACTGCCGCAAGATCTCGGGGCTGACATAAATATCATCCGGCCCCGACAGATAATTCGCGGAAGGCGAGCGCAGGAACCCGAACCCGTCTTGCAACACCTCCAACACGCCGTCGCCGCCGATTTCCCAACCCTCTTCGGCATGCTCCTTGAGGATTGAGAACATCATCTCGCCCTTCCGCATCGAAGGGGCATTCTCGATTTCCCATTCTTCCGCCATCGCCAGCAGTTCGGCGGGAGTCTTGGCTTTCAGATCAGCAAGATTGAGATGTTCAACGGGCGTGGTCGACGTCATGCGGGGATATCCTCAGGCGAGCACCGGAATCCCGGGCATCAGCGAAATTTCAATGGAAAGCGGGATGGCCGAATGGCCGCGCTGCCGCCCAATTAAGACGTGAACCGCACAAAGTCAACCATCCGCGGGGCGACAGCCCATCTTCACCCCAGCCCCAGTCAAAATTTGACGATCACAGAGAACACGATCACCATCAGCAGCAAGGTCGGCACTTCGTTCATCATCCGGTATCGCCGCCCCGTCAGCCGATTGCGCCGCGTGGCAAAATCCCTGCGCCGCAGCCCCAGCCACAGATGAAATGCCGTCATCGCCAGCACCGACACTGCCTTGGTCCAGGGCCAGATCATGCCCCAGTCCACCACACTCGCCGGATTGAACACCAGGCACAGCCCGAACCCCCAGCTCGCCACTGCCGCCGGCATCATGATGCCCAGCGACAGCCGCCGCTCCATAATCTGAAACATCAGATCGGTCGGTGATCCGGCCTGCACCTGTTCGACATGATAGACAAAAAGCCGCGGCAAATAGAACAATCCCGCCATCCAGGCCACAACCGAAATCACATGCAGGGCTTTGATCCACACATACCAGTCCGCCAGAAACTCACCCATCCTGTCCCGCCTCTCTACTTCTTAAAGAAGATATATAATTAAAGATGATGATGATGTAGGCCCCGTGGATAAGAGAATTTCCCCTTTCGTCCAGCCTTCCTTCCACAGCCAGGCCCCTGTGGATAATTCGACCCTGCTGACCAGGAACCAAGAACAACATAGGGGAATCAAGGGATTATAGGAAAGCTCCCTTTCTCCACAGGCACTGGACAGCGTACTTCTCCCCAGCCTTTCTTCACCGCCATCCCCATGTGGGCAACAAGCCCTCAGCCTTGACAAACCACCCCGGTTTCCACCTCATTGCCGCCAACGCAGGCTTACCCCCGTTCTCCCCCTCTAGAACAAAGCAAGTCTTTCCACAGGGTTCCCCCCATGCCGCCTGACTTCATTCTCGCGTCGTCCTCCACGATCCGGCTGACGCTTTTGCAAAACGCCGGTCTCACGGTGACCGCCCGTGCCGCCCGCATTGATGAAGACCTCATCAAAGTTTCCCTCCTGTCGGACCTTGTCAGACCGTGCGACATCGCGGACACGCTTGCCGAACTCAAGGCCCGCAAGGTCGCAGACAAACATCCCACCGCCCTTGTCCTCGGCTGCGACCAGGTGCTTGCCCTGGGCGACCAGATTTTCGCCAAACCGGTTTCCGCCGACGACGCCCGCCGCCAGCTTCGGGCCCTGCGCAACCACACCCATCACCTTTACGCCGCCATCGTTCTTTATCATGAGGCGAAACCGATCTGGCGTCACCTTTCCACCGCAAAACTTACGATGCTTCCCGTCTCGGACGCCTTCCTCGACGACTACGTTACCCGCAACTGGCCCGCCCTTGCCGATGCGGTCGGCGCTTATCTGCTGGAATCCGAAGGCATCCGGCTTTTCTCTGCCATCGAAGGCGACTACTTTGCCATTCTCGGGCTGCCGATGCTGCCACTGCTCAATTATCTGACATTGCGAGGTTTCATCCCGTCGTGACCGATCTGCCCCGCATCCCGCTTGCCGGTGTTATCGGCCATCCCGTCGCGCACAGCCGCTCGCCCGCGCTGCACGGCTATTGGTTGCGACGCTATGGTATCAAGGGCCATTACATCCCGCTGGACATTGGTCAGGCGGACCTCAAGGAAGCCCTGCATGCCATGCCGAAGCTGGGTTTCGTCGGCGTGAACGTCACCATTCCGCACAAAGAGACCGTGCTGGCGCTGGCCGATGTCGTCACCGACCGCGCCGCCTTGATCGGGGCCGCCAACACGCTGATCTTTCGCAAAGATGGCCTTATCCACGCCGACAATACCGATGGCGCAGGCTTCATGGCAAATCTTCGGCAATATGCGCCGCACTGGACTGCGCAGTCTGGCCCGGCCGCAGTGTTCGGTGCGGGTGGTGCCGCCCGCGCCGTCATTGTCGCGTTGATCGAGGTCGGCTGCCCGGAGATTCGCCTCGCCAACCGCACCCGGCCCCGCGCCGAAAGCCTGCGCAACGATTTCGGCACCAAATTGCAAGTCTACGACTGGGTCCAGGCCGCCAACATGCTGGAAGGAGCAGCGCTTGTCGTCAACACCACTTCGCTTGGCATGACCGGCAAGCCGGATTTTCGCGTGCCGCTGGACGCCCTGCAACCCGGCACCCTTGTCATCGACCTTGTCTACACCCCGCTCGCCACCCAGTTCCTGATCGAGGCGCAGGACCGCGGGGCACATATTGTGGATGGCCTGGGCATGTTGCTGCATCAGGCCGCGCCGGGGTTCGAGCGTTGGTTCAACCACCGGCCAGAGGTGGACGACGCCACCCGCGCCGCCGTGCTGGGCGCATGAGACCGCCCTTCAAGCTGGGCCTTACCGGCTCGATCGGCATGGGCAAATCGACCACCGCCGCGTTTTTCGGGGCGCAGAATATCCCGGTATGGGACGCTGACGCTGCCGTGCACCGTCTGTATGCGCCCGGTGGCGCCGCGGTGGCGCCGCTCGCCGCGGCCTTTCCGTCAGCCCTCGCCGGTGATACCATCAGCCGACCCGCGCTCAAGACGATCATCGCTGCCGACCCTGCTGCGCTGGCCCGGATCGAGGCGTTGGTGCATCCTTTGGTTGCCGCCGATCGCGCGGCTTTCCTGCAGAACCAACGCGGCGCGATCGTGCTGCTTGACATGCCCTTGCTCTTTGAAACAGGTGCGGATGCCGACATGGACGCGACGCTGCTGGTGACGGCACCGTTTGACGTGCAGCGCGCCCGCGTCATGGCCCGGCCCGGGATGACAGAGGCGCGGTTTGCGGCACTTCTGGCCCGGCAAATGCCGGATAGCGAAAAACGCCGCCGCGCCACCCATATCGTCGAAACGCTCAGCTTGGGCACCGTTTCGGCCTATGTGTCTGATCTTGTTTTCTATTTAAGGGCCCACCATGCGTGAAATCGTGCTTGATACCGAAACCACCGGGCTTGATCCCGCCACCGGGGACCGCATCGTTGAAATCGGCGCGGTGGAATTGATCAATCACCTGCCGACCGGCAAAACCTGGCACCAATACCTCAACCCCGACCGCATGATGCCGAAAGAGGCGTTCGAGGTACATGGCCTGTCCGATGACTTCCTGCGCAGCAAGCCGCGTTTCGCCAGCATTGCCGCCGACTTTCTGGCCTTCGTGGGCAATTCCACATTGGTGATCCACAACGCCGGCTTTGACATGAAATTCCTCAATGCCGAACTCAAGACCGCCGGCCTGCCGCTGCTGCCGATGACCCGGGCGCTGGATACTGTTGCCATCGCGCGGCAGAAATACCCCGGTTCGCCCGCCTCACTGGATGCACTGTGCCGCCGCTTCAACATCGACAATTCTGCCCGCACCAAGCACGGGGCACTTTTGGACAGTGAAATCCTGGCCGAGGTCTATCTCGAGCTGATTGGTGGTCGCCAACCCGACCTGACGCTGAACGCCGCACAAAGCCAGTCGAGCGAACCCGCCTGGCGGCCCCAACCGCGCCCCACCCCGCTGCCGCCCCGCCTGACTGCAGAAGAAAGCGCCGACCATCAGGCCTTTGTGACCAAACTGGGCGACGCTGCGATCTGGCTCAAGCGCATCTGAAAAAGGGGTTGGGCCTGACGGATATTCCGCCGCCTGTCCGCAAATCGGTCATGTGGGCAAACCACTGACGCCGCGCAACTATGGCTTTAACCCACTTGAGCAGTCAGTGGATCAGGCTCTGGATCGAGGTGCATGGACCGGCCTCCACATCGGACGCACAGTGGGATTAAAGGTTTTCCAATGTCGGGACGTAATTGAAGTGTGATGCCCTCGCTCCGGCGGCCTGCATGTGGTGGGTGATCGCCTTGAACTTTGGCTGGACGCCCGCGTCCAAGATCCCCTCGCGGTAGCGGATCATCAGTTCGAAGATATCCGCGCCTGATGTCTTGTCCACAATCCTCATGTAGCCGCTCGCGCCATCGTCGCAATCCGTGAGGAGCCAGTCTTTGCTGACGCCAAGGGCCGTAACGTAGTCTTCACTGAAACCGGGGATCTCCCGGCACAAGGGCGCATCTTAGCCAGCCGGGAGGGGCAAGCTGGGTGGGGGCGGCGCCGCTTGAAGGCCTTCGGCGGCGGCAGGCGACCAGTCTGAAGCAAGTGCTGCCAGAAGTCCCACAACGCCCTTTGTTATAAAATGGCTTCGCTACCTTTGACGGGTCGACAAAGAGGGATCGAAAGCGGGGGGCAGGGTGAAATGCTGCCACCCACTCCTGCTCAGTTCATCGGGGCTGCTGCTGGAGCCCCTGCCGCCAGTTGCGCCCGCCGCGCCATTTCCTGCCGGTACAGAGCCAGAAAGTCGACATTGTCGATGTTCAGGGGCGGGAATCCACCGTCATGCGTCACATCCGAAATGATCCGCCGCACAAACGGGAACAGCATGCGCGGACATTCGATCAGCAGGAACGGATGCAATTGATCATCCGGCACGCCCTCGACCAGAAAAACCCCACCATATTCCAGTTCCATCAGGAACAGCGTGTCGTCATTCGCCTTGTTCTTCGAGGTGATCTTGAACTTGGCGATCACATCATACTGATGCTCGACCGGGCGTTTGCGCGCGTCCAGAGACACGCCAACCTGGATATCCGGCAGCATTTCGGTCCCGGTCAGGCCCTTTTGCGCCACCAAATTCTCAAAACTCATGTCTCGCACGAACTGCGCCAGAACCTGCATCTTGACGGCTGCTGCCGCCTGCGGTGCCGCGCCATTGCTCTCTTCGGCCATCATACTCTCCCTCAAAGCCCGTAGCCCGTGTTCCTAGCAGGCGATCAGGACTGGGTCCATCCCGAAGGCTTGTGCGGGGTGCGGGCTGGCGGCACATCTTCAACCACTTCGGCGTCAATCACGTCAAAGGGATCCCCGGCATATGGCCCGCCCCGGCGCGGGCCCGCCCCAATGCCGCGCCCCGCAATCGCCGACAGGATCGCCCGCCGCGCCATCGGGATCAACAGCACCAGCCCCACGGCATCGGTCAGAAAGCCCGGCAGGATCAACAGCACCGCCGCCAGCATGATCAGCCCGCTGTGCGCCGCCCCTGACAGCGGATCCCGTGCCGCTCCCATACCCTGCCGCAGGTTCATCCCCATCCGTGCGCCCTGCCAGCGGATCAGCGCAACCCCCAGCATGCCGGTCGCAATCACCCAGACCAGCGTAAGCCCCAGGCCCAGCCAGCCGCCCACGGTGACGAAAAGCGCGATCTCTATCAGCGACCAGCCGCAGAACAGCAATAAAACCCGCATCCTTGGGCCTCCTTTGGCCAAATTCGAGGGGGCTGGTGGACTTGGCCCCCCCAAGACCTTACATAGGCACCGACGCTTGAAAATACCAACCCCAGAGGCAGTCATTGCCCATCCGAGGTTCCGCATGAATTCCTCTTTGATCCAACTGCTCGTTCTGGCCGGGATCGCGATTTTCCTGATCCTGAAGCTGCGCTCGGTGCTGGGCACCCGCGATGGTTTTGAAAAGCCAGCCGTGACCGACACCACCGGCGCCGCGCCGCGCCCGAAGTTCGAGGTGATCGACGGCGGCCCGGACCGCGACATTACCGACAACACCAGCGACCCCGCCGCGGCCGCCGCTTTGGCAGCGATGAAGGCCGCTGAACCCAGTTTCAACGTCGGAGAGTTTCTGAAAGGGGCGCGGCAGGCGTATGAGATGATCCTGATGGCGTTCGACAAGGGCGATCTGGCGCAGATCAAGCCGTTCCTTGGTGAAGATGTGCTGCACACCTTCACCGCCGCCATCAATGACCGCGAAAATCAGGGCCTCAAGATCGAGTCGGTCTTCGCCGGCGTCCGCGATATGGCCCTGACCGAAGCGACCTTTGACGCCACCAGCAAAGTCGCAGAGATCGCCGTGCGGTTCACGGGCGAGCTGACCCGCACCGTCCGCGACAAATCGGGGGTCGTCGTCGAGGGTGGTCCAAGTGCCATTGCCCGTCAACGGGACAGCTGGACTTTTGCCCGGCGCATGGGGGCGGGCGACCCGAACTGGCAGCTTGCGGCCACCGGGGACTAATGTGGGTGCGACCCTCCGCGCCGTTTTGCTGCTGGTCGCCATGATTGTGCCTGCCGCGGCACAGGTCTTTGACTATGAAAGCCTGGCAGGCTGGGCCGAGGATGACCATCTGGCGGCGCTGAAAACCTTCCGTTCGACGTGCGATCTGATGGATGACCCGGACTGGACTCCGGTGTGTCGGCTTGCGCAGGACGTCGAAGCCAATGAAGCCGCCGCCCGCCAGTTCTTTGAACTGCTGTTCAAGCCGGTGCTGATCGGCACGCCGCCCGCGCTGTTCACCGGTTATTACGAACCCGAACTGGAAGGCTCGCCGGTGCGCACCCCGCGCTTTGCTTATCCGGTCTACCGCCGCCCGCCCGAGTTGCGCGACGGTTCGGTCTGGTATGACCGCGCCACCATCGAACGGGGCATCCTGCGCGGCAGGGGTCTGGAAATTGCCTGGCTCGACGATCCGGTCGAGGTGTTCTTCCTGCATATCCAGGGGTCCGGCCGCATCCATTTGACCAACGGCCACACCATCCGGGTGGGCTATGCCGGACGCAACGGCTATGCCTATCGCTCGGTCGGGCAGGAGCTGGTGCGTCGCGGCATCTTCAGCCTGTCGCAGGTCAGTGCCGAAACCATCCGGCAGTGGGTTCGCAACAATCCGGACGCCGGGATGGATCTGCTGAACACCAACCCGTCCTATGTCTTTTTCCGCAAACTGTCCGATCTTGCCGACAGCGCCGGTCCTATTGGCGCGATGGGCCGGTCAATCACCACGATGCGTTCGGTCGCTGTCGATCCCGCCCATATCAAACTGGGCACGCCGGTCTGGGTCGAAAAAACCGGGACCGATCCGCTGCACCGCCTTATGATCGCACAAGACACCGGTGGCGCCATCAAGGGCGCCCAGCGCGCCGACATATTCTTCGGCACCGGCCATGCGGCGGGGCAGGCGGCGGGCGAGATCAAGGACGGTGGCCGCCTGTTGCTGCTGATGCCGATCGACCGCGCCTATGCCATGTTGGACGGCACCTGAGCGATGTCGCGCCGCCGTTCGCTCCACCCCGAAGAAGAGGCGTTGTGGCAGGCCGTCGCCCGCACCGCCAGACCGATGCACGCCCTGCAACTGCGCCGCAAGGTCGAGCCACCCGTGCTGATCCTGACGCACCCCAAGCTGCCCGACCCTGCGCCCCAGCCGCCGCTTGCGCCCTTCCGCCTGGGCGAAAAGGCGCGCAGCCTGCGCGCCCACGAGCTTGGCACCACCGTGCAGCCGGATGCACCCTTGCAAATGGACGCCAAGGCCTTTGCCCGCATGTCGCGCGGCAAATTGCAGCCCGAGGCCCGGCTGGACCTGCACGGAATGACCCTGGCAGAGGCGCACCCCGAACTGATCCACTTTATCCTGAATGCCCAAAGCGCCGGGTTGCGGCTGGTTCTGGTGATCACCGGCAAGGGCAAGGCCGGTCCTGACTATGGCCCGATCCCGCAGCGCATGGGCGTCTTGCGGCACCAGACCCCGCTGTGGCTACGGCAGTCGCCGCTTGGCCCGGCGGTTTTGCAAATCAGCGAATCCCACCTGAAACACGGCGGATCAGGGGCGTATTACGTCTACCTGCGGCGCAACCGCTAAGCGGCGGCCGGCACACGGTCATACTCATTGGTCAAATTATCCCACGGGTCAGCGGGGATGCGAAACCCCGCACACAGTGTTGGGGCAGGCCGACGATACGCAGCCACTACCGCGTGAAATCACTCGCCACGTTGGCCAGCGGCGACAACACGATCTGCGTCGCATTCTGCACGGTCAGAACCACGCCCGGCAACAGGCCCAGCCGCGATCGGCGGTCCCGTTCAAACGCGCCCTGAACGTCGGCAATCCGGTCCAGCAGGGTGATCAGCGCCGCAGAGTCGCCGACCAGGAAATGGCCGGCGCCCTTGCTGAACTCGCTTACGTCCAGAAAAGTCACTTTCAGATCCGCGACGCGTGACACATCGGTCAGCGACCCCAGCCGCGCCGGCTGCCCGGTCAGCAACGCTGACAACCGCAGAAACTTGTCGCGGTCCGAGCCGAATATCACGAATGGTTGCGGCAGCTTGCCCATCGAGCGGGCCTGTTCGCGAAACACGTCCACATCAATATCGGGCGAGATCAGGATCACCCCGCCGATCAACCCCAGTGTCCGTTTGTCGCCCCGGATTGCCGCCGAGCGCAGCGCCTCCATCGTCAGGCCGGCACCCATCGAATGTGCCACCAGCAAGATCCGCTTAGCACCGGCAGCCGCCACCTCGTGGATCAAACTTTCCAGCCCGTCCCGCGCAAACAAGGCAGAATCGCGGTCATAGGCATAGCCCAGCGGTTCGGCGGCAGAGGGCCAGGAATACTGTATGACCGCGCCCGGCAGTTGCAGATCATGGGTGAACTGCGCCACACGATAGGTGCTTTCGGCAAAGTTGGTATTGTAGCCGTGGATGAAAATCACCGCCTCGCCATCTGTCGCCGTCATCTGACGCCTCAAGTCGGCGCGGAAGGCCGCGCCGGATTGATAGACCTCTTCATCGGTGGTCAGAAACTGGGTTGTCGGATCGATCCTGCCACCCCGCTTTGGCCAGGTGATCTCTCCCAGTTTGCGGTTCGGGGGCACCGACACGTCATACCGGGCGAAATGCACCTCTTCGGATCGGTGGCTGCCAAAACTCCCATCCTGCTCTTGAATGCGGGTGGTGCCGATGAAGATCTTTTCCACCGTGCCAACCCCCGCCGCAGAGGCATCCAGCGTCACGGCGCCGCGCGGGGTGCAGGACATCAGGAAAATCAGGCAAAGCGCCGAAAGCCGCCTCATGTGCACGGGCCGAAGATCATGGAATACACATCCCCACCGAAAAAAGACCAACAAGCAGCACCGACCTCTTGGCAGAGTGTCGCACAGGGCGACCCCGCATCACAGCACATAGCGCGACAGGTCGGCAGAGCGGGACAGGGCCCCCAGATTGGCCTCGACAAACCCCGCATCGACGATGACGGCCTCGCCCGCGCGGTCCGGGGCCGAAAAGGACAGCTCTTCAAACACCCGCTCCATCACCGTGTAAAGCCGCCTTGCCCCGATGTTTTCCACCGATTGATTGACCTCTGCCGCAATGCGGGCCAGCGCCGCAATCCCGTCTGGCGTAAAGCTGACCGTGACGGCCTCGGTCGCCAGCAGGCCGGTATATTGCAGCGTCAGCGCGTTGTCGGTCTCGGTCAATATCCGCACGAAATCCCGCTCGGTCAGGGGCTGCAACTCTACCCGGATCGGCAGGCGGCCCTGCAGCTCTGGCAGCAAGTCCGACGGTTTCGCGATGTGAAATGCGCCTGAGGCGATGAACAGGATATGATCGGTCTTGACCGGGCCGTATTTGGTCGAAACCGTCGTCCCTTCAATCAGCGGCAGCAGATCGCGCTGCACCCCTTCGCGGCTGACATCGGCGCCGCGCGCATCGGAGCGGGCACAAATCTTGTCGATTTCATCGAGAAAGACGATGCCATTCTGTTGCACCGCGTCCAGCGCGGCGGTCTTGACCGCCTCGTCATCCAAAAGCTTGTCGGCCTCTTGCCCGATCAGCAGGTCATAGCTTTCCGCCACCGTGACCTTCTTGCGCGTTGTCCGCTGGCCGAAGGATTTGAACAAATCCTGCAAGCCCTGCATCTGCAGTTCCATGCCCTGTCCGCCCATCATCGGCATGGCCGGGGCCGCGTCGGCAATGTCCAGCTCGATCAGCGTCTCATCCAGTTCGCCGCGCTTCAGCTTGCCACGGAACATTTCGCGGGTCTGTTCCCGCGCATCTTTGCCCGCCAGCGCGTCAATCACCCGTTCTTCCGCCGCCTTCTTTGCCTTGGCCGAGACGTCCTCCCGCATGCGGGCGCGGGTTTCGATCAGCGCGGCATCGACCAGATCGCGGATGATGCTGTCCACATCGCGGCCGACATAGCCAACCTCGGTAAATTTGGTCGCCTCGACCTTCAGAAACGGCGCTTTCGCCAGCCTGGCCAGACGGCGGGCAATCTCTGTCTTGCCCACCCCGGTCGGCCCGATCATCAGGATATTCTTGGGATAAACCTCGTCCCGCAGATCATCAGGCAGGCGTTTGCGGCGCCAGCGGTTGCGCAAAGCCACCGCGACTGCCCGCTTGGCAGCGGTCTGGCCGATGATATAGCGGTCAAGTTCAGAGACGATCTCGCGGGGGGTCAGGTCGGTCATAAGGGTCTCGCACTAAATTGATGGCCATCAGGGGGAGCCCAATCGCCGCTCGCTGGTTGTATGACCAGACCCCAACCTGGGGAGCGACCATGCCGACCCCTGCTGAGATGAAGGATAAACTCTGGGCCGCCGTCAAATCTGACCGCACCATGATGCTGGGACTGACGGGCGTTGACGGCGCCCACACCCGCGCGATGGCGGCGGTTCTGGATGGCGACGAAGGGCCGATCTGGTTTGCGGGCGGCGAGAGCGACCCGAAACTCGCGCTGCTGCGCTGCGATGCGGCAGAGGCAGAGATCTGGTACGATCCGTCGGACCTGCTGTCTGCCGTAAAGCTGCTGGTCGGCACTGATCCCAAAACGTCGCACCGCGACAACGTGGCCGAAGTGCAGCTGCGCTGAACCAAAGCGCGAACGGGCGTCGCCTTTGGGTCTGACGCCCGATTTGCCCGTGGTGGTGGTCATTTACGGATGGTCTCCACCGTCAGGTTGCCGTTGGTGTAAACGCAGATATCGGCCGCAATCGCCATGGCCCGCCGGGCGATATCCTCTGCCGCCAGATCGGTTGTCATCAGCCCGCGCGCGGCGGCCAGCGCATAGTTGCCACCAGAGCCGATCGCAGCCACGTCGTGTTCCGGTTCCAGCACATCGCCTGCGCCGGTGATGACGAACAAGCCATCGCCATCCGTGACGATCAGCATCGCCTCGAGGTTGCGCAGATACTTGTCCATCCGCCAATCCTTCGCCAGATCGACGCAGGCGCGGGCCAGTTGCCCCGGAGCCGCCTCCAGCTTTTTCTCCAGCCGTTCCAGCAGGGTGAACGCGTCGGCGGTCGACCCGGCAAACCCGGCCACCACATCATGGCCACCCGGCGACAGCCGCCGCACTTTGCGGGCGGTGCCCTTGATCACGGTCTGGCCAATGCTGACCTGACCATCCCCGGCCACCACCACCGCCCCGCCGCGCCGGACCGCCAGAATCGTGGTGCCATGCCAGCCGGGAAATTTGTCTTCCGCCATCGTCCGCCTCCGGTATTTGCCCTAATATGGTTCTCCGCCCAGAGCCGCACAACCCGGCCAAACCAAAAGGGGCACCGGATGGGTGCCCCTGTGCGCAAAAATCAAATCGGCTCAGATCGAGGCATTGATCCAGCTGGCCAGCGCGGCCTTGGGTGCAGCGCCGACTTTGTTTGCCACGACCTGACCATTCTTGAACAGGAACAGCGAAGGAATGCCGCGCACGCCCAACATCGCCGGGCTGTCGGGGTTTTCGTCAACGTTCACTTTGACGATCTTGACCCGGCCACCCATTTCGGCAGCAATTTCCTCCAAGGCCGGGCCGATCTGACGGCACGGGCCGCACCATTCCGCCCAGAAATCGACGACAACCGGCACGTCCGATTTGCGGACTTCCGCGTCAAAAGTGGCATCGGTCACGGCAATGGTGGCAGCGCCCATTATGGTTCTCCTGAGGACAAGTTAGGTGGTAAAGCTATGGTCGGGCCGGGTCCGCGTCAAGGGGCGCTGCCACTATCCCTTGCGGCGCGTTGCAGGGCCGTCCTCACGATATCGGCATCCAGTGGCATAAGCTGTGCGGTGCGCGTCCACAGAATGGCGACCTCGATGGCCCGGTCGGGATAGATCTGCGCGAGCATATGGGCATAGGCACCCATTTGCCGGAGCAAGCCTTCGGGCACGGCAGCGGCGCTTGCAGGAACCCTGTGGTTGGATTTGTAATCCACCGCCAGCACGCGATCCGGTGCTATTACCAGCCGGTCGATCACCCCGAAAAGCCGCAACCCGTCATAATCCGCCGTGACGGGAACCTCGGCAAGCGAACCTGACCCGAACAGGGACGCAAGCGCCGGTGCAGTCAGAACCGCCCTTGCCTCTGCCAGCAGGGTTTCCCGCAGGTTTTCGGGCACCAGCCGTGCCGCAAGATCGGGCCAGGACGCCTGATCCTGCTGTGGCAGGTGTTCCAACAACAGATGCAGTGCCGAGCCGCGCGACTTGGCGGCGTCCTCGTCACCTTCCTCCACCTCGCCGGGCAGAACCTTTGCCCCACCCAGAACCGATGGCGACAGCGGCTCTGCCTGGCGCAAAGGCGGCGCGGCAATGTCCAGCATCCAGGGTTCTGCGGGCTGTTTTGCCGTTTCCAGAGCCGCCGGCGGACCTGCAGGCCCCGGCCAATCGCCCGTCTCGTGCCGAAGCGTATCACCGACTGCGTTTGCCCCCAGTGCAGCCATCCCGGCGGCGACCAGATTGTACCAGCAGTTCGGTTTGGCCACCGTGCCGGCCCCCGCCACGATCAGCCAGGTCCGCGCCCGGGTCAGCGCGACATACAGCAACCGCAGATTTTCGGCCGCCTCGCGCTCGGCCTTGCGTTGGCGCAACGCGGCGACCAACGGCGGGCTGTCTTCTTTACCGGTTTTCCACAGGGGGCTGCCATCCTCGGTCAAATAGATTTCGTCCCGATCCTGCGGGTTGCGGTCTGCCGTGTCGGGCAGGATCACGATTTCCGATTCCAGCCCCTTGGCGCCATGCACCGTCATCACCCTGATCCGCTGCCCGGCAGAATCGGCTTGCCGCTTGACCTCGATCTCGTCGGTTTCCAGCCAGACCAGAAACCCGGTCAGACTGGGCACTTCGCCGCGTTCATAGGCCAAGGCCTGATTGAGCAATTCGTCGATCCCATCCGCCGCCTCTGTCCCCAGCCGGGCGATCAGGCGGCGGCGACCATCGTGCCGGGTCAGGGCGCGTTCAATCAGATCGTAGGGCCGCAGATAGTCGGTCTGGTCCCGCAGGTCGGTCAGATAAGCGCTGGTGTCCGGGTAGCGGTCAGCCTGTTCGCGCAACGCCTCCCACAGATAACCCGGCCGACCATGCGCCAATCCGTAAAGTTCGGCCTCGGACCAGCCACACAAGGGCGACCGCAGCAGGGCCGCCAGCGACAAGTCATCCTCTGGCGTTGCCAGAAACGCCAGCAGCGCCGCCAGATCCTTGACGGCCAGTTCTGCCCCCAGTTTAAGCCGGTCCGCACCGGCGATTGGCAGGCCGATCTGCTTGCAGGCGCGGATGATCTCGGCAAACAGGGCCGAACGCCGCTGAACCAGAATCAGGAAATCACCCGCATGGGCCGGGCGCGGTCCGTCCTGGGTGACAATTTGCAACCCGGCGTCCAGCGTAGCCTTGATCTGCGTTGCGACTTTCGCAGCCAACCGTGCCGCATGATGGGTCGTGCTGATCAGATCAACCGGGTCTTCGAAATTCTCATCGGCGGGGTCAGTTTCTGGTTCGATCAGAGGCCACAGATCGACCCGCCCCGGCAACCTGTTGCGAAAGGCAAGATGCGCAACATCCGGCCCCAACGCCTGCGGAAACCGATCGCCAAACGTCGCGTCGACCAGCGTCAGGATCGCCGGGGCCGACCGAAACGAGTATTCCAGTTTCAGGCTCTGAAACGGCTGTTTCGCCTGCTGGAACCGTTGGCGAAACTCTTGATGCTTGCCATCAAATGCGGCGACATCGGCGCCTTGGAACGAATAGATCGACTGCTTTTTGTCGCCGACCACGAACAGCGTCCGCCCGCCGGTGCGCGTGCCTTCGCCCGCACTGAATTCCGCGGTCAGATGTTCGATAACCCGCCACTGGTCCGGGCTGGTGTCTTGCGCCTCGTCCACCAGAACGTGATCGATCCCGCCGTCCAGCCGGAACAAGACCCAAGCCGCGACCGACGGATCAGACAGCAGGGTCTTGGCGCAGCTAATCAGGTCGTCAAAATCAAGCCAGCCGCGCGCCGTCTTGCGGGCTGCATAGATTGGCAGGAAGGCCGCGGCGAACCGGTGCAGAGCCTGCGTTTTGCGCGTGGCAAGCCAAGCCAGACGCCGCCCGCGCACCGCCTCGACCCGACGCATCAGATCTTCAAGATAGCGCATCGTGTTGGAAAGGCGTACCTGGCTGGCCTTGGTTGGAAAAGAGCCTAACTTGGCCGAAAATGGAACTTTGGCGGCAGGGCCCGTCAACAAAACCGCCTCCAACCCCTCGAGTGTCGCAAGGGTGGGGATGGTCAGGTTCAGCCCGGTCAACAAGCGAAACGCCTTTGCGTCATTGGTCGAACCTTGTGCCAGCACCGCCAGCACATCTGCCATCCACTCCGCCTCATCCCCCAAAAACACGTCGCCCAAAAGCCGCGCTTCGCTTTCACCATCCGCCAGATCAAACACCCGCGCCACATCCAGCCCGGTCGCAAAACTGCCGCGCCGTGCCGCCACCTGTTCCATCAGCTTGGTGAAATCCTCGCCGGTGTAGGCGAGCGCAATTTCTGCCATCACCGCAGGCGCCAGCGTCGCGGCCATCTCTTCCACAATGTCCTCGCGCAGCAGGCGTGCCGCACGGTCGTCCAGTTCGCTGAACTGCGGCGAAACCCCGGCTTCCAAGGGAAAGCGCCGCAACAGGGTCGCGCAAAATGAATGAATGGTCTGAATTCGCAAGCCGCCCGGTGTCTCGATGGCGCGGGCAAAAAGCCGGCGGGCGCGGGCAATATGGGCGGCATCCAGCCGCGCCACTTCGCCCAATGCGGCAAGTTCGGTCGCAAGCTCTGCGTCCGGTTTCATCGCCCAGACCCCAAGCGTCTTGAACAGGCGGTTCTGCATCTCGCTTGCGGCGGATTTGGTGTAAGTCAGGCACAGGATGTGTTGCGGCGCCACGTCATGCAGCAGCAAACGCGCCACGCGGTCGGTTAACACGCGCGTCTTTCCCGACCCGGCATTGGCGGAGAGCCAGGTCGAGGCCTCCGGGTTCGCGGCCAGAACCTGCCGTTCGCTAGCCTCGTCCCGGCTCATTGCGGCGTCCCGACATCGAAGCCCACGGCGCGGTCTGACATTTGCCATTCGCCAAAACGCGACAGGTGGTCATAATCCAGAGAAAACCGGGATTCAAAAATCGCGCGGCGGGCTGCGTAACCGGTGCCCGGCTGCGCGTAACGCTGAATCAACGTCACAAAACGCTGCCAGAGCGCGTCAAGGTCGGCAGAGTCCATCTCGGTTTCTTCGACCTTCTCCGCGGTTCCCAGCCCGATATAGCTGATCCGTGCCACGTCTCGCGGCCCCAAACTGGCAAATCCGCCCTTTTCGGCCATCGCGGCCGCCAGCAACAACTGCTTGTCGAACATCTTTTGCTGCTGTTTGGTCGGCGGTGCGCCGGATTTGTAGTCGATCAGATGCAGCCGCCCATCTGCCAGCTCGTCTATCCGGTCGGGCGTGCCGAATAGCATAAAATCAGTCTCTGTCAGCCGGATAGAGCCGGTTTCTTCAATCATTAGTGCCACGCCACCATGTTTGCTGTCCTGTCGCAGAAAGTGGTCGGCAGCCCGTTCCAGCCGCGCCAGCCACAAGAGGCGCGCTGATGGGAACGGCGTGTGATCCGCCAGAATCCGCGATGCAATCCCCATCAGTCGGATGCGTGCGGCCCCCAAGCCTTCGGCAGCTGGGCGGTTCTTGACGAACATTTCCAGAATTTCGTGCAACGCATTGCCCCGGTCGCGCTGATCCGGCTTGGGCCGCAACGGGTCGAGCGGCTGAAGGTTGAGCATGTACCGCGCATAAATGGCATAAGGATCGCGGATAAGGGTTGCAATCCGGGTCAGCGACAGCTTTTTCGGCCTGTCCTTCACCGGTGGCCTGGGTGCCGGACGCAGCGCGGTGCGCAACCCTGGGTCGGCAAGTTGCATCGCCGTCGGGCGCTCCAGCGCCGCTGCCCGGTGCAGCCAAACCTGGCCCCGCTCTCGCATCGAAGCAAGCGCAAGCGGCCCGGCGTTGTCGGGCAGCCCCGCCATCAGGTTGCACAGCCGGTTCAACCAGCGCGACGGCACGGTTTCCGCCTCTGCGTCCCGCACCGATCTTGACAGGACTACGGTTTTAGCCGCCACGGCCTGTTGATAGTCATGCGCCGCAAGGCCGATCTGCCGTTCAGGCAGCAAAAGTCCCGCATCTTTGCGCATCTGACGATTGAGCCAGGGGTCGGGATCTGCGGCAGCGGGCCAGATGCCATCGGTCAAACCGCCCAGAATGACCAGATCAGCCCGAATTTCACGGGCCTCACGGTGGCCGTGAAAGGCAACCAGCGGATGGCCGGAGAACGCTTCGCGCACTTCGCCCGGTTGAATTTGCATCTCAAAAAGGTCGCAATAGCCGGCGGGCGTAATCGCGTCGCCATGCGGGGCTTCGATCTGCAGGGCCTGCATCAATTCCAGTGCAGCCGCGCCTTCGACGCCCAGCCACAGCTTGCCGGTGCCCGCCGGATCGGTGCCGCGTGCCAGCAGCTCGGCGACTGTGACATGGCGCAGGATGTGGTTTTCCAGACTGTCGATTTCGGGAACCAAAAACAGGTCAAGCGCCTGCGCCAGACTGGCCGCCCAAGGACCGACGCCGGTATCTTTTCGCTTGGCTGACCAATCCAGCACCGCAGCACCGGTTGGAAACGCCGGACCTTTGCGGCGCAAGTCCAGTTCCAGTTCGCGGGTCAAGCGCAGGTGCACACCCCGCGCCGCACCTGAACCGACCAATGGATGCTTTAACAGCGTCAGCAAGCCGTCCGCGGTCATCGTCCGCCCAAAGCCAAGCGCGATATGGCGCAAAAGGCGACCGGGCGCAGACAATGCCAAAGGACGACCAGCGGAATCGTCTGGCGTAATCCGCCACAAATCCAGCACTGCCGCCACCCGGCGGGTCAGGCCACGGTCCGGCGTGATCAGCGCGGCGCGGGTGCCGCTCTCGACCGCGTGTCGCAGGATCAGCGCGATCGCCAGCGCTTCTTCGCGCGGGCTGGCGGCCTCGATCAAGGTCATGTCCTGGGTCGTATGCCGAAGATCGGGCAATGCTGCGCCCTCTACCAGCCACTGATCCGTTACCGGTGCGGGGCGTAAGGATAGCGAAATCAGCTGGTTGCGACTGGGTTTGGCAGGCTGCGTGCTGCGCCATGGCATCAGGTCGGCGGCAGAAAGGCTCAGCGCATCCATCAGTTTGCGAAAGCGGAATTGCGGATGATCCTCGGCAGTCAGCGCGTCATCCATCGCCCGCCAGACCGGATCCGGCAAATCGGTGTCAAACCCCGGCAGGACAACGGCCCCATTTTTCATTCGCGCCGCCGCCTGCATCAAGATTGCGGTCGCCCCGCGTGATCCGGTTGAGCCGGCGATAATGATCGGGTCAGCCGGCGGCCCTGCGTGCCATTGTGCGGCCAGCCGCAGGGCCGCCGCCCGTTGCCGCGCTTGCGCGTCGCCAGGGTCCGCCATCAGCGGGGCCACGATTTTTAGAAATTCCTGCGCCCGCGCCCAATGCGCCGAATGGGTTGAAACATCCAAAAGCCCGATTGTTTCGGCAGAAACCCCTTCTTCCTGCATCTCGCCCAACAAGCTGGCAAGGCTGTCGGCCAGGTCGAACAGGGCAGAGCGCGGCGCGAGATCAGGCTGGGCGTCCAACAGTCGGCCAATCAGCCGCGCCAGATCAAGCCGCCGCCGCAGGGGCGAGGTCTTTTTTGGGAAATCCGCCGGCATCGGGTCTGTGTCAATCTCTGTCACGACCCGAATTTGCGGCAGGAAATGTGCGCCCGAGGCAGTGAAGGCCTGTACAACGCGCCGCCGCATCCGTTGGCTGTTGAGATACAGCCGCAGCCGCGCCATTGCGTCCGGTTGGCCCGTTGCCATCCGTTCTTGCAGCCCGCGCACCAGTTCCGTGGCGAAATCCACGCCGGGAGGCAAGAAAAAGACATGCGGGCTGCCGGCGTCAAACATCGTCGGACTGTGCCAGCATCGCTTCGGCCAGCGCAATGCCCTTGGGGTGGCCGACATCGCACCAGTTCCCTTTATGGATCAGGCCAAAGGCGCGACCTTCTGCAATCAACCGGTCCCACAGGAGGTTCAGCGAAAAGACCTGTGCGGGAACTTCATGCAGCCCGGCGGGGTCAACAATCTGCGCGCCGACATAGACATAGCCCGGACCGCCCAGCGCCCGGCTGATCCGGCCATCGGCGCCAAGAACGAAGTCGGCCACCCCGCCATGGCCAAAGGCGCGTGAGGTCGGCACCAACAGCAACAATACGCTCATCCGCACCGGATCCCATGCAGTTGCCAGCTCGGTCAGCGGGTTTTTCCCTGTCCAGACGGCATCGGTGTTGAGAGTCAGCACCGGACCCGGTCCTAACAGCGGCAGAGCGGCCCGCAAGCCGCCACCTGTCTCGAGAATCGTCTCTATCTCCCATGACAGAGCCACATTCTGACCGGACAGATGTGCTGCGATCTGGTCGCCGCGGTAGTGCAGATTGATCACCCGCTGTGCAACACAGGGCGCTTGAGCAAGTGCCATCGCGTGGTCCAGCAGACTTCGCCCGGCCACACTGATCAGCGGTTTCGGACGATCACGGGTCAGGCTACCCATGCGGGTGCCAAACCCGGCGGCAAACAGCATCAGCGGAAACTGCCGCATTGCGCCTCGAGTCGTTGCAGGGTGGCGGGTGTGGGTATCGGCAGCAGTTCGGTGCAGACTTTGGCCAGACCTTTCAGTTCAGGCCGCACAAGGTTGCGCTGCAACTGCGCCCAGACCCGGGGCAGCCGCGTGATGTAGTCCGGCTTGCCGGAGTGCAGGCAAAGTCGGGCGAAAATGCCAAGAATCCGCAAGGCGCGCTGGGCCCCCAAAGCGGCATATGCGGGCAGGAACTCTGCCTCGGCCGCGCCGCGAGAGGCGACAAACCGCCGGATCATTTCAGTTTCTACCACAGGGGGCACATCGCGTCGGGCGTCTTGCAACAATGACACAAGATCGTAGCCGGGTTGGCCCATCTGGCCCAACTGAAAATCCAGCAAGCCGACTTGCGCCAAGCCCTGCCTGTCGGGCAGCAACAGCAGGTTTTCGGCATGATAGTCGCGCAAGATCAAGACGCGCGGCCCATCAGCCCACCGCGCCAGTGTATCCCGCAAAACAGTGGTGAAGGCCGTTGCGTCGATTTTGTCGCCCGTGATGGCAAAGCGGTACCAGTCCAGCACCATGCCTGCGGCATCTGCCCAATCCGCCGCGGTCAGGTCGGTCAGGCCGGGCGGAGCTGGTTGCGATTGAAGATGCAGCAGGACATCGGTCGCGGACTGATACAGCGGTATTTCCTGATCGGGATGGGCGACGAGCCGTTTGGCAAAGACCTCATCGCCGAAATCCTCGAGCAGCAGCAGACCCTGCGTCAGATCCTGGGCCAGAACCTCGGGCGCCGACAGGCCGATGCGGCGCAGATGCAGGTCTATCTTGACGAAATCGGCCACATCATCAGCCTGACCCGGTGGTGCGTCCATCAGAATGGCGGTTCTGGACCCGAGTGTCAGCCGTTCATACTGGCGGGCAGAAGCGTCACCCGCCAGTGGTTTGCGTTTTGCGTCACCCCAGCCGCTTTGCGCCAAAAAGTCATCCATCGTCGCGGCCCGCCACTCTGCTAGCAGTGCCAGCGCAAATTGCGGCCGTGCGCCGAAATCAATGTCGGCGCGGCGGCCTTCGCCTTCGGTCGCAAGACGCAGGCGGATGGCGCGGTCTGGCTGGTGGTTGCCCAATCGGTCCGGCCATTCGATCAGGCAGATCGCGTCGGCAAACGCCGCATCCAGGCCAAGCTCCAGGACCTCGTCCGGGTGGGTCAGCCGGTATAGGTCGGCATGCCAGATTTCGACATCCGCCTCATAGGTTTGCACCAGGGTAAAGGTGGGGGAGGGCACATCCTCGGTCCTGCCAAGACGGGTCTGGATCAGGGCGCGGCAGAAATGGCTTTTGCCGGCACCTATCGACCCTTCCAGCAACACCGTGTCGCCGGGCAAAAGCAAGGCGGCGAAGGCGCGAGCCAGGCGGTTTGTGTCGGCCTCGGTGGCAAGGTGAAAGGTCAGGACGCTCATCGCCCCTTTCTAGCCGCAAGTCCCGCTGCTGCAAGCCAGTTCAGGCCGTGCGGCGATCAGCCTCGTCACTGATCAACGACTTCGGCGTCGCGTTGGCATCGCGCAGCTGGAACGCGGTCAGGGTAAAGCCGCCCGCCAGCGGCGCAAAACGGCAGTCAAACAATCGCCCATCCAGAAGCCGCGCCTCGGCCCGCCACATGGCGCGGTCTGCGGTGTTCAGCGCATAGTCTTCGAGATCGGCCCAGATCGTGCTCGGGGCGCACAGCTTGCGCCAATCGGCACACTGGTTGCGTAAATTGGCGTCGCCCAGGGTCGCCAGAGGATCGTTGCCCCACAGCCCGGCATAGGCAGCATTTGACATGACCAGTTGGCCCGCAGGCGAAAACACGGCAATCGCCTCGCTTAGCTCGTCGATCACCGACTGGCCAAGCTCGAGGTCGGCGCGGTAGCGACGGGTTCGCAACATCTCGCCTGAAATATCCTCGATCATCAGGGCCAGCGCACCATTGGGGTGCGGCCTGCCAACCACCCGATAGGTCTGGCCACCCGGCAGGCTCCAGGTTTCTTCGTAAAGGCCGGATGCGGCGGCTTTCTCCATATCGACCAGCTGTCGGCGCCAGTCGCGGTAATCTTTGGGTTCTGGCACCATGTTGCGGTCGCGCATCGCATCCAGCACCGACAGAAGCGAGGGGCGCATCGACAGAAAGTCCACCGGAAGCCCGGTCAGGTCCAAGAGCGCCGGGTTGAAGAGTTGCAGCTGGCGCTGCTGGTCAAAGATCGCCAGACCCACATGAAGGTGGGCAAAGGTCTTGGTCAGGGTCTGCATGAAGTCGCGCAGTGCCAACTCGGCCTGAACGGCGGCATCGGCGGGCAGAGCGAAAACCAGCCGCGTTTCGCCCTCGCCAGAGCTGATCAGATCGTACCAGTGCGTCTTGCCGCCAAACAGCACCAGCTTTTGCCGTTGACCGGAAGACCCCTGCGCAATCGCGGTGCGTTCAAACAACCGCGTCAACGGCCAGGTCAGGTCTTGTGACGGCCCCAGCACATCACCCGCCCGCAACAGATAGGCGGCATTGGCCCAGGTCACGTCGCCGTTGCCGGCCTCGCGCCAGATCAGGATCGGTGCCTTGGCCATGGTGGTGCGCAACAGGTCCAGCTCTTCTACCAAAGCACGTTGTGACATGGCGTCATGGCCGGTGACGTGATCATCCTGTTCAGGGTCGATCAGCACCAGCTTGGTCAACCCGCCACGCAGTTCCGCCATCAGCAAAAGGGGCTGACCCGGGCCAGACGTTGAAGCCAGCGTCAGCGCCCCCTCGTGCGGTAGACGCAACAGCTGTTCATCCAGATCGGCGAAGTGGCTGGACAGAAACGACTTCAACTTGACCAGCGGGGTGCCACGGGTCTGGTTGGTGCTGATCAGGGCCCGCGCGCTGGGGGTGCTGTCTATCAGAACCTCGCCGTCAAACAGAAAGACCGCGCCGGTGGTTGCTTCGGTAAACAGGCTGACCGGGGTTTTGCGCAGATGACGCTCTACCAACACTATTCCCGTACTGCCCAGCGCCGCCGCCATCAGTGCGGTCATCACCATAAGGGTCGCCAAAAGCCAGTCCATCGACATTGGATCTCCGTCCCCACGAGCAGGTTGTATCAACTTAGAGAGGAGACGGTTAATGAAAAGTTAAACCAGAAGCGAATCAAATCAAAACAAATAGAAACAAATGGAAAGAAAAGGAAAAGAGTATCGAAACCGATACTAGCCCTGATTTGGCAGGTTTTCACCCTGCACCATGTCGGGCGGCGCCAACAGCGCACTGCGCGGCCAAGTCACCTCGACCACCGCGCCACAGCGTTCGGGTCGTTCGCCCGGCAATAGAAATGGGTCGGCGGCGTTGGCGAAGGTCAGATCCGCTCCGGTGCGTTCCAGCAATGTCTTAGCAATGAACAGGCCCAGTCCCATACCCTCGTATTCAGGGCGGAGACTGGATTGTAGCGGCGCCTTGCGCAGCCGGACAAAAGGATCGCCAATGCGCCCGATCAGAGGGGCGGGAAAGCCGCTGCCATCGTCGATAATGCGAACCGTGATGGAACGATCAGTCCATTCCAAATCGACCCAAACGCGCATTCTGGCAAAATCGACTGCGTTCTGCACAAGATTGCGCAGGCCGTGAATAACTTCGGGCCGTCGCAGGATCATTGGCTGGCTGCCGTCTGGCACCGCGAACACGACCAGCTTGCCACGGTGCAGGTGTGGTTCGGCGGCCTCCTGCACCACCGCGGCGAAGGGCGCCTGTTTGACCTGCAGGTCATCCTTGCCAGAGCGCCCCATCGCCCGCAGAATGTCGCGACAGCGGTCGGCCTGCCCATAGATCAGCCGCGCATCTTCTTGCAGTTCACTTTGCCCTTCCAGCGCCGCCATCATCTCGGCACTGACCAGTTTGATCGTGGCCAAAGGGGTGCCAAGTTCATGCGCCGCCGCAGCAACAACGCCGCCCAGATCGGTCAGCTTTTGTTCGCGCGACAACGCCAACTGCGTGGCAAACAGGGCGTTCGACATGGCCCCGATCTCGGTTGCGACCCGGCGCGAATACAGCCCCATGAAGACGATCGCGATGACCAAAGAGAGCCAGAGGCCAAAGCGGAACAGCATCGGCATCTGAAACTCTGCGCCGTTCACACGCGTCAGCGGCAAGTTCACAAAGGCGATGACAGTTACCAGCGCGACGGCGGACCCCGCCACGATCAGGGCGGCCCGCAGGTCCAGGGCAGAGGCGGCGATGGTGACGGGAGCCAGGATCAGCAGCGAAAACGGGTTGGTGGTGCCGCCCGTGACCGACAGCAACAGGATCAGTTGGCCGAGGTCGAACAGCAACATCAGCATGACTTCTGTCTCGGTCAGGCGTTTGTTTGCGGGATAAACGAACATGAACGCCAGATTGGCGGTGACCGACGCGCCCACCACCAGGGAACACAGGCCCATCGGCAGATGCAACTGGAACAGCGGTGCGGCCACCAAAGCGGCAATTTGACCGCCGATCGCCATCCAGCGCAGGACAATCAGGGTGCGCAGCCGAACCCAGTCGCCGCGGACTTCGCGCAATCTTGTCTGCACATCTGCGTGAGCCATCGGGTGCCTGCCAGAATTCGTGGAAGATGGTATTGTTAGAAGCCAAGTCTTCAAGGATCAATGCAGCCGATTGGCAGGGGGGCGAAGAATGGGCAAAATCTATGTGACGGCGGGTGCGGTTGCGATCGCGGCGCTGTTGGGCTGGCAGCTTTACAGGGTGCAACAAGTCGCGGCCGGCGATCCCTTTGCCAGCTGTCGCAGCGGCGCGGTGGCCGGTGGTCCGATCGGCGGTGGCTTCACTTTGACCGATCAGACCGGCAAGACCGTCACCGATGCACAGATCTTTGCCAAGCCGGCGCTGGTCTATTTCGGATACACCTCTTGTCCCGATGTCTGCCCGCTGGACAATGCCCGCAACGCCCAGGCGGCGGACCTTCTGGCCAAGTCCGGGCTGGATGTGACGCCGGTCTTCATCTCGGTTGATCCGGCGCGGGACACGCCGCCGGTTCTTGCCGAATACAGCGCCAATTTCAGCGAAAAGCTGGTGGATCTGACCGGCACGCCGGAGCAGGTCAAGGCCGTCGCCACGGCGTTCAAGGTGTACTACGAAGTGCCCACCAACGCCGACAAGGATTACGAGGTTTCGCACACCACGCTAACCTATCTGATGTTGCCCAAAACCGGCTTTGCAGAGTTTTTCACCCGAGAGACAACGCCCGAAGAAATGGCGGATCGCACTGGCTGTTTCCTCAAGGCAAGCTAAGATTGGCAGGCGTGACCCCCTGAAGGCCGCGTTTCAGGGGGATCAGACATGAACGATGACATCGCCGCCGATCTTGGCCCGGATCGCAGCCTGCTTTTGGTCGATGATGACGAGGTTTTTGTCCGCCGGCTGGCGAAGGCGATGGAGAAACGCGGATTTCTGCCAGAGACCGCCCAAAGTGTGACAATTGGTCGCACCATGGCGATTGCCAATCCGCCCGCCTATGCAGTGGTCGATTTGCGCTTGGGAGATGGCAATGGCCTTGAGGTGGTCGAGGCATTGCATGCCTGCCGCCCGGATTGCCGGGTGGTCGTGCTGACCGGGTATGGTGCAATCGCCACAGCGGTCGCTGCCGTTAAGATTGGGGCCATCGATTACCTGGCTAAACCTGCCGACGCTAATGATATCGTTTCCGCGCTGCTGGCCAAACCTGATACACATCCGCCTTTGCCGGGCCATCTGATGTCGGCCGACCGGGTCAAGTGGGAACACATTCAGCGCGTCTACGAGATGTGCGATCGCAATGTTTCAGAGACGGCGCGCCAGCTGTCGATGCACCGGCGGACTTTGCAGAGGATTCTTGCCAAGCGCAGCCCCAAATAGTTGGATTGGCTTGATTTCCGTTTTGTCGAGTCCTAGATGGGCGTAGGCAATAAAAAGGAAAAACGCCGTGGATTTTAATCTAAACAGCCTTTCACTTAAAGAGTTGAAGGATCTTCAATCGCAAGTGGCAAAGGCCGTTTCCTCGTTCGAAGATCGCAAGAAGCGTGAAGCGATTGCCGCCCTGGAAGAAACCGCACGGGCAAGTGGCTTTACACTGGCAGAACTGACTGGCACGGCCCTGACCCGCAAGCGTTCGCCCGCCGTCGCGAAATACGCCAATCCGGCGGATGCGACTGACACCTGGTCTGGCCGCGGCCGCAAGCCCCGCTGGTTCGTGGCTGCTTTGGCTGCTGGCAAGCGCCCGGAAGATGTCGCGATCTGAACTGACCGAACCCCTATCAGGGGCCGCCGCGTCAAACGGCGGCCTTCAACCATCTGGTGAAAATCCTCAGCTCCGGCCGTTTTGGCCCCGGCCGCGTGACCATGTAATAGGCCAGACTGTCATCCCTGACCTGTCCAACAATTTCGAGCGTTCCCCGCGCCACATCCTGTTCCAAGAGCGCCGCCGCCTCGACATGCAGGCCATAGCCCTGTCGCGCCGCTGACAAGGCCAATTCTTCGGTCGGGATATAGGCGATGTTCAACACGTCGGGTTGCAGCCCGAAACTGCGCAACCAGGTCAGCGCTTCTGGCCAGTCCTGTTCGATCACCCAAGGCAGCGCCGACAGCTCTGCGTTGGTCAGGTTCTTGCGGCCTTGCAGCAGGGCAGGTGCGCCGACAATCACATAATCCGCCGCCGTCAAAAGCTCCACATCCAGACCCGGCCAGCGGCCGTTGCCAAACCGGATCCCCAGATCAATCCCCTCGCGCCGCAAATCCACGACCTTTTTGTCGGGATGCAAAGAGATCGGCACTTCGGGATGCGCTGACCAGAAGCCTTTCAGGCGGGGCATCAGCCATTGTGCCGCGAACGCCGGGGTCAGTGTAACGCGCAGCGGCGCGGCAGGCCCGGTCGCCCGGGTTTCGGCCAGCCCCAGCGCGATGGTGCGAAACCCTTCGGCCAAAGCACCAGACAGCTTTGCGCCCTCTGCCGTCAGGGCCAGTCCGCGCCCGTCACGGTAGATCAGTTCGCGGCCCAGATGATCTTCCAGGCCACGCACCTGTTGCGCCACAGCGGCATGGGTCACGTTCAGTTGCTTTGCCGCCAAAGTGAAGCTTTGCAATCGCGCAGCGGCCTCGAAAGCCCGCAGCGAGGTTAACGAAGGGAAGCTGCGCCAGTCTATCACCATATGATAGTCTACCTAACATATTGAAAAAATCGCTGACTCGCAGAATAGGCAGAATTTCTGCATAAACAAGTTGCAGTTCAACCCAAAAAGGAAACACGCCATGTTAAGCATTCTTGCAGATGCCCTGCTGATTGCGACCGGGCAGACCCCTGCCCACAAGGACCCCACCCGCCATGCCGATGCCGATTGGAACAGCCGGTTCATTTCGGCGCGGATGCAGGGGCTGGACTATCAGGGCCATAGCTTCAACCCGAAGCGCGACCTGAATTGGTAAGCTACATCGCCAGCAGCAACGCGCTGTGCCGTGCAATATAGTCCGCCCGCACCACAGCGGGCGGGCGCAGCCGTATTTCCAGTCCTCGCAGCATGGTATCCGCCGGACGCCCGAAAAACTTGTCCGCCTCGCCTTCGGTAAACCCGGCGATCTGCACGGCTTCTGCCCAAGCCGAAACTTTGTCAGCGACCTTGATCGCCTTCTTGATGGCGACAGGCAACACCGCGGGCAGACCAAAGCGTCGATGCACCGCCGCCGTCAGCCGCAGATCCAACTCGCCATAGCCCGGCCCTACCGCTGATTTCACCGGGCTGATCATGTCGCCAATCACATATTCCGGCGCATCATGCAGCAGTGCTGCCAGCCGCCACTTGGCAGGAGGATCGCCCAGCCGCGCGTAAATCTGTTCCACCAGCAGCGAATGCTCTGCCACCGAATAGGGCCAGTCGCCCCGGGTTTGGCCGTTCCATCGCGCCACAAACGCAAGACCATGCGCGATATCCTCGACCTCGATATCCACAGGCGTCGGGTCCAGCAGGTCCAACCTGCGCCCAGATAACATCCTTTGCCACGCGCGCGGTTGTTTCATTGCCTCGCCTCGGTTGCCGAACTGACTGGGCAATGCTATCTGCCCGGCAACCCAATATTCAAGGAGTGCGGCGCATGCCGAAGGATTACATCGTCAAGGACATCGCTTTGGCTGACTTTGGCCGCAAGGAACTGGTCATCGCCGAAACCGAAATGCCCGGACTGATGGCGTGTCGCGAGGAGTTCGGAACCACCAAGCCGCTGACAGGGGCCCGCATCGTAGGCTCCTTGCATATGACGATCCAGACCGCCGCTTTGATCGAAACGCTGACAGCCCTTGGCGCCGATGTGCGCTGGGCGTCGTGCAACATCTTCTCGACCCAGGATCACGCCGCCGCCGCCATCGCCAAGGCCGGCGTCCCGGTCTTCGCGGTCAAGGGTCAGAGCCTGACCGAACATTGGGATTACCTCGACCGGTCCTTCATGTTCCCCGAGGGCGCGAACATGATCCTTGATGATGGCGGCGACGCGACGCTGTATGTCCTGCTTGGCGCGCGGATGGAGGCGGGCGAGGACGTGCTGGCCGTGCCGCAATCCGAAGAAGAAGAAGTCATCAAGCTGCAAATCCAGAAACGGATGAAGCAATCCCCCGGCTGGTTCGCCAAGACCAAAGCCGCGATCAAGGGTGTCAGCGAAGAAACCACCACCGGCGTCCACCGCCTGTATGACCTGCACAAAAAGGGCCAACTGCCCTTCCCGGCGATCAACGTCAACGACAGCGTGACCAAGTCGAAATTCGACAACAAATACGGCTGCAAGGAATCGCTGGTTGATGGCATCCGCCGCGCCACCGATACCATGATGGCGGGCAAGGTCGCGGTCGTCTGTGGCTATGGCGACGTGGGCAAGGGCTCTGCCGCCTCGCTGCGCGGTGCCGGTGCCCGCGTCAAAGTCACCGAGGTTGACCCGATCTGCGCCCTGCAAGCCGCGATGGACGGTTTTGAAGTGACGCTGCTGGAAGATGAGGTCGCCAGTGCCGACATCTTCATCACCACCACCGGCAACCGCGACGTCATCCGCATCGAGCATATCCGCGAGATGAAGGACATGGCCATCGTCGGCAACATCGGCCACTTTGACAATGAAATTCAGGTCGCGGCCCTGCGCAACCACAAATGGACCAACATCAAGGAACAGGTCGACATGATCGAAATGCCCAACGGGCACCGGATCATCCTGCTGTCGGAAGGCCGTCTGTTGAACCTTGGCAACGCCACCGGCCACCCGTCCTTCGTGATGTCCGCCTCTTTCACCAATCAGGTGCTGGCCCAGATCGAGCTTTGGACCAAAGGGCAGGATTATGCCCCCGGCGTCTACATCCTGCCCAAGGCGCTGGATGAAAAGGTCGCCCGCCTGCACCTTAAGAAAATCGGCGTCAAGTTGACGGAACTGCGCAAGGACCAGGCAGACTACATCGGCGTCAAGGTAGAGGGCCCGTTCAAGTCGGAACACTACCGCTATTGAACCCGAGTCCCGCCTAGCCCAAAGGCCCGGGTAGCCCCGGGTCTTTGGCGCATTCTAGGGGGAAGCTGCGGCAACATTTCCCTTTGTGCCGCCCAGCCCATGGCCTAGGCTGCCACGGCAACCGCGCCTCTTGTGTAACGCGCGGACGGGGACGGCTCACAACAGAGGGAGTGAAAAATGGGTAAGCGCGACGAATTGATTGCGAAATACGCTGACGATCTGAAGAACAAATGCAAAATGAACGCAGACATGGACCTGTTGACCAAAGTGGCGATTGGCTGCGGTCCGGCGATCTATGATACCGACGCCTCGACCGTCGCGGGTTCGGACGCCAGCGAAATCGAGACGATCAAGAAGAATTTTCTCATCAAAAAGCTTGGCCTTGCTGAAGGCGTGAAGCTGGATGAAGCCATCAGTGCCGTTGTCGAGACTTATGGCCGGTCAGAGCGCAACAAGTACCGCGCCGTGGTCTATTACATGCTGACCAAACACTTTGGCAAAGAAGCCGTCTACAAGTAAGTTGCGCGGCCTGCTCAGGTGGGCCGCCCAGATTGCGGGCGGCACAGCTGAGCAGGGAGACAAACCGCAGGCACGTCAAACCCCGGCTTTGCATTAATTTTTCTTGGCTTAGCCTTTGCCACGCCCCGCGATTCTGCCCTATGGTCTACCCAAGGACATCATGTCCCGGACCTTTATCAGACACGTGTGGTGCTATGGGAGCACGTGGGGTGGATGGGGGTACCGTAGGGGTGCGGGCCCCCATTTCCACAGCCACAGTTTCAAAGCAGCGTCAGAACCACGCCCATCAACGTGCAACCGACGACGCTGTTGACACCGTCCAGCACCGTCAGCCGATACGGCCGCGCCGCGAAGGCATAGTTCATGGCCACCCAGGGTGTGATCAGGAAAGCGCCGATCCCGAAGCCACCCATGATCCCTTCTGGCAAGGTATCCAGCCCTGACATGGCGAAGATGTGCCGCATCATGCCCGCCACCAGCACCTCTGCTGCAAAGCCAACGACGAATGGCATGGCATTGCCGCTGCCCACCGGCTTGCCGTTGGCGTCAACGGCAAGCCCCGCTGCTTTGCTCCACGGTTTCGACATTGTCGTGTACCAGACCGCGCCAAAGGCATAGGCCGCCACAGCCGCCACAATTACAATCAAAAAACCCATCTCATCCTCCTGCTGTCCCGTGGCAGCAAGATATCGCCTCGCGCGAGGTTCGTCACGCCTTGATGCCACCAATCTCGCAGATGATCCGCCACTCCGTGTCTGTCACGGGCTGCACCGACAGCCGAGAGTTGTTGATCAGCACCATCTGCTCTAACCCCGGAATTACTTTGCAGTCTTGTAAAGACAGCGGCTTTGCCAACGTCGCCACGGGCCGGAAACAAACGCAGTCCCACCGCGGGTCGTCCGTATGGCTGTCTTGCTGCGACAGTCGCGTGATCTCGACGGTGCCCACGATCTCTTTGCCGACGTTGGAGTGGTAGAAGAACCCCCGTTCGCCCAGTTTCATCAGCCGCATGTTGTTGCGCGCACCATAGTTGCGGATGCCGTGCCACTCTTCATCCGCCGGCAACTTGTCCAAAAGACTTTGGAAACTGATCGCATCCGGTTCCGATTTGAACAGCCAATGCGCCATCAGCCCACCACCTTTTTCCACTCAGTGATTGTGACGCTGGCAAAAAGGCCAGCCTTTTCATAGGGGTCCGCAGCCGCCCAGTCCTTGGCAGATTGCAGATCCGCAACGTCCAGAATGATCAGCGATCCGCACATCTGCCCGGCTTCGTCCAGAAACGGGCCTGCCATTTCGACCACACCCGTTGACTCAATATGGCCCAGATGGGCAGTTCGACTGTCGATACGAACCTGCAAGGCGCCAAGTTTATCACGGCAAACCAAAGCCACACGCATCGCCTACTCCTGTTTCAAAGGTCGTGACATCAGGCTTGCAACAGCCTGATCCAACGAGATTTTCTTGTCAATCAAAGCAGAAACCATTTGAGCGATCGGCATGTCGACCGCCATGTCACCGGCCATTCGGACGACGGCCTTCGCGGTTGCGGCACCTTCGACCGTGACACGGAAATCGAACGCTTGACCCGAGCCCAACGCCACCCCAAATCGTAAATTCCGGGATTGTTGGGAAGTGCAGGTCAAGACCAGATCGCCCAAGCCCGACAGGCCGGCCAGAGTTTCTGCCCTGGCGCCTAACCGTGTGGCAAACCGCGCCATTTCCGCATAGCCGCGCGTCATGACGGCGGCGCGTGCCGAGTCACCGAGCCCAGCGCCGACCACGACGCCTGCGGCAATCGCGATGACGTTTTTCAACGCACCGCCCAGTTCCGCGCCGATGACATCCGTGCTGCGATAAAGCCTCAGGGTCGGGGTCGACAGCAAGCGCTGGAGCGCCTCGCCCGCATCCACCGCACAGGCCAATGTCAGTGCGGTCGGCAATCCCTTTGCGATATCAGACGCAAAACTTGGTCCGGTTAGCACGGCAGAAACCGAGGCAGGGCAGGCGGCCTGAATCAATGCCGAGGCCCCTTTCAGGGCCATCAAATCGACCCCTTTGCAGCAGGCGATCAACGGCGTTCCATCCAGAACACTGCCATGCGCGACCAAAAACCCGTTCAGCGCCTGCATTGGAAGAGACAAAAGCACGGCCTGCGCATCCCGAAGATCGGCAATTTCTGCAGTCATAGAGACACTTTCCGGAAACCGTATCCCCGGCAACCGCGCTGTATTGCACCGCTCGCGCCCCATTGCCGCGACCTGCGCAGCATCGCGCGCCCAAAGCCGCACATCATGGCCATCGCGCCCCAGTGCAATCGCCAGCGACGTCCCAAATGCCCCGGCCCCGACGACGCCAATCATGCCTTGGGCCCCTTTTTGCCAGATCCGATCATTGGTGCCGCGGTTGCATCCAGTGGCCACCTAGGGCGCGCCAGCAGGTCCATCCCATCCTGCCCGCCATTCCGGAACCGCTCGATCCCGGCCCAGGCGATCATTGCAGCATTGTCGGTGCAAAGCGCCAGCGGTGGCGCGGTAAAGCGGACGTTCCGTTCTGCACAAACCTTGCGGAGCGCATCCCGTAGCACCACGTTCGCAGCGACGCCACCCGCCACCGCAAAGGCGGGATCGGTGGGGTTATCATCCAGATAGATGGCCAGGGCCCGCCGGGTCTTTTCCGCCAGAACGTCGGCGACCGCCGCCTGAAACCCGGCGCAAAGGTCGCGCCGGTCCTGAATTGTGATGCCGCCCTGCGCGGTTATCAGGGCATCCCTCGCCCGAAGGACAGCAGTCTTTAGCCCCGAAAAACTCAGATCGCATCCCGGCCTGTCGAGCAACGGTCGGGGAAACCGGAATCGCTTTCCATCTCCCAACCGCGCTTCGGCCTCGACCAGCGGGCCACCGGGTTGGGCCAGACCAAGTAGCTTGGCGACCTTGTCAAATGCCTCGCCGGGCGCATCGTCGATAGTGCCACCAAGCCGCTGAAACTGTTCGGGGCCGCGCGTGATCAGAAATTGACAGTGCCCGCCAGACACAAGGAGCATCAAATAGGGAAAGGTCAGGCCGTCGGTCAGGCGGGGTGTCAAAGCGTGCCCCGCCAGATGGTTTACGCCGATCAGCGGCAATCCGGTTGCAGCACTGATACCCTTGGCCAGCATGACGCCCGATAAAACGCCGCCAATCAGCCCCGGTCCTGCCGTCACCGCCACCGCGTCCAGATTGGCCAAGCCTAAACCGGCCTGTGCCAACGCCCGCTCGACGCAATGATCCAGCCGTTCGACATGTGCCCGAGCCGCAATTTCTGGGACTACACCGCCGAAATTGGCATGCAATGCGGATTGACCTTCAACTTCTGACGACAGGATTTCGGCCAGTTGACCGGGGATGTAGCGCACCACAGCCGCCGCCGTATCGTCGCAACTGCTTTCGATGCCCAGAAAGGTCAGAACCCGGTCGCCCATCAGCCGCCTGTTGCCCAGTGTTCCCTTGGCAGGTAACACCAAGGTCATGGTCCTGCAATCCCGCTCCCCCACGATCTTGCTGACGCGCCCTGCCGCGCAGTCTTTGCGGTTTGCCGAGGTGCTGCGGCAACGCATTGAAGGGATTCGCATCCTGTGCTCGCCGCTGATAGCGCCGCGGTATTTGTCGCCGACTTTGCCAGACCGGACCTGGGCCGCGATTATCCTGACCTCTGAAACCGCTGCCCTGTCTGCGGGGCGGATTGTTGCCGACGGGTCGCGCCTACCGAGTCTTGCTTTTTGTGTAGGTGACCGAACCGCCGAAACCGCACGCGCCGCTGGCTTTGAAGCCATGTCTGCGCAAAGCGATGCCGCTGGGCTTGTGGCGCTGATCCTGCAGCACAATACCTCCGGACCCCACTTGCATCTGCATGGCGATCATAGCCGGGGAGATATCGCCAAAAAGCTCAATTTCAGCGGTATAGAGACATTTCAAGCCGTTGTTTACTCCCAGGATGCCCAAGACCTGTCGCCAGAAGCCGAGGCGATTCTCGTCGCGATCGCGCCAGTTATCGTGCCGCTGTTCTCACCGCGAACCGCCCAGATCCTTGTTTCGGAATGTATCCGGATCAACCGGGTCGCCCCGCTGACGATAGTTGCGTTGAGCGACGCCGTCGCCACGGTCGCCGCGCCGCTGAGCACCAGCGCCAGCCTAGCGCGCCGCCCCGACGCCGAGGCTATGGTGGATGCAGTGACTTCCGTGCTGGCCAAGTGGTGTGAACCTTGAACCACCCCCCGGTCGCGCATTAGGTTGGAGGCAAGCGTTAGGAAGGATCGACTTATGGCAGAATCCGAAGACTCGAGTGCCGAACGGGTTGACCTGCAACCCGCGCCCAGCGTGGAACACGCGGAGCCTGCTGTACACGCCAGCACGAGGGTGCGCCGCGCCTCGCCAGTCGGCCCCGTGATCGGTGGCGTCCTTGCGGCGGCACTTGGTTTTGGTCTGGTGCAATTTGTGCCGAACGGCTGGCCAATCGCCGATACCTCTGCCCTTGAGACAAAGCTCGCGGCACAGGCAGATCAAACCAATGCTCTGGCCGCCAAAGTAGCTGAGTTTCCCAAAGCCACGCCGACAGATCAGACGCTGGCTGACCGGGTCACGGCGTTGGAATCGGCAACCGCCCCTGATCTGTCTGCCTTTGACCAACGCATTACCGTCCTGGAACAGCGCCTGACTGCCATCGAGGCACTGCCTGCGGATGGCAGCGGCGCGTCAACCGCGGCCCTGGCGCAGCTGCAATCTGATGTGGCCGCATTGAAATCCGGCGGGCTGGGCGGCGACGTAGTGCAGCAAGCTGCCAGTGCCATTGACGCCAAACTGGCCGAGGCGGATGCCAAGATCGCAGCGATCAAGACCGAGGCCGAGGCAACGGCCAAGGCTGCCGCCGCCCGCGCGGCCGTGCAGCAGATCGCCGCTGCTTTGGACAGCGGCGCACCGTTTGTGGCGGCAACGGCAGTGTTACCTGACCTGCCAAGTGTTCTTTCCGATGGGGCAAAAACCGGGCTGCCGACCCTGCAAAGCCTGAGAGCCAGCTTCCCCGCAGCCGCCCGTGCTGCCTTGGAAGCGTCCCTGCGCACCAATATGGGTGAAAGCTGGACGGATCGTGTCAGCGCCTTTCTGCGCAATCAAACCGGCGCCCGTTCTCTGACGCCTCACGAAGGCAATGACCCTGATGCCGTGCTGTCGCGGGTCGAGGCCGCGCTGAATGCGGGAGACCTGGTCACGGTTCTCAAGGAACTGACTGCGCTGCCGCCCGCAGGTCTGACCGCGATGGCGGAATGGCAAGCCCTGTGCAACCAGCGGCAGGAGGCTGTTTCGGCTGTACAGAGCCTGTCTGCCGCGATTGGCGGGTGACAGAGATGATATGGTCCCTATTCAAAATACTGCTTTTCGTTCTGCTCGTGGTCGCCGCTACTTTTGGTGCAGGCCGGTTGATGGACAGCGGTGGCGGCATTCGTGTGACCTTGGCGGGCTGGGAGTTTTCGCCGGGGCCGCTGCAAACCGTCGTTGCGATATTGTTGTTGGTCCTTTTCCTCTGGCTGGTTCTGAAAGCGCTGGGCCTCTGCATTGCTGCCCTGCGGTTTCTGAATGGCGACGAAACTGCCATCTCGCGTTATTTCGACCAGAACCGCGAACGCCGCGGCTATCAGGCATTGGCCGACGGGATGCTTGCCTTGGCGTCAGGTGAGGGGCGACTGGCGCTGATCAAGGCGCAGCGCGCTGCTGGTTATCTGGATCGGCCCGAACTGACCAACCTTTTGGTGGCGCAGGCTGCGGAAGCCGCTGGTGATGTGAACCGCGCGGGCGAAGCCTACAAAGCCCTCCTGGCCGATCCGCGCACCCGCTTTGTCGGGATCCGCGGCTTGCTAAAGCAAAAGTTGGCCGAGGGCGACACGGAGACCGCGCTGAAATTGGCCGAGAAGGCCTTTGAGATGAAACCACGTCACGCGGAGTCTCAGGACATCCTGTTGAAGCTACAATCCGAAAGCGCTGATTGGAAAGGGGCACGCTCTACCCTCGGCGCGCAGTTGAAATCCGGCGCCCTGCCGCGCGAGGTCTACCGTCGTCGCGATGCTGTTCTAGCCTTGCAAGAGGCGAGCATCGTGGTTGATGAAAACGCCAGCATCGAAGCGCGAGAAGCGGCGATTGCAGCCAACAAAATGTCGCCAGACCTGATCCCCGCCGCATCAATGGCCGCCCGCAGCTATATCGCCAAAGGTGACAAGAAAAACGCCAGCCGTGTTTTGAGAAAAGCTTGGGACGCCAAGCCGCATCCAGACCTCGCCGCTGCCTTCGCCGAAATAGAGCCAGAGGAATCGCCGGCCCAGCGTGTGAAACGGTTCAAGATCCTGACCGCGATCCACCCAGAAGATTCGGAAACCAAACAGTTGGTGGCGGAATTGAACATCGCCGCCGAGGATTTCCCTGCCGCCCGGCGTGCGCTTGGCGACTTGCCCACCAGCCACCCGACCCGGCGTTCACTGGCAATCATGGCAGCCGTGGAGCGTGGCGAAGGGTCAGATGACGCCACCGTTCGCGCCTGGCTTTCCAAGGCGTTGACGGCCCCGCGCGGCCCACAATGGTGCTGCGATAAGTGCCAGGCGATCCATGCTAACTGGCAACCGATCTGCGAAAATTGTGGTGGTTTCGATACGCTAAGCTGGCGTGAGCCGATCGAGACCAGTGGCAGCAGCACGACTGGCGCAGAACTTTTGCCGCTGCTGGTTGCTAGCCCCGACCCAATCGCCAAACCGCCGACCCCAGAAGAACCGATCGATCTGGAAGCTGTGGTGCGCAACGCAAATTAGCACTACCCAGCCCGTTTGCGGAATGCTAGGAGCCCTTCACCAAGCCACTGTAGCTCGGTTGGGAGAGCACGTCGTTCGTAATTGTTGGGTCCGCCCCGGAATGACGCGTAAAACCAGTCGCTTACGGGGCTTGACTTGGAAATAGTAGGGCCATAGTAGGGGCCACACCAGAAAAGTGCCGCCGTAGCTCAGCTGGTAGAGCACGTCATTCGTAATGATGGGGTCGGGAGTTCGAGTCTCTTCGGCGGCACCAGAAATCAACAAAATCTAGGCTGCGGGGATGCGAACGGTTTACCGTTAGAAGTAGTAGGTGTGGGCGCGGTTGAGTCCACTGCCTACCACACCACGACATGATGTGTGAAGCACTTCGCCACTCACAAAATATCCTTGCCCACGATTCCGGCTAGGCGTTACATGCTGCACGGTTGGCAGATAGACCTGTTTGCCCAGATTAACCACGGGTTCAGAGTGACAGTGCGACAAGGAACCTAGTCAACAGGGTCACGCGGTGGCCAAAGCAGGACGGGGCTGGGGCAGCGAACATGAACTTCATTGGACAAGAAACGGCGCAGAAACTTAGAGGCGGATACTACACGCCCCTCGACCTTGCAGACTTCTTGGTGCGCTGGGCCTGTCCGACAGGCGAAGAAAAAATTCTCGAACCTAGTTGCGGTGACGGAGCCTTCTTTTCGCCGTTAGCAGACCATGCTCCCAATGCGGACATCACGGCTTTTGAACTTGATTTGGAAGAGGCGTCAAAGGCCGCACGAAGGGCAGAACAACTCCACCTTGTAAAGTGCAACGTGACACAAACGGATTTCCTAGGCTGGGCACTTGGCCGGGTTCGGGAGGCACCATCGGGCTTTGATGCAGTCCTCGGGAATCCTCCCTTTGTTCGTTACCAATACCTGCCGCCCGAGTTTCAGGCAAATTCAGAAGCAATCTTTTCTGCGCTCTCGTGCAAATTCACCAAACATACCAATGCTTGGGTTCCGTTTATTCTGGCGTCTCTGGAGCTACTTCGGCCCGGCGGCAGGCTGGCGATGGTCGTTCCTTCCGAAATTGTCCACGTGATGCACGCACAGTCGCTGCGCACCTATCTTGGAAAGGAATGTCGGCGGATCGTAATAGTCGATCCACAAGAAATCTGGTTTGAAGGCACCCTACAAGGCGCGGTGCTGCTTTTGGCCGAGAAGAAGATGACACCCGAAACTCACGGCGAAGGCTTGGGAATCCTCCGCGTGAGCGGCAGGAAGTTCCTGCGCCAAGACCCGGAGACGATATTCAACACCCCTCGCGCCATCAACGGCAAAACCGTCGTGGGTAAATGGACCCGTGCCCTAATCTCAACTAAGGCGCTCTCCATTCTGGATGAGCTAGAAGCGCGAAACGACATTTACAGATTTGAAGACGTGGCGTCGGTGGACGTCGGTATTGTTACTGGCGCGAACAAATTCTTTTTGGTGACGGATGACGTGGTTGCTCTTCACGGCCTGTCAGAGTGGGCGCATCCAATGTTCGGGCGGAGCGATCATTGTCCTGGGATCATTTACGACGAAGAGCAACATGCTAGAAACGCCGCAACGGGAAAGCCAACAAACTTCCTATGGTTAAGGGGTGAAGGAGTCGAGGATTCCCGAAAGGTGCGCTCATACATCGAAGCTGGTGAGCGGGAAAATCTGCATACGCGGTATAAGTGTGGCATTCGAAAGCCGTGGTACACGGTGCCATCGGTTTATTCTACTGAGGTCGGAATGCTTAAGCGCAGCCATGATACTCCGCGCCTAATCCTAAACCGAGCGAACGCTTACACCACGGATACCGCATACCGAATCAGACCGCTGCGCGGGACTGCCGAACAACTTGTTTACAGTTTCGTGAATAGCCTAACGGCCCTAAGCGCGGAACTGGAAGGCAGGCATTACGGCGGAGGAGTGCTGGAGCTGGTGCCCTCAGAGATCGAAAAGTTACTACTCCCTTCCTCCGAGAAGACCGAGCCGAAATTGGAGTCGCTCGATCACATGGTGCGCCAGAACTCGGTTATTGAAACGCTTGAAAAGCAGTCGGAGTCGGTGTTGGGCAGCTTGGGAATATCCAAGGGTGATCAGCTCGATTTGCTGGCCGGATGGGTGCTCTTGCGAGACCGGCGTCAACGTCTTTCGGCTGAGTGATTCAGTCGATTTCAAGCGTGAATCGGGTCGGATCGTCAGTGTCGCGGAACAGCTTGAGGACACTCCCAAGAAGGTCTTTGCGCGCAACCAGAGGCTTTACCAAGCCCCAATGCAACTGGGTCTTGCTGTTTCGTGCCTTGATGATTCTTGCGCTGGTCAAGGAATTGTGGGTCAGTTTGAGCGGTTTTTCGCCGTAGTCCAAATCCTTAATTATCAGCCGAAATGTTGCCCACGCTCGCTCGAGGTGTGACTTTTCGAGTGCAGTATCGTTTGTCCAATTGAGGGCCTTGAACACCTCATCCCGGAAATAAAACTGATGATCAATACCACTCCAAGCGCCAAGTCCGAAGAGCATTGACCCAGTCGCATTGGTATTCGAACCCGTCGGAATATTGAGATGGCGTTCGGTAAGCCCGTCGCTCTCCCAGACTAGCTCCTGCCGTGCCAGCGCGACCGGCGCGGTTGGCGCGGCTGTCGGCACCGGGGGCAGTGCTGCCCTTGGAACTGAAATTGGTGCCGTGAGCAGCTTCATGCGTGGCACGGTGTCCAAATCGCGATCTGCGGAACTTCCTGCCGGTTCAGGTGCGCGCACCTTTCTTTCGTCTAGCAGGCGACCTGAGCGCAGCAACACAGCGAGTTGATCGTGGTCCGTCGCACGGATCACATGTTCTGGGAAGTCCGTGATCATAGCGTTAAGCTTGGTTTCCAAGTCCACCAGAAACCCGGCGTCGTCAGCAATTGCGGGGTCGAAGGTCTGCAATACGCTCGCCTCAATATTGGTTCGCAGTCCGCCCATAGTCAAATTGGCACTCCCGAGCAGCAGTTTGGCGCGCGCCGTGCTGTGCGCATAGTATAACTTTGGATGGAAAATGCGTGTCCGCGTTCCGGTATCCACCAGATATGTCTCGCACCCTATTTCAAGCGCCTTTTGGATGGACTGGACAGTGGTGACGCCGTTTCGGATGCCGACAAAGAGCTTGGTTCTATTTGCAATAGGCTCAAGAACTTCTTTCAACAGCAATAGCCCGGACGCTGTCATAAATGCCGTACTGATTATCGCGCGGTCCAAATCTGCAAGGCCAAAGACCTCGCGCGCTGGCGCAAGGTGATCTTCTTCCTGCACAGCTTGCAGCAAAAAACGCCTCATACGCAGTTCCTGGATGGCGGATTATCTCTTCGCTATCCGATTTGCGCGCGGCAAGCGAGCACAAAAAAGTTCCTTGAAACTGAGCGTGCTAACTCCGGAACCGGGGCGCTTCCCATTCCTCTTCTTCACTCTCAGTCGACTCAACGGTGAGCAAGGTCATGCGGTAACCATTCTGTTGTGCGACGGTCTGTTCACCCAACGATAGCCCCGCTGACCTTTCCAGCCACAGGTGGCCGGGGGTCTCCACTGTGTCTGTCACTCTGCCTACTTCGGCGCGGCTTGTGGCGGAGAGGCAGTCGCCGGGGATCGCGACGTCGTTCCAGACTGACAGACGCGGAAAGCTGCCGCTCGTCTTTATATAGCGGACGATGCCCTTAAAGGAAAACACGATTGCCGCAGGCACATCCAAATGGACGACATAACGCCGCGCCGCCGCTTCCTTGCTCACCTCGAACCAGTCGGCAAGCGCAAAGATGTGTTCAAGGTCCGCGCCAAGTTTTCTGCTAAGAAACGCATTGACCATCGCACCGGGCATCAGAAGGTCGGCGGCGAACTGATTAGCCTCCAATTCCATCTTGGCGTGTTGATCGCCCGTTTTCGCGGAATCCACATTCATGTCCTTCCGCGAACACATGAAGCCGTTCGGGCTGCTGGAGAGGTGCGTTGGGTTCACATAGTGGCCAATTTCGTGCGCAATGGTGTATCGCTTGCGGGTTTCATGCCGGTCCGAATGAACAAGGATGGCCCCATGGGATTTGTCTTCAGGAACGATCAGGCCGCCCTCTAGCCCGTCCAGAACCGCTTCCCGAATTTCATAGATGTCGATTGCTGACGCGATTTCGCGGACCGGAATGGCGCGAACGCCTTGCGGTAGCTGCTTTACAATCGCTTCGGCCAATTTCTTGGGATTGGCTCCGGCGTCGTCGATTTCCATACGATCAATTGTCAGTGCCACGGGTGCGGTTCCTGTTTAACATTTCACGGATCATAACCTCCAAGACAGCGCGGTCATTTTCGCCTAGATCACCGGCCTGTCGGAACATCATGGCCAGCTTGTCATCGGCAGACGAGTCGGGGTCTTCCCCAATAATGCTGCGGATTGTGACGCCGAAGTGGTTCGCCAACTTCGTCAGCATTTCAAGCGATGGATTGTCGCTGCGCCCTTTCTCCAGTTCCCAAATGTGCGTCTTTGAAACTCCGATCGAATCAGCAACCTGCTGTAATGACTGCGTTCTTCGCAGCCTTAGCTGGTTCAGCCTTGTGGCAAGAGACATGCAACTCCCTCCCAGAATCATGACGGCGCGCCACGGGCTCGGCGCGCCGTCAGGTTAGATGATACGCAATCATACCACAGAGGTTGACGGATGGAAGCATTCGATATATCTATACGAAATCGGGCAACCAAACACGGACAGCCCGCTATCAAGGAGTTGACTGATGAACTACACTGCCAAAAGCCGCGTGCCGCTGGGCACCACAGCCAGAACCGGCGAAGTCTGCCCCGAAAGCGGCGTGTGGAAGGTGGCGGGCACGCCCAGCACGACCGCACCTATCGCCAAGGGCAACCGCATGCCGCCATATGGCGGTAATGCGGTCACCTGGTCCCTGATCCAGTACGCCTGAGAGGAATGTGTGATGGCGAAGAGCGAGAATACTTCCATCAATGTGGCATCCAAGGCCGCCAAGTTGCTTGCAAACCCCAAGACGCCAAAGGCGGTCAAAAGGGTGGCGGCTTCAGCACTGACGCAGGCACCGGATCGCAAGCGCTAGTAATTTTTGGGCGGGCTGTGATGGCCCGCCTCAACTGTTAACAAGTCAAGCTAATGAGTTCCGGTTTCTGGAAGACTCTCGGCTGTGTCAGCCTAAGGGGTGGCTCAAGCGGGCGCAACCAGAGAACAATCAGAACAGCACATTTATGGTTACGAACAGGGGGCAACTGCCAGACGAGCAGGGTGCGGTCAAAGTCCGAAGTCTGATCTCAGGTGACGTTCATTCTCGCTCTATTTCGAACGTCGCACATTTTAATATAGCCTAATTTGCGCTGCTGCCCCGCAAACGCCGTAGGCGGGCCGCTGGGGGCCTGTATGGCGTTTTGGCCACTGGGGTAGCGGGCACCACGCCAAGCCCCGCCATGGGCACGCACCGGCGCTAGATAGGGGATCGAGTTGGGCAGTGGGCGGCTGCATTATTGTCTTAGTCAGCAGTAAGATGACAATATGGGATGTATAACCAATATGGTGGTTCTAGGAACTACAAAGAAAGATGGCCTACTGGCTGTGTACTGCCAATAGGCCATGTTGCATAGCTCACCTATATTGCGCACTAAAACGGTATTTCGTCCGAAATTGTCTCGTGGTCTGAATCATCGTCCCAATCATCTATTGTTCGCGTCCACGGAATGATTTGACGCATGTGCGCCTCAAATTGCCGACGCGCGATTGCGAGTGGCGGAAAGGTATACCGTGTCGAACGGTGATTTTCGACAAGGCCTGACGTTCGCTCAGTGAATGTGCCACTCTGCACTGTTTTTATAGTGGGAAACAGGCGCGATATAAAACGTCCCAACTCACTGGGCGACGTGAAGCCGCCACGGGGAAACCGCTGCATCATTTCGGCGTGCAAGGCCCCGATCGTGGTCCGACCCGGTCCGTTCCCTCGAACACTTGGCTGGGGTAAGCGGCCCTCGTCGAGGAGTTCGTAAACATAGCGCAAGCCCGGGCTGCCCGCACGAATAATTTGTTCGAACAACTCGGGTGTTTTGATCGTTTTGCGTGGGTCCGGCCCAGTCGAAATATCCCGCGTTACAAGATCGAAGAGCATTGCTTCGAAACCACCGGCGCGTAGCTGTTGTTCGATTGCTCCGAAGTAAGCGTGATCTTCGCGGCGCGCGGCCGACACCTCGATGACCTGCCACCTGCGGTCGCCCATATCGGCTGGAACCACCGAATCTTCATTCGAAGCGACCATGTGAATGGTCCGATTCTTGACTTTGATGGCGTCAACCCCCTTCATTTCCAACATCAGTTCAGGTTCCGTGATGCGGGTTTTCAGCACCCCGGCATCACGCCTGTCGCCTCCAAAGATGCCTTCATCAATGAAGACAAAGCGCCGTCCAAAAAGGTGGGAGTTGAACCTGCCTTTGACATGTGCGTCATGGGTGATGCTGGCGTAGTGCGGTCCCCACAACCGACCATAGGCGTGGGCGAGCACGCCTTTGCCTGTGCCGGGCAGGCCCTTGAGAGTCGGCGCCGTGCCGATCACCAGCCCCGGTTGCTGAACGCCCAGCGCCAGCCAGTTTACCAACCAAGCGTGAAGCTCATCGTCGCCACGTGCGATGTTCTCATGGATATGCCGGTTCAAGAGGCTCCAATCTCCCGGCTCTGGCGTAAATGCAAAGCCCGACCAAACGTTCCAGGTGGTTCCGTTGTGGCCCGGTGGTTTTTCTGGGTCGAACTCCAGCCGGGTGTAACGTGCCGCCTTGGCGTGACGCAGCCAATGGTCTGCGAGGGGCTCCTTGCTGACACCCTCAGCCCTTGCAAAGCTTCCCGCCAGCCTATCCTTCAGGGTTTCTTTGCTAAGAAATTCGACCACTTCCATGGATTCTGGCCCGGGATTCTTGATAATGATTTGAGTCCGCTTACCTTGTGCCAGCACCCCATACTCCCGATTCATTTGCCGAATCTGCGGATCACTGGGGCCGTTCCACCCACGCTGTTGCGCGAGGAAGAAGACCGTTCCGAGCGTCAACGTGCCGTCGGGCTTGAGGCTGTCCCACACCTCTCTCGTCAATTCAGCGCCGCCAAACTTGGATGAGCGCGCGGACCACTCTTCCCAAGCAGTATATCCGGCATTTCCGAAGGCATTCTTTAGTCCTAGGCCGACCTTTATCCATGTATCGTAGTCATCTGAGGGCACAACCATAAGTGCACCTCGCGCCTCTTGTTCATCCCCGTCCATAATAATGTCGGGATGGGCTCGACGGGGCGTATCAGTTGCCTTCCTTGGTGCCTCGTCGCGCAACAGGATGCTCACCTCAGCGATCGGTTTTGAGCACATCGCTGCGAGGTCGGGTTTTTGGAATTCATCCTTCGGTATGATTTCAAGGTTCTCGCCTAGCACGACGGATTTGCGCGCTAAGGGCAGCGCAATGCAGCTCCCGACACCTCCCGGTGCCAGCACATCGGCTTTTGGGAAGATTTCAACCGTTCGTTCAATAACACCGCCTGTGCCAGTTCTTGCTCCAAATTCCGCCAAAACAGCCGCCAGCACTTTGCGAACACGAGCTGCTGATTGCGGCTCCTTCCACAGCACCCAGATGTGCATTCCTGCACCCCCGCCAGACCTGAAGCACATAGGTTTGAGGTCAAGTTCGCGCAGCCGCATGACGATTGGCAGCGCCCAAGCAGTCATCGTATCCCAATCCATGCTGCCATCGTGCGAGTCGAGATCGAGCGCAGCGGCGCGCACTAAGTCGCCCTTCAAAAAGAAAACTGCGATGGGCTGAACGCCTTCAGCATGGCGTCTAACCACTAGGTCCGAGACGGCAGATTTGACATGGCCATAGCCATTTCCTTCGCTGACTTTGAAGGTGTTGTACATGTCGCTGCGCACGAAGTTGCGGAGGGAGAGCAGAAAGTCCATGATCTCATTTAGTTTTTCTTCACGCGAGTCAGACATTCATGCCTCCCGGATTCTTCATGCCATTTGCAACCCATGCTTCGACGTCGCCAACACCGTAGAAGACGCGGCTGCGTAGCTTGAAGAACTTCGGGCCGTACCCATAGATGCGGCCTTTTTCGAAGAATGATTTGCTGAGCCCTGTTCGGTCAGCGACTTGTTTCGTGGACAAAAGATGCCCACGCTCTTTGAGGTCAAGGGCCATTGTCATCTCCAAGGGATGCGCAAGCAGGCCCAGTTGCAGGAGCTGCATTGCAGGTTAAAGGGGATGACGCGGCCCGGGGTTTCCGTTCGTTTAAGAGATCACTTCACGTTTACGATCTCACCGACCTACTACCAGACTTTAACTGGCCTCAGCGTTTTGTCACACGCGTTTTGGGTCACTCAGTTGCAGGTAGTCAAAACCTAGCGCATGCGGCACAGGGTTCCAAGCAATTTTGGTTTGGTTTTTCTGCTCGTCCAACGCGGTCCAAAACAGAGAAACTACTCGGCAGCAAGGAGAGCGGTTTTGGGTTCGGAACTTTGAACGGAGCGTAGGATCGCAGCGGCAACCTTCTCGACCGGCCCTCTCAGCCGCTCCGAATCGATCACAATATAGCCGCCCGTAACATCGCCGCTTATCCTATGGTTCAGAAGCCGCTTCAACGCATAGTGCGGTATGTCGAGGCTTTCGGCGATGGTGATAAACGTGCGGCGCAGGTCGTGCATGGTGAAATCCAACCCGCAACGTTCCGTCACCCGCGCGGTGAACTTCTTGGTTTCGACAATGTGCCCGGCCTTGCTGACGCTGGGAAATACCCAAGGTGAGGCCGCAACCCAAGCCCTGCGCGCCCTCAACAGGTCAACCAAGAAATCGGACAGCGGCAAGTCCAGAGGATCGCCGTTCTTGGTCGTAGGGATGTGCAGCGTTCGGGCTGGGAGGTTGATGTTTTCCCAGCGGAGGCCACCGACTTCAGCGCGGCGCATTCCGGTAAACAGTGCGACGAACAGAAAATCGCGGGAGTAGTCCGGCTCTTCCATGACAGCGGCCCACCAGTCAGGCAGGTTTTGGGCGCTGACTACGCCCCGGCGACGCTTCTCTGGATACCATGCGCGGCCCTGCGTCAGGATGGTGACGGGGTTGGCCGGAAACTCTTCGAAGCCTGCGGCGGTGAAATTGTAGACCGAACGCAGATGCCGCATGACGTTGTTGGCCGTGACCTCGCCATTTTCCTTCGCAATGCGCTGATGCCTTTTCAGCACCATCTGCCGACTGATCTTGACCATCGCGGTCTTCTGCCAGTCCTTCAGGTAAAGTTTCTGGGTGCGGCTGTAGAGGTCGACCGTGTGGGCGGCGAGTGCCGTCCGCGCTGTGAAGAATGCGTTGAAGGCTTGGTCGAGGGTGATCGCCTCCATTGCCGCTTTGCGCTTCTCTGCCGCAGGGTCTTTGCCAGCGGCCATTTCGCTGAGGGTGGCCATCGCACGTTTCCGCGCGTCATCCACAGACATAACATCGGTGCGCCCGATGGTGACGCGCTTGGTGCGCCGGTTGACCTGACCCTCAACAACAAAAACCTTGGATCGCTGTCCAACCCGAAGGCCGAACCCCGGAAGCATGGTGTCGCGGTAAAGAACTTGCCCAGATTGGGGCAGTTCCACATTTTCAACTGAGCGCTTGGTGAACTTGAAAGCTGACATTGAGACCTCCCTTGGCCTCAACTCAACTTAGGTCAAAAATCATGAATTTACAATCAAAATCAGATAGTTATCTTCATGTAGCGCCATCCAAACGTAGCTAAACCCGTCCAACGCGCGCACGCGAACAAGCAATGGTTTGGAAGGGGATATTAACAGTTGACTTTTGTCCCGTGGGCGGGATCTGCCGCCTAAAACGCCGGGCAAGGGCGCTTCGCCGCACCACGATTCAGGTTCACCTATGAGTCCCCCGTAAGCGTTCCAAGGGGGGTGGACCGAGAGCGCCTGCCTGCCGTGGAAGCCCAAAAGCCGTTGACGGGGGGGGGGTGGTAGCGGGGGGGGGGGGGGCTCGGCGGGCAATGTGCAAAAAGCGCACTTTGCCTACTGCACCGGTTTACTTACTGATCTGATCGTTCCGGGAGTTGGGCTGTATGCAGAGAATGCATAGTGCCATCTGTCCGAAGTGGCAGCGCGTCGAGGCAAAGTAAAAGCAACCTCAAATGCACCGCAAGCCCAGTCGCGACGCGACGCCCCAAGTTTCAGAACTAGCGTTCTGGTCGGCGTTCAAGAAGAGCAGAAGGCTCAACCCCCAAGGCCTCAGCCAGCCGTGCCACGATCTTTACGGTGGGATTGCGGACGCCGCGCTCGACGCCGCTGACGTAAGTGCGGTGGAGTTCAGCGCGGAAGGCAAGCTCTTCTTGCGAGAGGCGTTGGCGCTCCCGTTCTTCCCGCAGATTTTCCCCGACAACCCGCCTGATATCCATGCACGTGGCAAAGGCTGGCGCTGCCTATGAATCTACAGACTATGAGTCTCATTTTCAGACATGAGACATAGGAAGGCCGTATTGTAGACTATAAGTTTCGAGACCTATTCTGAATTCGGCTAGCAAGGTGAAGGCAAGTGCAGAACACAGACCACGCCGCGACCACCCATCGGGGGCACGAGTTTGAACTGGATCGGTGCATCCATTGTGGGATCAGTACGACCAGCCAATGGGCCTACCGCCTGCCTTGTCCTCGGATGTCGGACAAAACTGCTTCGACCGCCCTTGCCGGGCGTGAATCCCTAGTCGCTCCGGCTATGAAGCAATGCCCGTGGTGCGCCGAGGATATCAGGCTTGAGGCGAAGCTTTGCAGATTTTGTGGGCATGAACTCGACGACGGTGGCGGTCAACACCGGATGGTGGATCGAGTGTCTAGGTCGGTTCCGTCAACATTGGATAGAGTCTCGGGCCCCTTTTGCCCAAAATGCGCGTCGCAGCACGTGACAGCAAACAAGAAGGGTTTCGGCTTAGGCAAGGCGCTGATCGGCGGAGTAGTGACCGGTGGCGTGGGTCTGCTCGCCGGGTTCATGGGCAGCAATGCAGTCATGGTGACTTGCCTACAGTGCGGTCACAGTTGGAAGGCGGGGAAACTCGGCTAGCAAATACCGCCCCGCTTGCTTCCCAAGACTCCCCCTTAGCTCGCCAACGTGGGTGGACCGAGGGCGCGCCATGGGCTAGAAGCCCGAAAAGCCGTTGATGGGGGGGGTAGGTGCAGGGGGTGCAGCCGCCAGTTCGATCCGCATCGCGCCAAGTTTTGCTAGTAGGGCGTTAGTAGGGGAGCGGAGTCAAAGCGCAGCAAACTCCATCGAAGCCCGTCCAACACCACTGGTTCAGAAAGTGCTTTTTTTGTAATATGTTAGCTAAATTTAGCCTACCCAAGGCAACCCTGTCCAACAGGTCAAGTTTACAATTCGTAATGATGGGGTCGGGAGTTCGAGTCTCTTCAGCGGCACCAGTTATCCTAATAACTTCAGTATGTTGTGCGCTTGAGCGCGGCTTCATAGCGCAGGCCAAACCACATCAACGAGAGTTCGAAATGGCTTGAATTCAATTGTCCGCCCTCTGTGGGTCAGTTGACGGCAATATCCACCGCCAAGAAGTCTTTGTTGATCTGTTGATCTGTTGATCTGTTGATCTGCACCGTCAACCAGAGATCGAGCCACGCCCGGAAGTTCGGAGATTGCGCGTCGAACATCGTCCATCTCAATCCAATTCGATGTTTCCGGCGCGTCCAGCCGTAGCACGTTGTTCCTACCCACCAGCAGATAGGCTTGGCCGAGGGCATTGTGTGACTTCTGACCGCATTGCCGCGTCGTAGAACCCTTTCGCCCAGAATAGCCGCCCCCCAAAGTTGAGCCGACGCCCTGTACGGAACCTTGTTTGGCCCGTTCCAAGGCTCAGAATTCGGACCTGCCGTCTGTCGATATCAAAGCATGTAAGTGCATCGACCAGCCCGACCATGACGGGGTTGTTCGCCCAAATCCCCCCGTCGATAAATGTATACCCGTCCCGCTTGATCGCCGAAAAGAAGGCACGGCGATACTGACCACGCGTCGCTCCACCGCTGGCGCGACGACGGTGGCTTGCCAAGGGCTGTATTAATCGCGCGGAAACCGGGAAACCTCTGGAAAAATCAGCCCCCCCCAAACTTCGTTCAGGAAGAAATGGCTTTCAACGCGCCAAGAGAGATCTGCGTTGGGTGGTGACGGTTTGTTCGGACTACTTGCCATAAATTGCAAATGGTTTTCAGGCCGTCAGCTTTGGCCAATGCTGGTGCAAAGCGTCGATCGTGAATTTGTGGCGGTGCGGCCCGTGTGCGGTTGTTGCCAGATGGGGATGATCGGGCGCGAGTTCAGGGTGGCAGTGCGCCAACTCGGCGGGGTCGGCGGCAGGCCACACCCAGAATACTATCGCCATCGCCCCACACCCCAGCCCTGCCAAGCCTAGTGCAGCGACATTCAAACCGAAAGCCGCGCCCAGCCACCCAGCCAGCGGGTAAGTGACCAGCCAGCAGGCGTGCGACAGTGCGAATTGCGCTGCAAAGATCGCCGGCCGATTTTCGGGCTGCGCGGATCGGTTCAATATGCGACCGATCGGAGTCTGGCTTAGTGCAAATCCGAACCCGACCAAACACCATAGCGGCAGCAATCCGGCCATCCCGCTGACCAATGGCAGCACTGCAACCGTCGCGACCATTACCGCCGCCCCAGCCAACATCACGGGACGGTCCGGCATCCGGTCCAACACACGCGGCAACAACACTGCCGCCGCCATCGACCCCGCCCCAAACGCCGCAAACGCAAGCGCAACCTGCGGCGCTCCCAGCCCCAGACGCACCTGCACCAACACGACTGTGTTGACGTAAACCATCGCGCCAGCCGCGGCGACAGCCAGTTCCATCGCCATCAATCCGCGAAGCCGGGGTGTTGCCAGATAAATTCGCAGGCCCTTGGTGGTGGTCGTGAAGAAAGGCTCAGCGTGGCTTTGGACGCGCGCGGGCAGACTGACACTGAACACCAGCGCAGCCGAGACCGCAAAGCCCGCGACCGTGCCGCCAAACAGAACGGGAAAGCTGACCAGCGTCAGCAAACCAGCAGCAAGCATAGGGCTAAACACTTGTTCCATATCCTCAGCCAGCCGCATCAGAGACAAAGCGCTGGTGTAATCTGCTTCTTCCGGCAACACATCCGGGATCGTCGCCTGAAATGCCGGTGTGAACCCGGCAGAGGCGGCTTGCAGCAGGAAGATCAGAAAGTAGACTTGGCCAACTTCCGTGACGAACGGCAAGAACAGCACGACAACGGCGCGGATCAAATCCAGCGAGACCAGAAAAGCCCGGCGCGGCAGCCGTGCCGCCAGTGCCGACGCGACCGGAGCAAGCGTCACATAAGCGACCATCTTGATTGCCAGCGCTGTCCCAAGCACCAATCCGGCATTTGCGCCCGCCAATTGCCAGGCGAGCAGACCGAGCGCCACGGTGGCCAGTCCTGTGCCGATCAGCGAAGTGACCTGAGCGACATAGAGGTGGCGGAAAGTCCCGTTGGAGAGAATGCGCAGCATGGGCTTACTCCGACACGGCAAGCAGATCGCGGCCATGATCGGCCGAACAATGCAGATGGTTGCCCAGCACCTCGATCACGCGGCAGTCGGCAATGCTGCCACCCGCACACTGTCCAATCATCCGCTCCAGTTCACCCTTCAACGCGTGCAGGCGCGCAATCCGACCTTTCACCGCCTGCAACTGAGCCTGAGCAATCGCATCTACTTCTGTGCAGGACTGGTCGGGGCGGTCCGACAGGCTCAACAGATCCCGGATCGCCTCCAGAGGAAAACCCAGTTCGCGGGCGTGCCGAATAAAGGCAAGCCGGTCTTGCACGGTCCGCCCGTAGAGCCGCTGGTTGCCGGAAGAGCGTTCAGCGTCGGGCAGCAGGCCAATCTGTTCGTAGTAACGGATGGTCGGTACCTTGACGCCCGTCGCCGCACCAAGTTTTCCGATAGTCAGCATGAAAACCCCTTGAACCTATAGTTACTAGAGACATTAGGTATGTGAATCGAGAGATACAAGGACCGCTTTGGCGGCGAAAGGACTGTGATGACGGGCAATCCGAACGAGCGCCACGACTGGACCGTAACAGGCATGGACTGCGCGGCCTGTGCTGCCAAGATCACCACGGCGCTGGAACGCTTGCCGGGTGTCGCGGATGTGCAGGTCGGCGTGCTGTCAGAGCGGTTGAGCTTGGTACTGAACCCCCAAGCAAGTTCGCGGGACGCGGTTGAGGCGACGGTGAAAAAGCTGGGATACGGCATTGCAGCGAAGGGGGCCGCGGCCACCAAACGCAAGTTTATCCGGCCCACCGCGGCAGTCGATATAGGCAGCAAGGGCCATGATCACGACTCCAAAGCGGCAGCCGTTGCGGATCATTCCAGCCACGTCGGGCCTGGCCACACACATGCAATCGCGGCGAAAGAGCCGGACAATCGTTGGCATCAGACCGCCAAAGGCAGACTGGTAATTGGAACCGGGATTTTGTTGGCTGGGGCCACCTTGGTGAAGCATTTAGCGTCGGAACAGGTGGCGCTTTGGGCCTTTGTTGCGGCCTGCCTTATCGGGGTCGCGCCAGTGGCCCTGCGTGCGCTGGCTGCCCTTAGGGCAGGAATTCCCTTCACCATCGAAGCGCTGATGACGATTGCTGCCGTCGGCGCGTTGTTCATTGGCGCTGCAGAAGAAGCGGCGCTGGTGGTGTTTCTGTTCGCAGTTGGTGAAGTACTGGAGGGCGTCGCTGCTGACCGCGCCCGCGCCTCGATCCGCGCCTTGGCGAGTCTGGTGCCCAAAACCGCGCTGCTGGACGATAACGGCATGACGCGCGAAGTTGACGCTGCCACACTGGAAATCGGCCAGATTGTTCTGGTCCGCCCCGGCGATCGCATTCCGGCAGACGGCACGATTTCCGATGGCACCTCTGGCATAGACGAAAGCCCGGTGACGGGTGAGTCCATGCCCAAAACCAAAGCGCCGGGCGACCCGGTCTTTGCCGGTTCGATCAATGCCGAGGCGGCCTTGCGCGTTACCGTTACCAAATCCGCCGAAAACAACACCATCTCGCGCATCATTGCCCTGGTGGAAGAAGCGGAAAGTGCCCGCGCCCCGACCGAACGCTTCATTGACCGATTTAGCAAATACTACATGCCGGCCATCACCTGCCTTGGCCTGTTGGTCGCGCTTGTGCCTCCGCTGTTCTTTGGCCAGGTTTGGGGCACATGGATTTATCGCGGGCTGGCGCTGCTGTTGATCGGCTGTCCCTGCGCCCTGGTAATTTCGGTTCCGGCCTCGATCGCCTCTGCACTTTCAACTGGTGCGCGGCGTGGGATGTTGATGAAAGGCGGCTCGGTGATCGAGGCAGCGGCCCGCGTCACGCAGGTGGCCTTTGACAAAACCGGCACCCTGACCGCGGGCCGGCCTGCAGTGACGGATCTGGTGGTTCTGGACGGCACGGAGTCCGATTTGCTGGCGGTCGCTGCCGCGGTCGAAAGTGACTCGAGCCACCCTTTGGCCGCAGCTATCCTGCGCCGTGCCGAACAGGCCGGTGTGCCGGCCCTTGCCGCAAGTGGTGCAAAGGCACTGGTCGGAAAGGGTGCAGAGGCGCTGGTGGAAGGGCAACTTGCTTGGGTTGCCTCACCGCGCTTTGCCAGGGACAACGGAGCGCTGGACGATGCGGGCCTGCGCCTTGCGACCAAAATGGAAGGCGAGGGCAAGACCGTTGTCGTGGTGTTTCGCGCCGCCCATGCGCTTGGCCTGATCGCAATGCGCGACGAGCCACGCAGCGACGCCAGAGACGCCGTCGCCCAATTGAAAGCTATGGGCGTCAGCGCCGTCATGCTGACAGGTGACAATGCTCGCACTGGTGCCGCGATTGCCGGTGCCTTGGGCATGGACTATCGCGCCGATCTTATGCCTCACGACAAGGTCGCGGCCCTCAAAGCGATGGCCGGCCTGGGTGGCGTAATTATGGTCGGCGATGGTATCAATGATGCACCCGCTTTGGCGGCCGCGACGGTCGGCGTGGCGATGGGCTCCGGCACCGACGTGGCGTTGGAGACGGCATCCGCCGCCCTGCTGCGCGACCGGGTGACAGACATCGCTGCGATGATCCGGCTGGCCCGCGCCACTATGGCCAACATTCGCCAGAACGTCGCCATCGCGCTTGGGCTGAAGGCTGTGTTTCTGGTGACAACAATCCTCGGCGTCACCGGATTGTGGATCGCGATCCTGGCAGATACCGGCGCTACTGTCCTTGTCACCTTGAACGCTTTGCGCATGCTGCGCATGGACCCGGAAAAGGCATGACGGCCTCTCGCCAGTTGCCCATACTGGCAAAAGCCTTCAAACAGTCATCCTCGCTTTTGTCCGATTGAATCCAGTAAAAATTGTCTGTCAGGCACGAAGGGCCATTGTCCGGCGCGCCAGGCAGGCGTGATATGCAGATCATCCAACCCAGCGAGGCCATATGCCCCACGACCTGATCCTGCACGGTGGCCGCGTCATCGACCCCTCCCAAGACATCGACCGCGTCACCGATGTCGCCTTCACCTCTGGGCGTGTTTCGGCTTTGGGTGACAACCTGGAGGGACAAAACATCCGAGAAGTCGCGGATCAGATCGTCACCCCCGGGCTGATTGACCTGCATACCCATGTCTACTGGGGCGGCACTTCGCTGGGCGTGGACGCCGACGCCTATGGCCGCGCGTGCGCTGTCACCACCTGTGTTGATACCGGCAGTGCGGGCCCCGGCAATTTTGCAGGTTTCCAAAAACACGTCATAGCGCCCTCCCGGACCCGCGTCCTCGCCTACCTGAACATCTCTTTTGCGGGCATCTACGGCTTTTCCCACCGGATTTCTGTTGGCGAGGCGCAGGACATGCGCCTGATGGCCGCCCGCGACGCCGTCGACGTAGCTCTGGCGCATCCCAAAACCATTATCGGCATCAAGGTCCGTATCGGCAAACACGCGGGTGGCACCTCCGGCACCGCCCCCCTGCAAATTGCCTTGGAAGTTGCTGACCGCTGCAATCTGCCACTGATGTGCCACATCGATGAAGCCCCGCCGACCTATTCAGAGGCGGTCAACCTGCTGCGCCCCGGCGACGTTCTGACCCATTGCTACCGCCCTTTCCCCAACGCCCCGGTTCTGCAAAACGGCACCATCCGCGAGGCAGTTCTGCACGCTCGCCAGCGCGGTGTCCTCTTCGATATCGGGCACGGCATGGGAAGCTTTTCATGGGCGACCGCCCGCGCGATGGCAGCGCAGGGCTTCTGGCCCGACAGCATTTCGTCCGACGTCCACGCCCTTTGTATCAACGGCCCGGCATGGGATTTGCTGCGGACGATGACCAAATTCCACGCCCTCGGCATGGCGCTTCCGCAGCTCATCGCCGCCACGACTACGGCCCCCGCCAAAGCCCTTCGCCGCTCCGACCTTGGCACTTTCGCCATCGGTGCGACCGGCGATGCCAGCATAGTCAGTCTCGAGCGCCGCCCAATCGACCTAGAAGATGTCCTGGGCGAAATCCTCACTCACGACCATCTGCTGACTGCCAATGGCCGCGTCCTGAACGGGGTCTGGCATGACTGACATCTCGATCTGGGCATACCCGTGGGATTTGCACGATCTGACGCCCGCCACCACCACCGACCGTATCACTGCAGCCGGGGCCAATATGATCAGCCTCGCCGTCTCCTATCATGCCGGTCGCTTTGTCCAACCCGGCAATCCCAAGCGCCGCGTGTATTTCCCGCAAGACGGCACCGTCTACTACCGCCCCGACCCTGCCCGCTGGCAGGGTCAGGAAATCCAACCCCTCCAAGCCGACATCGTAGCCACAGAGGGCGATATCCTGGCCGAAATGATTCGCCGCCGCGACAAACGCGGGCTAAAAGTCTCTGCATGGACCGTTTGCCTGCACAACACCCGCCTCGGCATACTTCATCCCGACCATTGCCTGCGCACTGCCCATGACAATCCGAGTTTCTATGGCCTTTGCCCCTCCAGCCCTGCCGCGCGTGCCTATGTCACGACGATGGTGCAAGAAATCGCGGAAACCTATGCACCTGACCGCATCGAAATCGAATCTCCTGACTTCATGGCATTCTCCCACGGCTATCATCACGAAAAAGACGGACTGCCGCTGACCCGTGAAGAGGACTTTCTGCTTGGTGTCTGTTTTTGCAATCATTGCCGGCGCGCAGCGATCCAAGCGGGCATTCCCGCCGAAGAGGCCCGTCAAATCGTTTGCAACCTTCTGGACAATGCCTTTGCCCGAGAAATTCCCAGCCCGGCGGCGACAACGTTTTCCCCTGCCCTGCAATCCTACCTCAAGTGGAGAAGCACAGGTGTCACCGCCCTTATCGCCGAGATTCGCGCCGTTGTGCCCAAATCTACGCGGCTGCTGCTGATTGACGCCGCCGGATCCGAGGAGACTGGCATCAAACTGCCCGATTTGGTCCCGTTTCTTGACGGCATCCTGCACTGTGCCTACAGGACCCAATCCGAAAACATCCCCAACCAGATGGCGGCCACCAAAGCCCTGCTTGGACCGAACAAGACCCTGATCGCAGGCTTTCAGTTGTTTCACCCAAGCCAGCGCGACCGTGCCGACCTCGCGGACAAGGTCGCCCGGACAAAACCTTACGCCGACGGACTTAACTTCTACTGCCTGGGCCTCGTCCCGCCCGCTCGGCTTGATTGGATCAGAACGGCCCTGTCGTGATCACGTCAATTCGACTGGCCATTTTCCAACCGAGGCCTCATGCCTGATCTGAAACCTCATTCCTGAGTCGAATATGAAAATCCTGCTGGCGGAAGATGACCGCAAAGTTGCCGAATTCATCACAAACGGCCTGAGCGAAAATGGCCACTCCGTCGATCATGTCACCGATGGTCGTGAAGCGCTGACATACCTTTTGTACAACAACGCCGATCTGGCCATTCTGGATCGCATGATGCCGGGCATGGATGGCCTGTCGCTGGTCAAGGCCCTGCGTGCGGCGCGCAACGACACGCCGGTGCTGTTCCTGACCGCAATGGGTGATGTCACCGAGCGGGTCGAGGGGCTGGCGGCGGGTGGTGATGATTACCTGGTCAAACCCTTTCACTTTTCCGAACTCATTGCACGTGTCACTGCGTTGGCGCGCCGCCACCGCGATATGGCAGAAATCGCCAACTTGGCAGTCTACGACCTGACCCTTGATCTGCTCTCGCGCACCGCCCGGCGGCAAAGCCAGCAGATCGACCTGCAATCCAAGGAATTTGCCCTGCTGGAAATTCTGATGCGCAATGCGGGCCGGGTCGTCACCCGGACCATGCTGTTGGAGCGGGTCTGGAATTTCAACTTCGAACCCAACACAACCGTCGTGGAAACACATGTCAGCCGCCTGCGCGCCAAGGTCGATAAACCCTTCGACTGCCCCCTGATCCACACCGTCCGCAGTACCGGGTATACGATGCATGGACCGCGGTAGCGTCACTTCAGGGGCGGCGTTCAAAACGGCCGTCCGGGCCACGCTGGTCTTTGCCGCCGTTCTTGTCCTGGCCGCAGTCACTTCATATTTTTACATTCAGCAACAAATGGCCACCACGCTGGAAAACGAGATCGTCGAAGATCGCGGACTGCTGGCACAAATCTATGCCGACTCCGGGGCGGTGGGCCTCGTCGATGCCATCAACTCCATGCGCCACACCTTGCGCACCGAATTTCGCGCCGTCGCATTGTTCGATCCCATTGGCGGCAAGCTGGCAGGCAATATCGACGCCGCCCCCGCAACGATGGGATGGTTGCGGCAAAGTGTTACGATGGTGGCCAAATCGACGCCGACTCAAAAGGTGACCGAGGAATTCTACCTGAACACCGCTGCGCTTGGCCCTTTCGTTCTGGTGGTCGGACGCAACCTTACCCTGATCGAGTTGCAAGAAAATCGGATGCTGTGGGCCTTTGCCCTTATGGGCGTGGTGTTCAGCGCGGTTGTCCTCGCCATCGGCTACTTCACCAGCCTGCAAACCCAAATCAAGCTGGAGCGGATATCGACCACGTTGGACAAAGTATCACAGGGCGACCCCTCGGCCCGCGCCGATGTATCGGACGGCAACGACCAGATCGACCGCATCGCCCGTGGCATGAACCGCCACCTTGACCGGCTGTCACAGCTGCTCGCTGTCACCAAAGCCTCGGCTGCCGCCATCGCCCATGACCTGCGCACCCCGCTGAGCCGCGCCTTTCTGTCGGTGGATGGCGCCTATGCGGCCCTGGACAAGGGGCTTGATCCCACGCCCGCTCTGGATGATATCGCCAGCGAGTTGGGCCGCCTGCGCAGCGTATTCGACGCGATCTTGCGGATTTCGCATCTGGAAAGCTCTGCTTCCCCTGGTGGCCTTGTCGCAGTTCCCTTGGCCCCACTTTTGGCCGAAATGGCTGAAACCTTCGGGCCTATTGCAGAGGAACATGGCCAGACTCTGATTTTGGTGCCACTGACCAGCACAATCACGGCCTCTGGCGATCGGGATATGCTGGCGCAAATGGTTGCCAATCTGGTTCAAAATGCCATCACCCATTGTCCGGCCGGCACCCGCATTGCCCTTTCTGCAACGACCACCAATGGCCTGACCCGGCTAAGCGTCACTGACAACGGCCCTGGCGTCGCCCCTGCCGAACGCGACCGGGTCTTTGACCTGTTTTACCGCAGCGACCCCAACCGCAGTGGCAGTGGCAACGGGCTGGGTCTGGCGCTCGTCAAGGCCATCACCGACCGTATCGGCGCCAAAGTCCAATTGTCCGACGCGTCACCTGGCTTGCGCGTTGATGTGATTTTCTCTGATCCGCAGGCGGTGCCGGCTTCGTGATTGACCAAAACGTGGCAACCACGGAACGAATTGCCGTCGCGGCGGTTGTAAGTGCAAGCAACTCAGATGTTGCCGTACATTAACAAGGAATTTCCGTCATGAAACGTACAGAGGTGGTTCGGTTTATCTGAACAGGTTCTGGGCGTTTTCTAAGTGGTTTTCCGCCTCGATTACGCCGCCAGCGTTACAGGCGGCGGCAGGTTGAAGTAGGCCTGATCGGGGGTTCTACCGTCAAGCGATGAATGCG
>JANYFE010000073.1 GCA_025362795.1 Rhodobacterales bacterium | reverse complement strand
GACGTCTGGTCAGGCCGCTTGTTTGCGCGATGCGAACCGCATCCCGTTTGAACTCGTCGCTGTGTATCGCTGCCATGTCCGGTCTCCTTGATGGCGAGTATTGCTCTCAAAAAACCGGAACGAAACCGCGACAGGTCCATTTCGCGAAGATCGGCTCGCAGTTCTATTGAAACGCCCAGTTCAGATCGGTAGAGCTTGGGTAAGAGCCTCAGGCATGATGGGCGCTGAAGCCGCGCCCTGTGAAATAGCCATGACCCAAGCCGACTTGATCTTGACCCGCGCCCACGTGATGACAATGGACCCGCAGGCTCCTTGGGCGGAGGGTGTGGCGCTCGCGGGGGAATACATTCTGGCGGTTGGTTCGGCGTCCGAAATGGCGACCTTGATTGGCCCAAAGACGCGGGTGGTGGACGTGGCGGGAGCCACGGTGCTGCCGGGGTTCGTGGACAGCCATTGCCACCTGTTTCTTGGCGGCGCCGAACTGAGCGATCTGGACCTGTCGGGTGTGGCCGGGTTCGAGACTCTCCGTGACCGCGCCCGTGCTTTTGCGGCATCCCGTCCAGGGGCAGGCCTTTTGGTGGGACAAAGAGCGGACTATGCCATTTTGAGCCGTGCGATGCGGCGCCAGGATCTGGATGAGATCATCGCCGATCGACCCTTTATCTTGATGGCGGCCGATCATCACACGGTCTGGGCCAATACCGCAGCTTTGGTGGCAGGTGGTGTGCTGCACGGCGCGGTTTTGTCGCAGGGGGCCGAGGTCGTCATGGGGGAAGACGGGTTGGCCAGCGGCGAATTGCGCGAGCCCCCGGCATTCAACCCCGTTGTGGATCTGGCCGGCAAGGCGAGGGCAAGTCTGGGCCTTTCTACCGGGGACGAGCCGAACCCGATGCCTTCACCTGAAGAACGTTTGGCGGACCTTGAACTGCTGGCTGCGGCGACGGCGCATCTGGCCGCCCAAGGTATCACCAGCGCGGTCAACATGGATGGCAATCTTTATACACTTGAGCTGTTGCAGACGCTTCGCGGGGAGGGCCGCCTTTCGTTGCGCGTGCAGGTGGCGTTTCATTTTCGTCCCGAGATGGAACTTGCGATGTTGGAAAAGGCCAGCCGCATGGCGCGAGACTGGCAGGGCGACTGGTTGCGTGCCGGGTTGGTGAAACTGTTCATTGACGGTGTGATCGAAAGCCGTACTGCTTGGATGCTGCAGGACTATCCCGGCCAATCAGATCAGCGCGGCACCCCGCTGTTTGACCCGGTTCGCTTTGCCCAGATCGCCGTTGATGCCGATCAGCGGGGATTGCAAATTGCCGTCCATGCCATCGGCGATGCTTCGGTGCGCACCGTGATTGATGCGTATGAGGCGGCCCAAAATGCAAACGGAGCGCGCGACAGTCGGCACCGGATCGAACATATCGAACTGATCCACCCAGAGGACGTGCAGCGTCTCGGGGCGCTTGGCATTGTCGCTTCGCTGCAACCGGCGCATGTGCCCGGCGCGATGGACGTGCCGCTGCAGCCAACCGCGGGATGCATTCCGCGCGATCGCTGGGCCGACGCCTTTCGCTGCATCAGTCTTAATGCACCCTTGGCTTTCGGATCGGATTGGCCGGTAGCGGATGTGTCGGTCTTGCGTGCCATCAAGGCGGCGCTGACGCGGAAACCATGGGCCCCGGGTCTGTCTGACGAGCGCCCCGATCTAGCGGCGATTCTCGGGGCCTATACCCGTGGCGGCGCATGGGCGTCGCATGCCGAAAGGCGGATTGGCATGCTGTGCGCAGGGAATCTGGCCGATGTCGTGGTTCTTGGCGGCGACATCAACGCCGTTGCACCTTCGGAGATCGATAAACTGGGGGTCGCCATGACAATCTGTGGCGGGCGCATCACCTATGAAAAGGCGAAATGACGACAAAAATGACATCGCGGACCTGTCACTGGCGCTGCAAATGACGGCGCGGCGAAGTGCGACGCGGCCGACGAAAGATGCGGCATTCGGGTTCTGGCTGGCCGAGCGGTGCAGGGCTTAGTCTAGCGGATTTGGTCTTCCGTCGCAAAACGGCTGATTTGCGCAGCGCAAGGCTGCCCCCGCGTCCAGTGCCGTTCGCCCGTTGAAGTAAAGGGTCAGAGAACCACCACCTTTGACAGATTCAACGGCGCATCGGGGTTCTGCGAACGCCGCAGGGCCGTGTGGAAAGCAAAGGTCTGAATTGGCAACATCATCGCGGCGCCCGCCACTTCGGGGTTCGCCATGCCAACCGGGACGATGACGCAAGATGCGTGTTCGGCATAAGCTGCGGCGTCCGGGCCGATCACGATCAGGTCAGCGCCCAGTGCGCGGATATCGCTGGCCAGCGCCAGACCCTGTGCGCGGTCTGACAAAGCAAAGAGTGTGACCATAGTGTCAGCGTTCGCGCATGCTTTCGGGCCGTGGCGATAGTCGAGGCTGTAATAGGACTCAGATGTCGCCAGCGCCATTTCCTGCATCTTGAGCCCGGCTTCCTGCGTGAGCGGATGCTGCGGACCAGACCCAAGAAACACGAAACGATCGTAAGGCCGCTTATTTGCCAGATCATAAAGTTTGGGGCCAAGGACCAACATTGCGCGTCCTGCATCAGGCAGGGCCGAAAGGGCGGCGCGATCGGCGGGTGTGCCGAACATCCACTGGCTGGCGATCAGCATGGAAGTGAACGACCGCAACATGACAAGGCCATCCTCGTGGCCTTCTTCCACCAGCAGCGCGTGGTGCACCTGTTCCATCAGTGCCGAACCAGCAGTGCAGCCGATGCCCAGCAGATCAAATCCCGCCGCCTTGAGCAGCGTGTTGGCCAGCAGCAGTTCACTCGACTGGCCAGACCGGCTGAAGCCGATGGCAAGTCGTCTCACTGTTGATGGGCGGGTTTCGTAAGGGTCCAGCATCACCTCACAGGATGCAACGGCGCGGGCGTTAAAGCCGCGTCGGCACATCCAATCGGCCACCAAGCGGGCGAGATAGAACGAGGTACCCGACCCGATCAGCAGAAATTCTCGGTACGTATCTGGCGCAAAGGGCAGGGCCAGCGCACCAGATTTCAGGCGGGCGATCAGCCGCTCCCAGGCTGCAGGTTGGCTTTGCAACTCTGACCAAGTGGTGGTTCCGGTCATGCTTTGGCTCCTGCGGGGAAATTGACAAGGTTGGGTGGGGGTTCATCTGACAACACGGCGAGTGCATTGCGGACCGCGGTGACGGCGGCGTCAGATTTTGCGCGGTGAGTCAGGCCCGCCTGATGCGGCGTCAATATGACATTGTCGAGCGCGAACAGCGGGCTTTCTGTCAGCGGTTCAGTTTCAAAAACATCGAGTGCTGCACCGGCGATGTGGCCTGTTTGCAGTGCCAGTGTCAGTGCCGCTTCGTCCACCAGTTCGCCGCGGGCGATGTTGACGAAATAGGCGTGGGGCGACATCAGGGCGATTTCGCGAGCCCCTATCATGTGGCGGGTTGAAGGGTTCAGCGATGCAAAGACGTTCACCACGTCAGACCGTTTCATCACCGCGTCCAAGGGGAGGTAGGTGATGCCAAGTTCCGCGCCGATCACCGGGTCAGGGGTGCGGGTGTGGCAGAGGATGTCCATGCCGAATGCCTTGGCGCGACGGGCGGCAGCGCGGCCGATCTGACCAAGCCCGATCATACCAAAGGTCGCGCCAAAGACATCCATCGATCCCTGGGTGTCGGCCGCCCAACGCCCGGCGCGGATGGCGATGTCGCCGCGACGGATCTGGCGGGTCAGGGCAAGCATGAGGCCAATGGAAAACTCGGCACATTGTTCGGCATTGACACCTTTGCAATTGGTGACGGCGATGCCGCGCGCCGATGCGGTGGCGAGATCCACGTTGTCGGTGCCGGAGGTGTGCAGGGCGATCACGCGGGCTCTGGGGGCGCAATCCAGCGCCGCCATGTCACAGCCCATCACCCGTCCCATGACGATGGCGTCGGCATGCGCAATATCGGCAAGCCCACGCGCGCGGATCTCGGCAAAGGATACCAAGTCGTTGATATAAGTGATGCTATGGCCGGATTTATGCAGCGTCTCTACCGCTTTGGGCAGGGTGTAAAGGCTGTCGGAAATTACCAGTATTTCGGCAGGGGTCACGTCGCTACCTTTTTAACGGTGGTGCCGTCAGCTGCGAACAGGTGACTGCGGGTCAGGTCAGGCGTCAGCCAGACAGTCGTACCGGAGGTCAGGGCCAACCTGTCCTTGGTCACGACGGTCAGCCGCTGATCGCCGCGGGTGGCAAACAACATCGTCTCGCTGCCCGTCGCCTCCAGCGATGCGACCGTGGCAGCAAAGGCGCCGGGTGAAGTCTGCGTTGCGACACCGATATGGTCTGGACGCAGGCCAAATGTCAGGGTGCCGGTGGCACCAATGCCTGCGGGCATCGGCACGGCATAGTCCGGGAACAGGCGAAGTTGATCACCTTCAACTGTCCCCACCAGCATGTTCATCGCGGGCGATCCGATGAAGGTGGCGACAAACGCATTTGCGGGGTGGTCATACAGTTCCAACGGCGTACCAACCTGTTCCACCTCGCCTGCCCGGAGCACAACAATGCGGTCGGCCATCGTCATGGCCTCTATCTGGTCATGGGTGACATAGATTGTTGTCACGCCCAGGCGTTTTTGCAATTCGCGGATCTCGCTGCGCATTTGCACGCGGAGTTTGGCGTCAAGGTTGCTGAGCGGTTCGTCGAAGAGGAATACTTTGGGATTGCGCACGATAGCGCGGCCTGTGGCGACGCGTTGGCGTTGGCCGCCCGACAATTCCTTGGGATAGCGGTGAAGGTAGTCGGTCAGGCCCAGCGATTCGGCAGCAGAGTGAACAATCCGGGTTATGTCGTCCTTGGCCATGCCGGCAAGTTTCAGCGAAAACGCCATGTTCTTTTCAACTGTGAAGTGCGGATAAAGCGCGTAGTTCTGGAACACCATCGCGATGTCGCGGTCCTTGGGCGGGACATGGGTTATGGCCTCGTCGTCCAACAGAATTTCACCGCCGCTGACGTCCTCCAGCCCCGCAACCATGCGCAACAGCGTCGATTTTCCGCAACCGGAAGGCCCGACCAGAACCGCGAATTCACCATCGGCAATCGTCACGTTGACACCTTTGATGATGTCAACCGCGCCGAAACTTTTTCGCACGCCCTGAAGCCTGACCGAACCCATCTTTACGTCCCCCAACCACTGGCTTTGCCCGTAGGCTAACCGCAAGAATGATCAAAAGCGAGCAAATAAATGTTGGCATTTGCTCTCTTCGTGCTAGGGTTTGCACAAGATCACGTAATTTCGGGTCAGAATCGGACCCCTCACCCATGGGAGAAGCGCATGTCAGTTAGCTGGAAAAAGGGATCGTTCGCCGCAGTTCTTGCCGCCTCGACGGCGCTGACAAGCGCCACGTGGGCACAGGACGTAAAGACGATCACGATCGCGACGCATTACAACGAGGAGCAGATGGCGCCCCTGACCGAGTGTTTCCGCGCCTATGAAACCGGCCATCCTGGTATCAAGATCGTGTTTCAGCAGGCCGCCTATGGCGATTTCTTGCAAACCATTCTGACCAGTCGCGTAGGTGGCACGTCGCCCGACATTTACAACATCTACTCAATCTGGGCACCCCAACTTGCAGCAGCCGGAACACTTGCGACCCCGCCAGCGGAAATTCAGGACTGGATCAAGGGAGCATACGGCGCGGGAACCGTTGGCGCGGCCACGATCAATGGCACGCTCTGGGGTATTCCGACCGAACTGTCGGTCTATGATCTGATCTATAACAAAAAGCTGCTGGCTGCGGCCGGGTTTAACGCGCCGCCCAAAACTTGGGACGAGCTTCACGACATGGCTGCCAAAATCACCAAGAAAAACGACCAAGGGGTGATAGAGACGGCGGGCTATGTCTATGGCCCCACGGTGTCGAATGCTGTCCATGTGTTCTACAGCCAGATGTATGCGGCGGGCGTGTCGCCCTATACCGAAGATGGCAAGGGCACCAACTTTACTTCGCCCGAAGCCATCAAGATTCTGGAACGGCAAGCGGCGCTGTTTTCGGATGGCATCACCTCCAACACCAACGTGGTCGATGACATGGCCGGCGGCAAGGCCGGCATGGCCATCATGGCGAACTGGAACAAAAGCGATTTCGTGTCTGCCTTTGGTGACGAATTTGAAAACACCATCGGCGTGGCCCCTGTTCCCAATGACGGCGGTGCGCCCGGGACGATGCTGTATTCGTTCTTCTGGGCAGTCGACAGCACGTCCAAGGCACAGGCAGAAAGCTGGGAGTTGTTGAAGTGGCTCGATACGCCACAGGACGGCAAGCCGTTGTCCTGCACGGGCGACATGCTGAACAAGCTTGGCGCATTGTCGGGCAACATCAGCGACCTGGCCGCCATGGACGTCAAGGACAGCTTCACCGTGCCGTTCGTCGAGGCCGTCCAGAGCGGGGCAGCCAAGAGCCAACCCAACACTTGGCAAGCTTCGGAAAACGAGCGCACCTTGCGCGGCTATATCGAACAGGTGTGGGCCGGTACCATGAGTGCCCCGGATGCGATGGCGGCGGCAGACGCAGAAATCACCGCCGTGCTTGCCGAACAGCCTTGAGGTGACAGTCAGGGCCGGTCACGTTGGCAAAGGGTTTCGGTCATGAGTACCGCTGCAATGTCAAAACGAAACCGGCCAAGGCGGGCCAGCCTGATTGGCTGGCTCGGCAGCAAGCAGGTGGCACCGTGGATATTTCTGGCCCCTACGCTTGCCTTTGCGGTGGTCTTTTTTCTCTTGCCGCTGGTTTATGCCTTCTACATCTCGTTCACTAAGTGGGACAGTCTGACGCCGCCAAAATGGGTAGGTCTTGACAACTACAAGTACATCCTGACGGTCGATCCGGTGTTCTGGAAAACCTTCGGCAACACGCTGTACTTCGCCTTTGGTTCAATCGCACTTGGCGTGCCGTTGGCGGTTGGGTTGGCCTATGCCTTCAGCAAATCGCGTTGGCAGGGCTTGTGGCGTTCGATCTACTGGCTGCCGATGATCACCAACGTCGTTGCCGTCGCCTACATCTGGTATTTTGTCTTGGACGACAGATTTGGCCTGATGAACCGCACCCTGGGATTGTTTGGTCTTGGCGCTCCTGGTTGGCTGACCAATCCCAAAATCGCGATGACCTCGGTGATCCTCATCTTTGTCTGGATGCAGCTTGGCCAGAACATGCTTTTGTTCTCGGCGGGGCTGTCGGACATTGATGAAAGCTATTACGAGGCGGCGAGGTTGGATGGCGCCAGTGAAGGACAGGTGTTCTTCAAGATCACACTTCCGTTGCTGATGCCCACGACGCTGTTCGTTCTGATTACCAATTTCATTGCCGGTCTGAGTTATTTCGCGCTGATGTTGGCCTTGTCCGATGGAACGGGAGGGCCGATGCGGTCGACGACAGTGACGGGGCTTTACATGTATCAGGTGGCGTTCAGCGACCTGCGGATCGGGCGGGCCAGTGCGATGGCCTATGTGCTGGCTGCGGTCATTCTTGTGATCACGCTTGCCCAGTTGCGCCTGTTCCGACGCGGTGGGGTGGAGGCGTACTGATGGCGATGGTTCGCGATACCCGTGCGATGGCGACGGCCAGTACAATGGCAAAGTACGTGGTTTTGACCATTGGGGCGCTGCTGATGCTCGCGCCGTTCTTCGATATGTTCATCGGCGCATTGCGCACGCCGGCAGAGCGGTTGGCGATGCCGCCGCCCTATTGGCCCAGCGATCCACAATGGCAAAACTATCTGCGGGTCTTTACCGAATTGCCGATGGGGCGGTGGTTGTTCAACAGCCTATACACGACTTTTACCATTACCTTTCTGCAGCTTCTGACTTCAGCGATGGCAGGATTTGCATTGGCCAAGTATCGGTTTCGGGGACGGGACTTTCTGTTCCGCTCCGTGCTTGGAGCGCAGATGTTTCCGTTCTTTCTGTTCCTCATCCCGGTCTTCTTCATCCTGCGCTATTTTCCGCTGGCGGGCGGCAATGACCTGCTGGGCGAAGGTGGGGCGGGTTTCCTGAACAGCTACACTGCCATCATCCTGCCCTTTGCAGTGACCTGGTATGGGATCTTTCTGATGCGTCAGTTTTTCATGGGCCTGCCGGATGAACTGATGGACGCCGCAAGGCTGGATGGCTGCAGCGAGTTTCGCATCTTCTTTCAGATCGCCCTGCCGCTGGTGTTGCCGGGCCTTGTGACATTGGGCATTTTCATCTTTGTCTATCAGTGGAACGAGGTGATCTGGACCATGACCGTCACCCGAACCGCGCCGGATCTGCAGACCATTCCAGTCGGAATATACCTGTTGCGCGGGGCCTTTGTCGACCAGGGCACCCAGTCGCTGCAACAAGCGGCCTTGGCGGTGTCCATCGCGCCAGTCATCGTCATTTTCCTGTTTCTGCAACGCTACTACATCCGGGGGCTGACCGCGGGGGCGGTCAAAGGATGAACATGCAGATCGATGACGCCTACCTCGACGCTTTTGAGGATGACATGGTTCGCCTGTCGCGCCGCGTCTATGCCGTGACCGGGGTGCCGATGTATCTGGTGCCAGAAGATCTGACCGGAACCAACCCCACGCCGCCGCCTGATCCCGAAGGCGATGCGTTGGCGCACGAGTTTCAGGCGGTTTGCGCAGCACTTTCCCGTCGCAACGGGCCGCTCGCCAGCATCGACATTTCGCGGATTCTGGAGGTGCTGGCGGACCGGCATTTTCTGGATGTGCCGTTTTCATCGCTGGCAGACGGCACGGCATGATCCAACTGCCCCGCTCGCCGATCGAGACCGCCGCCGAACTTGCACAGGGATTGCGCACGGGGCGGGTGTTTCGCTTGCTCAATTTTCACGCCACCCCATCGACAAAGCGCGAAGACTACCGTCGTGAAATTGCCGCCTGTGCCGGGCGGTTCAGCAGTCTGTCGTCGGAGGTGCTGCACCGGGTGATGATGGGCGGCGCCATGCCGGCAAAGCCGATGCTGCTGCCAATCCTGTTCGAAGGGTTTCGCGACAATTATGATGTGATCCTTCCGATCCTGGAGGAGTATGGCTTCAAGGGCTGGTTCTTTGTGCCGTCGCACTTTCTGAACGTGCCTGTGCGCCATCAGCGGATTTTTGCGGCGCGGCATTCGCTGGAGTATGGACCAGACGAATATGCGGGCGAGCGGATCGCCCTGAACTGGACCGAACTGCGTGATGCCCATGCACGGGGGCATCTGGTGGCCTGCCATTCGCGCAACCACACGGCCTTGCATCCCGATACTCCCGATGAAGTTTTGCACGATGAGATTGTCGTGGCCAAGGAAGAGCTGGAGCAGGGTCTTGGCGCGGCGGTGGATACGTTTTGCTACCTTTATGGTGCAGAATATGGCCTGAACCCGCGCGCTGATGCGCTGCTGTTGCGGGCGGGATTCCGGTATCTGTTTTCTAACTTTCGATTGCAAAAGCTGCGATGAGCCCGTCGTTGCGGGTGGTGAACTATCACCTGACGCCCGCCTCACACACCGGTCTTTATGACCGCGAATTCGCCGCACTTGCCGCCAGATACGCCCCGGTGCGCGAAGACGATCTTGCGGAGTATTTGACAACAGGGCGCTGGCCCATGGGGCGGGCCGGGGTGATTCCGGTGTTCTACAACGGGTATCGCAACAACTTTGATGTTGCCCGGCCGCTATTGGAAAAACATGGGCTGATCGGGTGGTTCATGGCGGTGACGGGGTTCACCGACTGTCCAGATCTGGACAAGACAAATTTTGCCACCGCGCGCAACATCTCGGTAGATGCCGCTGAATATAGCGACGGTCGACATTCCTTGTCATGGGACGAGTTGCGCACACTTGACCGGACCCACGTGGTTGCCAGCCATACGCGCAGCCACAGCCGAGTATCGCTGGATGATCCGGTGCGGCTGGAGCACGAGATCCTGGGCGCACAGAACGACTTTGTCCGCGAGCTTGGTCATCCGGTGCGGTCGTTTTCCTGGCTGTTCGGCGGCAAATATGGGGAAAACCCGGCCGCGGATGCGATGGTGGACCGGGCGGGATATGAGTTCTTGTTTTCGAACCTCGCGGTGCAGCGCCTAGCCGTCACACCCCGATGATCAACAAATTGGCGTCGGATTTTGCCCGCAACGTCACCGCATTGGCAAAGGCCAGCGTCTGGCCCTCTGCGATGGTCACGCCCGACAGATCCAGTGTGCCTTCGACAACATGCACCAAAGTCTCGCCACCCCAACCGGGGATCAGCGTTTGGCCTGTGGTCAGGTCCAACAGATGATAGCGCAGATGTTCGGCCAAATCTGCGCCTTCGCTTGCTGACAGGGTCTGACAAGGAACCCGGCCCTTCGCCCCAGCCCGCGCATAGGCGACCGAGACCGCATTGAGCGGGGTCAGAAGGTAAGAATGGTCAGGTGCCATATAGAGCGCGCGGTTGGGGCCAGAGGCGGAAACGCTGGTTGACAAGGGATGGTTGCCGGTGATCGCCATGTCGAAATCACCTGTCAGCGGCAGGATGAACACCTCGTCCACTTCGCTGTCGCCGCAAATCGGTGGTCCGGGTACAAATCGGTAGATCCGGAGGGACTTCAGACGGCGAAAGCCCGTCGCGCTTTGGTCAATGTCAACCGGGCGCGGGCAGGGGCCAACGCCGGGAAGGTCGACCATGCGGCGGTCGTCGGGGTCAATAATCCTCATGGGATCACGCCAGTTGCGGCAAGTGTTCGCGGTGCCCGGCGATCAGTGCGTCCGCCAGGGTGCATGCCAGATCGGGGGTGCCGACCGTGCCGTCGGCCAACAGCGCCTCGACCATCAACTCGCGGGAGCCCTTCACAGATGCGTCGACAGTAATCTCGATCGCCTCGATCTTGGCATTCAGTTTTGCGACCAAGGCGGGCGGCAGCGGGTCTGCCATCAGCGCCGCAAAACCGCCTGCGACCGCAGCAGCATTGCATTCGAGGATGGCACCGCTTGGCAAATAGTTTGCCTGACCTTGGTTCGGCAGGTTTACCGAGAACACCGCGCGGTGATCATACAGCAGCGAATGCATGATTTGCAGCAATTGCTCGCTCTCGCCCGGGACGTTCTCGTAATAACTTTTCGGCAGCGGCTCGGGCGAATTGGCGATGGCGAGCATCTCGGCGTACCACGTGTCGCCAAGAGAGATGCGGGCATCGATGGGAAAGGCGTCGCGTCCCAGAACATGGCTGCCGCAATAAGATCCGCCGGGGAAGCGTTCGGGATAAAACTCGACAGCATGGCGGTCCATCGCGCAGGGAAAGACCGAGTATTGTCGGAAAATGCCCCAGCTGAAAGGGTCGTCCGACCAGCGCGGGGCCCGGCCCTGCACCATGTTATCCCACGTGTCCTTGGCGGCGATTTCGCGGTCGAGCATCGGTTGCTGTTCGTCGAGTTTGGCCTGCAACAGGGGAATGGCGTCCTGCCCCTTGACCCTAAGCCGGGTCAGAAAGGTCAAGTGGTTCAGACCAATGCCGTAAGAGGTCAAATCGTTTTCGTCCACGCCAAGGAACCTGGCAATCTGCCCTTCGACATGATGGACGCCATGACAGAGGCCGACGACCGGCACACCGGTTTCGCGGCGAATGGCACGACAAATGGCGGTCATCGGATTGGAATAGTTGAAGAAATGCGCGTCCGGGCACAAGTCTGCGACATCTCGCGCAATGTTCAGCATTTGCGGGATCATCCGCATCGCGCGTGAAATGCCGCCGGGCATTGCGGTGTCGCCGACAGGTTGGTTGATACCAAAGCGGCGCGGAATTTCTATGTCCAGTTGCCAGCCTTTGCGACCGCCCACGGCGATCGTCGTCACCACGAAATCCGCGCCACGCAGAACCGTCCGGCGGTCAGTGGTGGCGGTGACCGGAATGGCCGCCTGTTTGGCCGCAAGCATCTTGACAACCAGTTTGTTCACGGCGTCCAGTGTCACTGGATCGATGTCGACCAGCGCCAATTCCCAAAGGTGCGCTTCCCCGGCGAGGATGATGTCCGCCACCAACCGCTGGGTGAAAACGGTGCTGCCCGCCCCGATCAGGACCAGTTTCAAGCGCGTCATCGTTGCTCTCCTTCTCTCATGGCGAACAATACGGCGAAACGATCAAAAGTCTATATTATAATGATTGATTTTGTTCGCTTTGTGGGGTTGAAATAGGCAGCATCATTGGGAGGCAGGTATGATCCGGGCGGAGCGACACGAACGCATTCTTGCGGAATTGGCCCGTCGCGGCACTGTTAGCGCACAAGATCTGGCGGTGTTGCTGGACTCTTCACTCGCCACAGTTAGGCGAGACATCGTGGAGCTTGACGAGATGAAGGCCGTCAGCCGCATCCATGGTGGGGCAATGCTGCCAGAGCGCACCGAGGAATTGCCATTTGACGCCAAGATGATGTCCTTCCTGCCTGAAAAGCGGAGGATTGGTGCGCAGGTCGGTTCGATGATGAAGCCGGGCAGCATGATTGGTCTGGGTGGTGGAACAACAGTGTTGCAGATCTTGCCCGCGATCCGGCGGCTGTCGCTGCGCGTGGTAACGACGGCGGTCAACGTGGCGTTCGATCTGCGCCATGCCGCCGGTGTGGAGGTAACTCTGACCGGAGGCACGCTGCGCCCACGCACAGCCGAAATGGTTGGGCACATCGC
>JANYFE010000024.1 GCA_025362795.1 Rhodobacterales bacterium | reverse complement strand
AACCGCGGCGCTTGAGGGCTGCGTTGTAGTCAGGCCAGTTCAGGGTCTTGTAGGCGGGGGGTGTGGGTCTGCTCATGCCGTCCAGCTACCACGCTGGATTCACAAGATGAATCCCTCACAGGATTTGTGCAACAGAGCCGCTACACTCCCACAAACTGTCCAAAACAAGACGCCTTCAATCACCCCCCGCTGCCCGTCGCCGGAGCGGGCACACCGTCGGTCGCCGGAACGGGTGCCGGAGCGGTCAAGATGCCGTTCTTCCAGACTCCGTCACTGACCTGCCCGGCCTTGTAGGTCAGCTTGCCTTGGCCTTCACGTTTGCCGGCGACAAACGACCCCTCATAAACATCGCCGCCGGGATAGGTCGCCTTGCCTGCCCCTTCGATCACCCCAGCCTTCCAGTCGCCGTCATAGGTGAAGCCATCCTTGGCGGTCAGGCTGCCCTTGCCGTCGCGCAGACCGGCGGTGAAGTGACCCATGTAGACCGCACCATTGGCATAGGTCGCCGTTCCATCGCCCTCGCGCTGCCCGGCCTTCCACTGGCCATCGTATTTGTAGCCGTCGGGATAGGTCATCACCCCGTTGCCCTCGGGCTTGGCCGCCACGAAATCACCCTCATAGACCAGCCCGCTGGCGTAGGTGGCGCGGCCTTTGCCGCTGATCACGCCGCCGACCCATGATCCTTCATAGCTGGAGCCGTCGGCATAGGTGATCTTGCCCTGACCCTGCGGCTGATCGGCCTTGAAGGTGCCGTCGTAAACCGAACCGTCGGGGTAGGCCATCTTGCCCGCGCCCTCCATCCGGCCCGCAACCCAAGCGCCTGCAAACCGGGTGCCGTCCTTGGCGAGGAAGGTGCCGGTGCCCTGACGTTTGTCGGCGGCAAAGCTGCCATCGTAGACATCGCCATTGGCATAGGTCACGCGGCCCTGACCGTCGCGCTGCCCGTCCTTGAAGCTGCCCGCGTAGACATCGCCGTTGGGTTGGGTCAACTTGCCGGTGCCGTTGATCTGGCCACCAGCCCAGTTGCCGTCATAGGTCAGCCCGTCCGGCATGGTCAGTTTGCCCGCGCCGTCGCGCTTGCCTGCCTTCAAAGCACCGTCATAAACCGTGCCGTCAGCATAGGTTACGCGGCCAAGGCCCTCTTTGACGCCTGCTGCCCAATCGCCCTGATACTTGGTGCCGCCGGGTTCGGTCATCTCGCCCTTGCCCTGATGTTTGCCATCGACAAAAGCCCCGGTGTAGGTTGCGCCACCGGCATAGGTTGCGGTGCCTTGGCCGGTCATTGCGCCGTTGAGCCAGTCGCCCTCGTAAGTGCCGCCATCGGCAAAGGTGATCTTGCCGTGACCGACCGGCTTGCCCTTGGCGAAAGCCCCTTGGTAGGCTGAACCGTTGGGGTAGTGCGCGGTGCCCTGGCCCTTGATCTCGCCAGCGACCCAGTCGCCGGTGTAGGTGTATCCGTTGGGCAAAGTATAGGTGCCAGTGCCGTCCTGACGCCCGTCCTTGAAGGTGCCCTCATAGACCGAGCCGTCGTCATATTGCTTGGTCACGACATCCTGCGCCTGTGCGGAGAGGGCTGTGATCAGCGCCAGCCCGATAAGTGCGACTTTCAAGACCTGCATTCTGCGCGTTCCTTTAACCGTTTGGCTAAACCTACCTGCCGCCCCAAGGCCTGACAAGCGCTGGCACGGGCGGTGTGGCGGGGCAGGCTTTCCCTTGCCGCTCAAACTGCTAGAACCGGAGGCGACACGAGGAGAGACCGATGGCCGAGACGTTCCGCCTGACACTGGCACAGTTGAACCCGACGGTAGGTGCAATTGCGGCCAATGCCGACCTGGCCCGCGCGGTGTGGACCGAGGGCCGCGCGGCGGGGGCGCGGATGGTGGCGCTGACCGAGATGTTCATTACTGGGTATCAGACGCAGGATCTGGTTTTGAAGCCGGCGTTTGTGCAAGAGGCGATGCAAACTGTGGAGGCATTGGCGGCAGAGTGTGCCGATGGACCGGCGATGGGGATTGGCGGGCCGTGTTTGCGGGACGGGCTTTTGTACAACGCGTATTACGTGCTGGAGGGCGGGCGGATTGCGGCGACGGTTCTGAAACACGAATTGCCGAATGACGGGGTATTCGACGAAAAGCGGGTATTTGCGTCAGCTGATATCAGCGGGCCGGTGCGGATTGGGCCGCTGCGGGTGGGGATGCCGATTTGCGAGGATGCCTGGCATTCGACGGTCTGCGAGACGCTGATGGAAACCGGGGCCGAGATTTTGCTTGTGCCCAACGGGTCGCCCTATCATCGCGGCAAGCCGTCGGTTCGGGTCAATCTGATGGTGGCGCGGGTGGTGGAGACGGCGTTGCCGCTCGTCTATCTGAACATGATCGGCGGGCAGGATGATCAGGTGTTTGACGGCGCGTCTTTCGTCTTGAACCCGGGCGGCGAGTTGGCTGTGCAGTTGCCGCAGTTTGCGCGTAGCGTGCACCACGTCGATTTCATCGAGACGGCGACGGGCTGGCGGGCTGTGGGCGGTGAGAAGGTGTTGCTGCCGCCGGTGGTCGAGGCGGACTATCATGCGATGGTTCTGGGTTTGCAGGATTATTTGGGCAAGACGGGTTTCAAGAAGGTGTTGCTGGGGCTGTCGGGCGGGATTGATTCCGCGCTGGTGGCGGCGATTGCGGTCGATGCGATCGGGGCGGCAAACGTGCGCTGTGTGATGCTGCCCTCGGCCTTTACCTCGGCGCATTCGCTGGAGGATGCGGAGGCGGTGGCGCGGGCATTGGGCGTGCGGCTGGACACGGTCGGGATTGGCGGGGCGCAGGCGGCGGTGGGCGCGGCCTTGGCGGAGCTGTTTGCCGGAACTGCGCCGGGGATTCCGGAGGAAAACATCCAGTCGCGGTTGCGCGGCCTGCTGCTGATGGCGCTGTCGAACAAGTTCGGCGAAATGCAGCTGACCACGGGCAACAAGTCGGAAATGGCGGTCGGGTATTGCACGATTTATGGCGACATGAACGGTGGCTATAATCCGATCAAAGATCTGTACAAGACGCGGGTGTTCGAGACGTGCCGGTGGCGCAATTTGCAGCATCGGGACTGGATGAAAGGGCCGGCGGGGGCGGTGATGCCGACGCGGGTGATCGACAAGCCGCCCTCGGCGGAGTTGCGGCCGGACCAAAAGGATGAGGATTCGCTGCCGCCTTACGCGATCCTGGATGCGATCCTCGACGGCCTTGTCGAGCGGGAGGTGTCCGTGGCGGATCTGGTGGCGGAAGGGTATGACCGGGCTATCGTCAAGAAGGTCGAGCAATTGTTGTATCTGTCGGAATACAAACGTTTTCAGGCGGCACCGGGGACGCGGCTGACAAAGAAGGCGTTCTGGATGGATCGCCGCTATCCGATTGCGATGCGGTGGCGGGACGGATCCTGACGATCTGTCCAGATCCGGGCGGCTTGGTAAAGAATTGATATATAACAGTTTCTAGTTTTCACACAGGAATGTTTAACCATGCCCCGCCGGCAAGGGCGTCACATGACGCAGCTTACGGGCGGGTTCAGGAGCGCCAGTTCAGGCGTGGATCGCGCCGTGGCCGCAGGCCAGAGCCGCCTCACGCACCGCTTCGGAATAGGTCGGGTGGGCGTGGCAGGTCAGGGCAAGGTCTTGCGCGGAGGCGCCGAATTCCATCGCAACGCAAACCTCGTGGATGATGTCGCCGGCCCCCGGCCCGATGATGTGGCAGCCCAGAATTCGGTCAGTGTCCTTGTCGGCAAGGATTTTGACAAAGCCTTCGGCCTGAAAGACCGCCTTGGCACGGGCGTTGCCCATGAAGGGGAATTTGCCGACCTTATAGGCGCGGCCCTGTTCTTTCAGTTGTTCTTCGGTGACACCGACGCTGGCCACTTCGGGCATGGTATAGATGACGCCGGGGATGACACCGTAGTTCACGTGGCCGGATTTGCCGGCCATGATCTCGGCCAGGGCCATGCCTTCGTCTTCGGCTTTGTGGGCCAGCATCGGGCCGACAATCGCGTCGCCGATGGCGTATAGGCCTTTGATATTGGTCGCAAAATGGGCGTCAGTCTTGATCTGGCCGCGCGGCAGAATCTCGACTCCCAAGGCCGCCAGGCCCATGCCAGTAATGAACGGTTTGCGTCCGGTGGCGACCAGAACGACATCGGCATCGAGGCTGGCTTCGCTATCGTTCTTGCGGAGTTTGTAGGTGACTTTGGCACCGGTTTTACCAGTGACAACGCCTTGCACCGCGGCGCCCATGACAAAGGTAAACCCTTGTTTTGCCAGAATTCTCTGGAAGCTTTTGGCGACTTCCGCGTCGGCGCCGGGGGTGATGGCGTCAAGGTATTCAACCACGGTGACTTTGGTGCCAAGCCGTGCGTAGACCGAGCCCATTTCCAGACCGATGACCCCTGCGCCGATCACGACCATCGACTTGGGTATCGCGGACAGCGACAAAGCCCCGGTCGATGTGACGACGATCTTTTCGTCAACGGTCACACCGGGCAGGCTGGAAGGTTCGGAACCTGTTGCAATCACTATGTATTTGGCGTCGTGGATGTCGGTGCCAACCTTGACTTTGCCCGGTTCGGGGATCGAACCCCAGCCTTTCAGCCAGGTCACCTTGTTTTTCTTGAACAGAAACTCGATGCCCTTGGTATTGCCGGTCACGGTTTCGGCCTTGTAGGCCTGCATCTTGGCCCAATCGACCGTCGGCGCACCACCCATCAATCCCATTTTCGTAAAGTTTTCATGCACTTCATGCAGGGAATGGGTGGCGTGCAACAGGGCCTTGGACGGGATGCAGCCGATGTTCAGGCAGGTGCCGCCAAGGGCTTCGCGCCCCTCTACCACCGCGACGTTCAGACCCAGCTGGGCGGCATGAATGGCGCATACATAGCCGCCGGGGCCACCGCCGATGATGATTGCGTCAAAGCTTGCCATGCGTCGTATCCTTTGGATTCAGGTGTCTTGAACGCGTCTTGCCCGCGTCTTTCTTGCGTGAAGACATGTATTACATCAATGCGGCGACCAACATCACAATAGTGGCGAAAAACCCGATCGACCAGATGGCGGAACGCCAGGGCCGCCACCCGAACCAGTAGGCGGGGATATAAGCGACGCGGGCGGCGAGGAAGGCCCAGGCGCAGGTTTGGGTGAGGGTGGTGGATTGGCCGCCAAGGGTGACGACAACCACGGCGAGGGTGAAGAGGATCAGCGCCTCGAAATGGTTTTGGAACGCGCGCTGCAGGCGGGCGGTGGTGAGCGACAACGGCCGGCTGGGTGGCCGGTCGCGCGGACTGCTGGTGTAGCCGGTGCCAAGTTCCAAGTTGGCCGGAACGGCGAACAGGGCGTATTGGCCGACTTGCAGCAGTCCGGCCAACGCCAGGACGGTGATTTCGGGTGTCATGTTGCGACGTTTTGCAGGCCCGCGAGATACAGGTAAGCGGTGGCCGCAAAACCGATGCCCCAGACCAGCGTGCGGGCACCGGGGATGCCGAAGGCATAGGCCGGGACATACAGGATGCGGGCGATCAGGAAAACCTGCGCGGCGAGCAGGGTGGTGGGGGTGCTGAGGCCCTTGAGCGCGAGGATCAGGATGGCGGGGGCGAACAGCGCGAGGGCGATTGCGGCATTCAACTGGGCGCGGTCGAGGCGAGCGGCCATGCCGGTCAGTTGCAGGTCGTCGCGCGGATAGAACAGGGCGAGCGGGCCAACCTGTGCGCCGGCCACGGTGGCCTGGATCACGATGGTGAGGATGGTGACAAGGCCGTAAAGGCCGAGGATGGTGATTTCAGAGGAAAACATAGGGTGCGCTCCGGGGGTTTGGGTGTTGGGGATGTTATGGGCGAAGGTGGGGCATTGCGCCATGTTGTTGTGCGGTCAAGGCGTCGGTGAGCGGGGTGCCCTGGTGGAAGCGGAGTTGCCAGCGGCCGGTTGAATTGTCCCAGATCGAGGCGCGGTTGGCCCATTCGGTGCCTTCGGGCGTGTGGAGTTCGGATTGGTAGGTGGTGAGGGCGATGGTGGCGGAGAGTGCGGTGGCGATGAAGTTGTGCAGGGTGGCGGTGAAGGGGTGGGCTTCGGCGTGGAGCAGTTCGGCGCGGGTGTAGCGGCGGCCGGAGCGGCCGAATTCGTGGAAATCGGGGGCGAAGGTCTGGTCCATCAGGATGGGGTCGAAGCGGGTTTCGGGGTGCCAGAGGGTGAGTTCGAGGGGGCGGAGGAGGTGGAGAGTGGCCGACACTTCTTAGCCGCTCCCTAGGGACTTAAAGAAACCTCCAAGAACTCCTCCGATTGCGTCACCAATAGAGTGATAGTTGACACCTCCAGCGCTCACTTTCTTGACGGCGGTTGAGATAGGTTCTTTTGCACCATTGATTTCCACATTTTGGCCGAGCACGGCCATTCCGCGGGCAGACAATGAAATGTTCCTAACTCCGCCTTTTGCAAACCCCCCTAGCGATTTGGAATATGTGCCAACGCGGATCAGGCCTTCGGCCTCAAGCCATTCAATGCATGGATAGAAATGTGTCTCGAATTCCTCTCCGAGATCCAAGTCTTCAAAGGTCAGCGACCAATGACTGACGCCATTGGTCATAGCCATGTCTAGAATTTTCGCCAGCATCAGATTGGTTCGCTCCAGCGCGTCCATTTTGGATTACAAATCCATCAGCAGCCGTCTCGGGTCTTCCAGCGCCTCTTTCACCCTGACGAGGAAGGTCACGGCACCTTTGCCGTCGACGACGCGATGGTCGTAGCTGAGGGCGAGGTACATCATCGGGCGGATGACGATCTGGCCTGCGACGACGACCGGGCGATCCTGTATCTTGTGCATGCCAAGGATGCCGGATTGTGGCGGGTTCAGGATGGGCGAGGACATCAGCGAGCCGTAGACGCCGCCGTTGGAGATGGTGAAGCTGCCGCCCTGCATTTCGGCCATGCTGAGTTTGCCATCGCGGGCGCGGAGGCCGAGTTCGCTGATCTTTTTCTCGATCGCGGCAAAGCCCATCCCATCCGCATCACGGATGACGGGGACGACAAGGCCGGTGGGGGTGCCGACGGCGACGCCCATGTGGACGTAATTCTTGTAGACGATGTCCTGACCGTCGATTTCGGCGTTGATCTCTGGCACTTCTTTCAGGGCGTGGCAGCAGGCGGTGACGAAGAACGACATGAAGCCGAGTTTGACGCCGTGCTTTTTCTCGAACACGTCCTTGTAGGCGTTGCGAAGGTCCATCACGGCGGACATGTCGACATCGTTGTAGGTGGTCAGCATGGCGGCGGTGTTTTGCGCGTCTTTCAGGCGGCGGGCGATGGTGGCGCGCAAGCGAGTCATTTTCACCCGCTCCTCGCGGGCGGCATCATCGGCGGGGACCGGGGCGCGAGGAATGGTGACGGGGGGGGCTGCCACGATCGGCGCGGGGGCGGCGGCTGTGGCCACGTCTTCCTTCATAATGCGGCCATCACGGCCCGAGCCTGTCACGTTGTCCGCGGTCAGGCCCGCTTCGGCCATCGCCTTTTTCGCGGAGGGGGCGTTTTCGACATCCTTACGCTCGACCATTTTGTCGTGTCCGGCACCGGGAGAGCCGATGGCGGCGGCCGCTGCGATCTTGGGATCGGCGGTGACGGGGGCCTGCGCGTTTGGCACCGGCTTGGCCGCCACGGCACCTTCACTGACGACGGCAAGCCGGGCGTTGGCATTGACGGTGGTCCCCTCTGGCGCGATGATTTCGGCCAGAACGCCCGAGACCGGACTGGGCACCTCGACCGAGACTTTGTCGGTTTCAAGTTCGCACAGCATTTCGTCCTGTTTCACCGCATCGCCGACCTTCTTGAACCAGGTCGACACGGTGGCTTCGGATACGCTTTCGCCCAGGGTGGGCACCATCACATCGGTCATTTCAGTCTCCTTTGGCCTATGGTCAGGCAAGCGCTTCGTTGATCAGGGTTTGTTGTTCGAACTTGTGGCGCGAGGCAAGACCGGTGGCGGGTGAGGCAGAGGCCAAACGACCGGCATAGCGCGGGCGGGTGTGGCTGGCGCCAACCTTGGTCAGCAGGGTTTCAAGTTCCGGTTCGATAAAGGTCCATGCGCCCTGATTTTTCGGCTCTTCCTGGCACCACACAACGTCTGCCCCTTTGAAACGCGACAATTCGGCGACCAGCGAGGCAACCGGGACGGGATAAAGCTGTTCGACCCGCAGCAGGTAAACATCGTCCAGGCCACGGGCGTCACGTTCGGCCAAAAGGTCGAAGTAGACCTTGCCGGTACACAGAACGACGCGGCGGATCTGGTCGTCGGGTTTCAGTTTCTGCACCGAATGGCCTTGCTGCGCATCGTCCCACAACACGCGGTGGAAGGTGGAGCCGTCGGTAAAATCGCTGGCGTCCGACACACACAGCGGGTGACGCAGCAGGCTTTTCGGCGTCATCAGGATCAGCGGTTTGCGGAAGTCGCGGTGCAGCTGGCGGCGCAGGGCGTGGAAATAGTTGCTGGGGGTCGTGCAGTTCGCCACGATCCAGTTGTCATGCGCCGAGTTTTGCAAGAAGCGTTCCAGACGGCCTGACGAGTGTTCCGGGCCCTGGCCTTCGAACCCGTGGGGCAAGAGGCAGACCAGACCGGACATGCGGAGCCATTTGCTTTCGCCCGAGCAGATGAACTGGTCGAACATGATCTGCGCCCCGTTGGCGAAGTCGCCAAACTGCGCCTCCCACAGGGTCAGGGCGTTTGGTTCAGACAGGGAATAGCCGTATTCAAAGCCGAGGACCGCGTATTCCGACAGCATGGAATCGATCACTTCGTAGCGGGCCTGACCCGGGCGGATGTGGTTCAGAGGATAGTGGCGTTCTTCGGTGGTCTGATCGACGAAAGCGGAATGGCGCTGGCTGAAGGTGCCGCGCGTGCTGTCCTGACCGGACAGCCGGACCGGGAAACCTTCGGTGGCAAGCGAGCCAAAGGCGAGGGCTTCGCCGGTGGCCCAGTCAAACCCCTTGCCGGTTTCGAACATTTTGGCCTTGGCTTCCAGCTGGCGGGCCACGGTTTTGTGCAAATCGAACCCATCGGGGGCGCGGGTCAGGGCGGCACCGATTTCGGCCATCGTTTCGGCCTTGATCCAGGTCTCGCCGCGCTGGTAGCTGACCAGATCGTTGCGGGTCATCGATTTCCAGCGGCCATCCATCCAGTCGGCCTTGTTCGGCTTGTAATCCTTGCCCGCCTCGAATTCGGCGTTCAGCTTGGCCTGAAAGGCGGCCTTCATATCCTCGATCTCGCCTTCGGGGATCAGGCCGTCTTTCACGAGGCGTTCCGTATAAAGCTGCAGCGTGGTCTTTTGCCGGCGGATGTGGGTGTACATCGCGGGGTTGGTGAACATCGGCTCGTCGCCTTCGTTATGACCGAAGCGGCGATAGCAGAAAATGTCGAGCACGACGTCCTTGTGGAACTTCTGGCGGAATTCGGTGGCGACGCGGGCGGCGTGAACCACGGCTTCCGGGTCGTCGCCGTTGACGTGAAAAATTGGTGCTTCAACCATCAAGGCGATGTCGGTGGGATAGGGCGAGGAGCGGCTGTAGGCCGGGGCAGTGGTAAAGCCGATCTGGTTGTTGACAATGATATGGATGGTGCCACCAGTACGGTGGCCTTTCAGGCCAGACAGCCCGAAGCATTCGGCCACCACGCCTTGACCGGCAAAGGCGGCATCGCCGTGCAGCAGGATCGGTAAGACCTGATGGCGGTCGTCGTCGTTCAGCTGGTCTTGTTTGGCGCGGACCTTGCCCAGAACGACCGGGTTCACCGCCTCCAGATGGGAGGGGTTGGCGGTCAGCGACAGGTGGACGGTGTTGCCGTCAAAGGTGCGGTCAGAGGACGCGCCGAGGTGGTATTTCACGTCGCCTGAGCCATCGACATCTTCGGGTTTGAAGCTGCCGCCCTGAAATTCGTTGAAGATGGCGCGGTAGGGTTTCATCATCACATTGGCCAGAACCGACAGGCGGCCCCGGTGCGGCATGCCGATGACAACCTCTGACACACCGAGATTGCCGCCACGTTTGATGATCTGTTCCATGGCGGGGATCAGGCTTTCGCCGCCATCAAGGCCAAACCGTTTGGTGCCCATGTATTTGACTTGCAGGAACTTTTCGTAGCCTTCCGCCTCTACCAGCTTGTTCAGGATCGCCTTGCGACCCTCACGGGTGAAGGCGATTTCCTTGCCATAGCCTTCGATGCGTTCCTTGAGCCAGCCGGATTGTTCGGGGTCGGAAATGTGCATGTATTGCAGCGCGAACGTGCCGCAATAGGTGCGTTTCACGATCTCGACGATCTGGCGCATCGAAGCGATGTCGAGGCCCAGCACCTTGTCGATGAAGATCGGGCGGTCGAGGTCAGCCTCGGTGAAGCCATAGGACGACGGATCCAGTTCCGGGTGGTTGCCACGGTCGATCATCCCCAGAGGGTCAAGGTCGGCAGCGAGGTGGCCGCGGATGCGATAGGCGCGGATGATCATCAGGGCGCGAACGCTGTCGAGGACGGCGCGCTGGATTTGATCCTGGGACAGCGAGACACCCTTGTCGGTGGCCTTTTCGGTGATCTTGCGGGCGGCCCCCTTGGCATCGGGGGCCACGGGCCATTCGCCGGTCATGGCGGCGGTCAGGTCATCGGTGGGGGCTGGCGGCCAGTCGGGGCGGGCCCAGCTTGGCCCCGCGGCTGCACGGCGGCTGTCGGCGGCGCTGTCGCCAGTGGCCGCGAAGAAGGCGGCCCATTGCGCATCCACGGCGGCGGGGTCAGCGGCATGGCGGGCGGCCAGCTGGTCGATGTAATCGGCGTTGGCGCCTTGCAGGAAAGACGAGGAGTGGAAGGCGGAGTTGGGGGATTGTTCGGTCATAGGGATACCTCAAAAGGGTTGGGACCGTATTTGTTGGGGCTGGGGCTGGATTTTTGAACAAGCCAGTATAGCTGGAGGCCAACACCGACGAGGATGATCAGCCCGGCGAAGTAAGACGCGGGCTTTCCAAGGCTGGGGCCGAATACCGCCCCAAAGGCCACGGCAGCGATGAAGAAGGCAAGGGGTCCAAGAAAGTACCACCCAGATCGTCCAGTGTCGTGCAAACGCCTGAAGGCCACTGTTGTCGATGGGCAGAGAAGTAGCGGGCTTGTGACCCTTTCAAACGGACCGACAGCGTCGATTGACTTATCCGCCAACGACGCAGCAGCGCTTATTAATGCCGTGACCAATTGAAACCACCAGTATTCCGAACGTGGGGTGCGCCCCGACATTCGGAAGTATTTGAGGAAACAGGTTTTTACCGCTTGCGCCGGTGCCATCTTACCGCCCCAAAGCCTTCATCACCGCCTCGCCCAAGGTCGCGGGGCTGTCGGCGACGATGATGCCTGCGGATCTCATCGCTTCGATCTTTGATTCCGCGTCGCCTTTGCCGCCTGCCACGATGGCCCCGGCGTGGCCCATGCGGCGGCCGGCGGGGGCGGTGCGGCCGGCGATGAAGCCGGCGCAGGGTTTGGCGCGACCGCGTTTGGCCTCGTCTTTCAGGAATTGTGCGGCTTCTTCTTCCGCAGCGCCGCCGATTTCGCCGATCATGATGATCGACTGGGTTTCGGGGTCGGCCAGGAACATCTCGATGATCTCAAGGTGTTCAGTGCCCTTGATCGGGTCGCCGCCGATGCCGACGGCGCTGGACTGGCCCAAGCCTACATCAGTGGTCTGCTTGACGGCCTCGTAAGTCAGGGTGCCAGAGCGGCTGACGACGCCGACCGAGCCTTTGGAGAATATCGAGCCCGGCATGATGCCGATCTTGCACTGACCGGGGGTCATGACGCCGGGGCAGTTCGGGCCGATCAGCCTGCTGCGGGAGCCCTGCAACGTGCGTTTGACCCGCATCATGTCGAGGACCGGGATGCCTTCGGTGATGCAGACGATCAGCTCCATCTCGGCGTCGATGGCTTCGAGGATACTATCGGCGGCGAAGGGTGGCGGGACGTAGATGACCGTGGCGTTCGCGTTGGTGGCCGCCCGCGCCTCGTGGACCGAGTTGAACACCGGCAGGTTCAGGTGGCTGGTGCCGCCTTTGCCGGGGGTCACGCCACCAACCATGTTGGTGCCATAAGCGATGGCCTGTTCGGAGTGGAACGTGCCCTGGCTGCCGGTGAAGCCCTGGCAGATCAGGCGGGTTTTCTGGTTTACGAGAATCGACATGGGAACCTCGGTTGTATCACGCGGTGATACGGGGCTGGTTGACGGATGTATCATGGCGTGATACAGGTGTGGGATGATTGTTTCGGTGCGGGACAAGCGGATTGCTGTGATCATGGCGGGCGGCGTGCCAGCCCGGTTTCCGCCTGATCTGCTGCGTCGGGCGCAACGGGCGATCAGGTCGCTGGAAAAGGCGGAAAGCATGGACGATCTGCGCATTCCGCCGTCCAACCATCTGGAGGCACTGCGCGGGGATCGGGAAGGGCAATGGTCGATCCGCATCAACATGCAATGGCGTCTGTGTTTTGTCTGGACGGGACGGGCTTTTGCCGAGGTCGAAATCACTGACTATCACTAGGAGAGCGACATGATCGAGTTTCATGCAAATCCCCCGATCCATCCCGGCGAAATGCTGCGGGAGGAATTCATGGTGCCCCTTGGTCTGACGCCGGGCAAGATTGCCCGCGCCATTGGCGTGCCGCGCACCCGGATCGAGCGGCTGGCCCATGAACAGACCGGGCTGACTGCGGATACCGCGATCCGGCTGGCCCGCTATTTCAAGATGAGCGAGGGGTTCTGGCTGGGGTTGCAGACGTCTTATGAGATCGATGTGGTTCATGCCGATGCCGACCGAATGGCCGAGTTGGAGGCCATAGTTCCACTGCCCCGCCCGGATTTGGCGGATGTTGCGGCGTGAGGGGCTTGGTGCGGGCATTGGGGTCACTTGGGGGTTGAAGGGGAGTGGTAAAGCTGGCTACCTGCTCTCAGAGTTCTTAAATTCGTCAATCCACCATTTTGGAGCCGGAACTGGGTTCTTGAGCGTCTCTTTGCGTTTATCATAAGACTTCATAGTGTTACGCAACGCGGCGAAAAACATCGCACATGCGATTATAAACGTAACAATCTGAAAGGCAGTTGCTTTACTTCCAATTTGAGAGACCTCGAATGTGTAGAATGCCAATGACAGAAAACTTGGAAGGTGAATTCCAATCAGCTGAGCAATAATCCTTTGCGCAGTCTTGCCTTCTTCAATCTTGGGGTTCTGTCGAGTGTAGAAGTCCCAATAAGGCGACCAAGCGCCAAGCGTCATAAGTAGAGGGTTTACGCCGCGTCTAATGAATTCCGCCAAGTTTTCAATTGATTCCACGTGACTCTTGAGTTGGGCTGAAATTACTAATGCAAAGAGTGGTGAGATCAATAAGATTTCGAGAGGAAAATCAGCCCTCAATGCGGCCTTGGCTGCAACAAACCCGACAAGCAATGAGATTGATCCAAGAATATAGACCTCTTGTAGTCGCTCACGAAACTCCATTCTCTTTGCGATTTCAGATCGAGCGTCTGAAAATGCCATCTGCAAGAATTCGAGCGACTTTCCATCGTCTCTTGGAACAAGTTGACTAGAAGCATAATTTGGGCCAGTCATTTCCGCACCGCCTTCACGATCTTCTCCGCCGCGTCCGACAAATTATCAGCCGCAATGACATTCAGCCCCGAATTGCGGATGATCTCCTTGCCCAACTCGACATTGGTCCCCTCCAGCCGCACCACCAGCGGCACCTTCAGGCCGACCTCTTTCACCGCCGCGATCACGCCTTCGGCGATGATGTCGCAGCGCATGATGCCGCCGAAGATGTTGACGAGGATGCCTTTGACGTTGGGGTCGGAGGTGATGATCTTGAAGGCCTCTGTCACTTTTTCCTTGGTGGCGCCACCGCCGACATCGAGAAAGTTGGCGGGTTCGGCGCCGTAGAGTTTGATGATGTCCATCGTGGCCATGGCGAGGCCCGCGCCGTTGACCATGCAGCCGATTTCACCGTCCAGCGCGATGTAGTTCAGGTCGAACTTCGAGGCGGCGAGTTCCTTGGAATCTTCCTCGGATTCGTCCCTGAGCGCCGCGATGTCGGGTTGGCGGTACATGGCGTTGCCGTCAAAGCTCATCTTGGCGTCGAGCAGTTTCAGTGTGCCGTCCTTCAACACGCAGAACGGGTTAACCTCCAGCATTTCCATGTCTTTTTCCATGAACATGCGGTAGAGGCTCTTGATGATGGCCACGCACTGCTTGACCTGATTGCCTTCCAGCCCAAAGGCGAAGGCGACGCGGCGGCCGTGAAAATCGGACAGGCCGGAGGCGGGATCGACGGTGAAGGTGACGATCTTTTCCGGCGTGTCATGCGCCACGTCTTCGATGCTCATGCCGCCTTCGGTCGAGCAGACAAAGGAGATGCGACTGGTGGCGCGGTCGATCAGGATGGCGAGATACAATTCGCGTTCGATGTCGCTGCCGTCTTCGATGTAGATGCGGTTGACTTGTTTGCCAGCGGGGCCGGTCTGCACGGTCACAAGGGTGCGGCCCAGCATTTGCCGCGCGAATTCGGCGGCTTCACCGACCGAGCGGGCCAGACGGACGCCGCCTTTTTCACCGGCCTCGGGTTCCTTGAAATGGCCTTTGCCACGGCCCCCGGCATGGATTTGCGCCTTGACCACCCACAGCGGGCCGTCGAGTTCGCCTGCCGCCGTCTTGGCTTCCTCGGCCCGCATCACCGGGCGACCGTCGGACACGGGAACGCCGTAGCTGCGCAGAAGTGCCTTGGCCTGGTATTCGTGGATGTTCATGTCTGCGTCCCAACCGGAAAGATTTTCCGCGTGATGACACAAAAACGGGCAGGGACAAAACAGGATTCAACAAGCAGGTCGGGAAAAGCGACATTTGTGATCACAGGAAAATTTTCTGTGATCACAAGATGCAAATCCTTTACCATTTGCGGGGCAGCGGTCGTCGGGCACCAAATCTTTTGGAAAAGATTTGCAAATTTCTTTGAAGAAATTTGGTGTCAGTTCAGATAAAGCGCGAACAGCATGGCGCGGCCAGAGGTCAGCGCGTCGAAGGCATCGGCGCTTTCGTTGCTGACCAATCTGCCCTTTTCCAGATAGGGCAGCGCGTCCCAGCCCTGTATCCAACCCGCAATGTCGATCGGGCGCGGGTCGGTGAACATTCTCGCCACGTTGATCCCGGCAGAGCCGCCGACACGCCAATAGGGCACCAGTTTGTCACCCTTCATCACCGCCTCGAAATCCGACAGCATGACCATCCAGGCTGCGCCGGTGCCGGGCGGCACGTCGATGCCCAGGACGGATTGCTGCTGGTCGTTCGGCAGCCATTCGTGGGCATTGTCTTGCTCGGAGGCGACGCGCGACCAGAACTGGCGATTTTCGGCAACCATGTTCAGGAAATGGGTTTGCGCCTCGGCCAGCAGCGCCTTGTCGGGGGTCTGGTTGAGGGTGGCGAGGATCATGGCGATCATGTCGAACGCATCCGGGTTGCTGTTGCCGCCAAAGAAGGGGTCGGCCTCGACCGTGCCAAAGGTTTCCAGCGTGGCGCGGGCGGTCATGACGCGGGTGATCGGCTCGGTCGGGTCATAGGCGCGGACGGTGGCGCTGACGCCGCCCAGCATGTCGGCATAGGCGGCGAGCCAGGCGGCGTCGGCCACATCGAAGCGGACGGTGAGCAGGGGTTGCGGCGTGGCGCCGCTGTCGCCCATCCCTCCCAGGATTTCGAGCCCGAGAATGTCGGCAATGCCTTCGCCCTTGCTGCGCGTGCCGTCGGAATTGTCGTCGAACCAGATGTCATCCAGCGCGATTTCCAGCCCGAAGTCCGAGGTGCCGGGGATCGCGGTCAGGGTGGTCCGGGACTTGGCCAGGTTTTCGGCGGCATGTTCAAAAACGCCGACGATCATCTTGGGGTCGAACGGGGCGGGGTTGGGGTTGTCGTCGAGCGGCAGGCGCAGTAGGGGCAGCATGCCGGTGCGGTCAGTCATGCCCGCGGACCAGCGATCCTGAAAACTACCCTCGATGGCACGGAGGAACTGGGTGCCGCCCAGAGCGAACCTTTCTGCATCGGTGGGGCTGGGCAAGGCGGCGAGGCGCGTCTCGGTGGCGGCAATGCCGCTGCGGCCAAGTTCGGCGGAGAGGGTTTCGGCGGCGGCGGGCAGGGCAAGGGTCAGGAAAAGGGCAGGCAAAAAGGGGCGCATGAAATCCTCCGGTCAAAGAAGGGGCCATGATCGGGGGGATGGGGCGGGAAAGCAAGCGCGGCCGGGGTCGGGTATTCCAGACCTAGTGGCGCTGTGCCGTACACAGAATTTGGCCGCGGGGCAGGCGGGTGGCGTGGAGTTGCGCCCGAAATCCGGTGGCATGGGTGAGGTCGAGGACCTCCTGGGCGGCGAAGTGGTAGGGGGCACGGGTGGCATGGGTGACGACGCCGTCGGGCTGGCGGTGGGAGGCCAGGTCGGGCGCGGTGAAAATGGTGAAAAGCAGCTGTTGCAAGGCGGGAAAGCGGGCGTGGATCTGGGTCAGGGCGTGGTGAAGATGGGACAGCGGCAGGTGGGTGAACACCGCGAAGGCAATGGCATAGTCGATGTCGGCGGGGACGCCGGGGAAGCCGAAGTTGTCATCCTGTATCAGGTGGTCGGGGTTAAGGCGGGCAGGATCGGCCAGTTCGGACCGGTGGCCGGTTGCCATGAGATCGGCGGAAAGATCAGTGCCCCAGTAGTTGCCGGGGTCAAGATAAGCGGCCGCCTTGCAACCGAGCCGCAGGGAGCCGCACCCGATGTCGAGGAGGTGGTGGTGAGGGTGCAGACCAGCCTCGCGCAGCAGGGCGATCTGGATGCGGCCGGTTTCCTCCCAGCGGCCACCGACGATGTCGCGGTGCCGGCCACGGGCCAGCGCGTCGGCGTAGAAGTTGGGTTTGAGGTAGGGAGAGATGGGGCGGGGCATGGTCTGCTTTACGGGCTCCGGGGGATTTCACATCCCCCCGCGTTCATCGGTAGTCGGACCGATGGCGCACCGATGAATGCACCCCTGTGGGATTTTTGGGAACAGGTGAATGCGGGGCTTCAGGGTTTGGCGGCGAGTTGGGCAAGGTGGAGGCAGAGATTGGTGGCGGTGGCCATGTCCTGCACGCTGACCCATTCGAGGGGGCCGTGGATTTCTTGCATGCCGGTGAAGATGTTGGGGGTGGGGACGCCCATTTCGGTGAGGCGGGAGCCGTCGGTGCCGCCGCGGATCGGGACGGAGCGGGGCTCGATGCCGGCGGCGTGGCAGGCGGCGCGGGCCAGGTTGACCGGCGTCATGTCTTTTTCCAGCCAGTAGCGCATGTTGCGGTATTGCTTGATGAGGGTGCAGGTCACCGTGGCGCGGGGATCGGTGGCCTGAACCGCGGCGCAGACCTGCTGGAGCAGGGCGCCCTTGGCTGCGAGGCCGTCCAGTTCGAAATCGCGCAGGATGAATTTCAGGGTGACTTCGGCGGCGGTGCCGGTCATCTCGCCCAAATGGAGGAAGCCGTCGCGGTTGTCTGTCAGTTCGGGGGTCTGGGCGGCGGGCAGGGCGCTGATGATCTTGGCGGCGAGGGTCAGGGCGTTGACCAGCTTGCCTTTGGAATAGCCGGGATGGGCGGAGACGCCGGTGATTTTGACCAGCGCCGCGTCGGCGGAGAAGCTTTCGTATTCAATCTCACCCACCGCGCCGCCATCGAATGTGTAGGCGAAGTCGGCTTTCAGGTCGGCGGGAAGCCTGGCGTTGACGCCGCGGCCGATTTCCTCGTCGGGGGTGAAGGCGATGCGGATGGGGCCGCGGGGAATATCCGGGTGGTTCAGCAGGTGACGGGCGGCGGTCATGATGATCGCGACGCCGGCCTTGTCGTCGGCGCCCAGCAGGGTCAGGCCGGAGGCGGTGATGATGTCGTGACCTTGTTTGGTGGCGAGGTAGGCGGAGGTGAGCGTCAGGTTCGGGTTGTCGGGATAGGTGATGGCGCCGCCGTTGTAGCCGTGGATGACGCGGGGTTTGACGCCGGTGGCGTTGAATTGCGGCGCGGTGTCGACATGGGCGAGCCACGCCATCGTGGGACCGGAAAGGGTGCCGGGAATGGTGGCGAGGACGGTGCCGTAGTCGGTGAGGATGACGTCGGCGGCACCGAGATCGGTGAGTTCCTGTTTCAGAAGGTTCAGGAGTGTCAGCTGGATCTGGGTGGAGGGAGAACCCGCCGCCTCGTCATCGGACTGGGTGTCGATCGCGGCATAGCGGACAAGGCGGGATTCGAGTTCGGCGTTGAAGTTCTGGGTCATCGGAGGCTCCGGGGTTGGCCGGATTTGGGGGCTGGGTGCGGGGAGAGTCAAGGAGGGGCGAGGGCGTCCGCTGGCGATCGCTGTAAGCCGCGCGGGGCGCTGGTGACGCCGCGACCGGGGTCAAGGGCGCATTCGGGCTTGGGTTTGCTGCAAGTTCCGGGTGGGGCCTGTTTCGCGCTGTCGGGCGGGTGAGACGGGGGTGGCCCGGCTTGGTGTCAGTGGCCGAAGGAGGCGGCGCTGTGCGGTGTGGAGGCCTGAAGGTGAGTGGGGCCATGGGGCCAAGAGTCCGCATTCGGTGCACTCTGCTCTGCCCGAATTGGCAGTTCTGGCCGCGGCATTCAACTTCAATTTGGCAATAGAAATGGAATTAAACTGCATAAAGTGTTGTAAAAATCGGTAATTCGCAGTAGGAGGGATGGTCGGAACCCTAATTGCACGGCAATAATTCGTGTATTGTTTCTGATATAAGAACGGCTTCAATTTTCGGATGAGAATCGACCGTATTTACTCAACTCGGGGGAGAAAAAATGAAAAGTCTATTACTCGGAATTGCCATGCTTGCCGGGCTGGCAGTTACGTAAGGCAATGCGGCCACCTTGAACTTTGTCGCCGAGGCGAACACCAACGGCGAACGGGGCATCGTGGATGGAACCACGTTGAACATCGGCGGGATCAATGTCAAGTTCAACACAGGCGGCGCTAGCGCCTACTTTGACAGCTCGACGCCCAGCGAAGTCGCAAATGGGGGTTCAGGTCTGGGTGTGTGCAGTGTGCGGCTGACCGCTACCAAGCAATGCAGCAACTCTGCCGACGACAACATTCAGTTCGGTGAGGCTGTGACGTTGAGCTTTGACTCGGCGATGACGCTGTCTGGCCTGCTGTTCAACGCAGATGGCCATTTCGCGCTGACCAACGCGTTTGACACGTTGATGTTTGGCGTCAATGGCGGTGGATTGGTGGCATACAACTTTGCCGATCTGATGACCAAGACGTTCAATAACGTGACGACTGCGACTTTTGCCTTCGGCGGAGAAAAGGGGCGCCAGTATTATGTCAGCGCGGCCACAGTCACCTCTGCGGTGCCGCTGCCTGCCGGGGGGCTCTGTTGCACAAATCCTGTGAGGGATTCATCTTGTGAATCCAGCGTGGTAGCTGGACGGCATGAGCAGACCCACACCCCCCGCCTACAAGACCCTGAACTGGCCTGACTACAACGCAGCCCTCAAGCGCCGCGGTTC
>JANYFE010000022.1 GCA_025362795.1 Rhodobacterales bacterium | reverse complement strand
GAACCGCGGCGCTTGAGGGCTGCGTTGTAGTCAGGCCAGTTCAGGGTCTTGTAGGCGGGGGGTGTGGGTCTGCTCATGCCGTCCAGCTACCACGCTGGATTCACAAGATGAATCCCTCACAGGATTTGTGCAACAGAGCCTGTTCCAGCCAGAATTCGGGTTTGGTTTGGCGTATCGTGTCCATGAGGCGATGTTATCGCCTCATGGTTAACGAAATCTTTCTAGCCCCGAGACTTCCTGCCGCCCCGCCGCCCGGATGTTGCTGCCGTGGCGGCTGCCGACGCTTCGGCAAAGGTGGCACCTGCCGCGACCGCCTCGACCACCTTGGCGAAACGGATCCATTCGCCGCCATTCGCGTCATGGTCCATCAGGAAGTTGGCGGCGCGAATCGCCTCCATTTCGGGCAGGCGGACCGGATTCATGATGGCGCTGGTCATGCCGGCCCCCATCGCCATTGGCAGGAAGGCCGCATTGATGCCGTGGCGGTGCGGCAGGCCGAACGAGATGTTGGACGCGCCGCACGTGGTGTTGACACCCAACTCATCGCGCAGGCGGCGAACCAGGGTAAAGACCTGCACGGCGGCAGAGCCAAGTGCGCCGACCGGCATGACCAGCGGATCCACCACAATGTCGTGGGCGGGGATGCCGAAGTCGGCCGCACGCTGGACAATTTTCTTGGCGACGGCAAAGCGGACATCGGGGTCTTGGCTGATGCCGGTATCGTCGTTGGAGATGGCGACGACGGGGACGTTGTATTTCTTGACCAAGGGCAAGATGCGTTCGAGGCGTTCTTCCTCACCCGTGACCGAATTCAGCAGCGGGCGGCCTTCACAGGCCAGCAGACCCGCCTCCAGCGCGCCAGGGACGGAGCTGTCGATGCACAGGGGCACGTCGACCGTGGCCTGAATGATCTCGATCAGTTTGCGCATCAGCGGCGGTTCGGTGAAATTGTTGTCGGCATAGCGCGGATCGCTGGCCATCTTATTAGTGAATACGGCACCCGAATTCACATCCAGGATGTTGGCCCCGCAAGCAACCTGTTCCAGCGCGTCGCGGATCACGGTGTCGAAATTGTCTTCTTCCAGTTCGGCGGCCAGCTTTTTGCGACCCGTCGGGTTGATGCGTTCGCCGATCACGCAGAACGGCTCGTCAAAGCCGATGATGACGGTCTTGGTCTTGGATTCGATCACGGTGCGTGTCATGGGAGGTTCCTTATGCGTTGGCCGGAACGCCAGAAGCGCCGCCGTTTTCAGTGACCCAGGCGGCGTTGGTCTTGATGCCGCCCAGCGGGAAGAAATGCACCTGTTCGATGCCGAAATGGCGATGCTTTGCCTTGTGCGCGGCGAGGTCGGTGACGAATTCGGTCGGTTCATATGGCAGCAGCAGCTTGGTCACGTCCATCGCGCGTTTTTGCAAGACGCGCAAGCTGGCACCGACACCGCAAGAGACGGCGAATTTGATCAGGGTTTGCAGTTTCGCGGGGCCTGCGACGCCGATGTGGATGGGCAGGTGGATGCCTTCGGCGGCCAGACGGTCGGCCCAGGCGATGACCGGGGCGGCCTCGAAGCAGAACTGGGTGGCGATGGCGAATTTCGCGTCGGAGCGGTTGGCGAAATCCTGTTTCCATTTCAGGGCTTGCAGCACAATCGCGTCACCGCCAGTCTTGTCGATATCCTTATTGCCCTCGGGGTGGCCCGCGACATGCAGGCGGTCGAAGCCGTCGAACAGGCCAGTTTCCATCAGTTGCATGGAACTGTCAAAATCGCCGGCGGGCGTGTTGACGCCACCACCGAGAAGCAGTGCCTGTTTCACGCCAGCTTCGGTCTGATAGCGGCTGATCCAGTTGGCCAAGGTGGCCTTGTCGTGGATGATGCGAGCCGGAAAGTGTGGCATGACGTCAAAGCCTTCGCCCGCGATGCGTTTGGCGGTGGCGACCATGTCGTCAATCGGGGTGCCTTCGATATGGGCGATGTAGACGCGGGTGCCATTGGGGAGCAACGCCCTAAAATCCTCGACCTTTTCGGCGGTGCGCGGCATCACCTCGATCGAATAGCCTGCAAGGAATGCCTCGTTTGCGGCGGGGGCAACGGTTGGGGCAGCGTCGCGGCGGAAATTGAACAGGGCCATCGGGTATTCCTTTAACGGGCCTCGGCCCAGCCATCGGCGTTGATCAGGGTTTTCAGGCGGTCGGTGTCGTAGGCGGCCTCGATCTTGGCGGCTTCCGACGCGGCGACTTCGGCGGGGTCGCCTTCGACAGTGAAGGCCGCGGCCTTGCGCCATTCGGCAAGGTAGGCGTCGGCGTCTTTTGCACCGATCTTCATGGCGCAGCGGTCGATGGCCTGTTCAAAGCGTTCGGTCAGTTTGACCTTGGATCCGGTGCGGCCCTTGCCCACAATGATCTGGGCAGGGATGTCGCGCCAGTAGACAATGGTGACTTCGGCCATCTGATTCCTCGCACGGTTGCTGAGGCCTGTGTAGCGCCGTTCTGCGACAGACGATGACGTTTTTCGACATGGCGGGGCGACAATGCGACCCGCCGTGGTGCGCATTCAGCACTCTTGTGAAGCAGCACCATCAGGGCTAACTTGGGGATAACCACGAATGGAGGGCGATTATGGCGCCCGTGCGTCCCCGGGGGGAGGACGCGATACCGCTGACGGTTGAGTTGTTGCAAGATGGCCCCCGTCAGGCCGAACCGTCGCCCCCCCAAGCGACCGGATCAGGGCAGTTGTATGCTGCGCTTGATCTGGGAACGAATTCTTGTCGGATGCTGATTGCCCAGCCTCGGGGCAGTCAGTTTCAGGTCATGGATTCGTTCTCCAAGACTGTGCAGTTGGGGGCCGGGTTGGAAGCCTCTGGCCGGCTGTCGCGCGCCTCGATGGGGCGCACAATTCAAGCCCTGCGGATTTGCCAGAAGAAGATCGAGAAACACGGCGTCAAACGGATGCGCTTGGTGGCGACCGAAGCTTGTCGCCGGGCCCGCAATGCGCGGGATTTCATGCGGCAGGTGCGGCGCGAAACCGGATTGATCGTTGAGATCATAGCCCCCGAAGAAGAAGCGCGGCTGGCGGTGATTTCCTGTGCGCCCTTGGTGCAGCCTGCGACCGAACAGTTGCTGGTGGTGGATATCGGTGGCGGATCGACCGAACTGGTGTGGATAGACCTGTCGGCGGTGGTGCCGGAGGACCGGCCGCGCGCGATCATGCGGCTTCATTCGGGGTTTCACGCGCAGGGCAAGGATGATGCGCGGGTGGTGGACTGGATTTCGGTGCCATTGGGCGTCGCGACGCTGAAGGATCAGTTCGCCGATGTCGATGATGATGCCGCTCGCTTTGCCCTTATGAGCTGGTTTTTTGAAGAACATCTGGCGGCGTTTTCGCCTTACAACTCGGCGCAGCCCCGGGCGGGGTTTCAGATCATCGGCACATCGGGCACCGTCACGACGGTTGCCGCGTCGTTTCTGGGCCTCAGACGATATGACCGGGCCAAGGTCGACGGGCTGGTGATGACATCGGACCAGATCGACTTTGTGATCCGTGAGTATCTTTCATTGGGGCCGGAGGGGCGGCGGACCGATCCGCGCATCGGGCGCGACCGTCATACGCTGATCATGTCCGGGGCGGCTATCCTTCAGGCGCTGATGCGGGTATGGCCGACCGATCAGCTTTCCGTGGCCGACCGAGGTTTGCGCGAAGGGCTGCTCTATGCCCAGATGAGCGCCGATGGCGTGTTGGAAGACGGACCGTTTGCATGACTGAAAAGAAAACACCGGAAAAAGGCGCGTCTGGCCGCGGTCAGCGCGAATTGCGTGTTCGCGTCAAGACGGCGAAGGGGCGCAAGCTGTCCTCTACGTTGTGGCTGGAGCGGCAGTTGAATGACCCATATGTCATCCGCGCCAAGAAGGAAGGCTTTCGCGGGCGGGCGGCTTACAAGATTTCCGAACTGGACGACAAATACGGCTTTCTGAAACCGGGGGCGCGGGTGGTGGACCTGGGCTGTGCGCCGGGTGGCTGGTGTCAGGTGGCGGTCGCGCGGGTCAATGCACTGGGCGAACGGGGCAACAAGCCGGTGGGCACGGTCCTGGGGATTGACCTGCAAGACGTCGAGCCGATTTCCGGAGCGCAGATCCACACGCTGGATTTCCTGTCGGATGAGGCAGATGCGCTGGTCAAAGGCTGGCTGGGCGGCAAGGCTGACGTGGTGATGTCGGATATGGCGGCGGCGGCATCGGGGCACAAGGGCACGGATCACCTGCGGATCATTGCGCTGGTCGAGGCGGCGCTGGTCTTTGCGTTTGACGTGCTGGACGAGGGGGGCACATTCGTTGCCAAGGTTCTGGCGGGTGGCGCGGAAGTCGGGATGCAAAATCTGCTGAAACGGCATTTCAAAAAGGTCGCCAATGTGAAGCCTGGGGCCAGCCGCGCGGATTCGTCCGAGAAATTCGTGGTAGCGCAAGGTTTCCGGGGGCGGCTGACAGAAGATTTGAGCGATGAGCGGGCGGTAGATTGATCTGGCTGAGGAAACAATCAAGTCAGCGCTTAAACCAAAAAGGGCACCCTAACGGGTGCCCTTTTTGGCTAAATTGTGCGCAATCGCTGTTCTGGGGTTCAGCCGGCCCAGGTCCGAACCGGGCCGCAATCCATGTGCACAAAATTTGAGTGGTAATAGTGACCGACGCCGCCGGCGTTGCAGACCTGCGCCGCAGCCGCGATCTGTGTCACGCTGCGCGACTTGAGCCGCAGGTCGGCAGCCATCGCTTTGATGTGCAGCGAGTTGCGCGCGACCCCATGCGATTGTTCCCGCAACATCGCGTTTGTCGCTGCCGTACGATAGCCCGACAACAGCATGTAGGGCTCTTTCACGTCGAGCAGATTGTGGGTGGCCGCGATGATATCGAGGTTGGCCGGGTTCATCTTGGCGGCTTGATCAGCGCGAAGATCGCGCATGAAGTGGTTGAGTTCCTTGAGAACTTCCGGAATGTAAGCGCCGTCTACCCAGTAAATCGTGTCAACTGTTTCGCCGGACCGGCCAGAGTACATCTTCACACGTCGCACATCACCCGCGCCGCGCAGCAGGCCCGTGGCGTTGGCGAAGGTTGGTGCCGCAACAATTGTCGCAGCTGCAAAAACGCCCAAAAGTCCGCGCCGCGTGAGTCCCGCCGAGTTGGAATTGATCATTCTTTTGGCCTGTCCCGTTCGAGTCTTTGGACCGTCTGTTCCGACGGATTTTTTGCAACTTCTTCCCCAAGTGCCCGACAGATATGACATAGGTTGGTTGCCAGCCCAATAACGAATTCGCAGTCCAACCGGCACTTTGGGCGCCGTAGGCAAAATCTTGCTGAATTCAAGGCAAGCGTCGGCTGATTTTCACAGGCTGCGCAATGTGTGACATTGCGTGATCAAATTGCGACAATCGGTCAGGTGCAGCGGCCCGCCACAATGGGTTGTGAGTTTACATCGCCTTAAATCCGTAGCTAGTTAACGAAAAGCAGCGAAAAATGGCCGACGGGCTGTTGGTTGACAAGGATTTGACCGAAAATGACCTTTGCGATGGACCGGCGCGTGGCGTTGCGCCTGATGACCTCGGGGCTGGCGGCGGCGGCGGTGCTGTCGGGGACGCCGGGCATCGGGGCAGGATTGATGTCAGCGTTCACGCAGGCGTTGGCCGAGGCGGCCGCAGACGACGAGGTAATTGCCCGGTTTTACCGTGACCATGCCTATGCTACTTTGTGGACCGGCCCTGCCGACGCAGAACGGCGGCAGCAATTGCTGGAGGCCTTTGACACGGCCGCGGCCCATGCGTTGCCGGTGCAACGCTATGATGCGGCCCAGTTGCGGGCACATTTCAAGGCCGCGCAGACCGAAGGCGATCTTGGTCGCCTGGAAGTGGAGATGAGCCGGGCTTTTCTGGCTTTTACCCGTGACCTGTCGTCAGGTGCGCTGGTGCCTGCCGAAGTCTCTGCCGACATCAAGCGCGAGGTGGTGCGGCCTGATCCTGCGCAGATGTTGAACCGGGCGATGGCGGATGATTTTGTACCCTTCCTGAACACGCTGGTGCCTGCGGCGCCGGAATATTCCCGGTTGATGAAGGAAAAATTTGCGCTGGAGGCGGTGATCGCGGCGGGTGGCTATGGGGCGCAAATCCCGGCGGAAGATGTCGGGCCCGGCGCAAGTGGTGGTGCTGTGGTGCAATTGCGCGACCGACTGCTGGCGCTTGGCTATCTGAATGGCTCGTTCAGCGCAGACTATGACGCCGATATTCAGGCGGCGGTCCAGCGGTTCCAGTTGGACAACGGGATCGGGGCGGACGGCGTGGCGGGTGAAGGCACGGTTGCCGCACTGAACGTCGAAGCCGGCGAGCGGTTGAAATCGGTGGTTGTGGCGATGGAGAGGTTGCGCTGGATGGGCTCGGCTCCGTGGGGGGCACGGCATATCTGGGTGAACCAGCCGGATTTCGTGGCCAAAGTGGTGGACAACGGCAAGACCACGTTCCAGACCCGTGTGGTGATTGGCAAAATCGGCCCGGATACCGAAAGCCCGGAATTCTCGGACCAGATGGAATACCTAGTGGTGAACCCGACCTGGTCGGTGCCCCGTTCGATCGTGGTCAAGGAATACCTGCCGATGATGCAGCGCAATCCGAATGCGCAGGGTCAGTTGCAGGTGATCGACCGTGCAGGCCGCGTGGTCGACCGCGCAGCGGTGAACTTTGCAGCCTATACACCAGGGAATTTCCCCTTTGCCTTGCGCCAACCACCGTCGGATGGCAACGCGCTTGGCAAAGTCAAGTTCATGTTCCCCAACCCATACAACATCTATCTACATGACACTCCGACCAAGTCTTTGTTTGCCAAAGAGATTCGCGCTTTCAGCCACGGTTGTATCCGGGTTGGGTCGCCGTTCGATCTGGCCTATACGCTGCTTGCCCCGCAAAGCGACGACCCAAAGGGTTTGTTCAAAAGCTATTTGGCAGGCGGGCGAGAAAGCGTGCTGGACCTTGCCACGCCGGTGCCGGTGCATCTGGTGTATTTCACGGCCTGGCCAAACGAGCAGGGCATGATCAGCTATCGGCGGGACATCTATGCCCGCGATGCCAAGGTTTTCGCGGCTTTGGCAGAGGCCGGGGTGGTGCTGCAAGGCGTTCAGAGCTAGGTCTGCGGGGGCGGGTTTTCTGGGCCTGCGGTGGAGTTGGATCATGGGCCACAGCATCGGGGAAATCGCGAGAGCGTTGGCGGCAGAGGCCGCGGGTGCGCTGGATCTGGTGATTGACCGGGCAGCAGAACCGGCGATGGCGGGGCCGCATGACCTGGCACTTGCGATGGATGCAAAATATGCAGGCGGCTTGGCGCAAGGGCAGGCGCAGGCGGCGCTGCTGTGGCCGGGGGCGGATTGGCAGGGACTGGGCCTGAAAGCCGCGATTTTTGTGCCGCGCGGGCGGTTGGCGATGGCGGGTCTGACGCGGCTGCTGGACATGGGGCCGCTGGTTGCGCCGGGGATCCATCCGCTGGCGGTGGTCGATGGTTCGGCGGTGATCGGCGCGAGGGCCGCGATTGGGCCATTTGTGAACATCGGCGCCGGCGTGCAGATCGGACCGGGCGCGCGGATTGCATCGCATGTGTCGATTGCCGAAGGGGCGCAGATTGGCGCGGATGCCCTGATCATGTCAGGGGCGCGGATCGGGGCGCGGGTGCGGATTGGCGACAGGATCATCTGTCAGCCGGGGGCGGTGATTGGGTCTGACGGGTTTTCATTTGTGACAGCAGAGCGGTCCGGGGTTGAAGACATTCGCGCAAACCTCGGGAAACGTGATGAAATCCGAGAACAGTCCTGGATCAGGATTCATTCGCTCGGGTCCGTAGTAATAGAGGATGATGTCGAGATCGGGGCCAATGCCTGCATTGACCGCGGCACGATCTGCGATACGAAGATTGGCCGCGGCACCAAGCTGGATAATCTGGTCCATGTCGGCCACAACGTCGAGATCGGCGCGGAATGTCTCTTGTGTGGTCAGGTTGGCATCGCCGGGTCCAGCCGGATCGGCAACCGCGTCGTGTTGGGCGGGCAGGTCGGCGTTGGCGACAACCTGTTCGTTGGCGACGACGTGATTGCGGGTGGTGGCACCAAGATCATGACCAATGCGCCGGCGGGGCGGGTTTTGCTGGGCTATCCTGCGGTCCGGATGGAAGCGCATGTGGAGATGCAGAAGGCGCTGCGCCGCTTGCCGCGACTGGCCAAACGGGTGGCGGCGCTGGAGGGGCGATCCGAGACTGAGGAAGCGCCGGAATGACTGCCGTTGCGGACCGGGTGGTCGGCATCATCGCAAGGCAGGCACGGGTTGCGCCGGAGGCGGTGCGGCTGGAGGCCTCTTTGCAGGAACTGGGGCTGGACAGTCTGGGGCTGGTCGAGGCGATTTTTGCCATCGAGGAAGCGTTGGACATTCAGATTCCGTTCAACGCCAACGCACCGGAGGCCAGCCCGTTTGACACGTCGACCATCGCGGCGATCATAGATGCGGTCGAGGCGCTGGTGGCGGCGACGCGGCGATGAACCGGGTCGTGATCACCGGCGCCGGAACCGTGAACCCGTTGGCGCAGGACGTGCCAGGGACGTTTGCGGCGCTGCGCGAGGGGCGGTCGGCGATTGGGGCGCTGGCATTTCAGGATGCCGAACGCTTGTCGGTGCGGATTGGGGCGCAAATCCGTGACTGGCAGGCGGGTCTGCATTTTTCGACCGGAGAGATCGCGCTTCTGGATCCGTTTGCCCAATATGCCGTTGTCGCGGCCCGGCAGGCGGTGACGCAATCCGGACTGCAGTTCGAGGGGCTACTGGCGGAGGAAGCTGGCGTTGTGCTGGGAACGGCGGGCGGCGGCTTGCAAACCTCGGACGAAAGTTACCGGGCGGTCTATCAGGCAGGCAAGAACCGGGTGCATCCGCTGGTGGTGCCGCGTCTGATGCACAACGCGGCTTCGGCGCAGGTGGCCATCGCGTTCCATTTGCGCGGCCCGAATTACACGGTGGCATCCGCCTGTGCCTCATCCAACCACGCGATCGGGCAGGCGTTTCATCTGGTGCGGTCTGGGGCTGCGCCAGTCATGCTGGCCGGGGGCACCGATGCGATGCTGTGCTTTGGCGGGGTCAAGGCGTGGGAGGGATTGCGTGTGCTTTCGGAAACCGGGTGCCGGCCGTTTTCCAAGGGGCGCGACGGCATGGTGATCGGCGAGGGCGCGGCGGTGTTCGTGCTGGAGGCGCTGGACCATGCACGGGCACGCGGCGCGGTGGTTCTGGCAGAAGTGGCGGGGTTTGCCATGAATTCGGACGCGTCAGACATCGTCAGGCCCTCGGTCGCCGGGGCGGCACGGGCGATGGCGGGCGCATTGCGGGATGCGCGGATGTCAGCTGCGGAGGTCGGTTATATCAACGCGCACGGCACCGGGACCACGTTGAATGACCGGGCGGAAGCGGCGGCGATCTTGCAGGTGTTCGGCAGCGACGTCCCGCCAGTGTCTTCGACCAAATCCATGCATGGGCACCTGATTGGGGGGGCGGGAGCGGTGGAACTGCTGGCGGGCCTGCTGGCGTTGCAACAGGGCATTATCGCGCCGACGATCGGGTTTGTCGGGGCCGATCCCGACTGTGCACTGGACGTGGTGCCGAATGTTGCGCGGGCGGCGAAGGTCAAAGCCGTTCTGAGCAATGCCTTCGCCTTTGGCGGTCTGAACGCTGTGCTGGCGTTGAAAGTCGTCTGACCGATTACGGTTTGGGCGCGGCGGGTGCCACGGCGGGGGCGATCGACTTGATGGCCGCGTAGCCCGCGGTGAAGCCTTTCAGCGACAGGGTCAGGGCGACCGTCTTGTCTGGGGCCACGGCGGGCACGATCGTGACGGTGGCGGTGTTGCCTTTTTTCAAATTCGCCAACTCGGCTGCAGTAAAGCCGATGCGGGCCACGCAGCCTTGGGTCGTGCAATAGGTGAAGGGGTAAAGCTTTGGGTTGGCCGCATCGACGCCGATCCGCAGATTGGCGGTCAACAAGGTCTCCAGAGGCACGATCACTGTCGCGCCAACCGCAGCCGTGCCACCATCAGGCAGGTCGAAAAGGCTGATTTCCGCAACTGAGTTGCCGTCCTTGTCCTTGAGCAGTTGGTACAACTGGCAGGGGTCAGACCCGTCGGCCGCCTTCACGCAGCGTTGTTCCCATGCGTCGAAATTTCCGGCGAGGTACAGGCCGTTCACCGCGGCATCGGCTTGGGTCGGCAACCCAACGGGGGCGGCATCCTGGCCGATGGCCAGTTGATCGGCGGGAACCGCGGCATCGGCGGCAGGCGCCACTGGCGTTGCGTCGGCGGGCGGCGGCGTGACGGTCGTGTCACTGGCGGGCGGGGTGGTCGTGGTGGTCTGGGCGAAAACGGCATGGGACGAAACAACGGAAGCGGCCAGAACGAGACTTTGCGCGAAGATACGAAGGTTCTTGGGCATTAAACGAGTCCTTGGATATTTTGCGAGTATTTCAGCCGCGTCTAGCATGACGGGACGCAAGAAGTCAGTCCCGAAACGGCGGATGCGGTACAACGCTTTTGGCCATGGGCAAAAAACCGCGCGCAACAGCCTGTCATTCCAAGTGTCTGTCAAAAAAGGAAAAAGGGCCGAAGCACGGCCCTTTTTCATTGTATTTTTTTGCTCCCTGTCGGACTGGCCGACTTGATGAGGGGGACGCTACGGCGGTTTCACCAAGCCGTCAACAGGAATTCTGTCTGGCATGTGACGGAAAAAAGGCCGCACTTTTAAAGGGTGCGGCCAGTCTGACAGGGAGGAAGTCACGCCGGACATCGACCAGGTCGCAGGTCCGACAAGATGAGGATGGCAGAAAAATGTTAAAAATGTATTTTGCAAGCAGGGTGGGAGAAGACCCGGTGACATTGGCCCGTGGGGCAGACAGGACTTGGCAGATGACGGACAGCATTTTTGTGGGTGGCGGTGGTGAAGGCTATGGTGTGGCGCAGTCCCTGCTGTTGAAATATGGCAACCGTCACGGGTTGATTGCCGGGGCAACCGGCACTGGCAAGACGGTCACGCTGCAAATCCTGGCGGAAGGGTTTTCGGCGGCAGGGGTGCCGGTGTTCCTGGCAGACGTGAAGGGCGATTTGTCAGGGATCGCTGCCGCAGGGTCGCCGGCATTCAAGCTGCACGACGCCTTTATGAAGCGATCCGCGACCATCGGGCTTGACCTGCAATACCACGCATTTCCCGTGACTTATTGGGACATCTTCGCCCAAAGCGGCCATCCGATCCGCGCCACCATCGCCGAGATGGGGCCATTGCTGCTGGCGCGGATGTTGCAGTTGAACGACACGCAGGAAGGCGTGTTGAACGTTGCTTTCCGCCTGGCGGATGAAGAACAGTTGCCGGTGCTGGACCTAAAGGATTTGCAAGCTCTGTTGGTGTTCATCGCCGAGAATGCGACCGAGATTTCCTCTAAATACGGGCTGGTTTCGCCAACCTCGGTGGCAGCGATTCAACGGCAGTTTCTGATGCTGGAGAATCAGGGTGCCAGCCAGATGTTCGGTGAACCGGCGTTGGATTTGGCCGATCTTATGCGCACCGATGCGACGGGTGCGGGCATGATCAACATTCTGGCCGCCGACAAGCTGATGCAAAGCCCGCAGCTCTATGCGACGTTCCTGCTGTGGCTGCTGTCAGAATTGTTCGAAACGATGCCAGAGGTTGGCGACCCGGACAAACCCAAGCTGGTCTTCTTTTTTGACGAAGCGCATTTGCTGTTCACCGATGCGCCCAAGGCGCTGATCGCAAAGGTTGAACAGGTTGCGCGGTTGATCCGGTCCAAGGGGGTCGGCGTTTATTTCATTTCGCAGAACCCGTCAGACATTCCCGAAATCATTCTGGGGCAGCTGGGAAATCGCGTGCAGCATGCGCTGCATGCCTTTACGCCGAATGATCAGAAAGACCTGAACATGGCGGCACAGACCTATCGGCCCAACCCGCGTTTTGATACCGCACAAGCGATCCGGGATGTGGGGACAGGTGAGGCGGTGACCTCTTTCCTGGAGGACAAGGGTGTGCCTGGGATTGTTGAGCGCACGTTGGTGCGGCCACCGTCGTCACAAGTGGGGCCGATTGATCCTGCAGCGCGGGCCAGCCTGATCGCCGCGTCGCCGATGGGGGCCAAGTATGGCCAGACTGTTGACCGCGAGTCGGCCTATGAAAAGCTGCGGGCCAAGGCGGCTGCGGCGGGTGCTGCCGCGAATGCACCGGCCACAGCGCCTGGACAGGACGCGCCAAATAGCGGCACCTTGCAGAATGCGCGGCGCTATGGCGGTGGGGTTGGGCAGGCCGCGCCGACCCCGCGCGCACCCGCCAGCCATGGTGATTCGCTGACGGTGACATTTGCCAAAAGTTTCGCGCGCCAAATCGGCACGCGCAGCGGGCAGGCGGTGGTGCGCGGCATTCTGGGGTCACTTTTTGGTAAAGGTTAAGCGGGGCGACCGCAAAATAGCCGGACCAAGCGCTTAGTTGTGCCATCTTTGGGTCGGATTTTGGCAGGGACCTTAAAAGGATTCTGCCATGACCCTTTCGGCTGCTGAACAATATCTGTTGGAACTTATGAACCGTGCCCGTCTTGATCCCGCTGCTGAAGCGGCGCGGATGGGCACTGATCTGAACGCGGGGCTGGCCGCGGGCACGATCAGCACGGCGGCAAAACAAGTGCTGGCCCCCAACGCTTTGTTGGAAACGGCAGCGACCAACCATACGCTGTGGATGTTGCAGGTCGATGTGTTCTCGCACACGGGCCTGAACAATTTGCGGGCTGATCAGCGGCTGACGGCGGCGGGCTATGCCTGGAGCCGGATGGGTGAGAACATCGCCTTTACCGGAACGACGGGCACCGTGAATGTGCAGAGTGCAATCGAAGAGCTGAACAAGAACCTGTTCCTGAGCGCCGAGCATCGGGTGAACGTGATGAACTCCGCCTACCGCGAGGTTGGTCTGGCCGCAGAAACCGGCGTCTTTACCCAAGGTGGCGTGAACTACAACGCCGAGATGGTGACCGAAGATTTTGGCACAAGCGGGACTGCGCATTTCCTGACGGGTGTGGCTTATGCCGATGCCAGCCGTGACGCATTCTATTCAATGGGCGAAGGGACGGCCGGTGTGGTGTTCACGGCGGCGGGAAGTTCGGCCACAACGGCTGCGGCTGGTGGCTACAGTCTTGGTCTGGGGTCGGAGATCGCGACGGCAGTGACGGGGCATCAGGGCACGCTGAATTTTGCACTGACCGTCGATATGAGCCCCGGCAACGTCAAGCTGGACCTGGTGGATGCCAAGACGTTCTACACGTCGGGCAGTGTGGTGCTGGGAACCGGGGTCAACGCCGTGGTGTTGCTGGGCGTGGGTGCGCTGAACGCAAGCGGCAATGGTGTAGGCAATGCGATCACGGGAAATGCCGGGGCGAATGCGCTGGTCGGTGGCGGCGGCAATGATACCTTGCTGGGCAATGCCGGGGCGGACGTGCTGCATGGCAACACCGGGAATGACAAGCTGGATGGCGGCGTCGGTGCCGACAGAATCTACGGCGAAACTGGCAACGACAGTTTGACGGGCGGTGCAGATGCCGATGTTTTTGTGTTCACGGCCAATTGCGGCGTGGACCGGATTACCGATTTCTCGGTTGCAGGCAAAGATGTGCTGCAATTGGACGACGCGATCTGGAAAGGTCAGGTTCTGACGGCGGCGACGGTGGTGTCGCATTTCGCCACGGTCGGCGTGGGCGAAGTGCTGATCGACTTTGGCAACGGCCAGCAGATTCATCTGGCAGGGCTGACGACGCTGACCGGGCTTGCGGCAGAGATACTGATTTTCTGATCCGGGATTTGCCGCGTTCAGCACGCCGGTACGGGTTCGGATCGGTGGAATGTCTGGGCGAGGGCAGCGTTGGACAGGCGGGCTACTTTGTTTGGGCCACGTGGTGCGTCGCTCGCCGTGGCGGTGGAGCAGTCGTGCGCAACTGGAAAGCGTCGGTTTTAGCCGAGGCGTAGCGACCTTGTTGCCGGATTGGCGACGTCGGTCTTGGCAAGACCGCCCCGTGAGGGCCTATAGCCGGCGCACCTTGAGCCGGGTGAGGCGGTTTTCGCGCCGGGTGACAACTTCGAACCGGTAGCCGTGGAAGCTGAAGGTCTGGCCCTCTGCCGGGATCATCTGCGCCTCGTGAATGATCAGACCGGCCACGGTGTTAGCTTCGTCATCGGGCAGCGACCAGTCAGTTGCGCGGTTCAGGTCGCGGATCGTCATGGTGCCTTCGATCAGATAGCTGCCATCTTCGGTCTTTTTCACAGCTAAAGCTTTGTCCACCACGTCGAATTCATCGGTGATGTCGCCGACGATTTCCTCCAGAATATCTTCCAGCGTGATCAACCCTTGGAGGGTGCCGTATTCATCGACGACCAGTGCGAAATGGGTGCGACGTTTCAGAAACTCCTGCATCTGTTCATCAAGTGTCGTGGTGTCGGGGATGAAATAGGGCTTCATCGCCACCTTCACGATATCCAACGCGGCCAGCGCGTCGGCACGGCTGGGGCTGATCCGTTCCAGACGGTCGACGTCGCGCAGAAGGTCTTTGGCATGGATCACGCCCAGAATGTTCTCGTCACTGCCACGGTAGACCGGCAGGCGGCTGTGCGAGGAGGCCAGAACCAGTTTTACAATCTCGTCCGGCGGGAGATCGGCGTCGATCATCTCCATCACACGGCGGTGGCGCATGATTTCATCGACGGTGCGGTCGGACAGGTCCAGGGCGCCCAGCAGCCGGTTGCGGTCTTCGCGTTCCACCGCCCCTTCGGAATGGCCAAGGGCGATGGCGCCCAAAATCTCCTCGCGCAGGGCGAGGAACTGACGATTGGGATCGGCGCGGACACCGAAGATCCGCAAGATGCCACGGACAAGGGCCCGGACCAGGGTAACGATGGGTGAAAACAGCAGGATCAGGATGCGGATCGCCGGGGCGACGCGGGCGGCAAAGGGTTCGGGGTTGATGATGGCGAGGGTCTTGGGCAGCACCTCGCCAAAGACCAAGACCAGCGCCGTGACGACGAAAGTGGCAATGGCGACGCCGTTGGTGCCGACCATATCGGTCAAAAGTGCGGTGACCAGCGAGGCGGACAGGATATTTGCGACATTGTTGCCAAGTAGCAGCGCCCCGATCATCCGCTCACTGTCATCTGTGACCTTGAGCGCCGCCGCAGCGCCACTGGACCCTTTGTCGGCCTGCGATTTCAACTTGCCGCGCGAGGCAGCGGTGAGCGCGGTCTCGGACCCCGAGAAGAAGGCTGACACCAAAAGCAGCAGCGCAACGGCAGCGACTGTCAGCCAGAAGGTTGCGGTCAGGTGTTCCATGGAGGCGTCCTATTCAGGTCTTGCGGGCCAGAGGGTGGTGCTTGAGGACCAAGTCTTTCAGCTGCTCCTCCAACACATGAGTGTAAATCTCGGTCGTGGCGAGGTCGGCATGACCCAGCAGGGTCTGGATGACGCGCAGGTCTGCGCCGCCCGCCAGCAGGTGTGTCGCAAAGGCATGCCGAAGCGTGTGCGGCGTGACCTTGCCTGGATCAACGCCACCAGCGGCGGCGATGGCCTTGATCAGCAGGTAGAAATGCTGACGGGTCAGATGCCCAGCCGCGCCGGGACCGGGGAAAAGGTGACGGGGCAGGGGTTTGCCGGCCTTACGCTGGGCCTCGTCCTCGGCATCGCGCAAAGCCAGCCAAGCCGTAAGGGCGGCGCGGGCCGGCGTGGACAGCGGCACCATGCGTTCCTTGTCGCCCTTGCCTTTGACAAGGATCATGCGGGGGTCGCCGCGCACCGCGGCCAGAGGCAGTTCAACCAGTTCAGATACCCGCATGCCGGTGGCGTAAAGCAATTCGGTCAAAGCGGCATTGCGGATGTGCTCGCGTGCGCCGCGGCCAAATCTGCGGGCGGCGTCGAGGATGCGGGTGACTTCGTCCTGGCTCAAGGTCTGAGGCAGGTGTTTGCTGGCACCGGGGCCGGTGATGCGCATCGCGGGGTTGTCGCTGCGCCATCCCTCGTCATGGGCAAAGCGGTAGAGTTGGCGAATGGCGGACAGGCGTCGTGCCCGGGTGGATTGCGCTAAACCTTCAGCCTCGCAGGACACAAGATAGGATTCGACCAACATGCGGTCGGCGGTGGCGAAGGATTGACCCTTGTGGCCCAGCCAATCGGAAAAGGCGATCAGGTCGCGGCCATAGGCGAGCTGGGTGTTGCGGGCACTGTCATTCTCGGCGGCGGTTGCGTCAAGAAAGGTGGAAATCCAGCGCTGACTTTCAGGGGAAGGCATGTCAGCCGCGCCGATCCAGAAGCATCAGCTCCAGCGCGGTGCGGCGGGCGACATCTTCCAGCCCGATGTGGCGCAGGACGGACAGGCCATCGGTGATACCCCGCAGATCGCCCGCGGTGCCGTGGTTGATGCGCTGGATCGCCTGCAGGATCGTTTCACCGATGCGATTCTGGTCGAGCAGGGTTTTGAAATCATCGGGAATGGTGGGGGTCAAAAAGGCCAGCGCGATCGCGCGCGACATCGTGTCCGGCGGGGTCAGTCCCGTGACATCACCCTTGGCAAGTGCGGCCAAAAACCCGTCACGCGGTGTGGCAGGCGGATGCAGGGCAGACAGGGTTTCATAGTCCGGCGACAACAGGCCAATCTGAAACGCAATCTCTGCCGCGTCGCCAGTCAGCGTCATATGCGCCAGTTTGTCGGCGTAAAGCGCGGCCAGCGGCACTTCCAGTTCGGCTGAGGTCATCTCGACCCAGGCGGCGGGCAGGGCCTGCTCTACGGATATCACATCGCCCGATGAAATGGCGTTATCGAGTTTCTGAAAGGTTGCGACCCGGTCCCAAACCCCACCCGAGGCTGCCGGTTTTTGCAATGTGTAAAGACCCAGCAGCATGTTGGGGGCGATGGCTCCGGCGCGCGACAGACGCTCTGCCGCCTCGATCTGGGCCTTCCAGCCGGCGTTTTCCGACAAGTCTGCGTAGGAGAACGCAATGGGCAGGTTGGCAATGGGCAAGGGTTCCCCGATGGCGTCGTAGAGCCGCAAGGTCAAAGGCGTCAATGGTGACGGCGGTGTCAGAGTGCCGCCGGTTTCATCAAGCGAGGGGTCCATGAACCGGGTCAGCAGCGCCGCATCCTCGGGCGTGACGGTGCCAAGGGTGCGCGCAGTGTCCAGGGTCAGCCCTGCCGCGTCGAAATCGCCGGCGCGGGCAAGGCAGAAGATGCGGGTCGGCAGGGCGGGCGACAGGCCCGGCGCGTCATGCAGAAGGGCGCAGGCCTTGTTTTCGTCGCCAATCAGCAAGGACACGTCGAAATACCGGCGGAACAGTTCGGGCGTCGTGGCCGGCCCCGCGGCATCCAGCAAGGCACGGGCCTGATCCAGCGCGCCGATCGACAGCAGTTTGTCCAGCCGCGCCAAAAGCAGATTGCCCCCCTGACCTGCATCGGCAGGCGGTTCCGCCTCTGCCAGCAACAGGGTGATCAGCAGGCCCTGCAAGGCAGGCAGATCCTGTGGTGATTCCAGCGCCAGCAGGGTTTCCACATCTGCTGCATGCCCCATGCCCCACAGATCGCGTGGCAGCCCGGTGACTTGCGGCGGCAAAATCCCCACCGCATCGGGCGAGGCCTGATCAAGCGCTGTGGTTGTGACACCTTCCGGCGCGGCACTGTTCTTGGTGACGGCGGGTTCATTCAGGTTTGGCGCAGGTTGGGCGATCGGTGTCACCAGAGATTTCGACAGCCAGTCAATTGCGGAAAGCGGCGCTTCGGCGCGTCCGGCATCGGCTGCCCCGGCAAGGGTCAGGGCAAATGTCAGGACGCGAAAAATATCAGTCGCCATTCAATGTCACCGGTACTCGCACTTCGACAGGCTGGGGCACAAGATTACCTGGGTAATAGGCATAGCCGACCAGCGCCAAAAATCCCAGCACCACCAGCAGCAACAGCGCCTTGATCAAACGTCCCATGCCCGCGTGCCCTTTCAGCTGCCTGCCGGTTCGCCCGGCTATGCTTTGTGGTGCCTGCCCTAACGCACCGCGTTGCGAATATATATGGCATTCGCCGCAACTTCACGCCATTCAGGATAGAAAGATGCCGTCTCGGCAGGGTGACGCTGCTTTTCAGCTGCAAGAGACGACTGGGGACGGAATATTGATGCAACGGCTAAAAAAGACCGTGGTCATGGTCGGGATGATGGGGGCCGGGAAAACCGCCGTCGGAACGGCACTGGCCCGGGTTTTGTCCGTCGATTTTCTTGATTCGGATGACGAGATCACCAAAGCTGCCAGCCGTTCAATCCCAGAAATCTTTGAACGCGATGGCGAACCGTTCTTTCGGGCGCGCGAAACAGAGGTGCTGGCACGGCTGTTGAGGGGCGCGCCGTGCATTCTGTCAACCGGAGGGGGCGCGTTTCTGGCTGCCACCAACCGGGCGCTGATCCGTGAATCAGGCATTTCGGTCTGGCTGCGCGCCGACCTGGACCTGCTGTGGCAACGCGTGCGGCACAAGACAACCCGGCCCCTGTTGCGCACAGCCAACCCGCGCGAAACCTTGCGCGCCCTGTACGAGGCGCGGGTGCCGCTGTACAGCGAGGCCGATCTTGTGGTGGACTCGATTGCCGATCTGTCCGTCGAGGCGATGGCGCATCGGGTGGCTGAGGCATTGGTACAACGGCCAGACGTTCTGGAAAGGCAATAGGATGACACGAAGCGTGGTGCCGGTGGCGCTTGGTAGCCGCAGTTATGAGGTGCGAATTGGCAGCGGCCTGGTCGACGGGCTGGGCGCCGAAATTGCGCCCCTGCTGCGGAGGCGCAAAGTTGCGGTGGTCACGGATGAAACCGTTGCAGCGGTGCATCTGATGCGGCTGGCCAAATCGCTGGAACAGGCGGGCATTGCAATGACGGCGTTGGCCCTGCCACCGGGCGAGGCAACCAAGGGCTGGGCACAATTGGCGCGGTGCGTGGAATGGCTTTTGGAGCAAAAGATCGAGCGGCGCGATGTCGTTGTGGCGTTCGGCGGTGGCGTGGTTGGCGATCTGGTCGGCTTTGCGGCGGCGATCCTGCGGCGCGGCGTCCGGTTCGTGCAGGTACCGACCACGTTGTTGGCGCAAGTTGACAGCTCTGTTGGCGGCAAGACCGGAATCAATACGGCCCAGGGCAAGAACCTGGTCGGGGCGTTTCACCAGCCGTCGCTGGTGCTGGCCGATATCAGCGTATTGGACACTTTGACGCCACGTGACTTTCTGGCCGGCTATGGCGAGGTCGTGAAATACGGACTGCTGGGCGATGCGGGGTTTTATGACTGGCTCGAGGCGAACGGTCCGGCGATGGCCGCTGGCGATGCCGCAGCACGCCTGCAAGCGGTCACGCGTTCGGTCGAGATGAAGGCAGGGATCGTGTCGCGCGACGAGACGGAGGAAGGCGAGCGGGCCTTGCTGAACCTGGGCCACACCTTCGGCCATGCGCTGGAAAAGGCCACGGGCTATTCTGACCGTCTGCTGCATGGAGAAGGTGTCGCGATTGGTTGCGCATTGGCTTTCGAATTGTCGCAGCGGCTGGGGTTGTGTGCGCAGGAGGTGCCAAGCCGGGTTCGCGCCCATCTGCGGAGAATGGGGATGAAGGTGGATGTGGCAGACATTCCGGGCGACTTGCCGAGTGCAGAAGATCTGCTGCGGCTGATGGGGCAGGACAAGAAGGTTGTGGATGGCAAGTTGCGTTTCATCCTGGCGCGCGAGATCGGTCAGGCATTTGTCGCCGAAGATGTGCCGCCCGACTTGGTGACAGCGCTGTTGCATGAGGCACTGGCGGGGCGGGTCTGAAGCGGCCAGACACAAGTGCTATAATCGCGGAGTCCGGAGAGGGTTAAGGCCGGCAAGCCGCTTGGGCTGGATCTGCCGCAACACCTGAGGGACCGCGCAGGCGGGACGCGACGGACCGCCGAAACTGTGCTAGAGCGTGTCGCGTTCAGCTGACCCCATAGCCTGCGGCGATGAAGTAGTTTCGGCATTCGGTTGGCTTGAACAGATCACAGACTGCGCCGACCTGTTTCCAGAGAGCATGGTAGGTTCTGGCGGCGGCCTTGCGTATCAG
>JANYFE010000053.1 GCA_025362795.1 Rhodobacterales bacterium | reverse complement strand
CGAGCCCATCGCGAACATCCCGCCCGCCGAGGCCGAAGCAAACTTCTAAGCCGCTCTGCAAAACCAAAGCCATGGCCGCGTAACTCACCGAAATCAGCATCCGGCAAACCCGGCGAGGTTCAACTGCCCTCCGGGTGCACGATCTGCGCACAATGCGAAGGCGACGAACTTCGCATGTTGGAAGAAATCAAATGTTATCGCAGTTTCAGCCGTCCAGACGGTGGTTTGGGCAGGTGACCGGATGGATTTCGTGGCCTCGGGTGTTACCGGCAGTGCGACGCTGACGCAAACCCTGAAAGACGGGCGCAGTCAGATGGTCGACCTGATGCTGCCGTCGGATTTTGTGGGAAGGCCAGCCAGAGAAACCACCCCCTACAAAGTTTTCGCCAACACCGACTTGATGATGTGCTGCTTTCGCAAGAAACAATTCGAATCGATGATGAAACGCACTCCGCATATCGCGCACCGCCTGCTGATCGAGGTCGGAGCGGAGGCTTGCCCCGAACCGCGCACTTAGGCTGTCCAGCGGTGCGGGCGGCACCGTTTCCGCACTCGCGACGCAGGTTCAATTGTGGATGCAGGCCAAGCCGCGCCGAATTCCGGGTTTAACGTTGCGGGAGCGCAATGAGCGCCCGAGGCAATCATGCAAACCTTGTGGAACCAAAAAACGCATGAGGAGAAACGGATGTTCACGAGACGCGCAGCCCTGATGGGGGCCGCACTGGTTGCGGCCACACCCTATGTGATCAAGACTGCTCTTGCCGATCAAGTGGGGGATACTTCTGCTGCCGCGCCGGCTGATCTTTCGGCGCTGGTGCGGCGCAAGGTCAAACTGGTGGCCCCGCCTTTCGTGCATGCCCATGAACAGGTCGCCACGACCGGCCCGCAGATCATCGAATTCGAAATGAAGATCATCGAAAAGGAAGTTCAGATCGACAAGGACGCCTGGTTACAGGCGATGACCTTCAACGGCTCGATGCCAGGCCCGATGATGGTCGTGCACGAAGGTGACTATGTCGAATTGACGCTGTTCAACTCGCCCGACAACATGATGCAGCACAACATCGATTTCCACGCGGCGACCGGCGGCCTGGGGGGCGGCTCGTTGACACTTGTCAATCCCGGAGAAAAGACAGTTCTGCGATTCAAGGCGACCCGTCCCGGCGTATTTGTCTATCACTGCGCACCCGGCGGCCCGATGATCCCCTGGCACGTCGTGTCGGGCATGTCAGGCTGCATTATGGTGTTGCCGCGCGCAGGCCTGAAAAACCATCTTGGTCAGTCCGTCAGCTATGACCGGGTGTATTACATCGGTGAGAATGATCTTTACATTCCGCGCGGTGAAAATGGCGCATACATGCGATTTACTGACCCGGGCGAAAGCTATTCCGACACGCTGGCGGTGATGAACGGCCTTATCCCTTCGCATGTGGTATTCAACGGCAGAGTTGGCGCACTGACCGGAGACAACGCCCTGACAGCCGAGCAAGGTGAAACCGTATTGTTCGTGCATTCGCAAGCCAACCGCGACACCCGACCGCATCTGATCGGTGGGCATGGCGATCTGGTCTGGGATACTGGCAAATTCAACAATCCCCCAGAGCGCGATCTGGAAACCTGGTTTGTCCGAGGCGGATCTGCAGGGGCGGCGTTGTACAAATTTCTGCAACCAGGGGTCTATGCCTACGTGAACCACAACCTGATCGAGGCGGTCAATTTGGGGGCCACCGCGCATGTGATTGTCGGCGGCGACTGGAACAACGACCTGATGGAACAAGTGGTGGCCCCTGTTGAGTATGATGCGGCGCATGAGGGCCGCACCGCGCTGCCATAAGGCAGGTTGGCAAAGGTTGCCTGTCTTGTCGGGGATGGCGAAGATGAAGCTTCGGGCGTTTCTTGCCTCGGGCGCGGTGTTGGCTTTGGGGGCGGTTGTCTGGGGGTGGCTCGAACCGCCTCCACCCATCACAGTGCCAGAAGTAGTGTGGATTGTGGCTGGACCGCAGGATTATCGGCCGGCGGGCGAATTCCGGCAAGGCACAAGGGTGGTGGATGCACCCAGGCAGGTGCTCTCCGCAGGGGTGCTGGAGATCATGAAATACCACGTCAGCGAGGCGGATTATGCGCTGTGCACAGGCGAGCACGCCTGTCCACCTGCACCCTCCACACGGCGGGCCGGATTTGCCCAGACCAATGTCAACCTTGCCGATGTCACCGCCTATGCGGCTTGGTTTTCGGCCCGTGCCGGACAGCACTGGCGGTTGCCGACCGATGCAGAATGGCTCCGTGCGGCAGCCGAGCGGGGCAGGGATGATGGCTTTGGGGTGGATGCCAACAGCGCCGACCCATCGCGCCGCTGGATTGCAAGCTATCTGCGTGAAACTGCATCGGGTGGACAGTCCGATCTGGTGGCGCACCCGATGGGGCATTTCGGGGTCAACCGACTTGGGGTGGCAGACATGGCGGGCAACATCTGGGACTGGACCGAAACTTGCTTTGCGAATGGTACGTTGACCCCGGACGGATCGGCGGTCGCCACACGCTCAGATTATTGCGGGGTGCGGGCCGTGCAGGGCAAACACCGCGCTTTTGTGATCGACTTCATCCGCGACGCGCGGTCGGGGGGCTGCTCAGCCGGCGTGCCACCCGACTATCTGGGGTTCCGGCTGGTGCGGGACCGATCCGAATGAAAGTCGACCTGAACGAAGCTCAATGAAACAGGGCGGTTCCAGCACCGGAACCGCCCCTGCCCCTGGTGTCACCTTATGGCTACTGGACGATCTGCGCCATCAGCGGCTCGAACCGCGTTTTCGCCTTACCCTTCAGTACAATGGCCGCCACCGCCTCTTGGTTGACCGGCGCGCCCGCCTGAATCAGAGCGACCATACCCATCGTGAAATGCGGGGTGCATTTCACGCCATATAGACCCTCGGTCGCCAGCGTCAGCACAAAGTCTTCGCCTATCTTGCCTTTGAATTCCGCGACACCCTCCGGCAGCATGCCTTTGATCGCCTCGACATTGTGGCCCTTGTCGGTGGGAATGAAGGTGATGGTATCGCCGACAGCGGCTTTCACGAAAGCGGGCTCGAACACCATGGCGCCCTCGGCACCCTTGTTCAGCAGTTTCACCTCAAAGTTCTCGGCAAAGGCGGCGGAAGTCAGTAGCAGGGCGGCGACACTGGCGGCGATCAGTTTCGGAAACATGCGGCGTCCTTTCAGACAACGGTTTTGGAAGCGGGAGTGATTGGTCTTGCTTTGTTTCTAGTCTAAGGTCGCCCGCGGATCGTTGTGCTGTCACAACATCGGGGACTTCAGTTGAAGAAACTTGACGAAAGCCTGCTGACCGACCTGCCGCCGTTCCGCAAACTGAACCGCACGCAAATCCGTGCGATTCTGGATGCCGCAACGCCGCTGCGTTTTGATCCGATGACGCCGGTGTTCAGTGAAGGGCAACCGGTTGATCGGTTTTTCCTGCTGTTGGACGGCCATATCCGCGTGATCCGCACCACGCCGGGCGGCGAACAGATCATCGCGCTGCACATTGTGCCGGGGCAATTGTTCGGTATCGGCGCGGCCCTTGGGCGCACGACCTATCCGGCAACGGCGATTGCGGCGGATGATTGCGTGGCACTTGCCTGGCCCAACCGGTTGTGGACCGAATTCATCACCCGCTATGACGGCTTTGCCACTGAAACCTACAAGTCTGTCGGCGAGCGGGTGGGCGAGATGAACAACCGCATCGTGGAAATGGCGACGCAGCAGGTAGAGCAGCGCGTGGCTTGCGCGATCCTTCGCTTGATTACCCAAACCGGTCGCAAGGTCGACAGCGGCATCGAGATCGGTCTGCCGATCACGCGCCAGAACATATCGGACATGACCGGCGCCACCCTGCACACCGTCAGCCGGTTGCTGAGCGGATGGGAGCGGGAGGGGATCGTCCGGTCCGAACGGCGCAAAATCACTGTTACCGCCCCGCAGAGGCTGGTCATCCTCAGCGGCGCTGTTGCCTGACCGTGGACAGGCCATCATCGGCGAGTGAGCCGCCGCGCAGGCTTAGACAGGTTCGGTCCTGGAGCAATTCGCCGCTCCAGGACGTCAGCGTCCTCACACGATAACGCCGCTGCAACCCCGGCTGCTTTTCTCTGCTTTGGGTTGCCGAACGCCGCCACGCCCCATCGGTCTTGACGGAGTATCTTGCGATCGGCGGGCCGAAATCAGTTCGCCAAGTCTGGTGCTAGAGGCGATGAAAGCACCCTCGTTCTACGGTCCGTCAGTCAGGAACTTTCGGGCCCGTCGCAGCAGCGGATCCGTGGCAGCGGACGTTTGTCCCGCGGACAGGCTTTGCTCGTCAGCAATTGTCGTGACGGTTACTGCACAACCTCATACCCGGCCGCAGCCATCACGCGGAGCAGTTCCTTGTGGCCCATCTGGGCCATGGCCAAAGGTGGCGAGATCTTCGGGTCTTGCTCTGCTTCAACAACGAACCAACCTTCATAGCCATATTTGGCGCAGGCTTTCACGATGGCTTCAAAGTCCAGCGACCCGTCGCCTGGCACAGTAAAAGCGCCTTTGACCACCGCATCAAGGAAGCTTTCCTTGGTGCGGTCCAACCCGTCGACCACTGCCTTGCGGATGTCCTTGGTGTGGACATGGGTGATGCGGCTGTGGTGTTTGTCGATGACCCGCAGAACGTCCCCGCCCGCAAAGGCCATATGGCCCGCGTCGAACAGCAGCGGCACAGTCGAGTGCTTCATCAACAAGTCCAGTTCCGCCTCGGTTTCGATCGCTGCCGCCATGTGATGGTGATAGCTGATCGGCATGCCATTCGCGGCACACCAGTCGGCGAAGTCGCTGATCTTGCGGCCATAAACGGCCACTTCGGCCTCAGTCAATTTGGGCTTGGTGGCCAGCGGGGCGGATTTGATGCCTTGAACGGATCGGGCGGTTTCACCATAGACGATGCAAGGTGCCCGAGCCGCCTTGAAGAATGCGTGCTGTGCCGCGACGCGGTCTTTTTCCACCTCGATGTCACCATCCAGCAGCAGGCCAGAAAACCAGCCGCCGCAAACCGAGATGCCGTATTTCTTCAGGATTGGCCCAAGTTCGGCCATATCCATCGGAAAGCGACGCCCGGTTTCCATCCCGGTGAAGCCCGCGACCGAGGCTTGTCGCAAGCATTCTTCCAAACTTACATCGTCAGACAGTTCGGCAAGATCATCATTCCACCAAGCGATGGGCGCAATGCCCAGTGTGGCCTTAAGTTGGGGTTTGGCTTTCATCTTAGACTCCTGCGCGCTGCTAGGCGCGGATGGCAATTTGGCTGTCACGGGCCGCGTTTACACGATCACGGGTAGAGACTACGGGCACCCCGACATCCCAGTCAACGTGCAGTGGGTTGGCTTTGCCGGTGATGCGGCAATCTTTCAAGAGACTGTTGAAATCCGGCACGCCCTTGATCTGTTGCAGGCGGCTGATGACTGCATAACCGCCGTTGTCGCAGACGATGACGATCATCTTGCGGCCGGAAAGCACGGTCGAATAGATATCGGAGTTCATCATCATATACGTGCCGTCACTCTGCATCACGATGGGCGTGCCGCCAAGACCGCCGGGCGTGCTTTGCGCCATCGCACAGCCCCAGCCAACGGCGATTTCAGAGCCCATGCAGGAAAAACCGAATTCCAGATCAAAGGTGTTTGGTGTCTTGACACGCCAACCTTTTGCGACCTCTCCGGGGATGCCGCCCGCCGCCGCGATCAAGGTGTCGTTCGACGTGGCTCAGGTGTTCACCACGTTAACCACGGGCGCATAGGTCGGGACCGGCGCGTTGGTCGGGGTCTGGTGGCTGTCCAGCAGCGCATCCCATTCTGCAAACAAGGCTTTGGCGTGGGCCAGATGGCGCCAGGTGCGGTCCAGTCGGCAAGGCACGCATCCAGTTCGTCCATAGTCGCCAGCGCATCGCCCACAACGGCTAACGCCCGGTGCTTGATCGCGTCGAAACGGGCGCCCACCGCATCAAGGTCGCAGCATTTCTGCTGTCGGGCGCCGCGGCCGCCCTGTCGGGGCTGTTGTATTCCGGCATGACGCAAACCGCCCGCTTCAACTTTGGCGAAGGGGCAGAGTTGATGGCGATTGCCGCGTCATCCTGGGTGGCACCAGCCTGTTCGGCGGGCGCGACACGATCCTTGGCACCTTTGCCGGATCGCTGCTGATCGGCACGATCAACAACGGGCTGATCATCATGGGGCTGGACGTCAGCGAACAGACGATGGTTGCCGGTGGCATCATTATTCTGGCCGTCGTCTTCGGCAAGAAGCCCACCTACTGACGTCGGAAAACGCTCAGAGCGGCGGCGCAGGTTGCACGAACCAGCGCCCGACCAGCGGGCCGCCAGCGCGGGCAAGCGCCCGCTAGTTCTGGCCGGTCCCGCCCGTTGGTCTGGCATGGCCAAGCGCCTCTGTCAGGATCGCATGATTGCCGATGTGGTTCATCAAGATCAGAACGAGCCGCGCATTCAGGGCGTGGCTCTCCGCCTCTGACAGGCCGTCATGCGCGGCGATCAGACGCGCATAGATCTCATCCGGGTTGTGCAGGTTCGGTTCCGTGATCAGCATCTTGTCCTCACGCGGTGCAAATTCGGGCCAACGCGGCCAGAACCTCGGTTTCGTCATAGCGTTCCCACCGCGCCGCAACATGCTGGTCAGGGCGAACAAGGTAGACAGCGGAAGTTGCGGCACCGAGGTAACGGTCGCGCAAAGCCGCGTTTGCCAGGGCCGAAACCGAAAGGCGCTGCACCGTCAGCCCCTTGATCTTGATCGCTTCGGGCAAGGCGGCGTCAATGGCCAGCAAGGTAAAGCCCCGACCCAGTTCCTCCAGCAGCCAGCCATCGCCCAGGGGCGCATCGGGGCAGGGGCTGCCCGGGCGGCTGCGGCGGGGCATTTTCGGGTGGTCCGGACCGTTGAGCCTTGAGCCATCATAAATGCATGGCACCGACAGCCGCCCCGAATTCACGATGGTCCGGGCAAAGGGCAGATGATGCGCCAAGTCCAGCACGGCGTTGCGGAACATCTTGGACATCGGGCTTTTCGGGGTGATGAAGTCGGTCGCACGGGTAGAGTTCAGGATATTTTCATCCGCAGCGCAGACCCGTTCCGCGTCATAGGTATCAAGCAGGCTGTCCGGCGCCATGCCGCCCAGAACCAGCGCCAGCTTCCAGCCCAGATTGTCCACATCCTGAATGCCGGAATTGGCCCCACGCGCCCCAAACGGACTGACCTGATGGGCGCTATCCCCGGCAAACAACACACGGCCATGCCGGAAACTGTCCATCCGGCGGCACTGGAACGTGTAGATCGAGGTCCACTCCAAGGCATAATCCACATTCGGCCCCAGCATCGCATCAACACGGGCACGGATGTTCGCGGGTTCCAGCTCCGTCTTGCGGTCGATGTTCCAGCCCAACTGAAAGTCGATGCGCCAGATATCGTCGGGCTGCTTGTGCAGCAGGGCGCTGTCACCGGATTTGAAATGCGGTTCAAACCAGAACCAGCGTTCGGTTGGGAAATCAGCCTTCATCCGGATGTCGGCGATCAGGAAATTGTCCTCAAACACCCTACCTTTGAAATCAAGCCCCAACCCGTTGCGCGTCGGAGAGCGCGCACCGTCGCAGGCCACAAGCCAATCCGCCTCCAGCCTGTATGGCCCCTCCGGCGTCATCACCTCCAATGCCACATGCTCGGCGCTGGGCGTCACCGCCTCGACGCGATTGCGCCCCCGGATCTCGATCGGCGCACCGTTGGCTTGCGCCTGCAGAATGGCATCGTGCAGGAATTTCTCGAACCATGGCTGTTGCAGGTTGATGAAGGCCGGGAAGGCGTGGCCGGATTCGGGTTGCAGGTTGAACTCGTAAAGCAGGCGGTCGTCGTGAAACACCTTGCCGGTGTTCCACAACACCCCCTTGCCCAGCATCGCCTCTGCCGCCCCCAGACGGTCGCAAATCTCCAGCGTGCGCTTGGCAAAACAGATCGCCCGACTGCCAAGCCCGGCGCCTTCATGGTCGTCCAGCACCAGCACCGGCACGCCCCGCAACCCAAGGTCCAGCGCTGTGGCCAGCCCGATCGGCCGGCCGCCGATGACGATCACCGGGTGCCGCACCGCGGCGGCATCCTGATCCGCCGAACGGACATAGGGATACATCCGGAACGCAATGTCATAGCGCTGTTCGACCAAGTCTTGCATGTTTTCCCTTCCGGCCCCGGTTTCAGCCCTGCAGCGCCGCCCACATTTCCAGATCGCGCTGCGCCGTCCAGATGCGCGGATGGCTGATGCCCCGTGCTTCGTCATAGGCGCGGGCGACGTTGAACGGCAGACAATGTTCGTAGATGGCATAGTCCTTGAACTTGGGGTCACAGGCGGCGCGGGCGGCGTCCCAGGCTTCTTTCAAGGTGCCGCTGCGGGCGGCGACTTTGGCCACCGGCTTGTAGGTGCTGTCGACGAAATCCCTGGTGCGCTCCAATGCGCCGTTCACCGCCTTGGCTCCGATCACGGCATCGCCTCGGCCCGGCGCGATTGCGGCAAGATCATAGGCGCGGATCGCCTCCAGCGTCGCGCCCCATTCGCCAAAATGCCCGTCGCCGCAATAGCAGGCCGAATGCGCCTCGACGATGTCGCCGGTGAACATCACGTTCTGATCCGGCACATGGATCACCGTATCCCCCGCAGTATGGGCGCGGCCCAGCTGCAAAAGGTCGACCCGGCGCTTGCCCAGCCAGACGGTCATTTTGCCGTTAAAGGTCGTGGTGGGCCAGGTCAGTCCGGGAATGCTCTCGTGGCCCTGAAACAGCCGGGGAAAGCGTTGAAACTCGCTGTCCCAATCCTCCTGCCCGCGCTCCACCACCATGTTGCGGGTGGTTTCCGACATGATCACCTGCGGCGCATTAAAGGCTGACGCCCCCAGCACCCGCACCGCATGATAATGGGTCAGCACCACATGGCTGATGGGCTTGTCAGTGACGCCGCGCACGCAGTCAATCACCTTCTGCGCCAGCCGAGGCGTGGCCTGCGCCTCTATGATCATCACGCTGTCATCGCCGATGATCACACCCGAATTCGGGTCGCCTTCTGCGGTAAAGGCATAAAGCCCCGCCCCAATTTCCTTGAAGGTGATCTGCTTGTCCGTCATGTCGCCTTGCGAGGCAAATGCCTTGGCCATGGTCTGTCCTTTCAACGCGCGTAGGGATCGGAAAGCGCCGGGATCACCTTGCCAGCGCAGTCGCCAAACCCGATTGTATAGTCATCGCCCTTTGCAGAGCCGCGCAGGGTCAGCGTATCGTTGTCCTCGATGAAACTGCGCGTGCCACCCGCGACTGCAAAGGGTTCCTTGCCGCCCCACGACATTTCCAGCAGCGAACCCCGGCTGGTCTTGTCCGGCCCCGAAATCGTCCCGGAGCCCAGCAAATCGCCGGCGTTCATCGCACAGCCGCTGGTCGTGTGATGCGCCAGTTGCTGCGGCGCAGAGTAATACATCTCGCGGCAGTTGGTGCGGCAGATCACTGTCTCCTTGCCGCCCTCTGGCGCAAGGGCGACTTCCAAAGCAATGTCATACAGCATCGGCCCCGGCTCCTGCAGATACGGCAGCAACGGCACTTCCCGCGGCGGCGTCGACAGCCGGAACGGCTGCAGCGCCGCTTTCATCACCACCCAGGGCGAAATCGTCGTGGCCGTCGCCTTGGCCTGAAACGGCCCCAGCGGCTGATACTCCCAAGCCTGAATGTCTCGCGCCGACCAGTCGTTCAGCAGCACATAGCCGAAAATCATCGCATCGGCCTCCGCCACCGTCACCGGCCCTTGCGACGGCACGCCCACCACGGCGCCCATCTCCAGTTCGATGTCGAACCGGCGCGAAGGCAGGAAGGCCGGCAAGGCATGGTCCGCCCCCTTGACCTGTCCCCAGGGACGGCGCACATCCGTCCCCGACACCACAACCGAAGACGCCCGACCATTGTAACCAATCGGCAGATGCAGCCAGTTCGGCGGCAAGGCATTCTCTGCCCCGCGGAACATCGTGCCGACATTGGTGGCATGATGGCGCCCGGCATAAAAATCCGTAAATTCCGATACCAGGAACGGCATGTGCAGATCGATGCCGTGCAACGGCACCAGATGATCCTCGACCAGAAAGCGCTTGCTGGCCCCGTCTTGCAGCAGCGCCATCACCTGCGCCCTGACCGAGGCCCAGACCTCCGCCCCCGCCTCCATCACCGCATTCCAGAACGGCACATCCAAGAGCGGCCCGCCGTCCAGCACCAGCAGCCCCTCTGCCTCCAGCGCTGTCACATCCAGCACGAAATCGCCGATCGCCATGCCGCAATGCGGGTCGGCATCCCCGCGGGAAAACACGCCACATGGCAGATTGTTCAAAGGGAAGGGGCAGGTGGCAGAATTTGCAGTCTGCACCCAGCTTTTCATCAGGCCCATTGGCGTTCCATTCCATATCGGCAAAAATTTTCTGGCGGGTCCGGGGGCTGGTCCCCCGGCTTATTTGCAGCCCGGCGTGCCATCGAACTTCTTCTCCAGGCTGGCCCAGCAGTCGATGTAGTCGTCCTGCAAGGGGGCCGTCGTCGCCGCCCAGGCGGTCAGATGCTGCGCAAAGCGCGTCTCGAACATGAACGACATCGTTTCCTCCAGCTTTTCCGCCTTCAACACTCCGTTCGAAGCCCCCTCAAAGGCGTTGCGATCCGGTCCATGCGGTAGCATGCAGTTGTGCAAGGACAGGCCACCGGGGACAAAGCCTTTGGGCTTTGCATCATAGATGCCATAGATATTGCCCATCATCTCGGACATGACGTTCTTGTGGTACCACGGCGGCCGGAACGAATGCTCGGCCACCAGCCAACGTTCGCGGAACAGCACGAAATCGATGTTCGCTGTACCCTCCAGCCCTGACGGCGCGGTCAGAACGGTAAAGATCGACGGGTCTGGATGGTCAAACAGGATCGCCCCCACCGGGGAATAGGTCCGCAGGTCGTATTTGTACGGCCCATAGTTGCCATGCCACGCCACCACATCCAAAGGCGAGTGGCCGATGCTGGTGCGGTGAAACGTGCCGCACCATTTCAGCGTGACGGTCGACGGCACGTCCCGATCCTCAAACGCCGCCACCGGGGTTTTAAAGTCGCGCGGGTTGGCCAGACAATTCGCGCCAATCGGGCCCCGGTGCGGCAGGGTAAACGGCGGACCGTAGTTTTCGCAGACAAAGCCGCGGCACGGACCTTCCAGCACTTCCACCCGATAGACCAGCCCCCGCGGCAGAACCGCGATTTCCTTCGGTTCCAGATCAATGATCCCCAGTTCGGTGCAGAACCGCAGACGGCCCTCCTGTGGCACCACCAGCAACTCGCCATCGGCGGAATAGAAGTATTCGTCCTGCATCGACTGCGTCACCAGATACACATGTGACGCCATCCCGGTCTGGGTGTTCACATCCCCGGCCGTCGTCACGCTGCGCATTCCCGTCACCCAGGTCAGCGGCTCGGTCCCATGCGGCAGCGGATCCCAGCGGTATTGGCCAAGACTGATCACATCGGGCAGGATATGCGGTGCGGTTTTCCACAACGGCACCTCGATCTTCTCAAACCGTGTCGTGTGTTTGACGCTGGGCCGGATGCGGTAACACCAGGTCCGTTCCGGGTGGGGCTTGGTAAAGGCCGATCCTGAAAGCTGTTCGGCATACAGGCCATAGTTGCACTTTTGCGGCGAGTTCTGGCCCTGCGGCAGGGCGCCGGGCAGCGCCTCGGTTTCAAAGTCATTGCCGAAGCCCGGCATATAACTCTGATGGGCGACTGATTGCGTCGCAGCGCGGATCATTCCGGTCGGCTCGGCGGGGACAGTCATGGCATGCGCCTTTTTTGCGAGGACGGGGCAGCGATATCTGATTGCGTTATTGGTTGCAGTCGCAACTATGTCAAGCTAAACTTGCTGCATCAGGCGAAAGGGCGCGGCATGGTGAACCAGATCATCCTTCATGACTACTGGCGGTCGTCGTCGGCCTACCGGCTGCGCATCGCGCTTAATCTTTTGGGGCTGCCTTACACCCGCCACCCGGTCGATCTGGCGGCGGGTGATCAGGTGACGCCCGCGAACCTTGCGCTCAATCCCCAGGGTCTGGTGCCGACGCTGGAGGTTGACGGCATAAAACTGACCCAGTCCCTCGCCATTCTGGAATATCTGGACGAAATGCATGGCGCAGGCTTTCTGCCAAAGGATGCCCAAGGACGGGCCAGAGTGCGAACCCTGTCCTACGCCATTGCGATGGAAATTCAGCCGGTCTGCAATCTGCGGGTCTCGCGCCATGTCGTCAGCCTGTCCGGTGGTGCCGTCTCGACCGAGGGCTGGATGCAGCATTTCATCGCACTGGGGCTGGCGGGGCTGGAACCCATGCTGACCCGCCCCGGTCCCTATTGCCACGGCGATCAGATCACCATGGCCGACATTTGTCTCGTGCCACAGATCTACAACGCCCGGCGCTGGGCGGTCGATCTTGCTGCCTTTCCGGTGATTTCGGCGATTTCCGCGCGGCTGGAACCGATCCCGGCCATCGCAGCCGCGCATCCCGACCGGGTGAAACCCGCGGCGTGACAGACCGGGCGACCTGTGACAGGGTCGCGCGGGCAGCATTCAGGCAGGGACTATGACACACGACAGCCAACCAGCGCCGGGCGAGTTCGATCTTGAAACCTTTCTGCCCTACCTGCTCAATCAGGCCGCAGAGGCCACGTCGAAATCGTTTCAGGCCAGCTACAAGGCTGCTTACGGCATGACCCGCACCCAATGGCGCGTGCTGGCCAATCTTGGCAAGTTCGGTGCGATGACGGCGCGCGACATCTGCACGATTTCCCATATCGAAAAGACCAAGGTCAGCCGCGCCGTCGCCACGCTGGAGACGGACGGCCTGCTGACCCGCGCCACCAGCCCGCATGACCGCCGGGCAGAGATCTTGTCACTGACGGCGCAGGGCAGCGCTGTCTTTCAGGAACTGGGCCACCGGGCCATCGCCTATGATGTCGCGTTGCGGCGGGGCCTCGGCGGGGAACTCGCCTGCAAACTTGACGCAATGCTGCGTCAGCTGATCATTCACAGCGGCGACTTCGCCGACGATGCGGACTAGGGGTCAGACCTCCGGCACGCGCAGCACGATACCATCCAATGCGGCCGTCATCCTGATCTGGCAGGACAAACGCGAGGTCGGTTCACGGTCGGCCTCGGCCAGGTCCAGCATCTGGCCCTCAAAGCCGCCGACTTCGCCGGTTTTTGCGAACCAAGCCGGGTCGACAAAGACATGGCAGGTGGCGCAGGACAGGTTGCCTCCGCATTCGCCGATGATGCCCGAAACGCTGCGGGTGGTGGCAGCCTCCATCAGGCTGGTGCCTGCCGTAACGTCGAGCGTGGTCTGACTGCCGTCGGGTTGTATCCAGGTCGCCTTCATGGGTCACACATACCAGATGTAATAATCGGTCAGGTCACGCCCTTCCAGACCTTTGGTCTTTTCGACCTCGGCCCGCTTCATGAAGGCATGATGTTCGCACAGCGCGGCGCCCACGGCGTCACACAAGGCGCGGTCGGCTTCCAGATCGTTGATCGCCTCTGCCAAGGACGCGGCCACGCCATGCCCCGCGTCGATCCGGTCAAAGCAATCGCCGGCTTCGGGCTCCGGCAAGGCATAGCCGCGTTTCACGCCCAGAAGGGCGGCTTGCAACACGGCGGCGACGGCGGTGTAGGGGTTTGCACTGGCATCGGCCATCCGGTGTTCCAGCCGGGCCTTGGCACCGCCCTCCTCTGACACCCGCACGGTGACGCCGCGATGATCGCCGCCCCAGTTGCACCAATAGCCCGACAAGGACGCCGGTTGCAGCCGCAGATAAGACCCGCTGGTGGGGGCCAGCAGGGCCGCCAGCCCTTTGTGATGCTGCATCCAGCCCGAAATGCAGCCGCGCCCCAGATCATTCAGCGCCGATGGCCCGCCTTTGGCCCCGGTGTTCAGGGCATTGCCGCCCGAGGCAGCCTCGAAGGACAGGTTGATATGCATGCCCGATCCACCCTTGCCGGCGATCGGCTTGGGCAGAAAGGTAAGGATCACGCCATGCCGCAGCGCCACTTCGCGGGCCATCTGGCGGAACAGCACAATCTCGTCCACCGCTTTGACTGCCGTATCAAAGCACAGGGTGAATTCAAACTGCGGCGTGTCATATTCCGCAGTGATCAGCTCCAGCTTGAAGCCAGCGGCGTCCGCCTGCCACCAGATCGCATCGACAAAACCGGTCGGGTCGCTGAACGGCCCGGTGCCATAAACAATGCCGCCCGGCGTATCCAGCGGCTTCAGCGTGCCGTCGTCGGCTTTGACAAAGGCATAGGCTTCCAGTTCGATGCCAACTTTCGGGGACAGCCCCTGTGATTGCCAATCCGCCACCGCCCGTTTCAACGCCCCGCGCGGACACAGCGGCAGAGCCGCGCCGTCGGCGGCAAACAGATCGCCCATCACAACCCGGGTTGCAGGTTCCCAGCCAGCACGAATGTCGGCCTCCGCCCAGCGCAGTTCCATATCCGGAATACCCTCGCGGGTCTGGGTGTGCGGCGCGTCAAGCAGCAAATCCTTGTCCCAATGCACCGCGAAATTGGGCCGCGCCAGCCGCGTGGCGTCGGATTTCAACTTCGACGCAGGCAGGTATTTGCCGCGCATCAGGCTCAGATGGTCGCAGAACATGGCCCTCAGGCGATCCGGCATGGCGTTCCCCTATTGCAAAGTGACGGTGACGGGCAGCGATTTGATCCCGCCGACAAAGTTCGACCGCAGGAATTTCTGTGCGCCCGCCGGTTCGATGCTGCGAATGCGCTTGGCCAGTTCCTGAAACAGCACCCGCACTTCCAGTCGTGCCAGCCACATGCCAAGGCACAGATGCGGACCGCCTTGACCAAAGCTCAGGTGCTTGTTCGGGGTCCGCGCCAGGTTCACCCGCATCGGGTCGTCAAACGCCGTATCGTCCCGATTGCCACTGACAAACCAGTACAGAACCTTGTCGCCCTGCCTGACGGTCTTGCCGTGCATGTCGAAATCGCGGGTCGCGGTGCGGCGGAAATAAAGCGCCGGGGTCGCCCAGCGGATGATTTCATCGGCAAGGGTGTCATCAACCGCACCGGACTGGATTTGTCCCAGAAGTTCGGGCTGATGCGCCAGCGCCTGCAGGCCCGCCGCAATCGAATAGCGCGTGGTGTCATTCCCCGCCGCCACCAGCAGGCAAAAGAAGTTGCGGAATTCATGTTCGGGCATGACAGACCCATCCGGACCAGGTGCCATGATCAGGTTCAGCACGCCCGATGTATCGCCCCGCGCGGCTTTTCGCGCCATCAAGTCCTTGGCATAGACAAACAACTCCGCCCCGGCTGGCGAGTTGAACGGCATCATGCGGAATTCTTCCGTCGTCATCTTGTCCAGCACATGCGTGGTGAAATCCGGATCGCTGTTGGCAATCAGCGCATCGCCCTTGGCCACGAGCCACGGCAAGTCCTCGTCCGGCGTGCCCAAAATCCGCCCCAACATCCGCATCGGCAGTTCGCGGGCAATGGCTTTGGTCGCGTCAAATGTGCCCATCGGCAACGTGGTGTCCAAAATCTCGACGCACAAGGCGCGGATCTGCTCTTCAAAATCGGCCACCACATTCTTCGAAAAAGCCCGCGCCACCTTGACCCGCGTCTGCATATGTTCTGGCGGATCGGTTTCCTGAAAGGTGCGGCGGGCAAGGTATTCTTCGTAGCTTTGATCCTCCATCCGGATGCCTCGCGCCGACGACAGCAAATCCGGCTTGCCGTTCAACGCCAGAATATCGGCGTGCCGCGTCACCGACCAATAGCCAGCGCCGCCTGTCCAATCGCACCAGCACAGCGGATCCTCGGTGCGCAGCCGGGCAAAAGTGTTCAAGGGCGAGCCGTTCAGAAAGGTGTCATGACTGCCCAGATCGGCATGGCCGTCGTCGGTCGGAACCCAGATCGTCATCGACACCCCCCCACCGCAACGCCCGCTTGACGATGCTTAACATGTGTATAATGATGGAACCTATAAATATGTAAAGAGGTATCTTCATGCATATTGCTGTTCTGGTGACAAACACCGATGCCAGTGCCTTTGCCGCCTGCCACGCCAGCGACGGGCAAAAGTTTGCGACCCTTGTGCAGGCGCTGCGTCCCGGTTGGTGTGTCACCAGCTTTGATCTTCCGGCGGAAGAGTTTCCGGCCGACCTTGGCGCATATGACGGCTTCATTCTGGGCGGTAGTCCGGCCTCGGTCAACGACGACGCGCCCTGGATTGCCCGGCTTCTGCACGCGATCCCGGCCATTGTAGCGCTGGGCAAACCGCTGTTTGGCGCGTGTTTTGGTCATCAGGCGATTGCGATCGCGCTGGGCGGCACCGTCTCGGCCAACGCCGGCGGCTGGGTTTTTGGTGTGACAGAAACCCTGATGACCGATCCCGCACCGTGGATGACGGGCGGTCCCGGCCCGATCCGGGTCAACGCCGCGCATTCGGAACAAGTGACCAGACTGCCGCCCGGGGCGCAAATTGTCGGCCACAGCGCGGATTGTGCGGTGGGGGCATACCGGATCGGCAACAAGGTCTTTGCCACCCAGTATCACCCCGAAATGACCCCCGACTTCATGGCGGCTCTGGTCGAGGAATACGCCGGGGACATGCCGCCGGACGTGGTAACCAAGGCGCGAACGTCACTGGCCACCCCGGCAGAAACCGATCGGATGGCAGGTTGGATCGTCGGGTTCTTCGAACAGGCCTGAAGCACTTCCAGCCAATCGGATACCGCACTAACGGTCCGGAAATGCGACGAGACAGGATGTCAGGACAAGGCCGCCAGCAGGTCCATCGCGGTGACTTGATCGAACTGCACATGGCGCTGCATCGCCGCCTCGGCCCGTTCGGTCTGTCGGTCGAAAATCAGGTTGGCAATGGCACGATGATCCCGCGCCGAGTCCGCGATCACGCCCGTGAATTGATAGCGCGCCCGGTAATAGGCCAGCAATTTCCGCGCGTTGGTCTTGACGAAATCAACCAGCACGGCATTGCCCGCCGCCACCGCGACGCATTCGTGAAACCGCAGGTTCAACTGATAATAGCCGTCCGGGTCAGACTCGCCCGCGGCAGCATGCGCCTCGCAGGCCGCCACCGCAGCCTCCAGCCCCAGCGCCCCCTGCCGCGACAGCCGCCGCGCCGCAAGGCCCGCCGCCTGACCCTCCAGCTTGGCGTGGACCTCCAGAATGGCCAGGAATTCCTCCAGCGTCGGGCGAAAGATCGTGGCCCCCTTGCGCGGCAGGCGTCGGACCAGTCCCACCGCCTCCAGCTGCAAGATCGCCTCGCGGACCGGGGTGCGCGACACGCCAAAGGTGGTGACCAGTTCGGCCTCGTCCAAGGTGTCGCCGGGGTTCAAAAGGCCAAGGTCGATCCGGTCCAGAATTTGCTGAACAAGACCGGGGTTCTGGTTGGTCATGCGCAAAGCCTTCTGAGACGCGGTGTTCCCCTGTTAGCCGATGCTTCCCATGCGGTCCAGTCAGGCGCGCAACAGGCCCCGCGCGATCCAGTCGTCCACCACGGCCAGTGCTGCATCGCAAAAGGCGCTGTCGTTGATATGCGCGTCCAGCGCGATCTGGCGGACATTCGCCGGGCAGGTGCGTTCCAACTCGTCCAGAAAGGCCGCATGCGCCTCCGGGTTGCACAGCGGCCCATCGGCGCGGTCCCAGACATGCACGCCACCGCGCGGGATCAACAGCACCGTTTCGCCCTGCGCCTGCGCCAGACGCGCCGACAGCGCACGCGCCAGTTCGCGGCGTTCCACCGCGTTCAGCGCCACCGACGAGATCAGCCGGTTATGGGCGTGAGCGGCATGATCCGCAAATCGCGGCGGCGTGGGATGCCAGCCGACAAGGTCGACCAGATCGCAGCAGCCCAGCGACACCAGCTGCGGGATCCCGCGCCGCGCTGCCGCCGTCATCCGGTCAGGTCCAGCCGAGATGGCAGATCCGAACAGGTGGTTGCCCACCTCTTGCGGGGCAAAATCCAGCACGGCGGCAAAAGCACCCTCGGACGCCAGACTTTCAAACGCCCGCCCGCCCATACCGGTGGCATGAAAGACCGCGACTTCAAAGCCGCGCGCCTCCAGTGCCGGTTTCAGTGTGACGATGTAATGGAGCACGGTCTTGCTGAAACCGGTCATCCCGATCAGCGGGCGGTCGCGGTGCGGTGGTTCGACCGCGCGCGCCGCCCCCAGAACCGCCCCGGCGGCCTGACTGAGCGAGGCCTTGCAGATCGAATTAAGGCCGTAAAGTCCGCCGGCCCACAGGATCATCTGCAAATCCGCCGGAATGCGTTCCGGCGGGATCATCGCGGAAAAGCTGACGGTAGAGACGATGTATTTCGGCACGCCCAACGGCAAGGCGGCGCACAGGTCCAACCCAAGGTCGGTGCCCATCGACCCGCCCAGCACGATCACGCCGTCAAACTTGCCCGCGTGGTGCAGGCTGGACGCCAAAGCTGCCGCCCCCCGCGCCATGACCTGCATCGCAAAGTTTTCATCCTCTGCCGCAATCGCCTCGGCAATCGACGCCCCCGCCGCCTCGGCCACCTGATGTTTGCTGATCTCGGTGGCGGCTTTGGGGTCGCCCAGCACAGAGACATCCATCCGCAGCACCGCACCGCCCTGCGCCCGGATCACCCCTGCCAGATACGACAGCTCGTCATCCTTGGTGTCATAAGTGCCGACGACGAGAATGGTTTTTTGCGGCAGGTCCATCGGGGGTTCCTCAGGTCATAAGGGTTTCGGCCATGTGGCAGGCAAGGGCGGTAAAGCGGGTGTGGCGGGCCGCGGCCCCGGGTTCGGACAGGCGCGGCACGATCCAGCCGACATAAGTCAAGGCGCGCAGGGTCTGGAACAGGGGCAGGGCCGTCAGATCAATCGGCCGCGTTGCCAGATAGCCTTGGGTAAAGGCCTGTTGCAGCGGCGCGGGATCTGGTTCGCGCAGGGTCACGTTCAGGACGGTGGCGATGTCAAACAAGCGGTAGCCATAGCCGCCATCGTCAAAGTCGATCAACTGCGGCCCAGCCGGTCCGATCAGGACATTTTCGACGACAAGATCCGCGTGAATCAAACCAAAGTCGTGCCCCGGCATTGCCGCCAGCAGCACGCGGGCCTTGTCGCGCACCTGCACCATGAGGGCGGTCTGATCCGCGGTCAGACGCGGGTTTTCCCAGAACCGGCCCCACAACGGCGCGTCGCCCACCAGACCCCCGGCATCCCAGGCGTGGCGGGTGAAATGGGCGGGCGGCGTCCATGCGTCCGACAGGATGTGCAGCCGGGCCATCGCCTGCCCCAGGGCGCGATAGGTCGCGGGGCCGTCAAGCGCCGGGTTCAACCGCCCGCCGATGCCCATGGGCACCCCGTCAACCCAGCCCAGAACATCGACGATCTGGCCGTCAATCTGATGACAAAGCGCCTTGTCCAGCGCCGGATAGGGCCGTGGCACCGAAAGGCCCTGCGCCTGCAACGCCGCCATCCAGTCCAACTCCGACAGCAACTCTGCCGTGCTGCGCGACCCGCGCCGATGCAGCCGCAAGGCAAGCGGCGGGGCAGAGTCGATGCGGTAGACGTGGTTCTCCCGCTCTGCCAACAGCGTGGTCTGGCAACCCGTCAGACCCCATAGCGACAAGGCTTGTGCGACAATGTCAGTCACGGGCCGGGCCAAATTCGGTCAGCACGGCGTCCAGCGTGTGCAGCATCTGATCGGCATCGGCGATGGAAAACGGCATCGGCGGGCGGATTTTCAGCGTGTTATAATGGATGCCCAACTTGTTCAGCAGAATGCCGCGCTGACGCATCTCGTTGGCGACGCGGGTGGTGAATTTGGGCGCGGGGGTTTTCAAGGTGCGGTCCGTCACCATCTCGGCCCCGAAGAACAGGCCATAGCCGCGAATGTCGCCGATGGATTCATGGCGCAACGCCAGCTTGGCCAGCCCGGCCTTGGCATAGGCGCCAACCGTGCGGGCATTGTGCTGCAACCCTTCGTCCGCCAGCACGTCCAGCACGGCCATCGCCGCCGCACAGGATACCGGATTGCCGCCGAACGTGTTGAAATAGCGGAACGATTGGCGAAAGGCCGTCATCACCTCCATCGTCGTCACCACGCCTGCGATCGGGTGGCCGTTGCCCATCGGCTTGCCCATCGTGACGATATCGGGCTGTACGCCAATGCGCTGATGGCCCCAGAAACATGCGCCGTTGCGGCCAAAGCCGGGCTGAACCTCGTCCGCGATGAACAGGCCTCCGGCCTTGCGAACCACCTGCGCCACCGGGTCCAGCCAGCCTTTGTCCAGCATCGGAAAGCCTTCGTTCAGGAAGGCGGGGCACAGGATGATCCCGGCAAAGCCGTGGCCCTTGGCGTTGAGATCGTCGATGGCCTCCTGAACCAGGGCCGCGAACGCTATGGCGTGCGGCATCCCGGCCTCGCCCCCCAACGGACGATAGCTGTCCGGCGCGGGGACGTGCCGCACATGTGCGCCGTCGCCGGTGCCCGGAACATTGGTGCGCGACAGTTGCGCCACCACGGTCGTATTGCCGTGATAGGTGTGGTCGGTCGCAATGATACCGCGCTTGCCGGTGATCGCCTCGGCCATCCGCAGCGCGATATCGTTCGCCTCGGACCCGGTGCAGGTCAGGATCGCGGTCCTAAGCGCCCCGTCAAAGGTCTCGGTCAACCGCTCGACATAGTCGAGGATGCCCTCGTGCAGATAGCGGGTGTGGGTGTTCAGCGTGCTGGCTTGCCGGCAGATCGCCTCGACCACACGCGGGTGGCAATGACCGACATGCGGGACGTTGTTGTAGCAGTCCAGATAGTCACGCCCCCCCGCATCCCAAACCCGCGTGCCAAGACCGCGCACCAGATGCACTGGATCTTCGTAAAACGTCTGGACATTCGGCCCCAGCAATCGGGCGCGGCGTGCTAGAAGGTCGGCGGTGCTCACAATGCAATCCATGCTGTCTTGAGGTCGGTGTATTTGTCAAACGCATGCAGCGATTTGTCATGGCCGTTGCCGGACTGGCGCACCCCGCCCAACGGCACGGTGCCGTCGGTGCCGCCATAGGTGTTGACATGCACGACGCCCGCCTTGATGCCCCGGATCATCCGGTGCGCCCGGCTCAGGTTGCTGGTCCAGACGCCCGAGGCGAGGCCGAAGTCGGTGGCGTTGGCCAGCGACAGTGCCTCTGCCTCGGTGGTGAAGGTGGTGACGGAAAGGATCGGGCCGAACACCTCTTCGCGAAACAGCCGGTGTTCGGGGCGAACCCCCGCAACGATGGTCGGCTCCATGAACCAGCCGCTGCTGTCCTGCCGGGTTTGCCCGCCGCCGGTCAGGATCTGGTTGCCTTCTGCCCGGGCGCTGTCGACAAAACCCAGATTGCGCACTAGCTGTTCCGGCGAATTGATCGCCCCGATCTGGGTGCCAAGGCTCAGCGGGTTGCCGACCGTCATCGCCGCGGTCGCCTGGGTTACGGCGGTCAGAAAATCATCGGCCACCGCTGCCTCGACCAACAGGCGCGACCCGGCAACGCAGACTTGCCCTGCATTGCGGAAAATGCCGCTGGCAGCGGCCTTGGCAGCGGCGCCAAGGTCAGGCGCATCGGCAAAGGCCACATTCGGGCTTTTGCCACCCAATTCGAGATAGACCCGCTTCAGGTTCGACCGCGCCGCATATTCCAGCAACCGCCGCCCGGTGCCGCCTGACCCGGTGAACACCAGCACATCGACATCCATCGACAGCGCCAATGCCTCGCCCGTGCTGCGCCCCGGCCCGGTGACAATGTTCAAAACGCCGGGCGGCAGGCCCGCCTCCAGCGCCAACTCGCCCAGCCGCAACAAGGTCAGCGACGCGGTTTCCGGCGGTTTCAACACAACTGAATTGCCGGCGGCGAGGGCGGGCGCCAGTTTCCACGCCCCGATCATCAGCGGAAAGTTCCACGGCACGATCGCAGCGACAACACCCACCGGCTCGCGGTGGATCAGCGCCAGAACATTGGGCGCAGTGGGGGCGATTTCGCCGTAAACCTTGTCAATCGCCTCGGCATACCAGCGAAAGGTTTGCGCGGCGCTGGCAGGTTCGGCCTTCAGCGCCATGCTGATTTCGGTGCCATTGTCGCGCACCCCCAGCACCGCCAGTTCCAGCGCATGTTTGTCGATCAGGTCCGCCAGCCGCTGCAACACCGCCTTGCGCTGCGCCGGGCTTTGCTGCGCCCAGCGACCATCCTCGAACGCGCGGCGCGCCGAGGCCACCGCACGCGCCACATCCACCGCACTGGCACTTTCCAGGGTCGTCAGCAGCCGGCCGTCGATGGGCGAATGAACGGGCAGGGGGTTGTCCTGCCCGTCACTCCATATCCCGTCGATCAGCAGGCGGCCGGGCGGAACGGGCAGGGTGGCAAGGCGGTCAATCTGGTCTTGCATCTTTGGTCCTTCAAAACGGCTCCCCCCAGCGCGGGAGGAGCCAAAATAGTTAACGGCCGCGGCCCAGGTTGGCAAAGCGGCCAGGGTCACGCGCGGCAAGCCCCGACGCCAACAGATAGCCCACCACCCCTGCCAAGGGCACCAAAGCCGGCAGTGCCACGCCCAACCAGCCCGCCGCCCCGGTCAGATCGCCGAACTTGTAGAAGATCGCGACGAACAGATAGGCCAGCACCAATCCCGACACCAAAGGCAGGACCTTGACCGACATAGCGCCTTCGCCGCGCGGATCCCGGCCAAAGAACGCCATGACGCTGAACGAGGTCAGCCCCATCAGGCCCAGCACACCCAAAGTTCCCAACTGGGTCAGCCAGGTGAACAGCTGCAACACCGGGTCCAGACCCAACACGGCAAACAGGCCGATCACCACCACGGCAATCACCGTCTGGATCATCGAACCGACATGCGGGCTTTGGTAGACCGGGTGCGTCACGCCGACCGAGTCCGGCAAAATCCCCTCGCGGCCAGCCACGTATTTGTAGCGGGCAACGCCGTTGTGAAAGGCCAGAACCCCCGCGAACAGACTGGTCAGGAACAAAATGCCCATGACGACGGCGACCGCGTGGCCCGCGTATTGTTCGGTCAGGATGAACAGGAACGTGGTGGGGTCGGCCAGGCCTTGCAGCGTGGGCATCAGCTTGTCGACGCCGGCACCGACCGCCATCAGCCACGCGGTGACCATGTAGAACACGCCGATCAGGATAACCGAAAAGTAGGTGGCACGCGGGATAGATTTGGTCGGGTCGCGGGCTTCTTCGCCGTAGATCGTGGTCGCCTCGAACCCGATGAAGGCGGCAAAGCAGAACAGCACGCCGATCAGGGGCGAGCCGGACATGACCTGGGTGACCGAAAACGGCGCCATCGACAGGCCCGCATCGCCGCCTTTGAGGAAAATCGCCACATCGACGATAAGCACGATCACATATTCCAGCGCCACCAGCACGACGAGGATCTTGGCCGACAGGTCAACCTGCCGATAGCCCAGAATGCCCACCACCGCGATGGCGATGAACGACCAGACATACCAGGGCAGATTGACGCCCATCGCGCCGAACGTGCCGGCAGGGGCCGCCCCCAACAGACCCAGAACCCCGATCTGCATGGCGTTGTAAGACAGGATGGCGATCAGCGCTGCACCACCGCCGACCCGCCCGCCCAACCCTTGGGCGGCAAAGGCATAGAAAGCCCCGGCGTTGGTGACATGGCGGCTCATCGCGACATAGCCCACGGCAAACACCAGTAGGATGATCGTGACCACACCGAACGTGCCCGCAATCCCCGCGCCATTGCCCAAAAGCATCGACACCGGCACCCCGCCCGCCACCGCCGTAAGCGGCGCAGCGGCAGAAATCACCAGAAACGCAATCTGCGCCGTGCTCAGCGAATTGGCCCTCAGTTGGTTCTTTTGACTATCAGACATGGCGGACCTCTGCGCCAAGGCCCTTGCGATCGCTTGTCATGGTTGTTCCCCTCGTTGGTTCCCTGTAGCGGTTTATTATATGAACCGATGGTTCGTTTTTAGATTGACAGGCGCTGCGGCATCCTGTCAACTGTTTTGGCAGCAGGCGGGGGCAGACCCCTGCACCTGACGGCAAAAGGGCAACGGCAAACTCATGGGAACAACGTCGAAAGCATTGGCGTTGCTGAATTATTTCGACAGGGCCCATTCCTTGATCGGCCTGTCTGACCTCGCCCGCATGTCAGGCACCAACAAGGCCACCTGCTTTCGGCTGATGTCAGAACTTGTCGAACATGGACTGGCCGAACAATTGCCCGAATCGCGCGGCTATCGAATCGGCCCTGCGGTGCTGCGGCTCGCGGCGCTGCGGGATGCGGCGGTGCCCCTGCGCGATCTCGCGCTGCCCATCTTGCAGCGGCTTGCCCACACCACGGGCGAGACTGCGCATATGTCGCATCTGGTCGGCGGCAAGCTGGCGACGCTGGCCTACGCCTATTCGGCAGCCCATGCGATGAAGGTGATGATGGAGGAAGCCGACGTGCTGCCCTTTCACGCCACTTCCTCGGGCTTTGCCGTGCTCGCCAATTTGCCGCCACAGATAGCCGATGCCATTCTGGCGCAACCGATGGTCGCCGTCACCAAAGCCACGCCAACCCGGCCCGAGGATGTCCGGACCCGCCTGGCCGAGATGCGCCGCGTCGGCTATGGCCGCACGGCCGACACTTACGAGGCGGACGTCGCCAGCATCGCGCTGCCCCTGTTCGACGCGCGCGGGGCCTGCACCGGCGCGATTGCCGTCGCGGCCCCGGTCACCCGGTTGACGCCCGCCGCCACCGCCAAGACCCTCACAGCCCTCATCGCCGCCGCGCGCGAAACGATGGCGGCCTGGGGCGGCCAGCTTCCCCCCGAACTCGATGCGCTGTGGCGCAAGATCCAGAAGGCATGACATGAAAGACGACAATTACATCAAGGCCAACAACGCCCGCAGCCTGTGGCACCCGATGACCGCGCCGTCCGACAGCCTGAAAAACCCGCCCGCGATCATCGTTTCGGCCTCCGGCAGCCGGATCAGGGATATCGACGGGCACGAGGTCGTCGATGGAGTGGGTGGCTTATGGAACGTCAACCTCGGCTATTCCTGCCAGCCTATCAAGGATGCGATCAGCGCCCAGCTTGACCGCTTGCCGTATTATTCGACCTTTCGCGGCACCACCAATGACGTGGTGATCGAACTCAGCGAAGAGCTGCGCAAATTCTTCGAACCCGATGGCCTGACCCGTGCCTTTTACACCTCCGGCGGATCGGACTCGGTCGAAACCGCCCTGCGCCTGTCGCGCCAGTATCACAAGATCCGCGGCGAGGCCGGGCGCACCAAGTTCCTGTCGCTCAAAAAAGGCTACCACGGCACCCATTTCGGCGGGGCGTCCGTCAATGGCAACGCCAACTTCCGCACCGCCTACGAACCGCTGCTGCCGGGGTGCCATCACATCCCCGCCCCCTTCCCCTACCGCAACCCGTTCAACGAAACTGACCCCGCCAGACTGTCAGACCTCTGCCTTCAAGCACTTGCGGACGAAATCGCGTTCCAAAGCCCCGGCACCATCGCCGCCTTCATCATGGAGCCGATCCTGGGCGCTGGTGGCGTCATCCCGCCGCATCCCTCCTTCATGCCCGGCGTCGCGGCCCTGTGCCGCAAGCATGGTATTCTCCTGATCGCCGACGAGGTCATCACCGCCTTTGGCCGCACCGGCGCCTGGACCGGCTGCCGTCTCTGGGGCGTCAAACCCGACTTTACCTGCACTGCCAAAGCCATCACCAACGCCTATTTCCCCTTTGGTGCCGTGATGATCGGCGAAGGCGTGGCAGAGGTGTTTGAAAAGGATGACACCGGCCGCGCCGCAATCGGCCATGGCTACACCTATTCCGGCCACCCGGTCGGGGCAGCCGCCGCTCTTGCCTGCCTTTCCGAAACCTTGCGCCTGAACCTCAAGGATAACGCCGCCGCCCGCGGCGCACAGATGCATGCCGGCCTTCTGGCGCTGCAATCCAGATACGATGTCATCGGCGATGTCCGGGGCGGCTACGGCCTGATGCACGCCATCGAACTCGTCGCCGACCGCGGCACCAAAGCGCCCGCCGACAAGGCAATCTCCGCCAAGGTCCAGACCGAGGCCTACAAAGCCGGGGCGATGGTCCGCGTGTCGGGCAACACCATCATCCTCTCGCCCCCGCTGGTCCTGACCGAGGCCGATGTGACCACGATCCTGTCTGCGCTCGATGCCGGTCTGGGCGCGTTGTAGGCCGCGTCAAACCGGCAGCCCCGTGTCAGCCTTCAGCTGCTCCATCACGATCTGGCTTTGCACCCGGCCGACCGAGGGATGGGTCAACAGCCGCCCCTGGATCAGCACGTTCAGCGCCGCCAGATCGGCACACCACACCCGCAACAGATAATCCGCCTCGCCGGTCAGGGTCCAGACGGCCACCACCTCGGGCAGCGTGGTGATCAGGCTGGCAAAGCTGCGGGCAGTGTCGGGGTTGTGCCGCGTCATCTGGACAGAGACAAAGGCCTGCACTGTCAGGCCCAGCGCCGTCGGGTCAAGCCGTGCCGCATAGCCCGCGATCACCCCCTCCGTCTCCAGCCGCTGCCTGCGCCGGGCGGCCTGGCTTGGCGACAGGTTCAGCAGGCCCCCCAAATCCTGCGCCGTCAGGGCACCGTTCGCCTGCAAGGCATGCAACAGCCGCGAATCGATGGAATCGGTGATGCGAGACATTTTTGATATTTTCCTAATTATCGCAAGTATCACGCAAACTATACGCCTTTACCAGCCAATATTGCGCACTTTTCGCCTGTGTTACGCGCTATATTGAACGCACCCCAGACTTGAACGCACCCCAGACAGGAGCCGCCCATGGGACCGTTTCCGCACAACGCCCCCCGCGCCTTGATCGGCGCCGAAAACCCCGCCGGCACCGATGGGTTTGAATTCGTCGAATTCGCCCACCCCGATCCGCAAAGCCTGCGCGATCTGTTCGCCCGGATGGGCTATGCCCTCACCGCCCGCCACAAGACCAAAGCCATCGAACTCTGGCAGCAGGGCGACATCACCTATGTCCTGAACGACGAACCCGGCAGCCATGCCCGCGCCTTTGTCGAGACCCACGGTCCTTGTGCCCCGTCGATGGCGTGGCGGGTGGCGGATGCAGGCCATGCCTTTGCCCATGCCGTTGCTTTGGGGGCGGTGCCTTTCACCGGGGCCAAGGCAGTTGACTGGCCCGCGATTGTCGGCATCGGCGGGTCGCTGATCTACTTCACCGATGTGTATGGCGCCGGCGCGAACCCCTATGCAGAGTTCGAGTTCATCGCAACGCCCAAACCCGCGGGCGTCGGCTTCCACTACCTCGATCACCTGACCCACAATGTCCACAAGGGCAATATGGACACCTGGTTCGACTTTTATGGCCGTCTGTTCGGCTTCAAACAAATCCGGTTTTTTGACATCGAGGGCAAATTTTCCGGGCTGCACAGCCGCGCCTTGACCTCGCCCTGTGGTCGTATCCGCATCCCGATCAACGAAGACCGGGGCGAGACCGGGCAGATCGTCGAATACCTGAAACGCTACAACGGCGAGGGCATCCAGCATATCGCGGTCGGCGCGCAGGACATCTATGCGGCGGTGGACGAGATTGCGGCGCGCGGCATCAAGTTCATGCCCAAGCCGCCGCTGTCCTATTATGACTTGTCGAAAACCCGCGTCGTCGGGCACAGTGAACCGATCGACCGGCTGGCGCGCTACGGCATCCTGATCGACGGTGAAGGTGTGCTGAACGGCGGCGAAACCCGCATCCTGTTGCAGATATTCTCTCGCACCGTGGTCGGGCCGATCTTCTTTGAATTCATCCAGCGCAAGGGCGATGACGGCTTTGGCGAGGGCAACTTTAGGGCGCTGTTCGAAAGCATCGAACAAGATCAGATCGAACGCGGCGCTTTGAAAGCCTCCTGAACATCGGGCCAAATCATGGTTAATCAAATCTGAATGAAAAAACCGAAAGTGTTATAACTCAATATGTTACGAAACCGTCCACATGTGGACACGGGTCGCAACCTGCCTTGAATGGGCCAAAGGCGCGCAAACCTACCGCTGCCGGTTGCGGCGGTCCCGCTCAATAACCGGTAGGACCGGCAAGGTCGGGTGAGGCGGCAAAGTCTCTGCGCAGACCGTGGGTCGCGCCCGACAATAGGCCAACATCGGTGCCCACCGCCACGAATGTCGCGCCAAGATCCAGATAGCGCCGCGCCAAAGCCCGGTCTGCCGTCAGTATCCCCGCAGCCTTGCCCGCCGCCTGAATGCGGATGAGCGCGGTTTCCACCACTGCCTGAACCTGCGGCGCCCCGGCTTTGCCCAGCAGTCCCATATCGGCGGCAAGATCCGACGGCCCGATAAAGACGCCGTCGACCCCGTCTGTCGCGGCAATCTCGTCCAGTGCCGCCAGCCCAGCGACGCTTTCAATCTGCAACAGCAGGCAGGTCTGAGCGTTGGCGCTGATCAGATAATCCGGTGTGGTGCCATAGGCCGACGCCCGCGCCAGCGCCGCCCCAACTCCCCGCACGCCTTGCGGCGGATACAGCATCGCCCGCGCCATCTCTGCCGCCTGCGCCGCGGTCTCGATCATCGGCACCAGAATGGTCTGCACACCCAGATCAAGGATTTGCTTGATCAGGTGGGTCTGCCCGATCGGTGGGCGCACGATGACATGGCTGCGGCTGCCAATCGCCTGCACCTGTGCCAGAATGTTCGGGATATCGTTGGGCGCGTGCTCGCCATCCACCAGCAGCCAGTCAAACCCGGCATGGGCGCACAACTCGGCCGAAACCGGATTTGCAAGCCCCAGCCACAGGCCGATCTGTGGCGAGCGTTCGGCCAGCGCCGCCTTGAACGGGTTCAGCAAAGCGGGCATTGGCACCTTTCAGGCAAAGTGACAACCGACCGTGCCCATCGGGCCAAAGTCGGCAAGGATGGTATCGCCATGCCGCGCTTCAATCGGGCGGATGAAAGATCCCGACAGCACAATCTGTCCCGGCTCCAGCCCCTGACCAAACTGCGCCAGACGGGCGACCAGCCAGGCAATGCCCCGCGCCGGATGGTTCAGCACACCAGCCCCCAGGCCGGTTTCCTCAACCTCGGCATTGCGCGACACGATGGCCCCGGCCCAGCGTGGATCGAAACTGTAAGGCCGCATCGCGCACCCGCCCGTCACGATCCCGGCATTGGCGGCATTGTCCGAAATCGTGTCGACGATGCTGCGGGTCTTGCCGGTCGCGGGGTCGCTGCGCAGGATGCGGGTATCCAATATCTCCAGCGCCGGCATGATGCATGCGGTGGCGTTCAGCACCTGTGCGACGCTGACCGAAGTGCCCTCAAGCGGGGATTTCAGCAGAAACGCCAGCTCCGCCTCGACCCTGGGCTGAATGAACCGGGTGGCGGAGATGTTCGCGCCATCTTCAAACGCCATGTCGTCCAACAGCACGCCGGAATCCGGGGTGCTGATGTTCAGCGCCTGCTGCATCGCTTTCGAGGTCAGGCCAATCTTGAAACCGATGCTATGCCGCCCGCCGGCCATGCGCCGCGCGACATAGGCCGCCTGCACGGCATAAGCATCGGCCATCGTCATGCCCGGATGCGTCAGCGACAACAGACCGATCTGGATCCGGTTGCGCTCTGCTTCGGCCAAGGCTTCGGCAGCGGCACTGACTTGGGCCTGGGACAGCATCACGTCACCTCGTCTGCGATGTGGTTGCTTAGGGTGCCAATGCCATCCGCGTCAACCTCGACCACGTCGCCCGGTTTCAACCAGACCGGCGGGTCAAACCGCGCACCCGCGCCCGTGGGTGTGCCGCACAGGATGGTGTCACCCGGCACCAATGTGGTGAAGGTCGAGATATAGGCCACGATCTGCCGAAACCCAAAGATCATCCGCCCGGTGCGGTCGCTTTGCCTGACCTCGCCGTTGACGCGGGTGTGCAGGGCAATATCATCCAGCTGCGCGGGGTCGGTGAACGGCGGCAGCCAAGGGCCGATCGAACCTGAACGATCCCAGTTCTTGCCCTGCGTCACGTTGAACTTGGTGTGGCGGACCCAGTCGCGGATGGTTCCTTCATTGGCAAGGGTGATGGCCGCGATATGGTCATATGCACGGGCTTCGGAAATCCTGCGACCGGCCTTGCCGATGATGATCGTCACCTCGCCCTCATAATCCAGCTGCGGGCTTTCCGGTGGCCGGATCAGCGGCCGCCCCGCACCGGTGAAACTGCGGGCAAAACGCGGGAACAATGACATGAAGGGCGGGGCATCCTGCCCGTCTTTGTATTCGGCATTGCGGTCCGGGTAATTGACGCCGACGCACAGGATTTTCTCGGGGTCGCGCACGGGGATGTCAAAATGGACGTCACGCAAGGCGATCTGTGCCGAAAGCCCCGCGGCAAGCTCGGTCATCCGGGGCAGGGCACCCTGTTCGATGACCTGACGCAGGCTGGCGGCATGGCTGCCCAGATCGATGACCCCGCTGTCCGTGACCGCGCCCCAACTCTCGCGGCCCTGATGGGCAAAGCTGGCAAACCTCATGGCGCCACGATCGGTTGCGCTTTCAGGCTGGCATCCCGCGTGGCGACGCCGGCAAACGTCGATCCGTTTTCAAACCAGCTTTTCGGCGCGGGTGCACCCCACAGCGTCTGACGCTGCGGATCTTTCAGATCCCATTTGATCGGTTCAAGGTCAGGGTCGACGGTTTGGTAGTCAGAACAGTAAATCTCGGTCCGGTGGCCATCGGGATCGAGAATGTACAAGAAAAACGCGTTTGAGATCCCATGACGGCCCGGTCCGCGTTCGATATTGGTAACATAGCCAGTGGTGGCCATCCGGTCCAAGAGGTCGATGATGTTCAGGGGCGTCGGCACCCAGACCGCCAGATGATGCAATCTTGGCCCGCGCCCGTTGGTAAAGGCCATGTCATGCACGCCGCCCTTGCGGTGCAGCCATGCCGCCCAAAGCCGGCCGCTTTCGGCATCCTCGGTATATTCCGTCACGCGAAATCCAAAGGAACTGTAAAACGCGACCGACGCATCCACATCTGGCGAAAAGCAGTTGCAATGGTCGATCCGCAGCGGTTTGACACCGTGATACAGCGCGTATTTCTGATGGATCGGCGGCAGTCGGTCCATCTGGGCATAAAACTCCAGCGGGATGCCGAACGGGTCTTGGGTGCGCAATGTGCGGCCCATGAAACGACGCTCGATCCATTCGACGGGTTGTCCCGCTGCGGTGAAAAACGCGTGGGCGGCGTCAAGATCGGCCTCGGGAAAGACCTTGAAGCGCAGAACACCGACCTCTGCCTTGTCGGACTTGCGCAGGATCACGCAGTGGTGGCCACGCTCCTCCAGCGCCCGCAGGTAAAGGGTCCGGTCATCCTCATGGGTAATTTGCAAGCCCAGCGTGCCCACGTAAAAGGCCCGGCTGGCGGCAAGATCGCTGACGCCTAATTCGATATGACTAAGCCGGATCACGTTAAACGGCGGGTAAAGAACGGGGCTGGGGGACGGGCATGGGTTTCTCCTAGCTGTCCAGTTTCGGAATGTGGTGCCGGGTGGTGGCGAAAGCGAGGTTCTTGGTTCCCATGCAGAATTCAAAGGACCATTCCGCGCCGTCGCGCCCGATCCCTGACGTCTTGACCCCGCCAAACGGCGCGGGCAGATGGCGGACATTCTCCGAGTTCACCCAGATCATTCCAGCCTCCAACGCGTCGGTAAAGCGAAAGGCGCGCGTGACGTCAGATGTCCAAAGATAGCCGGTCAGGCCATATTGCACGTCATTGGCAATGTGCAGCGCCTCGGCCTCATCGGCGAAGGGAATGGCGGTCAGCACCGGACCGAAGATTTCCTCTTGCGCGATCCGCATGGCATTATGCGCACCGGTGAACAGCGTCGGCTGAACATAGCAGCCGGCAAGACCCGCCAGTTTCGCCCCGCCCGCCGCAACGGTCGCACCCTCGGCCTGGCCGATGGCGATATAGTCCAGAACCTTTGCCTCATGCACCGGATGGATCAACGGGCCAACGACTGTCTTGGGGTCCAGTGGATGGCCAACGACGATCCGTCTGGCGCGGTCGGCCACCATTGCGGTGAACCGGTCGTAGATCGTGGCCTCGACCAGCAGGCGACTGGACGAGGTGCAGCGTTCGCCATTCAGCGAGTAGATCATGAATGTGGCCGCATCTGCCGCACGTTCCAGATCGGCATCGGCAAAAACGATGACCGGGTTCTTGCCGCCCAGTTCGAAATGCACGCGCTTCAGCGTGTCTGCCCCCTGCTTCATGATCATCGATCCGGTGCGGCTTTCACCAACAAAACCGATGGCCTTGATATCCGGATGTTCCGTCAGGGCGCGGCCCGCGTCCTCGCCCAAGCCGTTGACGAGGTTCCAGACACCGGCAGGTAGCCCGGCGCTTTCGGCAATCTCGACCAAAAGCCGCGCGGTCAGCGGCGAAAACTCTGCAGGTTTGTGGACCACGGTGCAACCCGCGGCCAGGGCCGGCGCGATCTTCCAGGTCGACAACATGAAGGGCGTGTTCCACGGCGTGATGATTCCAACCGGGCCAATCGGCGAACGGCTGGTCATGTTGACCTGACCTTTGGCCCGCAGGGTTTGCCCGTCCCGTGCCGTGGGCGCGAGGTCGGCAAAATAGCGAAAATTCTCGGCCCCACGCAGCGCTGCCTTGGCCATGAAACGCAGGCTTTGCCCGGTGTCCATTGCCTCGACCAAGGCAATTTCCTCGGCCCGCGCCTCGATGGCATCCGCGATCTTGTGCAAAAGCGCTTTGCGGGCATCGCCGTCCATCGCGCGCCATGCCGGAAAGGCGGCCTTCGCGACAGCCGCGGCCGCGGCGATATCAGCGGCCTTGCCATGTGCCACCCGGGCCAGCGGTTTCAGATCTGCGGGAGAGATGGTTTCAAACGTTGTACCATCCAGCGCAGGCACCGCCGCGCCGCCGATATGGTTAAGCACCCCATCCTTGCGGAATCGGGCAAGGTAGGCGTCTGCCTTGGCGATGTTGCTGGCGAAGTCAGACATTCTTGTCCTCCGGTGAATTGCCGTTTTTTGTCGCGCGTAGGCGCGGGTGAATGGCGTTTTTCTTCCAGCTGAACGCGGGGTCAATCTCGATGATCTCCAGCGTCAGCGCGAAATGCGGTGTGGCAAACAGCGGCGCAAACGCCTTGCTCGCCTCCGCAAAGACATGCGCTCCGACTTTTGCTTTGTCGTCAGAGGATCGTCCCGCGCCCATTCGCAGCACCAGCGCCGCAAAGGCGTTTTCGGGCAAAAGGTCCGCCACCGCGTAATGCGCTGCCGCCAAGGCGCGCACCCGCACAGCGCCAAGTTCGAACAGGCCGGTGTCCAGCATCGCCCGGTGCAGGGCGCGGCAAACGACGTCCAGATCGGCCACGGCGGCCAGATTGGCGGAATACTCGATGGTCAGGTGCGGCATCCATTCCTCCATACTGTTAACATGTTAATTATATTGGCGCCCCAAGTCAATCCCCTTGGCGCTGCGGCTTGCTTGAATTGGCCCGAGGTCTGTGGCACTGAAAATCATGACCAAAATTGACCCATCCGACGACAGCCTTGCGCCGCGTGCCACGCAAAGGTCGCTGCCAATGTCGCTGCTCCGCGCCCGCGAGGCGGTGATGAGCCATTTTCGCCCGATGCTGGACCGCCACGGCGTCAACGAACAGCAATGGCGTGTCATCCGGGTTCTGGGCGAGGCCGGTGCGCTGGATGCCACCCAGGTTGCGGAACGTGCCAACATCCTGGCCCCCTCGCTGACGCGGATGATCAAGACCCTGACTGAACGCGGCCTGATCGAACGGGCGCGGGATGCCGATGATAGGCGTCGCCTGCTGCTGGCCATCGCCCCTGCCGGGCGCGACCTTTTGCGCCGTGTCAGCCCCGATTCCGCGCGGATCTTCGCAGAACTGGAGGGGCGTTTCGGCAAGGACCGGGTCGAAGACCTCATGGACCTGCTGGACGCTTTGTCGCGGCTCAAGGCCTGACAAAATGGCGGCCGCCGCCTGTCGTCCCCCCAAACCAGCCAGACGACCGGGGCAGGGTCAGACCGCACTTGCCCCGCTCACCGCGTCGAAAGCTTGCGGATGATCACGTAAAACGACGGCACCATGAAAACCCCCAGCACGGTCGCCGCCAGCAGGCCGCCCAGAACGCCGATGCCCATCGAGTTTTGTGCCCCAGCGCCCGCGCCGGTGGCGATGGCGAGCGGGGTGACGCCCAGAATAAACGCCAGGGACGTCATCAGGATCGGGCGCAGGCGGGTGCGGGCAGCCTCCAGCGCGGCCTGAACGGCAGTGCGACCCTGCGCCTCTAGATCGCGGGCGAACTCGATGATCAGGATGGCATTTTTGGCAGACAGCCCGATCGTTGTCAGCAGACCGACCTTGAAATACACATCATTTGACTGCCCGAACAGCCACGCCGCAGTCAAAGCGCCCAGAATGCCGACCGGGACCGCCAGCATCACCGACAGCGGGATGGCCCAGCTTTCGTACAGGGCCGCAAGGCACAGGAACACCACCAGCACCGACAGCGCGTAAAGATACGGTGCCTGATTGCCGGACTGACGTTCCTGATAGGACAGGTCGGTCCAGGCATGACCCCAGCCGCCCGCCATGCTGGCAGTCAGTTCCTCCATTGCGTCCATTGCAGCCCCGGAAGACACGCCGTCTGCCGGTGCCCCGCTGATCGACACCGCGGGCAGGCCGTCGATGCGCGACAGGCTGGGGGCAACCGGTCCCCACCGGACCGTCGAGAATGCGGAAAACGGCACCATCTCGCCGCCGCTGTTGCGGGCATACCAACCGGCGATATCTTCGGGCTGCATGCGGGCCGTGGCGACACCCTGTACGATCACCGGGCGCAGCGACGTGCCAAGCTGGAAGTCATTCACCGACTTTCCGGCGAACACCGTGGACAGCATCGCATTGACATCGTTCAAGGAAACCCCAAGTGCTGCGGCCTTTTCCTGATCAATCACCAGGTTGAGCGCGGCCTGATCCTCGGACGCCCCGCTGCGCAAGCCGGTGGTGCGGCCATCCGCCTCTGCCAGTTTGATCAGATCGCCCGCTGCGGCAATCAATGCGTCGGTGCCTGCGCCGGATTGGTCGATCAGGTACATCGAAAAACCGGCAGAGTTGCCCAGCCCCTGAATGGCGGGCGGTTGCATGAACATGACCGTGCCCGCCCGCAGCCCGCGAAATTTGGCATTCGCCCGGGCGGCCACAGCCGAGGCTGACAGGGCCGTGCTGCTGCGCTCGGCAAAGTCCCGCAACTTCACGAACACCATCGCCTGATTTTGCCCGGACCCGCCAAACCCGAAACCCATCGCCACAAACGTGGATTCGACGGCCTTGGTTTCATCGGTCAACAGGAACTTTTCGACATCCTGAACCACCGCCAACGTGGCCGCGGTGGTCGCACCGGGCGACAGCGATACCATCGTCATCAGCACGCCCTGATCCTCGGCGGGCAGGAAAGAGGTTTCGATGCGCGTATAGACGGAATAGGCCGTGGCACCTACGCCAACCAAAACGATCAGCACGGCGAAAGGGCGGCGCAGCACGCGGGTCAGGGTTCCGGCATATCCCGCGGTCGCGGCGCCAAAGCCCCGGTTGAACAGGCGCGCCGGGGCAAGCAGCAGTCCCGTGTCCTGCGCCTTGTGCGGCCGCAAAAGTGTCGCACACATCGCGGGCGTCAGGATCAACGCGACGGCACAAGACAGCAGCATGGCGGAAATGATCGTCACCGAAAACTGCCGGTAGATCACTCCGGTTGACCCGGACGAAAATGCCATCGGCAAAAAGACCGCCGACAATACCAGTGCGATGCCGATCAATGCACCGGTAATCTGCCCCATGCTTTTCTCGGTGGCCTCCAGCGGCGGCAGGCCGTCCTCTGCCATCACCCGTTCGACGTTTTCGACCACAACGATGGCATCATCCACCAGCAGGCCGATGGCCAGCACCATTGCGAACATGGTCAAGGTGTTAATCGAATAGCCAAGAACGCTCAGAATTCCAAAGGTGCCCAACAGCACAATCGGCACCGCGATGATCGGGATCAACGTGGCACGCCAGTTTTGCAAAAAGATCAGGATGACCAGAAACACCAGACCGATCGCCTCGATCAGCGTGTGTTCGACCTTTTCGATCGACAGTTTGACAAAGGGCGATGTGTCATAGGCGTAGTCGATCCTGACCCCTTCGGGCAGCGCCGCCTGCAGTCCGGCCAATGTCACCCGCACTGCTGCCGCCGTATCGACTGCATTGGCCCCGCTGGCAAGGTTGACGCCAAAGCCTGCGGCATTGGACCCGTTGAACCGGGAATCGCCGCCATAGCTTTCCTGACCAATCTCGACCGTGGCGACGTCGCCCAGACGCACGGTGTTGCCTTTGGTGGTGGTCGTCAGGCGGATCTGTTCAAACTCCTCGACTGTGGAAAGCTGGCTTTGCGCTGTGATCGTGGCGGTGAACTGCTGGCCGCGGGTCACCGGCTGGGTGCCAAGCGAGCCTACCGAAATGGTGGTATTCTGTCCCTGCACCGCGCTGACCACATCGGCGGGCGTCATCGCATATTCAACCAGCTTCAGTGGGTCCAGCCAGATACGCATCGCATAACCAGAGCCGAAGGCGTTGATCGACCCGACACCTTTGGTGCGCAAAACCGCGCCTTCGACCGTTGACGACAGGATGTCGCCCAGTTGCAGCGTGCTGTATTTGGCATCGCTTGACACCAGCGCCCCCACCAGCAGGATTGACGACGATGACCGCGACACGGTGACGCCAGAAGATTGCACCGCATCTGGCAAACGGCCGGTGATCTGATCGACCTTGCTTTGCACCTTGGTCTGGGCATCGTTCGCCGTGACGGAATCGTCAAACGTCAGCGTCAGACCGGCGCGACCCTGAGAAGACGACGCAATCGTGTACAGCAGCCCGTCCAGTCCGGTCAGACCGTCCTCGATCACCTCGGTCACCGAGGTTTGCACAGCCTCTGCGGTCGCCCCGGAATAGCTGGCGCTGACACGCACCGTGGTGGGCGCGATGTCGGGATACTGCGAGACCGGCAGTTGCAGCAGCGCATAGCCGCCCGCCAGCATCACGACGATTGCCAGAACCCAGGCAAAGACCGGGCGGTGAATGAAAAAATGCGCCATCTGTCAGTTGTTCCCGGTGGTGGCTGGGGCAGGCGCCGCATCATGGACCACCCCGTCCGCATCAATCGTGGCCGCGACCGGAATGACCTTGGCCCCGTCGCGCAGGTTGGTCAGGCCATCGACAATCAACTGATCGCCGTCCGCCACGCCTGCCGTGACCACCCAGGCATTGTCCTGACTGCCTGACGTGGTCAGACTGACCTTCCCGGCCACTCCGTCCTTGACCACAAAGGCGGTCAGCGTGCCATCCGCGCTGCGCGCCGTCGCACGTTGCGGCACCAGCCAGGCCCGCGTGGTGCCCAGCGTCAGTTTGACCCGCAGAAACTGGCCCGGCAGGATCATCCGGCGCGGATTGTCGAACTGCACCCGCAGATCAAAGCTGCCGGTCGTGCTGGACACGACATTGCCCAGCACCACGACCGTGCCCTTGCCGTCATAAGCCTCGCCGTTCTCAAGAACCAGCGACACGCCGATTGTGGTTCCGGGTCTCAGGCTGCCATCGTCGATCTGTGCCCGGACCCGCAGCATGCCGGCGCTGGAATCGCTGACATCAATATAAATCGGGTCCAGCCGTGTCACGGTGGCCAGCGCGTCGGCCTGGTTTGCGGTAACAAGTTCACCGATGGAAACCGTGGGCAGGCCGGCAACTCCGGCGACGGGGCTTTTGACGACGTCCGGTCCAGATCCAGTTGCGCCACGTCAAGCGCCGCCTTGGCCGCCGCAACGCTGGCCTGCGCCGTCGCCGCCGCAACCTGCGCCTGCTGCAAATCGGCCTGCGTAACTGCATTGCCCTGCAGGGTCTTGTAGCGTGCCACAGTCGCATCCGCCGCCTTCGCCTGCAGCGCGGCACCCGTCGCGGCGGCTGCGGCCGCGGCATAGCTGGCGCGGTAGGCGGTGTCCTCGATGCGGAACATCGGGTCGCCGGGGTTCAGCGCAGCGCCGGGCTTGTACAGGATGCCTTCCACAACGCCGCTGACGCGCGACCTGACTTCGCCCGTCTCAAACGCAACAGCGCGACCGGGCAGGGTGCGGACTTAAGGCACGTCGCGGCTTTGCAGCGTCAGGGTGCCGACCTGTGCCGCGCCCCCGCCACCGGCGGGCGGCATGCCCTGCGCCACAGCGGCCCCCGTTGCACAGATAAACCCGATCACGGACAGCACGCCAACTCTGGCAACCACAGCGCGGCAGAACGATGTAAAGGGCATAAGGGGTCCGGTTTCCAATGTGTTTGGGGTTGAACGTCCGCCGCCGGATGATCCGTCGCAGCGGTGAGCAGGAATGATCGTGAGTTTCAAAAGGGCTGTTGGGTATCTGCAGAGGGCGGCAGTTTGGAAAAAAGGTCGCTGCCTGATGCAAGTTGCGGCCCGTTCAGTTCAACCGATTTGGCCCCAGACTTGCAAAGGGCGTCATCCGGCGATCCGCACCGCGAAATCGCGGCCAGACCGCGCTGCCCCGCGACCGACGCCACCGTCTTGCCGCCCTTTCAGGCCGTTTCGCGCGATGCGTCGCCGGCCTTACAGTGGTCTTTTCACCATCGGGACCAGCGGGCCGAGCGACTGCAAATAGGCGGAATCCGGCCCAGCGTCATAGACATTGAACGTGGCCGTGCGGTCGCGCCAGGATTTCAGCACCTGTCCCAGCCCATTCGCGCCATCCTGTCGCACCTGCCGCACCATCCCAAGGTCCAGCATGACCGGGAAAATCTCGGCGGTTTGACCGGCCTGATAGACCAGATTGCCGCTGGGGTCGGTCACAACGGACTGGCCTTTGCCGCCGTCGTCCAGCCCGTTCACATCGACCACATAGCACTGAAACATCACGGCGGTGGCCCGCGCGATGGCATTTTCGGCGCTGCGGTCGGTGGTGGTGGTCAGGGTGGGGTGGATCAGCACTTCGGCCCCCATCGCGGTCAGGGTGCGCATCACCTCGGGGAACCAGATGTCGTAGCAGATCGTCAGACCAAAGCGCCCGACCTGCGGCACATCAAAGATCAAGAAGTCCTGACCTCCGGTCACGCCGTCCTCAAACGGGTGAAACGGAAACAGCTTGTCATAGCGGCCCGCGATGGTGCCATCCGGGGCGATCACCACCGCGTGGTTGTAGATGCGGCCCTCGCGCTGGACAAAGAACGAACCGGGGATGATCCAGACCTTATGCCTGGCCGCAAGCCTGGCGAAACTGGCGATGTCGCCCGCCGGATCGTTGGCCATCCGCTTGGTCACCGGGCCATGCATCGCCAGTTCGGAAAAGATGATCATGTCGGTGCCGGGGAACAATGCCATCACCTCCTCGACCTTGGCGCACATGGCGGGAATGTTTGCGGCGGACCGCGAGATGGGCATCTGCACGCCCGTGACAAGAAAGCGGCTGGGGTCGCGGCCCATCGTTTAGCCTTTCGCGCTGCGGCCATAGGTGGCCATGATTTGCATCAGGTGGGTGGTGTCGATGGCGCGGCAGATTTGGCCCGGCGGTTTGAAGGTCGCCACATCCTCACCCGCCACGATCGCGTTCAGCACACTTTCGTCAACCGCCTCGACAGCGGCCTCATACAGCGGCGTGACCTCTTCCCAGTTCAAAGTGTGGCGGGTGATCATCGGTCCGGCGTGCAGCGAATTCGGCATGTCGTCGGCCACCGAAAAAGCCAGGAAAATGTCGCCGGAATTGTTGCCGCCCGGCGTGCCGGACCGCCCGATGCCCAACGCGGCGCGTTTGGCCAGCTGGCGCAGGATGGCGTCACTCAGCGGCGCATCAGTGGCAATGATCACGATGATCGACCCGGTTTCCTTGTCGCGCAACGCCCCTTCCGGCATTTCGCGGCCCACAGGCACGCCCAGCACGGTGAACCACGGGCGGATGCCGTAGTTGGCTTGCACCAGTACACCGACGGTATAGGTGCTGCCGCCCACGGTGATCTGGCGCGACGACGTGCCGGTGCCGCCTTTGAAATCATAGCACACCATGCCGTTGCCACCGCCGCTGGAGCCTTCCTCGACCGGGCCGGATTTGGCGGCGTTCAGCGCGGCTATGGCGTGTTCCGGCTTTACGAACATGGCGTTGATGTCGCTCAGTCCGCCGTCATAGGTTTCCGCGATGATCGGCATGGCCCAGGCATGTTCCTCGCGAAAGTGTTTGGCGTAGGTCTTAATCATCCACGCGGTCGCCCCGGTATGCGCCGCGCCGATGCCGTGCGTGTTGGTGATGCAGATCGGGCCGACGAAATAGCCTGCGTCGTTGATCCAATGCACACCGGTCATCTCTCCGTTGCCGTTCAGCGCATGGAACCCGGCCCAGACCGGCCGCGGCGTATCTTTTTCAGCGCGGGGCAGAATGGCGGTCACACCGGTGCGCATATGGCAATCGGGGTCGGTCATGGTGTGAAAACCGACCAGAACGCCGGGCACATCCGTGATGGCGTTGTGGGGGCCGGTTGTACCGGGAAACGGCAGGCCAAGGGCGCGGGCCCGGGGTTTTGCGCTCGGTTTGGTCATGTGTCAGGCGTCCTGAATTGTGGTCAGTTTGGGCACGGCTTGCAGCAGGGTGCGGGTGTAGTCGGCTTGCGGGTTGCGCAGGACTTGGGCGGTTTTGCCGTATTCCACCAGCCTGCCATGGCGCATGACGGCGACATCCTCGCACAGGTAACGCACCACGGCGAGGTCGTGAGAAATCAGGATCAGCGTCAGTTCAAGGTCGCGCTGCAGCCGTCTGAATAGGTCAAGGATTTGCGCCTGAATCGAAACGTCAAGCGCCGATGTAACCTCATCCGCAATCAAGATCTCGGGTCGCATGGCCAAAGCACGGGCGATGCCGACGCGCTGGCGTTGGCCGCCCGACAGCTGACCGGATTTGCGGGTCAGCAGATCCTCTGGCAATTCGACCTGCTGCATCAGCGCCTTGAGCCGGGCCGGCAGCTCCGAAGGGGCGCAAAGGTGATGCGCCTTGAACGGCTCTGACAGGGTCTGGGCCACGGTATAGGCCGGGTTCAGCGACAAATAGGGGTCTTGGAACGCCATTTGCACCAACCGGCTGCGGTCACGGGTTTGCCCCACGATCTCGACGGTGCCCGACGTGGGTGCCAGCAATCCCACCACTGCGCGGGCAAGCGTGCTTTTGCCAGAGCCGGATTCCCCGACCACGCCCAAAGAGCCGCCGCGTTTCAGCGACAGGCTCACGTCGTCCACCGCGCGCACCAGATGGGCCGGTTTGCGGCGCACAATGTCGGACAGGCTGCGCGGCGCGGTGAAATGGACGCTCAGGTTTTCGATGGTGATCAGGGTCGGTCCGCTGCAGTCCGGTTCCGACCGGTCGGGCAACAGCGAGGGCTGGGCGCGGATCAGGTCGCGGGTGTAGGCGTCCTTGGGCGCGGACAGGATTTCCGCGGTGGTGCCGGTCTCCACAATCTGGCCGTCCTTCATCACGATGATGCGGTCGCAGACCTGTCCGATCACGCCAAGGTCGTGCGACACCAACACCACCGTCAGGTCGCGCTCGCTGCGGATCTTGCGGATAAGGCCAAGGATTTGCGCCTGAACCGTCACATCCAGCGCCGTGGTGGGTTCGTCGGCAATCAGCAGGCCCGGCGCGCAAGCCAGAGCGGCGGCGATCATCACCCGCTGGCGCATGCCGCCTGACAGTTCATGGGCATAGGCCTTGGCGCGGCGCGGGGCGTCCACGATCATCATATCGTCCAGCAGGGCAACCGCCTGGTCCGCCGCCTCGGTCTTGCTCAGATGGCGGTGGATCATCAGACCCTCTGCCACCTGATCGCCCACCCGCATGATCGGATCTAGATGGGTCGAGGGGTTCTGAAAGATCATCGCCGCCTTTTCGCCCCGGTAGGCGTTCAGCTCGGCGGCGGACATGCGCAGGACGTCCTTGCCGTCATACAGGATTTGCCCGCTGGTGACGCTGGCATTCGGCGCCAGCAGTTGCAGCAGGGCGCGGCACACGACGGATTTGCCAGACCCGCTTTCCCCCACGATGCCAAGCGCCTCGCCGCGCTGAAGGGTAAAGGACACGTCTTTTACCGCATCGACCCGGCCTTGCGGGGTGGCAAAGCTGATCGACAGGTTTTGCACTTGGATCAGGGGGTCCATCACGATTCCGGGTCCAGCACTTGGGCCACACCATCCGCGACCAGCGACAACCCGAAGGCCAGCGAACACAGCGCCACGCCGGGGCACAGCGATATCCACCACGCCGACCCCAGATAGGTGCGGCCTTCCGCGATCATCACCCCCCATTCCGGGGTAGGCGGCTGCACGCCCAGACCCAGAAAACCCAGCGACGACCCCAGCACGATGGTCAGCACGGCGTCGGTCATCAGGAACACCGCCGATGGCACGATGGCGTTCGGAAAGATGTGGCGGGCCATGATGCGCCCGCGGCCATAGCCCAAAACCCGCGCCGCAAGAATGAAATCGGCCTGGGTCAGGACCAGGGTCTCGGCGCGAACAAGGCGGGCGTATGTGACCCAGTTCACGATTGTCAGCGAAACGATATAGCTGGTCAGCCCCGGCCCCATGATGGACACGATGGCGATGACAAGGACGAAATAGGGAAAAGAGATGGTGACCTCCAGGATACGCATCAGCACGGCGTCCAGCCAACCACCGGAATATCCCGCCAAAAGCCCGATGGCGGTGCCCAGCACGAACGGGCCCAGCACGCCTGCCACTGCCATCAAAAGGTCCATCCGTGCGCCGAACAGAATGCGGGACAGAACGTCGCGCCCGACCGAGTCGGTGCCCAGCAAATGCCCACCACCGGGCGGCAAAAGCGCGTTGACGGCGTCAGTCTTGATCGGGTCGAACGGCGCCAGCAGCGGGGCAAATGCCGCAGCCAGCAGCCACAGCAGCGTGACCGTCAGGCCGATCTGCAAGGATGCAGGCGCTTGGTGACGCAGCCAGCTTGCGGCGGTCATGTCTTGATCCTCGGGTCCAGTGCCGCCATCAGCACATCGATCAGCAGGTTCGAAATCACGATGCCCGAGGCCATGACCAACGTGACGCCCTGCACCACCAGATAATCCCGGCTTAGAACCGACCGCACCAGCAGCAGGCCAAGACCGGGGATGTTGAACACGTTTTCAATCACCACCGTGCCGCCGATCAGGAATGACGCGACCACGCCGAACAGGCTGACGGTGGGCAACAGCGAATTCCAGAACACATGGCGCCAGAACACCTGATCGGCGGGCACACCCTTTGACAACGCCGCCACGGCATAACCCGCGTTCATTTGCTGCATCAGGGTGGCGCGAAAGTTGCGGGTCAGGATCGGGGTGACGGAAATGGCGATGGTCAGGGCGGGCAGGAACAAATGGTACAGGTTCGCCAGATTGCTGTCAGCATAGCCCGACACCGGAAAGACCTTGATCTTGAGCGACAGCAGCAGAACCAGCAGCAGGCCAACGAAATAGGACGGGATGCCGACCCCTACGACGCAAATCAGACGGATAGTCTGGTCCAGAATGCCGCCCCGGCTGCGGGCGGCGGTCACGCCAAGGATCAGGGTGAACACAACCGACAGGATCAGGCCGTAGCTCAGGATGTACAGGGTCGGCCCGATGCGCTGCAACAGCACGGGGCCGATGGCTGACCGAAAACTCAGCGACTGGCCAAAATCGCCGCTCAGCACGTTTTTGATGTAGTAGAAATATTGCGCGATCACCGGCTGGTCCAGACCATAGCGTTGGCGGACAAGGGCGATGGCCTCCTCACTGGCCTTTGGGCCAAGCAACAGGCGCACCGGGTCGCCGGGGGTCAGTTGCAGCAGGACAAAGCTGATCAGGCTGATGCCGAACAGCACCGGGATCAGTTCAAACGGACGCCGGAGCAGAAAGCGAAAGCGGGTCATCTGGCGGCCTTCTGACGGAACGCGGGGGCAAAGCGGCAGAACACCGGGTCTGGCGTTCTACCCGGTTTTTGGGGCGGTCCGACGCCGTCAGCCGGTGATATCCACTGCGTCGATCGCGGCGTATTGCGAGCCAAGGTCAAACACCAGACCCGTGACGGCGGGCGAACGCGCGCTGGTCCAGGTCGGGTGGTACAGCGCCACTTGCGCCACCTCGTCCACGCAGATTCTCTGGATTTTGCGATACATGTCCTGACGCTTGGCGTCGTCCGCCTCGCCCGCCGCGGCGTCTATCAGCGTGTTGACCTCGTCATTGTTATAGCGGGTGTAGTAGGATTTGTTGTCGCCCGCTCCCCAGACACACCAGCGCACGGCGTTGTCCGGGTCGGTGGTCTCGTTGTACCACCAGTTCAGTTGCGCCTGATATTCTCCGGCGATCAATTGGGTCCAGACCTGGCCAGGGTCTACGGCGGACACCGTCACCGTGATGCCGATTTCCGCCAGTTGCGCCTGAATCAGAACCGCCGCCTTGTCCTCGTCCGTCGTGCCCGCGTTGGTCAGCAGTTCGAAAGACGGCGCCATCCCGGATTGCGCCAGCAATGCCTTCGCCTTCTCCACATCGCGGGCGATCAGCGTCATACCTTTGTCGAAAAACGCCAGCTTGGGGCTGAAGATCGACGTGGCGGCGGTGCCATAGCCTGCCGTCACCGCGTCATTGATCACCCCCCGGTCGATGCCAAAGCTGACAGCCTGCCGGAAGGCCAGGTTGCTGAACGGCTCTGCCGCGTGGTTGATCAGCATGTCATAGGTTGCGCTGGAGGGTTCGGACACCACCGTCACCCCCGCAGCCGCCAGTTCCTTCATGCGGGCAAAGGGGACGCCCATGCTGACTTCCAACTCTGCCGCCTGAACCATGGAAACGCCGGTGTTGACGTCGGCCACAAAGATGAACTCGATCCCGTCCAGCTTGGGCAAGCCGGGGATGTAGTAATTGTCGTTGCGCGCCAAAACCACGCGGTCGCCGGTTTTCCACTCGACAAACTTGAACGGACCAGACGTGACGGTGGGCGAGGTGCCGAACGCATCATCGCCCAGCGCGGTGACATTGGCTTTGGACACGATGCCGGTGTTCCATATCTCGCACAGTTTCAGGAAGGGCGGAAATTTGCGGTCAAGCGTGAATTTTACGGTAAGCGCATCGACCGCTTCGATGGTGACAAGCGGCTGGAACGGCGCGGCGTAAGCGGTGTCTTTCTGAAACCGCATCCGGCTGAAACTGAACGCCACATCGTCTGCGGTCAGCGCACTGCCGTCCGAAAATTTCAGGCCCTCGCGCAGCTTGAATGTGTAGGTCAGGCCATCGTCGGAAATCACCCAGCTTTCGGCAAGCCCCGGCCCGACCTCGCTTTGATCGGCATTGGCCTTCATCAGCCGGGCGTACATCAGGCCCTGACAGATGATGTCGGAACCGAAGACGGTCTTGATCGGGTCCAGCGTCTGCACCGGGGCGGCATAACCGATCCGCAGGATTTTGGTGCCCGCAGCCTCGGCCCGCGCGATCAGCTGGCTCAGCAAGGGCAGACCAAAACCGGCTGCCAGCGATGATGTGATAAAGCTGCGACGATCCATGTTTGGCCCCCCGAGGCGTTGTTTTACTGGCACCGATTGTCCTCCCGAGGTTGACTTTCTGTCAATAACATTATGATGTTAGATTTCTGTCAAATTTTGCCTTGCGGAGACCTCGCAATACCATGTCCGCCACAACCATCCGAAAGTTGCAGTTGATCTTGCCAAAACTGTCCGCGACAGAGGCACGGATTGCGCATTACATCATTCGCAACATTGAGAAAATTGCGTTTGAAACCGGCAGTTCTCTGGCGCGAAAGGTGGCGGTCAGTGAAATCTCGGTCAGCCGGTTTTTGCGCCGGGCCGGCTACAAAAGCATCACCGGTCTGAAACTGGAACTGAAGCTGGAGGCGGTGAACGAACGCCATCTGACAGATGAGAAAAAGACAGACTGGCACGGTGTCTATTCAGAGGTGCGCGAAAACGAGATGCGCTCGGTCGACCAGCTGTTCACCGAATTCACCGGCGAGGCGTGGCGCGATCTGGTCCATACCGCTGCCGGCGCGGACCAGGTTTTTGTCACCGGCTTTCAGGCGCTGAAAGGCACGGCAGAGGATTTCTCGCGCCGCTTGGCTTTGGCCCGTGGCAATGTCCGCTTCCTGTCAGCCAGCGACAACATGCTGGGGGAATGGCTTTCCTATATCGGCGATGTGACGCCCAAGCCCATCGTGCTGATCCTGATCGACGGGGTGCCTTATGCCAATGACGGGTTGAAGATCGCCGAGATTGCCAAGGAAATCGGCTTCAAGGTCATCGTGATCAGCGACGAGTTTTGTGACTGGGCGCATGAGGTGGCCGATCACCGGATGTTTGCCACCGCCGGGTCGGGGTTGTTCATTGAATCGACGGTGGGTCTGACGCTGATCCTGAACGTGTTGGTCGATGCCGTGGCACGCAGCACCCAAGGCAACGCCATCCTGCGCCACGACCGCTGGCAAATGCTGATGCGGCGACTGAACATATTCTGACTTTGATATCGCCGCCGGTCGCGCCGGAACCTTGCCGGCGTGCCGGAAACGTGCCCCACGCGCCGACGGCGTCGCGATCCTGCCTTAGCGGCGATCCGGCGGCAGTTCGCCACACGCCGCACTGTACACAGTCAGCATGCGCGTGACCGCCGCGCGCAACAGCGCCCTGGCGGTCGGGGCCACGCGGCCCTGCATCACATCGCCATAAGCCGCGCCAAGATGCTGCGAAATCAGCGGCTCCGGGATCGGCCGGTCGCCAAACAGCGCCAGCAAATCTGATATCGCCTGCACCGCATCGCCTTCGGTCCAGTAATAGCGGATCCGATCGGAATAGCTGAAATGCCGTTGCAGGTGCTGATGGTCCGGGCTGCCGGGGTAGTAGCTGGCCCAGTGCTTGGGGGCGTTCAACATCACCCGCTCCATTGCCGCCCGCAAGGATTCGGCGCGCGCCGGAAACAGCAGGTCGGCTATATGGTCCAGACCATACAACGCCTCGCGCAGCGCAAAGGTCAGGCCGGGGCCAACCTTCAGAATGGCGAACCCGTCCCGCACCAGCGCACGCAGAGCCTCGGGCGTCTGGTAGTCGGTCGAATGCGCCTCGAATACCAAAGGCAGGGACTCCAGCGCCACCACCAGACCCTGCGCGGCCGCCGGCACATAAGCCACCACGTTTTCATTGCCGAATTCCACGCCCGGCTGCACGACAAGCCCGATCACCCGGCCAAACGCGGCGCTGACGCCCGCGCTGGCAAACGCCGCACGGTGAATATCGACGGTCGCCTGCGCGGCGGCGGCGGATGTGACGACCAGATGTTCAACCTGTTCCAGCGCCCCGCCCGGGATCGGCACTTCGGTGCCGATGACATAAACCAGCGCCTCGCCGGTCGCGTGCCGTTCTGCCACCGCAGCCAGTCGGGCGCTGCGGGCGGCGATGGTCGCATCCGGAAGCGGCGTCGGATCATCCGCACAGGACATGCTGGCATCCAGATGGATTTTCTTGAAACCCGCCGCCACATAGGCCGCGACCATCGCCTCGGCCTTGGCCATCGCCTCTGCTGCGGGCAGCGCCTTCCACGGGTTCGGCCCCAGATGGTCGCCGCCAAGGATCAACCCGCTCAGATCAAAGCTTTCTTCTGCCGCGATGCGTTCGACAAAGCGCCGGAAATCGGCCGGGCGCATGCCGGTATAGCCGCCTTCGTGATTGACCTGATTGCAGGTCGCCTCGATCAGCACGGACTTTCCTTCGGCCCGGCCAAGGCCAAGCGCCGCGCCGATCACCTCGGGATGGGCCGAACAAACCGACGTAATTCCACCCAAATGGCCCGCGTGGCGGGCAGCGGACAGCAACAGCAGTTGAGACGCGGGCATTGCTCACTCCTTGATCAGTTGCGATTCTATGGCGGGTAATTTGCGAAACATCAATCACTGTTGATCAAAATTATGATTGACTCTGTATTTTTGGCAAGGCTTGATGGCCGGATCAAGGAACAGAGGTGCCATGAAGATCGACCGTGCGGCGGCCATACGGCAGCATCTTTACTCCAAGGGCTATTCCTCGGTCGGCGAAATTGCCGAGGCGGTGGGTGCGTCTGAACCCACCGTCCGGCGCGATCTGCTGGCGATGGAAGAGGCGGGGGCCGTGGTGCGCACGCATGGCGGGGCGCGGATCGCCGAAACGTCGGGCGCCGAAGTCGCCTTTGAAAGCCGCGAGCACATCAACCTTGCCGCCAAACGCGCCATCGGCGATGCGGCCTATGACCTGCTGCGCCCGGATATGGCGGTGTTTCTGGATGCGGGCACCACAGTGTTGCAAGTCGCCCGGCGGCTGCGGCTGCATCCGATCCCATTGCGGGTGTTCACCAACTGCCTGCCGGTCGCCCAGACCCTGCTGCCCGTGGCCGACCTGACGGTAACGCTGCTCGGCGGCACGCTGCGCCCGCAAAACGCGTCGATGGTCGGCATGCTGGCCGAAGAGGCGCTGAACCGGCTGTGGTTCGACCTGCTGTTTCTGGGGGTTGGGGCGATCTCGACCGATGGGGACATTTTCAGTTCCGACGAACAGGAAGCCCAGATCAACCGCAAGATGCTGACGCGGACCGATTGCCCCGTGGTGATGGCCGATGCCGACAAGTTCGGGCGGCGGCTGACATTCCAGGTCGCCCCGCTGCTAGCCTCCAGCCATGTGATCACCGAACGCGGCCTGACGCTCGCGGCGCAGAAACTGCTGCGCGACATCGGCTGTGCCGTGACCTTGGCGGACGCCACATGAATGGCAGGGTCATGGGTCTGGACAGCGGCGGCACCAAGACCGTCGCCGCCGTGGCCGATCCGTCCGGCACCGTGGTCGCACTGGCCTTTGGCGCAGGGCTGGACCCGACCGAGGGCCGCGATTGGGAAGAACGCCTGGCCGCGATCGTGACGCCGCTGGCCCCGGTCGATGCGGCGGTTCTGGGCCTGCCGTTTCATGGCGAGATGCCCGCGGTATCTGCCCGGCAGGCCGTGGTTGCCCATGCGCTTCTTGGCCGCGAAACGCTGGTGCTGAACGACGTAGCCGTGGCCTTCGAAGGGGCGCTCGCCGGGGATCAAGGTGTGCTGATCCTTGCCGGCACCGGATCAATGGCCTGGGCGCGCGGCCGCAATGGCAGCACCCGCAGCGGCGGCTGGGGCGGCACGTTTGGCGACGAGGGCTCTGCCTATTGGATCGGGCGCGAGGCCCTTGCGCTGGTCAGTATGCACCTTGACGGCCGCACATCCTGCGCGGCTTTCGCAGAGGGCCTGCTGGCGGCGCTTGGCATCGGGCCGGATGACCTGATCGCCTGGGCCTATGCCGACGCCAACTCCCGCGCCAAAATCGCCTCGGTTGCCCGCCACGTCTCTGCTTTGGCGACGGATCCTGCGGCGCAGGCCCTGCTCACCCGCGCCGCCGCTCACCTGACTTCGCTGGGCCAGGCCGCAGCCCGCACCAGCGGCGCCACCCATCCGCTGCGGTGGAGCTATGCAGGCGGCGCCTTCAACGACGCCTGTCTGCGCCAGGCCGTGACCGCGCAAATGGGCAGCGCCCCGATCCCGCCGCGCCTGCCACCGGTGGGCGGGGCCATTCTGGTCGCCGCCCGCAATGCCGGCTGGCCCGTGGATGCCGGTTTCATCCAACGTCTCAACACCGCCCTGATCTCGCAGATTTCCCGCCAACCCCAAGAGGTAACTCCATGAACAGACGCGCTTTTCTGCTGACAGCCACCGCCCTGCCGCTCAGCTTCGGTTTCGCCCGGCTTGGCCATGCCGCCACGCCCCTGGCCTTGCTCTTGCCGCCATGGGGCACGCTGACCAAGGACATGACCGACAAATACACCCAAGACACCGGCGGAACCCTGAACATCGAGACCTTGGGCTGGGACGAGATCCACACCAAGATCGTCACCTCGATGGTTGCCAACACCGCCCCCGCGACCGGTACCGAACTGGACTGGAGTTGGGTGGGGCAGTTTGGTGCCGCCGGCTGGTTTGACGACCTCTCGGCCCTGGTGCCCGCCGATGTGCTGGCCGATATCCCCACCGCCGCGATCTTCACCTATGACGGCAAGCTGCTCGGCGTCCCCTACAACAACGACTTCCGGGTGATGATCTACAACAAGGCCCATCTGGATGCCGCAGGGGCCGCCGTGCCCACCACAATGGACGAACTTCTGGCCGCCGCCCGCGCGGTCAAGGCCAAGGGCGCCTCGGCCTATCCGATCGGCCTGCCGCTGTCGGCATCCGAAGGGGCCGCGACCGCCTGGTATCTGCTGACCAAAGCCTTTGGCGGCGATCTGTTTGACAAGGATTTCAAACCCCTGTTCACCACGCCGGACAGCGCGGGCTTCAAAGCGATGCAGTTCGAGGTGGACGCGCTGAAGGAAGGCCTGATTGACCCCGCTTCGACCGGCCTCAAGGACAACGCGGTGCAGGAACTGTTCAAGGCCGGCAAGATCACCTTCGATCTGGCCGGGCAGGCGGGTATTCTGGCGGTTTACACCGACCCCGCCAAATCCACCGTCGCCGCTGACGCTCATGCCGCTTTGGTGCCCAATGTCTCTGGCAAATCGCGCTCATTCGGCTTGCCGGAAGCCGTCGGAATGCCGGTTTCGGCGGAAAACAAGGACCAACTGGCCACCTATCTGACCTGGATGCTGACGCCCGAAGTCATGGTTGCCAATTACAAGACGCTGGGTGTCCTGCCGACCCGCCTCTCGGTTCTGGCCGCGCTCGGCAAGGATGGCAGTTTGAGAGAGGGTGAGATTCTCGCCGCGCAGTCCGCCGTCGCCGAACCGCTGTTCGCACAAGGCACGCCGGGTTGGTATTCCGAATTTTCGGGTGCCGTGCAGACCGCTTTGAATGCCGCAGCCAAGGGCCAGATCGACGTGGCGACCGCGATGACGCAAATCGCAGACGCTGCCGCCGCGGCGCAGCAGTAGGGCAGGGGCGGGGCCATGACATTCGACATGCCAACCTGGCCCCGTCTTAACCGCGACGCCCGGTTGGGCTTGGCACTGGCGCTGCCCGTGGTCTTGATCATGGGTGCGCTGGTGTTCGGCCCGCTGGTCTCCAGCCTTTACGACAGCTTTTTCCGCATCGAACCGATGAAGCCGGGCTCTCCGTTTGTGGGGGTGAAAAACTACGTCACCGCCCTGACCGACCCGACCGTTTTGGCGGCTTGGGCTACGACCGGCGTTTACGTCCTGCTCGCCGTGGTGATTGAAACCGGCGGCGGATTGGCTGCGGCCCTGCTGCTGCACAAGATCACCATCGGGCGCAGATGGCTTCTGGCGGCGGTGGTCTTGCCCTGGTGCCTGCCCCCTGTGGTCAATGCGATTATCTGGGGCTGGATCTTCAACCCAAGTTACGGCCTGATGAACGGGCTGTTGCAGGCGTCAGGCCTGACGCAGGGCAACCAAGTCTGGTTCAACGACCGTGCCACCGGGCTGGTGCTGATCTCGGTGGTGCATGCGTGGCGCATGATGCCGTTGACCGTGATCATCCTGCTGGCCGCCCTGCAATCCATCCCGAAAGAGCTGTACGAGGCTGCTCGTCTTGACGGAGCCACCGCCTTTCAACGCCTGCGCCAGATCACTTTGCCACTGATCGCCCCCGGCCTTGCCATCGCCCTGTCGCAATCGACCGTTTTCGCCATCAACCTGTTTGACGAGGCGTGGATTTTGAACGGCGCTTCCACCGACACAAGGTCGATCACCATCCAGACCTATATGGCCAGCTTCCAGAACCTGAAACTGTCCCTCGGCATGGCGCTGTCGCTGCTGGTTATGGTCGCCTCACTGGCGGTGTCCGCCGTCTACGTGCTGCGCGTCTACCGCGAAACGAGGTTCGAATGACCCGGACCACCAAACGTTTCCTTAACAATGCCGCCCTCAGCCTCGGGGCTGCCGTGCTGCTGCTGTGGTCTTTGGGTCCGATCTATTGGAGCCTTGTCGCCAGTCTCACCCCGCCCAACGCCCTTATCTCTGACAACCTGCATCTTTGGCCACTGGCCCCCACTTGGGCGCATTACGCCAAACTGTTCGGGGCCACCTCGACCTCGCAGGGCAACGAGGTGCAATCGGTCTGGCCGCAGTTCTCCAAAGCCCTTGCCAACAGCATCATCACCGCGCTGGCCGCAACGCTCGTCACCGTCGCCATCGCGGCAGTCGGTGCCTGGGCCTTCGTCCGCCTGAAGTTCCCCGGCCGTGACGCTTTGTTCATCGCCGTGGTCGCCACCCTCGCGGTCCCCGGTTTTACCGTCCTGATCCCGCTTTACCGCCTGATGATCGCGGCTGGGCTGATCGACACCTACACTGGCGTCACCCTAATCTATGTCTCGGCCTTCCTGCCGCTTGCGCTATGGCTGATGCGGTCGGTCTACCAGGCCATGCCCCTGTCGCTGGAGGAAGCCGCGTGGATCGACGGGGCCTCCAAGTTCTATACCCTGCTGCGCATCGTGCTGCCCTTGGCCGGACCCGGTCTGGTCGCCTGCGCCATCCTGACCTTTCTATCCGCCTGGGGCCAGTTCATGATCCCCCTTGTGTTCTCTCCATCCCTCGCCACCAAACCGCTGACCGTGCTGATCCCCGAATTCGTCACCCGCAACTATGTGGACTACGGGCTGATGAACGCCGCGGGCATTGTCGCGATCCTGCCGCCCATCCTCCTCGTTCTCTTTCTCAACCGCTTCTTGGTGCAGGGCCTGATGGCCGGTGCCAGCAAGTAAACGCCTAATCTAAACCGAAAGTCACCCCCATGCCGTCGATCACCGAAACCGTCATCCGCAACCAGTTCCCCTACTGGACCGCCGCACTGCAACAGCCCATCCCCCTGCTGCAAGCCCGCACCATCGTGCTGACCGGATGCGGCACATCCTATTACCTCGCCCAATCCCTCGCCTGCGCCTACAACGCCTTTGGCCAACAAGCGGTGGCAGTGCCCGGTGCCGAATGGGCGCGCAGGCCCGAGGCCTATCTGGCTGATTTCGATGATATTCTGGTGGTTGGCCTGTCCCGCTCCGGCACCACCACCGAAACCGTACAAGCGATTGAGGCGAGCCGTGTGCAAGGCTGGCCCACCCTTGCCATCTCGTGCGAACCGGGGTCAACCATCCTGCGCGCCGCGTTGCGCGAGCTATACCTGCCGACTGACAAGGCCGAGGGGATCGTGATGTCAACCTCTGCCAGCCTGATGCTGCTGGGCGGCCTGCGTCTGGCCGGGATTTCCCTGCCGGGCCACGTTGTAACCGCCGCCCAAAGCGGCCTTGCCCAGATGGACGCCGGGGTGCGCGCCATCATTCAGGGCCGCAACCATTTCGTCTATCTCGGGGCAGGGGCCAACTACGGCATCGCCAGCGAAGGCTGTCTGAAACTACAGGAGATGAGCATTTCCTACAGTCAGGCCTTCCACCCGCTGGAATACCGCCACGGCCCGATTTCCCTGATCGACGCGCGTTCGGTTGTGGTGATCCTGTATTCCGACGACACTACGGCAGAGGCCAAGGTTGCCGCCGACGTGCAGGCCAAAGGGGCCCGCGTCATCGGCATCAACGGGCCGGGCGACTTGCGGATCGACCTTGGGATCAGCGGCCCCGCCGCCGCCCTCGCAGCACTGCCTGCCCTGCAAATCATGGGCGAACATGTCGCCCTGTCAAAGGGCATCAATTCCGAAACCCCGCGCCACCTGACCAAGGTTGTTGTGCTGAACTAAAGGATCGACCATGGCCAAAATCTGCCTCATCGGCGCGGGCTCGACGGTATTCGCGCAAAACATCCTCAGCGACGTGCTGTCCAATCCTGAACTGTCCGACAGCGAGGTCAGCCTGTTCGACATCGACCGCACCCGCCTTGATACCTCTGAAATCATGGCCCGGCGGATCGGCGCGACCCTTGGCCTGACCCACCTGAACATCACCGCCACCACCGACCGCCGGGCGGCACTGAAAGGGGCCGACTTCGTCATCCTGATGATGCAGATCGGCGGCTACAAACCCGCCACAGTCATCGACTTTGAAATCCCCAAAGCCTTCGGTCTGCGCCAGACCATCGCCGACACTTTGGGCGTCGGCGGCATTTTCCGGGCGCTCAGGACCATCCCCGTGGTCCTCGACATCGCCCGTGACATGCAGACGATGTGCCCCGGCGCCTTGATGATGAACTACGTCAACCCGATGGCGATGATCTCCTGGGCGGTGCAAGAGGCGTTCCCCGACATCCGCTACGTTGGCCTCTGCCATTCGGTGCAGGAAACCTCCGGCCACCTTGCCGAACTTCTCGGTGAAAACATCGCGGATATCGACTTCCGCTGTGCTGGCATCAACCATGTCGCCTTTTTCACCAAGTTTGAAAAGCGTCTGCCGAATGGCCGCCGCGAAGACCTGTATCCCCGCCTCCGCGCTATGGCCGCCAATGGCCAGTTCCCCGCCCATGATGCCGTGCGGTTCGCGGTGCTGAAACACTTCGGCCATTTCGTCACCGAAAGCTCTGAACATTTCAGCGAATATACCCCGTGGTTCATCAAACGCGGCCGCGACGACCTGATCCAGCAGTTTCAGGTGCCTTTGGACGAATACATCCGCCGCTGTGAAGAGCAGATTGCCGGCTGGCACACCCTGCGCGCCGAACTGGAGGATAAGAATGCCCCCATCGAAGTGTGCCAGTCCAACGAATACGCTGCCGCGATCATTCACGGCATGGTCACTGGCACCAACCACCTGATCTACGGCAACCTGCGCAACAACGGGCTGATCGACAACCTTCCGTCGAATGCCGCCGTCGAGGTGCCCTGCCACATCGACCACAACGGCATCCAGCCGGTGCGGGTGGGCAGGGTTCCCGCACAACTGGCCGCCATCATGCGCACCCAGATCAACGTGCAGGAATTGGCCGTCCTCGCCGCCCTCACCGGCAGGCGCGACCATATCTACCACGCCGCCATGCTGGACCCGCACACGGCTGCCGAACTTTCCTTGGATGAAATCAAGGCGCTGTGTGATCAGCTTATCACCGCTCATGGCAGTTTCCTGCCGGAATATGCGTAGGGGGACGGCATGGCGCAGGTATCCATCAGGGATCTGGAAAAGGCGTACGGCGTCACCAAGGTGATGCACGGCGTCAGTTTCGATGTGGCGGACGGCGAGTTTGTGGCGCTGGTCGGGCCATCCGGCTGCGGTAAATCCACCCTCTTGCGAATGATTGCGGGGCTGGAAGATATCTCGTCCGGCACAGTCTCCATCGCGGGCCGCGTGGTCAACGAGGTCGAACCCAAAGAGCGCGACATCGCGATGGTGTTCCAGAACTACGCTTTGTATCCGCATATGACGGTGCGCGAGAATATGGGATTTTCCCTGAAACTGCGCGGCGGTGCCAAGGCGGATATTGCCAAAAGCGTGGGCGTCGCCGCAGAGGTTCTTGGCCTGACCCCCTACCTCGAACGTATGCCCAAACAACTGTCGGGTGGCCAACGTCAGCGGGTTGCAATGGGGCGGGCAATCGTGCGTCAGCCCGCCGTGTTCCTGTTCGACGAACCGCTGTCCAACCTCGACGCCGCCTTGCGCGTGCAGATGCGGGCAGAAATCCGGGCGCTGCACGAACGGTTGGGGTCAACCTCGATCTTCGTGACCCATGATCAGGTCGAAGCGATGACGATGGCCGACCGGATTGTGGTGATGCGCGCGGGCAGGCTGGAACAGGCCGGTGCGCCGCTGGACCTGTATGACCACCCTGAAAACGCTTTTGTCGCGGGCTTCATCGGCTCGCCTGCGATGAACCTGCTGCTTGGGCAAGCGGGCGGCGGCCAGGTGAAACTGTCGGACGCTCTGACCTTGCCGCTGGAAAGCGCGGCCTCCGGTGCCGTCCTCTATGGCATCCGGCCAGAGCATCTGGAACTGGTTCCGATCGGCACATCCGGCTCGATCACCGCCACCGCCAATGTGGTGGAAAGCACTGGCACCGCGATGTTTGTGGGCTGCAACTCCGGCGAGCTGACCGTCCACGCCCTGTTCTCCGACCGCCCCCAGATCAAACGCGGCGACGCCATCGGCCTGCGCCCCAAACCGGGCCTGTCGCATCTGTTCAGCGCCGAAACGCAACAAAGGATCGGATAATGACAGACCTGCTCCTATCGCAATTCCGTCCGCAGCCCAAACTCGTGGTGCCGCAGTCCGCTATCACCGCCCCGTATCGCCGGGTCATCGACGCCCACAACCACCTCGGCGCCTTTGGCGGCAACTGGGACCAACGCACCCCCGCCGAATTCTTCGCCCACCTCGACCACGCCGGAGTGGCCCATTACGTCGACCTCGACGGCGGCTGGGGTGAAGATATCCTGACCGACCGGTTGCGACGTTTCAAAGCCTTCGCGCCCGACCGCTACCGCGTGTTCGGCGGCGTGGATTGGTCCAAATGGGCAGCAGAGGGGCACAGCTTTGCCGACCGCTCTGCCACCCGGTTCCGCGCACAGGTCGCGCGCGGCGCACAAGGGCTGAAAATCTGGAAACCCTTCGGCCTGCATGTCACCGACGACACCGGCGCATTGGCCAGGATCGACGACCCGCGCCTCGACGCCATCTGGGCCGCCGCGGGTGAACTGCGCCTGCCGGTGATGATCCACATCGCTGATCCTGTCGCTTTTTTTGACCCCGTCGATGCTACCAACGAACGCTGGGAAGAACTGGGTGCCTACCCGGACTGGAGCTTCCCCTCCCCGCCGTTCCCCAGTTTCTCGACCCTGATCGAAGCCTTCGCCAACCTGGTCCGCCGCCACCCCAACACCACCTTCATCGGTGCGCATGTCGGCTGCTATGCCGAAAACCTCGGCTGGGTGTCGGCGCTTCTGGACGAATGCCCGAATTTCATGGTCGATATCTCTGCCCGCGTCGGGGAACTCGGTCGCCAGCCCTATTCCGCCCGCCGCTTCTTTCTGCGCCACTCCGACCGCATCCTGTTCGGCACCGATGCCGGCCCCGACCTTGCCACCTACGCCATCTATGCCCGCTTCCTTGAATCCGAGGATGAACATTTCAACTACGGCCCCGGTGAAATCCCGGGCCAGGGCCGCTGGCACATCTACGGCCTGAACCTGCCACGCCCGGTGCTGGACCAGATCTATTACGATAACGCCGCCCGGCTGTTCGGGCTTTGAAGGGAGAAATGCCATGAAATTGCTTGCCACCACCGCCTTCGCTTTGGCCCTCGCCAGCAGCGCCCAGGCCGATACGACCATCACCTACGCCCTGTGGGGCAGCCCGGCGGAAGGCGCGGTCTGGACCAAAATCGCCACCGCCTTCGAAGTTTTGCACCCCGACATCAAGGTCAATGTCGAAGTGGCCGACTGGGACAGCTACTGGGAAAAACTGAAAGTCCAGGTCGCCGGCGGCACCCCGCCCGACGTGTTCGCCATGGACGCGCCGCTGTTTGCCGACTGGCAGTCCCGCAATGTCCTGCTGGATTTGAAACCCTATATCGACAAAGACCCGGCCATTCTGGACGGCGTCTACCCGATCACGCTGAAGGCCTATAACACCGGCACCGGCATTTTCGGCCTGCCGCGTGATTTCCAAACGATCGTTCTGTATTACAACAAGGACATGTTCGACGCCGCTGGTCTGGCCTATCCGACCGATGCCTGGACCTATGACGACCTGCGCGCCACGGCCAAAAAGCTGACCTTGGACAAGAACGGCGACGGCACCACCGATCAGTGGGGCTTCTGGGATGGCGGTTATGATATGGAGCCGTTCTGGGGCGCTTTGGTCTGGGCTTACGGCGGCGATGTGGTGGACCCCGCGGCTGGCAAGACGCTGATCGCCTCGCCCGAGGCCACGGCGGCCTTCCAGCTGTTTGACGACATGTGGCTGACCGACAAATCCCTGCCGACCGAACAGCAACTGGCCCAGTTTGGCTATGACGGCTTCCTGTCGGGCGTCTCGGCCATGGGTATGTCAGGCCATTGGTCGGTGCCCGAATATTCGCAAGTCACCTTCCACTGGGATGTGGCGCCACTGCCGCTTGGCCCCAAGGGCCGCGCCACCAGCGTCAATTCGGCAGGTTTCGTTGTCGCCAAAGACAGCAAGAACCCCGATGCAGCGTGGGAGTTTGTGAAATACGCCTTTTCCGACGCCGGTCAGACCGAACTGGCCAAGATCGGCCTCGCGATCCCCGTGCGCAAATCGGTCGCCGAAAGCCCGGCCTATCTGGATCAGGCGACCAAAATCGACCACAGCCTGTTCGTCAAGGCGCTGGACTACGCCCATCTGAAGCCGGTGTTCAAAGGCTATGAAGAATGGTCCTCGGCAGTCGGAGACGCGCTGAACACGGTCTGGTCGGGCGAGAACAGCCTGCAAGATGGCCTGGCCGCCGCCGTGGCCGATGGCGACCTAGCGCTGGCGAAGAACAAATAGCATGGGCAACCTTCGACCCTTGGGACGCGAGCGGTGGTGGGTGCTGGCCTTTTTGCTGCCCACGCTTCTTGGCCTGATCCTGGGCACCTTCGGGTCAATCTTTGCCACAATCGGCATCAGCCTGACCGATTGGGATCTGCTGACCCCGGCCATTCCGGCCGGGATCAGCAACTACACCGACCTGCCCGCCGACCGGCTGTTCATGAAATCGCTGGTCAACACGCTGGCGTTTTCGGCCCTGTATGTGCCTTTGACCATTGTCGTGTCGCTGGCTGTGGCGATGGGGATGAACCGCAAGCTGTGGGGCATCGGCGCGTTCCGGGTTGCCTATTTCCTGCCAACCGTCTCCTCCCCGACCGCCGTGGGCCTGCTGTGGACCTGGATCTACGCCGAAGATCACGGCACGCTGAACGCCATTATCACCGCCATGGGGGGCAATCCGGTCTCGTGGCTTGGTCCGAAAATGGCGCTGTATTCGGTGGTGGCGGTCAATGTCTGGGGCGCAATCGGCGGCGGAATGATCATCTTTCTGGCGGGGTTACAGGCGATCCCGCGCGACTATTACGAAGTGGCAAAGCTGGATGGCGCGACCGCATGGCAGCGCCTGCGCTATGTCACCTTGCCTGCGCTCGCCCCCTCGATCTTCTTTCAGGCGGTGCTGACCACGATCAACGCGTTTCAGGCGTTCGACTACATCTACATCCTGACCCGGATCGGCAACGGCAACTCGACCATGCCCACGCTGGTGTTTTCGATCTACCGCACCGGGTTTCGCTTTTTCCGCATGGGCGATGCTGCGGCGCAGGCCGTCGTGCTGACGGCCATCATCTTCGTGATGACCGCCGTATATTTCCACCTGCAAAAACGCTGGGGGGAACCGGCATGACCCGCGACAAATGGGGCGACGTTCTGGCCTTTGTCGCGCTGACGCTGGGCGCTGTGGCGATGATCGGGCCGTTCTTCTGGATGATCTCGACCAGCCTGAAACCCATGGCGGAACAATTCGACATGCGCCTGATCCCGGCGACGCTGACGACCGAGAATTATCCAAAACTGTTCACCATCATGCCATTTCATCTGATGATCTGGAACAGCTTCAAGATCGCGGGCATTTCTGTCATCGGTCAGCTGTTGACCTGCTCGATGGCCGCTTTCATCTTTGCCGTGGTCCGCTTTCCGGGCCGCAATTTCCTGTTCGTGCTGCTGCTTCTGACCCTGATGGTCCCCGGCCAGATCACGGCCATTCCGCAGTTCATCATCTTCAAATGGCTCGGTCTCTACGGCAGCCAGGCACCCCTGTATGCGCCGGCCTTTCTGGGCGGTGCGTTTGGCACTTTCCTCATGCGCCAGTATTTCCAGACCATCCCGATCGAACTGGCAGAGGCGGCGCGGATCGACGGCGCATCCCTGTCGCGGATCTTCTTCACCATCTACCTGCCGCTGTCGAAACCCGCGCTGGCGGCCTTTGCGATCTTTGCCTTCCTGTTTTCGTGGAACGACCTGTTCACCGCGCTGATCTACCTGCCTTCCGATCCGGAAAAGACCACGCTGACCGTCGGCCTTGCGCTGTTCCAGTCGCAGTACGGCGGACAGTGGACCTTGATGATGGCCGCATCGCTGATCTCGGTCGCACCGATCATCATCGCCTTCTTTCTGGCGCAGCGGCATTTTGTCGAAGGCATCAGCATGAGCGGCTTCAAATAGGCGCGATTCGCGCGGCGCAGGATCTTGAAAAACGTAGAGACGCAAAGAAGACGTGGGCAAGACGCGTTCAAGACAAGTTTGAATCTAGTAGCCCTTCACGACTTCGGCCGTTTTTTCGTGCACGGCCGCCAGTTGTGAAGCGATGGCAGAGGTGAACATCCGCGCGTCGGTCAGCAGGGACGCAAAGTCAAAACCTTGCGCAAAACTGCGGCGGATCATGGCAGGCGACCCGGTATGAATGCCCGCGATCCGCCCGGCAGCCTTGGCGCGCTTTGCAATTTCCTCAATAGATACAAGCACTTCTGTGGCGGTTGGATCAAGGGTGGGTTCATAACCCAGTGATAATCCAAGGTCGGACGGACCGACATAGACGCCATCAATCCCCTCGACCGAAAGGATGGCGTCCAGATTCCGCAGCGCCTCGCGGGTCTCAATCATGGCAAGGACAAGGATTTTGGCATTGGCCGTTTTGGCATATCCGCCGCCATACACCAAATTCGCCCGAGTAGGCCCAAAAGACCGACTTCCCAGCGGCGCGTAACGGGTCGATTGCACCAATTTCCGGGCATCATCGACGGTATTGACCATCGGGCAGATCACGCCGGAAAAGCCGGAATCCAAGCATTTCATAAGGATACCGGGCTCATTCCACGGCACGCGCGCCATGACCGGGGCCGGCAGACCTTGCAGGACTTGCAGCATGGTCAGCGCCATCTGATAGTCTATCAGCCCATGCTGCAGATCGACCGTCATCAGGTCAAACCCTTGACGTCCCATGATTTCTGCCGTCACAGCCGACGGAATAGCACACCACCCGTTCACAGCCTTGCCGCCGTTTTCGAAATGCGCGTGTAGGTCGATGATCATGATGTGGTCCTCAAAAAGGCTGGTCGAGCCACCCTTGCAGCGCTGCAGTGGTTTTGGCGGGCTGCTCCAGCGTTGGCAAGTGCGCAGCACCTGAAATGATAACCAGGCTAGACTGCGGCATAAGGCTGTGCATCAAGTCGTGGCGGTCGCGCGGACACAGCGTGTCGCCCTCACCCATCAAGACCAGTGCGGGGCCTTTGAACGCGGCAAGCGTAGCGGTCTGGTCGGCACGATCACGCAGTGCGCGGGACTGGCGTGCAAAGATTTCCGGGCCGAGAGAAAGGGCCATGTCCATGCAAAGGTTCAGTATTTCCGTGCGGTCGGGACCGTGGTGCAGGTAGTTCGGTTTCATCTCATCCCGCAAAACTCCGGCAAGGTCGCCGAACAGGGCACGGGTGATTTGGCCCGCGCGTTTGGCTTGGGTGGCAGGCAGTTCGGCGCGGGGGTTGGTATCAAGCAGGGCCAGTTGCGTGACGCGGCGGGGGGCCTGACGCAGGACTTCCATCGCGATGATCCCGCCCATCGACAGCCCCGCCAGGGCGAACCGGGGTGGTGCTTGGGCAAGGACTTCGGCAGCAAGGGCCTCCACAGTCTCCGCTTGGGTGGGCAGGACGTGGCCCACCTCTCGCGGATATAGCTGCGCAGCAAGTCCGCCCCACATCCGGGCGTCGCACATCATGCCGGGGATCAGGACCAGCGGCGTCATTTTACCCGGCGGGCACCTTCGGACAGGGTCGCGAGTTTGGCCCAGGCGATTTCAGGATCGACCGCACCGAAACCGGCAAAGGTGCCAAATCCGCAATCAGAGCCCGCGATGACCCGCTCGTGTCCACATATGGACACGTATCGTTCAAGGCGTTGAGCCACCAGATCTGGGTGTTCAACAAAATTGGTGGTGGTATCCACGGCGCCGGGCACAAGAATTTTGTCGTCCGGGATCTCTGCCGCGCGGTCGCGAAAAACGGTCCATTCGTGACCGTGGCGCGGGTTGGCGGTTTCAAACAGGATATAGCGGGCAGGGACGGTCATCAGCAGCGGGAACACACGGGCCATGTCGATGTCACAGACATGGGGGCCTTCGTAATTGCCCCAGCAGATGTGGAGCCGGATGCGGTCCTGGTCCAATCCCGTCAGGGCGTGACGAAGGGCCTCGACATGGGTTGCGGCAACTTTCAGAAATTCGTCGTCGGTGAGGTCGGCGAACAGCATGTGCCGCGACAACGCGAGGTCGGGGCAATCGAGTTGCAGGTCCAACCCTGCATCCAGAATGGTGCGGTATTCGTCGCGCATGGCATTCGCCAAAGCCTCCAGATAGCCCTCGCGCGTTTTGTAATGGGCATTTTGTAGGAAAAGCGAGATCACGCCCGGTGAGGCGGCGTTCATGAAACCTCGGGTGACGCCGTGAATGGCCATGGCGGACGTAAGGTTGGCAATGTCTTTCTGTAATTCGCCCTGACCCTTGGAAGTGACGGGTCCGACACATTGCGGGCGCGCATACTGCGGGGTGCCGCCTTCGCGGGCCAGCCGGTCGAGGAAGGTTGGGAAAAGTTTCAGGTCGGCAGGCGCATTGCGCGGGCTGTCGCCACCAAAGCCATGGTAGCGGTCCTTTACATAGGTCGCATAGCTGATCTTAGACGCCTCGCCATCAGACACAATGTCGATGCCAGCGGCTTTTTGGCGGCGGACGTTTTCCAGAACCGCCGCCGTCATACATGAATCAAAGGCCGTTTTGTCGTAGGGGTCACCTTTTTCACGTGAAAAGAGAAAATCTACCACGGCCTGCGGGCGTGGCAAGGAACCGACATGGGTGGCAAGCAGCGGCATGATTTCCCCCTACAAAAGTTGTCCGGTCAGGCCGGCTTTGTCATCGGTTGCAACCACACGGTAGAGCGAGGCCTCGCCGGTCATCGCAGGGGTCAGAGAATGCTCCAGACCGGGTGGGATGGCGGCGGTGTCGCCGGGGTTCAGCGCGGTGGTGCCGCCGCTCCACGTCAGGCGCCAATGGCCGCGCATCGGCATCAGAACCTCGTGTTTATCCAATGTGTAAGGCGTGTTGGGTATAGAGTTACGCGACAGAAACTCGACCTCAAAGCCGGGGCGGTCGCGCAGTTTGCTTTGTGCGCCAATAACTTTTGCGGGTTGACGGTCGGACAGCGACATCAGGTCTTGATAGCGAGCGACATGGTTTGGGACCACATCCGCGGTGGTGGGTTCCGGGAAAGCCAGAAGCTCTTTCTCGGTCAAAAGGGGCATCGGAGGGATGCCCGCAGGTAGACTTTGGCCGCGTTTGCTGTCGTAAAGTTTGCCGTTCTTGCCAAGGATCAGGCCGTAATCCTTGGCTTCGGTAATCACCTGCGGGGCCCAGATCACGCCGCCGCCCGCATCGTCACCGCCAAGGATCGCCATGATCATCCCATAGTCGGTGCCAACGTTTTCAAAGGCGCGGAAGATGCCGGTGGGAATGTTGAAGATGTCGCCTTCTTCAGCGATGAACTCTCCGGCTGTACCATAACGGCCCCAGAAAAAACGCCAACGGCCCTTCAGGATGAAGAACACTTCCGCCGTGCGGTGGCTGTGCAAACTGTTGCGGCATTTGGGGGGCTGGCCCGCAGCGCCGATGTTGAAACCGGGGGTGTCGACGATATGGACGTGCTGATCGGGGCTTTCGGACACTCCGCCACCGATGATGGTGAAGTTTTCCTTCTGGTCGGACCCCGGCGTATGGGCGTCGATAAAGGCAGTCTTGCAGGGGCGCAGGTCGCCATAACGGACGATGCGGGTTTCCATTTCTGTGGGGGTCATGAGATATCCTTTCACTCGGCGGTCCATCCGCCATCTATGAGTAGGGAGGTTCCGGTGATCAGACTGGCGGCGTCGCTGGCGAGGAAAGCCACCGCACCCATGATGTCGGTGACTTCGCCAACGCGGCCCAGTTTGATCTTGGACAGCATCCAGGCGACGCGCTCTGGTTTAGCGAACGTTTGTTCGGTCAATGGGGTACGAATGAACGTCGGCGCAATGGTGTTGACGCGAATGCCGTGCGGGCCCCATTCGATGGCCATGCTTTTGGTCATACCTTCGACCGCGTGTTTGGTGGCCGCGTAAACCGCGCGATCAATGCCGCCGACATGGGCCATCTGACTGGATATGTTGATCAAGCTGCCGGGTTTTTGTTCCGTAATCAGGCGGGCAGCGACGGTGCGTGTCAGAAAATAGGCGGCGCGGAAGTTGAGGTTGGTCGCAAAATCGAAGTCGTCCATCCTGGTGGCAATGGCGGGAGAGTGCCGCGCCACTCCAGCGGAGTTCACAAGGATGTCAAAGCGGGGCAGGGACGCCAGAGCTACCTCGGTCGCTGGGATGTCGGTGATATCGAGGGTCAGGGTGTCGGCAGGCATCCCCGCGGCGGCCATTTCCGCGGCCAATGCTTTCAGCTCGGACTCGCGCCGCGCACACAGCGTCACCTCTGCCCCCATTTCGGCCAAAGCAACGGCGCTGGCGGTCCCGATTCCAGATGACGCCCCCGCCACTAATGCGCGGCGACCATCCAACCGGAAAGAAGGGGTGCGCGGCAGGGTCATGACGTGATTTTCATTCGGCGGCGGCCCCATAGGGAATGTTGCGGTGGCCATAGCGGCGGACGCGAATGTTGCACTGTTCGGCGTGACCCGCGAAGCCTTCCAGTATGCACAGGCGAGAGCCGTATGCCCCGACCATGGCTGCGGCAGCGTCGGTCGTGATGCGTTGATAGCTGTGGGTTTTTAGGAATTTGCCAACCCAGAGGCCGCCGGTGTAACGGCCTGCCTTTTTTGTGGGAAGAGTGTGGTTGGTGCCGATCACCTTGTCGCCATTTGCCACGTTGGTGCGCGGACCAAGGAACAGGGCGCCGTAGTTGTGCATGTGTTCCAAAAACCAGTCATCGCGGTCAGTCATAACTTGGACATGTTCAGAGGCCATGTCATTGGCGACCTGCAGCATCTCGTCATAGCTGTCGCAGACGATCACTTCGCCATAGTCGGCCCAGGAGACGCCAGCAGTGGCGGCGGTGGGCAGAATTTTCAGCAGACGGACGATTTCGACAAGCGTGGCTAATGCCAGCTTGCGGGAATTGGTCAAAAGGATGGCGGGGGAGTTGTAGCCGTGCTCGGCCTGGCCCAGAAGGTCGGTCGCGCAAAGCTCGGCGTCCACTGTTGCGTCGGCGATGACCATGGTTTCGGTCGGGCCTGCAAACAGGTCGATGCCGACGCGGCCATATAACTGGCGCTTTGCTTCAGCGACAAAGGCGTTGCCTGGGCCGACGAGCATATCCACCGGCCGGATGGTTTCGGTGCCGATCGCCATGGCACCAACCGCTTGCATGCCGCCGAGGACGTAGATTTCATGCGCACCGGCCAACTTCATTGCCGCGACGATGGCGGGATGCGGAGCGCCATTGACCGGAGGGGCGCTGGCGATGATGCGCGGGACCTGGGCGACCGAGGCGGTCAGAACGGACATGTGGGCGCTGGCGACCATTGGAAATTTGCCGCCCGGAACGTAGCAGCCGACCGACTGGACAGGGATATTCTTGTGGCCCAGGAACACGCCGGGCAGGGTCTCAATCTCGATATCGATCATGGAGGCGCGCTGAGCCTCAGCAAAGCGGCGAATTTGGGATTGGGCGAAACGGATGTCCTCCATGTCGCGCGGGGCGACCTTGGACACGGCCGCGTCGATTTCGGACGAGGTCAGACGGAAGGTGTTGGGGGCATACTTGTCGAATCTCAGCGAAAGTTCGCGGACGGCGGCGTCGCCGCGCAGCTCGATATCTGCCAAGACGCTTTCGACGGTGGCCCGCACCTTTGCGTCATCCGCGGCACGTTCCACCTGCGGTTTGCCGCGCTTCAGCCAAGTGATGGACATCTTGAACCTCGCGGTGAATACGTTTGCAATACGAATAAGCTAAAGCGCGGGGGTGTGGCAAGGGGCTTATTGGTTTTTTGCGCGGATGTTCCTGCGTGTCATGATGCGGAAGAATAATAAATAATTGTTACTACACATTATTTTGTCTACTGCAGCGTTGCAGCGGCAGGTCAAAACAGTTATTTGCAATCGTATTCACGTAAGGATACAAAGGATCTCGGATACATGCCGGGAAGATGACCCGAGAGGAGCGTTCGATGACAACTTTGCCAGAAGCTTATCCTGCAGCCAAGGTCTCTTGGGTCAAGCATCCCACCCGCAGCGCGGATGCAGATAACAAGCCGGTGTCGGAGTTGGTGGCGAAGATCTTGGCCGATGTGAAGGCCCGCGGTGATGTGGCAGTTCGGGAGTATTCTGCAAAGTTTGACAAGTCGGACCTGCAGGTGTTTGAGGTGACGCAAGGCGAACGTTTGGCGGCTGTGGCGGCCTTGGACGCGCAGACGCGGGAAGACACCGAATTTGCGATCGCCAATGTGCGGCGGTTTGCGGAGGCGCAACTGGCGACGATTTTGCCTTTGGATATTGAACCTTTGCCAGGGGTGTTCATGGGGCACCGCGTTATTCCGATTGACCGTGTCGGTTGTTACGTGCCGGGCGGGCGGTTTCCGCTGCTGTCGGCGCCGATCATGACGATTGTGCCGGCCAAGGTGGCGGGAGTGCTGGATGTGATCGCCTGTTTGCCGCCAAATGCGCACAATGCGATGATTGCAGGCTGCCATCTTTCGGGGGCGGACCGGATTTTTCGCATCGGGGGCGCACAGGCGATTGCCGCAATGGCGTTTGGCACCGAAACGGTGCCTGCGGTGATGAAGATTATGGGGCCGGGAAACGCCTTTGTGAACGAGGCGAAGCGGCAGGTGTTCGGGCCTGTGGGGATTGACCAACTTGCAGGGCCGTCAGAGATTTACATTCTGGCGGATGCGACTGGTGACGCCGAAATGATCGCAACGGATTTGCTGGCCCAGGCCGAACATGATGTGCGCACGCGCGTGGGGTTGATCACGACGCATCGGCCTTTGGCGGAGGCGGTGATGGCGGAAGTGGTGAGCCAACTTGCCACCTTGTCGACGGCTTATGTGGCTGCCCCGGCATGGCGCGACTATGGCGAGATCGCGGTGTGTGAGGATGAGGCGGCGATGATTGCCTATTCCGACTTCATCGCTGCAGAACACTTGCAGGTGCACACGGCGGACCCGCATGGGATGGCCGCGAAGTTGCGGAATTACGGGTCTTTGTTCATCGGGGAACTGGCGTCGGTGGTCTATTCCGACAAATGTTCCGGCACCAACCACACGCTGCCAACCATGGCGGCGGGGCGTTATACTGGCGGGTTGTGGGTCGGCGCCTATGTGAAGATTGCCACGCATCAATGGTTGTCACCCCAAGGTGTGCAAGCCGTGGCCCCGCCGTCTGCGCGCCAGGCAGCGAGCGAGGGGCTGGAGGGCCATCGGAGGGCGGCACAGCTACGGTTGGACCGGATGCAGGTCCGGTAAGGACTGGGTGTCCACATGTGGACAGCCGCGCAAATCATTTAGTATCAATGGGTTAAAGCATTTTGCGTTTAATCTGAGGCATATCCTGCAGCCTTGAAGAAGTTCCAGCATTCGTCGGGGTTGAAGAGCGCGCATGTGTCGCCGCGGGCCTGGATGAGCTGGTCGAAGGTTCGCGCTTCGATCCGTCGGAGA
>JANYFE010000049.1 GCA_025362795.1 Rhodobacterales bacterium | reverse complement strand
AGACCAACGGCATGGTCGGACGCTTCAACGGACGGATCGAAAAGGTGCCGCAATCGCACCACTTCCATTCCGGCGAGGAACTCGAAGCCACGCTGCACCGCTAGGTGGCTCTCTGCAATCAGCAGCTTCCGCAATCAGCCTTGGGCACCAAGACCCCCTTGCAGGCGCTGAAGGACTGGCACAAACGCAAGCCGGACCTGTTCACGAAACAGCCATACGACCTTCCGGGATGTGACAGGTAAGGAGTATTCAATTGGGAAAGACGAACTAGCATGGAACACTGAAGGGACACACATGAGGGATAATCAGAGTGCGCCTCAGGTTGCGTGGTCACTAAAGATGGCGAAGTGATCGGCACATGATCAAGCGACGCGGACGAGTTCCTCTGTTCCACGGCTAGCGCGGAAGAAAGCCCGATTTTCGAAGAGCCCGCGCTTGGGCTATTTCGCACCAAGGACGCCGAGTGGCACAAAGGAAAACAGTAAAGAAACAATAACCCCAAGTTTTGCACAAAAGCGGCCCGAAGCAAAGTTCAGGGTGCGAAATTTCATCCCCCGTAGGTCGGGGTTCACCCCGACTTTTCTTTCACGCGCTTAGGCAAACCTTTCCTTCCGGTTAACGACAACCCCACCCCGTTTTTTCATGTCTTTCAAAATATCCTACACACCGACGCCCCTAAATTCACTCCCCCGGCAAAACCCTCACCGCCCCTTTATCCGCCGACGACGCAAACAGCGCATAGGCCCAAAGCGCCTGCGAAACCTTCCTTGACCGCGCCTTCACCGGTTTCCAACCGGCAGCGTCCTGCGCCACCCGACGGCTCGCCAACTCCTCCGCCGACACCCGCAGCGCAATCACTCGCTTGGGAATATCAATATCCACCATATCCCCCTCCCGCACCAGACCGATCACCCCGCCCGCCGCCGCCTCGGGGCTGACATGGCCAATCGACAGCCCGGAAGTGCCTCCCGAAAACCGCCCGTCCGTAACCAAAGCACAGGCCTTCCCCAGCCCCATGCTTTTCAGATAGCTGGTCGGATACAGCATCTCTTGCATCCCTGGCCCACCTTTCGGCCCCTCGTATCGGATCACCAGAACGTCACCCTCGCGGATTTCCTTGGCGAGGATCGCATTCACCGCCGCATTCTGACTTTCAAATACCCGCGCGGGGCCAGAGAAGACAAGTATGCTCTCGTCCACCCCGGCGGTCTTCACAATACAGCCGTCCGGTGACAGGTTCCCAGTCAAGACGGCCAAGCCGCCATCCTTGGAAAATGGCGTCGCCGCCGAACGGATCACGCCCTTCTCCCGGTCCAGATCCAGTGTGTCGTAGCGCCCGGTTGCGGTGAAGGCCATCGTGGTGCGCACCCCACCCGGTGCTGCGCGAAAAAACTCGCGCACGCTCTCCTGATTGGTCCGGCTGATGTCCCATTGGTCGATCGCGGCACCGATGGACCGGGCATGGATGGTCGGCACCTCGCGGTTTAGCAGACCCGCACCGTCCAACTGACCCAGGATCGCCATGATGCCACCGGCGCGGTGGACGTCCTCCATATGGACGTCCTGCTTGGCTGGGGCGACCTTGCACAGAACGGGCACTCGGCGCGAAATCGCGTCAATGTCGGCCAGTGTGAAATCCACCTCGCCTTCATGGGCAATCGCCAGAATGTGCAGGACCGTGTTAGTCGACCCTCCCATCGCCACATCCAGTGCCATCGCATTCTCGAACGCCTGCTTGGTTGCGATGTTGCGCGGCAGCACCGTCAGGTCATCCTGCTCGTAATGCCGTTTGGTGATGTCGACGATCAAATGCCCCGCCTCGACGAACAACCGCCGCCTGTCCGCATGGGTCGCCAAGGTCGAGCCATTGCCCGGCAGCGACAGCCCCAAAGCCTCAGTCAGACAGTTCATCGAATTGGCGGTAAACATGCCGGAACACGACCCGCAGGTCGGACATGACGCCTTTTCGATCGCCTCCACCTCTGCGTCTGTATAGCTTTCATCCGCCGCCGAAACCATCGCATCGACCAGATCAAGAGCGACTTCTTTCCCCCGGATCACCACTTTGCCCGCTTCCATCGGCCCGCCCGACACGAACACGCAAGGAATGTTCAGCCGCATCGCCGCCATCAGCATGCCGGGCGTGATCTTGTCACAATTCGAGATGCACACCATCGCGTCGGCGCAATGCGCATTGACCATGTATTCGACCGAATCCGCGATTAACTCACGCGACGGCAGCGAATAAAGCATCCCGTCATGCCCCATCGCAATGCCGTCATCGACCGCAATCGTGTTGAACTCCTTGGCGACGCCACCTGCCGCCTCGACCTCTCGGGCAACCATCTGGCCCAGATCTTTCAGATGCACATGCCCCGGCACGAACTGGGTGAACGAGTTCACGATCGCAATGATCGGCTTGCCAAAATCGCCGTCCTTCATCCCCGTCGCGCGCCAAAGGCCACGGGCGCCGGCCATGTTGCGGCCATGGGTGGTCGTGCGGGAACGATAGACAGGCATGGGCATCTCCAAAAGTTGGCTCGCAACGGTTTCTAATTGAACCCTTGTGCCGCCGCAATCAAGTGCAGCCGTGCCGGTCGACCCGTCCTCGTCATTGCTCGGTGATGTCGCTCTCACCGATCCGGTCAATCAGATCGACCATCCAGGCCAACACCTCAGCCTGATGCCGGGTTACCCCACGCGATGCCAGAATTTCCAGCGCGGTCGGGCGAAACTCCGGCCAGCGGGAATGGAAATCGGCAACGTCGCGGGCGGGTGTGAATTCGGTCATCAAAAACTGTTCTTTTGCATACCGCGGTTGAATTGGCATTTATTCCTGTTTTCTCCCCACTGGTCCGAAGACTCAGGGCCTTCCCACGCTCTTCATGACACAACCCCAGATTACGCCTTGACGCGGATTCATACCTGTTAAAAAAACGTCAAGGGGCTATGTCGGTGCGCACAACTGGGTTACGTTGGGTCACTTGTCGATCATTGGACAGGGCCAAGCCGTGACAAAACTGCTTCAGATCAATCTCTTTGGCGCTTGTATCGTGCGATCCAGCACAGATGCGGGGTATGAGATTACTGGTTCTAAGCACCGTGCTCTGTTTGCTCTGTTAGCAACTGCGCCGTTCGGACGCCGCACCCGCAGTTATTTGCAGAACCTGCTGTGGGGAACTTCCTGCCATGATGGCGGCCGACAAAGTCTGCGCACGGCACTTTCGGTGATAAAGTCGACGATGGGCGCCGATTTTGAGTCCCTGCTCAAGGTCAACAACACCGAAATCTGCCTCGACCTTGCACAAGTCGATTTTCTGGGTCAACCTTCCAGTGCCGAGTTTCTGGAAGGCATCGACATCCGCGACGACGAATTCAACGACTGGTTGCTCGGTGTGCGGCAGGCCCCTGAACAATTCTTCGCTTTGCTTACGTCGGCTCTGCCTTCCAATTCCCCCGTCGTCGTTCCCACCATCGCAGTGCTGCCGTTCCGCCTGATCCTGGGGGAGGAAACGCATGCCGTCTTGGGCGACTGGCTCGCGGAAGAAGTATGCCGGTCCCTGTCGCGCAGCCACCTGTTGTCGGTCATCTCGCATCTGTCCGCTCGCGAAGTGACCTCGGCCCGCGTCGAACTGACCAAGGTCCGCCGCGCACTTGGCGTCGATTATTGCGTGACGGGCAGCCTGCGTATTGTAGGCGCCCGTGCCATTTTGGACGCAGATTGCCTCGACGCCACCTCGGGTCGCATCCTGTGGACCCGACAGTTCTCCGGCGCGATTGGTGATTTCATGGACGCCGACAGCGTGCCAGTCTCTGAAATCGTGCGTGCCATCGGCCAGACCATCGCCTCTGACGCTTTGTCGCACGCGCAAGGCCGCAGCCTGTCCGCCCTGGCCGACCACCAATTGCTAATCGCCGGCATCGGGATGATGCACCAATTGAAACTCAGCAGTTTCGCCCGGTCGCGCGATCTGATTGAAGAAGTGATACGCCGCGCCCCCCGGGTGCCCGAAGCACATGCCTGGCTGGCCGAATGGTATGTCATGTCGATCTTCAACGGTTGGTCTTCCAATCAGTTGAAAGATACTGGCATTGCGCTGGATTGCACCGCCCGTGCATTGGACCTTGACCCGGAAAACACCTTTGCCCTGACAATTGACGGTGTGGTGAATAACAACTTGCTATTGCGAATGGACGCCGCCAGTGAGCGTTTTGACGCAGCATTAGACCGAAATCCTAACGAATCAATGGCCTGGCTGCTAAGCGGGGTGCTCAGCGCCTACCGTGATCAGGGACAAGACGCGGTGATGCGGACCGAAAAAGCCTTCCGCCTGTCACCGATGGACCCGTTTGGATATTTCTTCGACAGTCTGGCCTCCACCGCCTATCTGGCAGTTGCAGACTGGGCGCGTGCCCTGACTTTGGCAGAACGCTCGATGGCCAAGAACGATCGTCACCTGTCGACGCTCCGGGTTCGGATCTGCGCGTTGCACCATCTGGGCCGCGCCGATGACGCCGCCGGGGCGGCCCGCGATTTGCTGCGCCGTCAGCCCGATTTCACCGTTTCAACTTACCGGCGCAATCACCCTGCCGCCAACTACATGATCGGGCAAAACATGACAGCGGCCCTTGCCGCGGCGGGAATTCCTTGAGGAGATTCGAATGTCGGTATTGGGTTTGATGCACGGGATGCATGGGATGCACGGCATGCACGGCATGCATGGGATGCACGGCATGGCAGGTAACGGCGCTCTGACTCCGGGTGCGCTGGCTGGTCTTCAATCCAGCACCGAAGCCATCATTCACAGCGCCGGGGTGGCTGCACTGCCAGCTGCGGGCATTCACAACCTAACACGCGGTGCCGCCGCCAACATGAAGCGCTGGTCGCCCGATATTCGCGCTCTTTTGCTGCAAAACGCCGTCATGCGCCATCTGGATTGGGCGGCGGATGACGATGTGCACCTATTCTCAGTCACTTGGGATGATGTCGCGATCTGGTCAGTCAATCCGCCGCTGGAATCGACGCTGGCGGTACAGTGCGATATTGTGCGGGCCTATTCTGATCAGCGCATCGACCGCGCCAACGAAATCCTGTCGCAGCTTGGTAGTTTGAATGACTATTTCGCGATCATTCTTGGGCTGACCGAGGGGCGCAACCCCAAGACCTTCGAACTGCTGGACGCCGTCCAGACCATCGCCGGCGTCGTCACCATGATGCCCAAACATTTCCTCGCCTGCCGCAGGCCGGCCGAGTTTGACACCCGCGTATTGCCGTTCATCACTACACCGGGGCATGGCAGCTATCCGTCCGCGCATGCCACCCAGGCCTTCGCAATGGCCCGCGTGCTGGAGTCTCTGGTGGCGGCCGAGCCGCAACATTTCGGCGACAAGGACACCCGCGTCGACCTGATCTACCGGCAGGCCCACCGCATCGCCGTCAACCGTACAGTTGCGGGCGTGCATTACCCCATGGACAGCAGAGCCGGCGCCCGCCTTGGCCTACAAATCGGCCGAATCTTGTGCACCATGTTCGGCGCTGGTGGCGCGGTGATGGACGGTGATGTGCATTTCGACCCCAACACCGAATCCAACGCCGATTTCCTTTACCCCGACGTGGCAGCCCTGCGCCAGCAAAGCGGCACCGCTCTGCCAGTCACGGAAAACCCGATCCTGAACTGGCTCTGGGATCAAGCCACCGCCGAATTTGCCCTGAACACTCCTGCCGTGGTCTAGGGCCATGCCCGATCCCACAGACCCAGTCGGTCCCTATGAACGCTGGATGTACGGACCGGGCCGGACCTACGACTTGCCCGGCCTGATGCTGGCCGACCAGTCCAGCATTTCCGCCGTCGCCGAACTTCCCGCGCCTGCAGGAGCCGCCGCCCTGCCCGCCCTCTTGGCGGCCTACGACCACATCACCCTGCACCCCCGGCTGCCGATCCTTTACCGTCCCGGCCAGTTCCAGCCCCGCTTCTTGCCCTTCCTGCTGTCCCCTCTCGGCGGGAAAAGCGTGATGGACCAGGACCCCGCCAACCTCGCTTCGCTGCTGTCCCAACTCTCTTCCAGCAGCGGCGCCACCGGCCAGATCCGCCTCAACTTCCCGCTTCGCGCCGAGACCATCAGCGCGACTTACCCCACCTCTTTCGCGCCGATCATCCCTGACCCCGAAGTTGATCGCTGCAAACCCATCGTCATCCTCGCCGTCATCGACCATGGCATCCCTTTTGCCCATAAATCGCTGCGCACCGCAACTTCCACCCGGGTCGAGTTCTGCTGGTCGCAATCGGCCGAGGCGGACCAGTCAGGCACCACGCTCTTTGGCCGCGAATTCCGCCGCACCGAGATTGACGCCGCGCGGGACGAAGACGCCACCTACCGCGCCGCCGGCTTGCTGGGACGGCCCGGCCTGCCGCCGATGCCGCTGGCCCGACTTCACTCGCATGGTGCACATGTGCTGGGTTCCATGGCCGGAAGCTGGCCCACCGATCAGGCAGCGCAGGTCCGCATCATCGCCGTCGACCTGCCCGCCACCACGGTCTGGGACACTTCAGGCTTTGGGTCTGACATGGTCCTCTTGTCCGCCCTGCACTACATTTTCGACCGGGCCGAGAAGATCGCCGCGGCCTATGACAGCCCCGACTGTGCCCTCGTCATCATCCTAAGCTATGGCACCTCCGGCGGCCCGCATGACGGCACCGGCCTGATCGGCGCCGCCTTTGACGAAATGATCCGCTACCGCCGCGCCCTCGCCCCCACCGCATTGGTGCTGCCATCGGGAAACATGTTTCAAGACCGCCTGCATGCTCGCATCGACCCCGGCCATTTCACCCCAGATGCAAACCTGCAATGGTTCGCACCGCCTGCCGACCGCACGTCAAGCTTTATCGAACTGTGGTATCCGCCCGGCACCGACCCTGCCCAGATCAAACTGACGCTGACCCCTCCCAACGGCCTCGCACCCGACGCCAGCCTGACCCTGGGCCCCGGTCCTGCCCGGCAGGACATGACCCTGTCCGGCAAAATCGTAGGCCAGCTGCAGATTGACCAATACCGCAACAGCCTGTGGCGCGTCACGATCATCCTAGCCCCGAGCGAGCCCAAGGCGTTGCCCCCAGGCCAGCATGGCGGTCTGCCGGCTGGTAATCTGGACCATCACCCTGCAAAACCCCTCTGGCAAGCCGCTCCCTGGCCCGGTTCAGGCCCGAGTCCAGCGCGATACCCACTACGGTCAGGGCAATACGGGTGCCAGGCAAAGCTTTTTCGTCGACGCCGTCTGCGACCCTTTCTCGCCTCAAGGTGCTTTGGCGCAAACCGACCCCACCGACCCTGCGCTCAAACTTCGCCGCTTTGGCGGACTGAATGGCCTGGCTGACGGGGCCACTGCCCTGGTTGTCGCAGGCTATGTCGCCAGCACCTCGTCCGCCGCCCGCTACAGCAGCGCAGGACCAGAGGGCATGGCCGATCAGGTTGACCTGTCCGCCATGACTGACCGCTCGCCCTATCACCCCGGCGTGCAGTCCATCGGCACCCGCACGGGGGTCAGCATCGCGCAGCAAGGCACCTCCTCCGCCGCGCCACAAGTCGCCCGCGCCTTGGCACAATGCTTCCTCGCCGACAGGCACATCGGCCCTACCACCGACAACTACCTGTCCTGCCTCGCACAACACCCGGTTTGCGCACAGATCGTTGACCCTGGCCGCGCCCCGAACATCCTTGACCGTCTCGGCCACTACCGCCTCGCCCCGCCGCCGCAGCGCTAGTTCAAGGTCACTCCAACCGACCAATTTGACCGAGACGGTGCAGGCCGTTCTTGACCATTCCATCCGACAGCCTGGACAATATGAAGAGATACAATCTGCCACTCGCTTCACTCCATCTGCCGCTAACGCCACTTGCCGTCGCCGCCTCGCCCAGCAACATCTCTGCTGCGTTGGTCGAATGGGATTTCCTGCGGTCTGTTCTAGGGCGCCGATGACGGGCGCGGCCGGAGCCCGCGATGGTCGGAGAGACCGGAGGGGGCGGGGGACGGCCGTTTCGGGCCGGCGGTGCGAATCGGCTGAAAAACATGTGTTAATGCTGGGAAAAATGGCGTTTGGCGCGGTCTTGATCGCGTCTTGCCTGCGTCTTGCACGCGTCTCTACGTTTTGCGCGAAAGTGCGGGTTAACAGGCCGCGCGGCCCGCATCAGGCCGGCATCGCATTTCGCGGGATCACCGCACCGTGGTGGGCGATGACGGATGTGGCAAGCCGGTGCCCGGCGGCGGCGGCCTGCGCCGGGGTGGCACCGCCCAGCCGTGCGGCGAGGTAGCCTGCATTGAAGCTGTCGCCCGCGCCGGAGGTGTCCACGACAAGGCCGGATCTGGGCAGGGTGGTCTGGGTGACAGTGCCGAGGTGGCCGATCATCGGGCCGGAAGCCCCATTTTTCAGGACCACCTCTGCCGGACCGAGCGCGGCGATGCGGTCGATCACCTGTTCGGGTGTCGCGCCGGGGTAAAGCGCCGCCTCGTCGTCAAAGGAGGGCAGCGCGAGGCTGGTCGCCTGCCACATCGCGGTGAAGGCGGCACGAGCGCTGTCAGCGTCGGACCAAAGCCGGGGGCGGTAGTTGGTGTCGAACACAACGGTTTTGCCCGCGTCACGCAACTGCCGGGCTGTCTGGATCAGGGCCGCCCGGATGTCGGGCGGCAGAATGGCGAGGGTGATGCCCGACAGATAGATCACGCCAAACTGCGCAAGGTCCGCGAGGCTGGCCCCGATGCCCTGAAACAAGGTGCGGGCGGCAGAGCTGTCGCGCCAATAGCGGAACGAGCGTTCGCCGGTGCGGTCGGTTTCGATCGCATAGAGGCCGGGCAGCCGGCTGGGGTGGCGGCCGATCAGACGGGTGTCGATGCCTTCGGTCTGAAAGCTGTGCAGCATGCGACCGGAAAAGGCGTCCTGGCCAAGATTGGTGATGAAGCTGGTCGGCGACCCAAGCCGGGCGAGATAGGTGGCGGTATTCAGCGTATCGCCGGCAAAGCCGACATGGGCCTGGCCGGTTTCAAGGTCAAGCTGGCTGATCTCGATCATGGATTCGCCGATGCAGGCGATGGTTGGGAGGCGCATCTGATCCTCGGGCTGGGGCAAGGCGGTCAGGTTAGACAGGCGCGGGCGGGGTTGCAACCGGACGGCGGATTTGCGCCCGCTGCTGCATGGGTAGGTCGGGGGGGGGGGCAGACGGACGCGCCCTTAGCCGCCCTGCATGTAGGGCATCAGCACGACCTCGCTGTCGGGCCTGATCTCGGTGAACCACGCCTCTTTGTAGATGCGGCCATTCAGCGCCATCGACACGCCGCGTTCTATCTGGGGCCGCAAGCCCGGATAGGCCGCGACCAGCCCGTCGAGCAGTTCCTTGAAGTTGCGCGCCTCGATTTCCACCGAGGCGCGGCCGTTTGTGAATACCCGCAACGACCCCCAAAGGGTCACGGCCACCATCTCAGACTTTGGCGTCGTGGGCCATCACGGCGGCCAGAATGCGCGGTGGTGACATCGGCAGGCTTTGCATCCTGACGCCGACAGCGCGCGACACCGCGTTGGACAGGGCGGCCAGAGGTGGCACGATCGGGGTTTCGCCCACACCGCGCACGCCATAAGGGTGGCCCGGATTGGGGATTTCAAGGATCACGGTGTCGATGGGCGGCAGATCGGACGCGACGGGCACCCGGTAATCGAGGAAGCCCGCATTCTGCAACCGGCCATCAGCGCCGTAGATGTATTCCTCGTTCAGCGCCCAACCGATGCCCTGCACGGCACCGCCCTGCATCTGGCCTTCGACGTAAGCCGGATGCACGGCGCGGCCTGCGTCCTGAAACACGGTATAGCGCAGCACTTTCGTAGCCCCCGTCTCGCGGTCCACCGCCACATCGCACAGATGGACGCCAAAGCTGACCCCTGCCCCGTCGGCATGAAATTCGTGGTGGCCCGCGATGGGCCCGCCGGTCTGGAAGGATACAGCGGCGATTTCAGCCAGGCTCATCGGCGGGAACTTCCCGGCATTGGGGCCGGCGGGCACTGCGGCGCCATCGACCCATTCCACCGCTTCCGCGTCGATCCCCCACAGTTTCGCGGCCCTTGCGCACATCTTGGCGATGGCGTCCTGCGCCGCCTTGATCGTGGCAAGGCCCACCGCAAAGGTCACGCGGCTGCCGTCGGTCACGTCGTTATGGCCCAAGGATGCCGTGTCGGCGATGATGGTGCGGATCTTGTCATAGGGCACGCCGAGTTCTTCGGCGGCCATCATCGAAATCGACGCGCGGGAGCCGCCGATGTCGGGGTTGCCTTCGGTCACCGAAACCGTGCCATCGGTGTTGATGTTCATGGTGACACAGGTGTTGCCGCCAAAGTTGAACCAGAACCCGGCGGACAGACCGCGCCCCACGCCAGCGGCCAGGGGGGCGGTGTAATGCGGGTGTTTCTTTGCCGCTTCCAGCGTGGCGATCAGGCCGATGTCATCGAAGGTCGGGCCATAGGACGACAGCGTGCCCTTTTTGGCGGCGTTCTTCAGCCTTGTGTCCAAGGGATCGAGGTTCAGGTTCTGGCACAATTCGTCAATCACGCTTTCCACTGCATAGATCGCCTGCGGGGCACCCGGCGCGCGGTAAGCCGCCTCTTTCGGGCGGTTGGTCAGGGCGTTCCAGCCAAAGGTGCGGACGGCGGCAAGGTCATAGGCGGCGAAGGCGGCCTGACCGCCCATATCGACGGTGCCGCTCGGGAAGGCCCCGCCGGAATAGCGCAGATGTGCCTCGCCCGCCGTGATGCGGCCATCCCTGGTCATGCCGATTTTCACGTCGATGGAAGAGGTTACGGTCGGGCCAGTGGCCTTGAACACCTCGTCCCGTGTCATCACGATCTTGACCGGTTTGCCGGATTTGCGCGACAAAGCGAGGGCCACGGGTTCGATGAACACCGTGGTTTTGCCGCCAAAGCCGCCGCCGATTTCCGATGCGGTGACGCGCAGTTGGCTCGCCTCCAGCCCCAGCAGCGCCGCACACAGGGTGCGGACATTGTACTGGCCTTGCGTGCAGCACCACAGGTCGGCGCGGCCATCGGCGTTCATCGCGGCAAGGCAGGCGTGCGGTTCGATATAGCCTTGGTGGGTGGCGGCGGTGGTAAAGCTGCGTTCCACGATCACATCGGCTTTGGCGAAACCACTGGCAAGGTCGCCATGGCCGAATTCGCTGTGATGGGTGACGTTGGCGGACATGCCAGCGGGCACGGTTTCGAGGGAGCGGCCATCCTGCACAACCGGCGCGTCGGGGCGCATGGCGAGGTCAACATCGGTGACGTGGGGCAGTTGCTTATATGTGACCTTGATCAGCTTCAGCGCGGCCTTGGCCACCTCCGGGCTGACGGCGGCGACCGCGGCGACCGCGTGGCCGTCATACAAGGCCTTGGCGGTTGCCATGCAGTTTTCCTGCACGTCGCGGAAGAAATCGTCGTCCTGAAACACGAAGTCTTTCGATGTCACGACAGCTTTGACGCCCGGCAAAGCCTCGGCGGCGCTGGTGTCAATCGAGACGATTTCGGCATGGGCATGGGGGCTGCGCAGGATGCGACCGGTCAGCATGCCGGGGGCGGAGACGTCGGCCCCGTATTGGGCGCGACCGGTGACCTTGTCGATGCCGTCGGGGCGCGGGGGGCGGGTGCCGACGACTTTGAAGATGCGCTTGTGTCCGGTATCCATCATGCAGCCCTCATCTTTTGTGCGGCGTCCTGAACGGCGGCGATGATCTTGTCATAGCCGGTGCAGCGGCACAGGTTCCCCGCGAGCCAATAGCGCAGTTCGGTGTCGGTCGGGTCGGGATTGCGGTCCAGAAGCGACTTGGCCGCCACCAGAATTCCCGGCGTGCAGATGCCGCATTGCAGGGCGGCGTGATCAATGAACGCCTGCTGCAACGGGTGCAGGACGCCGTCGGTGGCGATGCCTTCGACGGTGCCGATTTCAGCGCCGTCAACCTCCGCGCCCAGGACCAGACAGGCGCAGACCAGACGGCCGTTCAGCGTGACGGAACATGCGCCACAATCGCCGGTGCCGCAGCCTTCCTTGGCCCCGGTCAGGCCAAGCCGGTTGCGCAGCACATCGAGCAACGACTCGTCGGGGGCGCAGACGAATTCCATCGCGTCGCCGTTGACCTTGGTGGAGATGTGGATGGATTTCATTTGGAACCTCCGGCACGGGAATAGGCGATCAGGGCGGCACGTTTTGCCAGCACGCCTGCGACTTGCGTGCGGAAGGCGATGGTGCCGCGTTTGTCGTCGATCGGGCTGCAAGCGGCAGAAGCGGCCTGCATCAGGTTTGACAGCGCCGCGTCATCGAGTTTGGTGCCGATGATCGCGGCAGAGGCGGCTTCAACCAGCCGGACCGTTGGCGCTACGGCACCCAAGGCCACCGCGGCGGCGGTGATCTTACCGGCGGCGTCCAGTGTCAGGCTGACGCCTGCCGAGGCAACGGCAATGTCCATCTCGGTGCGGGGAATGAAGCGCAGGTAGGCATCGCCGGACCGGGGCGGACGGGCTGGCAGCAGGATCGACGTGATGATCTCGCCCTTGGTCAGCGACAACTTGCCGGGGCCGGTCGGGATGTCGCGCACCGGCACATCCCGCGTGCCCTTGGGCCCGACGATCCGCGCCACGGCACCGGCTGCCACCAGCGCGGGCACCGAATCCGCAGCAGGCGAGCCGTTGCACAGGTTGCCCGCCATCGTGCAGCGACCCTGAACCTGGGTGGAGCCGATCAGTTCGAACGCCTCGACCACACCCGGCCACAGGGCCTTGACGCCCGCATGTGCCCCAAGTTCGGCCCCCGCGACGGCGGCACCGATGCGGAAGCCGCCCGCTTCGGCGGTGATGGACCGGATCCCATCGATATGCTTGATGTCGACGATCAGGTCCGGCTCGACCATCCCGGCTTTCAGTTGCACCAGAACATCGGTGCCGCCGGCCAGAACCCGGGTCACGCCCGGTTCGTCGGCCAGACTTTGCGCAGCCTCAGCTGCGGTATTGGGTCTAAGATAGCGCATCCCGCGACCTTTCCTGCGAATTCAAAGGGGCGAAATAGCCCCGGTGCCGACACTTCATGCCACAGAACGCGGCGCACGGAACAGAGAATTGCGACAGAGACTGCCGCAAAATGGGCGATGACGGCGGGCAATCGCCAGAGGTGTGATGTGCGGAGCGGTAAAAGCAAACCGCTCATCACATCCTGTCGGGCGCCTTGTGCTGTGTGCCAGCGAAGTGCGACCGACAGGAAGCGATGAGCGGCGGTTCAGGGCAAGACCGCGGCGCGGCCTGCCCTGACACAGTTCACGGTGTCAGCTGGCGCTTTCGACGCCCTTGACGAACCAGTCGATGGTCGCAAGGTCGGCGTCGGCCATCACCTCGCCCTCCTTGACCTTCAGCGTGCCGTCCTGTGCATAGATCGGGCCGGTGAAGATGTTGTAGGTGCCGTCCTTGTAGCCGGCCTGCACGCCGTCAGCCAAGGCCACCACATCCGCCGGAACCGCCGGGTTGTAGGGGGCGATCATCACGGTGCCCTCTTTGAAGCCATCCCAGGTATCGGCGGACGCCCATTTGCCATCGACGATCGCCTGAGCGCGTGCGACGTAATACGGGCCCCAGATATCTTCGATGGCGGTCAAATGGGCGGTCGGTGCGAATTGCGACATGTCGGCACCCTGGCCAAAGCCGAACAGGCCTTTCTGTTCCAGAATCTGCAACGGGCCGGGGCTGTCGGTGTGGGTGGTGACGATGTCGCAGCCAAGGTTGATCAGCGTTTCGGTTGCGGCAGCTTCTTTCGGCGGATCGAACCAGCTGTCGATCAGCACGAGTTTGACGGTTGCCGCCGGGTTCTGCTTTTGCGCCGCCAATGCGAAGGCGTTCACGCCCAGCACCACTTCGGGCACCTTGTAAGACCCAAGATAGCCCAGCGTGCCCGACTTGGACATTTTGCCGGCGATAGTGCCCAGAACGGCGCGGCCTTCGTGGAACTTGGAATTGTAGGTGGAGACGTTGTCGGCGCGCTTGAAGCCGGTGCAGTGTTCAAACTTCACATCGGGGAATTCGCCCGCGACCTGAATGGTCTGGTCCATGTAGCCATAGGAGGTCGTGAAGATCAACTTGCAGCCCTGCTGCGCCAGATCACGGATGACCGGGATGGCGCTGGCGTCTTCGGCGACGTTTTCGACATAGATCGTCTCGACCTTGTCACCCAGCGCCGCATCAATCGCCTCGCGGCCCTTGTTGTGCGCCCAGGTCCAGCCATAGTCGCCGATGGGGCCCAGAAAAATGAAGCCGACCTTTATCTTGTCAGCGGCCAGTGCCGGTTTGCCGATCATCGCGGCAGTGGCAAGTGCACCTGCGCCTTTGATCAGCGTGCGACGGGAAATTTGTGCCATTTGGCGTTCTCCTGTTGGTGGTTTCTAGGTTGACGGAAGGAATGGCCTGCCAAGGCAAGCCGGCGCGTTGCTGCCCGCGGTGCCGCGGGCAGAGATGATGGTCAGTGCGACGATCGTCATGACATAGGGCATTGCCGCCCAAAACTGCGAAGGGATGACCTGCAGAAACGGCAAGGTGGTGCCAAAGCCATTGGCCTTGGCGAACAGTTCCAGCCACATCAGGAAGCCAAAGAAATACGCCCCCGCCAGCAGCCGGCCGGTGCGCCATCCGGCAAAGACGACCAGAGCCAGGGCGATCCAGCCGCGGCCGGCGGTCATCTTTTCGGCCCACATCGGGGTGATGACCATGCTGAAATAGGCGCCCCCGATGCCGGCCATCGCGCCGCCAAAGGCAATGGCGGCGTAGCGGACCATGACGACGGAATAGCCGATGGAATGGGCGGAATGGTCATTTTCACCGACCGCCCGCAGGATCAGGCCGGCCCGGGTTGATTTCAGGAACCAGTAGACGGCGGGCACCATGATCAGCGCGAAATAGACGATGGGCGAATAGCCGAAGATCAGCCTGCCGATCGGGTTTTTGGCCAGGGCATCGGGAAAGACCGACAGGAAGGGCACGATGATGCGCCCGGTGAAGGACAGGCCCAGGAGCGAGGACAAGCCGGTGCCGAAGATGGTCAGGGCCAGCCCGGTTGCGACCTGGTTGGAGTTGAGTTGCAGCACCAGCACGGCAAACAGCATCGACGCAACGGCTCCGCCTGCCGCGGCACCCAGCACGCCAAGCCACGGGCTGAACGTCAGCACGGTCACGCCAAAGCCGGAAATGGCCCCCACCAGCATCATCCCCTCGACCCCGAGGTTCAAAACGCCCGACTTTTCGACGACAAGCTCGCCCAATCCCGCCAGCAAGATCGGCGTCGTCAGGCCAACGATGGTGACGATGGCGGCGATGATGTATTCCGGGCTCATGTCATTCCCCCGCACCGACAGTTTTGGCAGACGGCAACAGCCGGACGCGATAGCGCACCAGAATGTCGCTGGCCAGGATGAAGAACAGCATCATGGCCTGAAAGATGCCGGCGGTGGAATTGGGGATGTGAACCGAGGTTTGTGCCATCTGGCCACCAACATAGGTGACCGCCATCACGATGCCCGCCACCAGACAACCGATCGGGTTGAGGCGACCGAGAAAGCTGACGATGATGGCGGTAAAACCGTAGCCCGAGGGAAAGCCGAGGTCGATCTTGTGCAGCATCCCCGAAAACTCCAGCGACCCGGCCAGCCCGGCCATGCCCCCCCCGATCAGCATTGCCAGCCATATCGTGCGCCCCGCATCAAACCCGCCGTGGCGGGCGGCATTGGGAGCAGACCCAACAACGCGGATCTGAAAGCCGAACACCGACCGCGACATCAGGATCCAGAACACGAACGGCAAGATCACCGCGACGGCGACACCCAGATGGATCGTGGTGCCCGGCACGATGATCGGCAAAGTCTGATTGTCGGCCAGAGGTGCGGTTGCCGGAAAGTTGCGGCCATTGGGGTCTTTCCACGGGCCGCCGACCATGAAGCCCAGCACCTGCAGGGCGACATAGGTCAGCATCAGGCTGGACAGGATTTCATTGACGTTGAACCGGGTGCGCAGCAGCGCTGGAATGCCACCCCAGGCTGCACCGCCGATCATGCCGGCCGCGATCATCAGGAGCAGCACGTCCGGCCCGCCCGACGCCCCTGCCGCAATCCCGACGCCTGCCGCCGCAAGTGCGCCGATGACATATTGCCCCTCTGCGCCGATGTTCCAGACCTGCGCCCGGTTGCCGACCGACAGGCCCAGCGCGATGATGATCAGCGGCGCGGCCTTGGCCGCGACATCCTGCCATTTCACCGGCGACAGGATCGGGGTCAGGAAGATGTCCATCACCGCCTTGGCACCTTTGATCCCGATCAGGTCGAACACCACGACGCCGATGATCATCGTCAAAAGGACCGAGGCGACGGGGGCCGCCACGAGCATCAGCAGGCTGGGTTCAGGGCGTTTTTCCAGCTTAAGCCGCATGAATTGCCCCTTCGCCATGAACGCCGCCCATCAAGAGGCCGATCTCTTCGATCTTCGCATCGGCGACCGGCATGGGCTTGGACAGGCGACCTTCGTTGATCACCGCCAGCGTGTCGCACAGCGACAACAGCTCGTCCAAATCCTGCGAGATGACGACAATCGCCGACCCCGTTGCGGCAAGGTCGACCAGCGACTGCCGGATTGCGCCCGCAGCGCCCGCATCTACCCCCCATGTCGGCTGACTGACCACCAGCACGGCAGGCTTTTGCATGATCTCGCGGCCCATGATGAATTTCTGGAGGTTCCCGCCGGACAAGCTGTCCGCCAGTGCGGCGGGTCCGGTCGATTTCACGGCGAAGGCCGTGATCACCTCGCCGGCATAGGTCACTGATGCCCGCTTGTTGATCATGCCGCCGGTGACCATGCCCAACCGGTCGCGCGCCGTCAGGATCGCATTGTCCGACAGGCTGAATTCCGGCACCGCCGCGTGGCCGTTGCGTTCTTCGGGCACCGAGGCGACACCGGCCAGACGGCGCTGTTTGGCGGTCATCCGACCGACCTTGACGCCGTCCACCGTGACCGAGGCGTCATCGCAGGGCACCTCGCCCGACATCGCCAGTAAAAGCGCGTTCTGGCCGTTGCCCGCCACCCCGGCGATGCCGAATATTTCACCTGCGCGGACGCGGAAGCTGATGTTGCGCAGCGGAATGCCGAAATGGCCGTCCTTGGCGACGGACAGGTTCTGCACCACCAGTTTGTCCGCGCCAAAGCCTTTGGATGCGCCGCGCTGAATGTCCTTGAGGCTGCCGCCAATCATCTTTTCCGCCATCGACCGGCTGGTTTCGACCCTGGGGTCGCAGGTGTCCACCAGTTTGCCGCCGCGCAAGATGGTCGCCGTATCGCACAGTGCTTTGATTTCATGCAGCTTGTGACTGATATACAGGATCGAACAGCCCTCTGCCGCCAGTTGGCGCAGCACGATAAACAGCTGATCGACCTCTTGCGGGGTGAGAACGCTTGTCGGCTCGTCCATGATCAAGAGACTGGGGTTCAACAGCAATGCACGCACAATCTCGATCCGCTGGCGTTCGCCGACCGACAGGGTGGAGACGATGCGGTGTGGTTCCAGTTTCAGCCCGTACTGGCGCATCACCGCGACAATCTTGGCCTCGAGATCCCGCGCCGGAATGCTGGCGTCCATGCCAAGGGCGATGTTTTCCAGCACCGTCATCGCCTCGAACAGCGAAAAATGCTGGAACACCATGCCGACGCCCATTTTGCGGGCCGCCTTTGGGTTGGTGACCACGACCCGTTTGCCGTCCCAGCGGATTTCGCCCGCGTCGGGCTGCATGACGCCGTAGATCATCTTGACCAGCGTCGATTTTCCCGCGCCGTTTTCACCCAGAAGGGCGTGGATTTCGCCAGCCAGCACCGAGAATGTGACCTGATCATTGGCCAGCACGCCGGGAAACCGTTTGGTGATGCCGATCAACTCTAGGCGTGGCGTCTGGCTGGGTTGCATCGGCGCTCCGTGGGTCATTGCGACCGGAGGGAATGGTGGCGCTTTGCACGGCGCAGGGATATGCAGGCCGGCGTTGAAGCAGCTTCTTGAATCCCGCGAAGGTCATCCGGCGTGCCGCAAACGGGCGTCGATGTGATCAGGAATGAAACGCGCACCGGCCCCTCGCTGCTTTTGGCGGTTTAGCGCGCGGCATGGTGAACCGCCCCGCATCGCAACCGCTTGAAAAGCCTAGACCGGATGACGGGCAACCGACAAGTGGCTCAAAAGGTCAGTGCCGAACATCGCGGCTGTGGCGAAACGGGTGGCAAAGTTGCGCGGTTTTGCGGGCCAGACCGGCGCGTTAGGGTGACTGTGCGATGGGGGGCGTCCGCAATATGTTGATTATTCGATGTATAATTCAAACGGCTGTGCGCCAAAATCGGTCCGCGCGGGGTGGTGATGCGGCCAATCCGGCGGGCCAAACCGTCCCGGCGGGGCGAGGACTGCTTAAAATCTGACTGTATAAAGCAGAGATTGCTGAAACTTCAGGCGGGGCTGGAAAGACCTTGAGCCGCCAGTGCGGTAGGCAACTGGGCAAATTTGCGATAGTCCTGCCCGCAGCCACAACCGCAGGAGAGCCCGGATGACCCATGCCGCGTTGGACCATGTTGCCCTGCTGCGCCGCGCCATCGCGGAATCGGCCAAGGCGCGAGAGGCGGGAATGCATCCTTTCGCCTCGATCCTGGTGGGCCCGGACGGCGCGGTCCTGATGACCCAGCACAACGCCTTTATGCCTGACCATGACATGACCGGCCATGCCGAACGGGTGCTGATGACCCGCGCGTCCACCACTTTGCCCGCGGAATTGCTGGCCGAATGCACCATCTACAGCAGCGCCGAACCCTGTGCCATGTGTGCCGGGGCGATTTACTGGACGGGGTTGAAACGGCTGGTCTACGGCATGTCGGAACACCAGTTGAAGGAGATCACCGGCAATCACCCGGAAAACCCGACGCTGGACCTGCCCTGCCGCGTAGTCTTTGCGGCGGGCCAACGGCAGGTCGAAGTGATCGGCCCGATGCTGGAGGATGAGGCGGCGGCGGTGCATGCGGGGATGTGGTAGGGTGATTGCCCCTAATGTCCGGCGACGAAGTCTGATAAAATGGAGCCAATTGCGGTGAAGACCCATCGACGTCTGACTTAAATCTGCGGAGGGAGTGCAGGTATGACCATTCTGCAAGCAAGACCGGGCCCGCTGGATTTTCAACCCAATCATGCCGCGATCATCGTTGTGGACATGCAGAATGACTTTGGCGCGCCCGGCGGCATGTTTGACCGCAGCGGAATTGATATCGGCAGCATCCGGCAGACCATCGCACCGACCGGCAGAGTGCTGGATGCCGCCCGCGCCGCTGGTATTCCGTTGATTTACCTGCAAATGCAGCACCGACCCGATCTGTCCGACATGGGCGGAGCGGACTCACCGCACCGCCAGCGCCACGCACGTCTGGCGGTCGGCTCTGCAGTGCCGGGGCCGGATGGCAAGCCGACCCGCATCCTGATCGCGGGGGAATGGGGCACGCAGATCGTGGCGGAGCTTGCGCCGCAGAAGGGTGATATCGTTGTACCGAAACACCGGTTCAGCGGATTTTTCGAAACGCCGTTGCACACGATCCTTCAGGGCCTTGGGGCAAGTCATCTGATTTTCACCGGCTGCACCACCAGCGTCTGCGTGGAATCGACAGTCCGCGATGCGATGTTCCGCGACTATCACTGTGTCGTGCTGGAAGACTGCACGGCAGAGCCGATTGGCCAGAACAATTCACGCTCGAACCACGAGGCGTCACTTCTGACAATCGAGGTTCTGTTCGGCTGGGTAGCGAATTCGGACGCTTTTATCAACGCGTTCTCTGCGACAGAACATGACGCGCAATCTTAATATGTGATGAATGGCGAGCCACAATCAATTGTCTTTATTGCCTTTTGCAGAACGCCAGCATGTGGACGCTCCCGAGATCAAACCCTCGGTGCGTAACTTGACCCGTCCAGCAAAGACGGCCTGCCCTCAAGCGCAAGCTCGGTGATCTGTGGCGCTGTCCGGGCAATCACCCTGCCCGCCTGGATCACCGCCAGACGGGCCGGTTTCAGCCGCAGCGCCTCTGCCGGGTTCTGGGCTTGCAGGATCACCAGATCGGCGTTGCAGCCCTTGTTCAGCCCGTAGCCCTGCAACCCCATCGTGCGGGCCGAATTCACCGTCAGCGCGGCAAAGATCGCGACCTTATCCTCGACCGAGGCCATTTGCGCCACATGGACCGCCATATGGCCAACCTCCAGCATGTCGCCCGAGCCCATGGAATACCACGGGTCCATCACGCAATCATGGCCGAAGCTGACGTTGATCCCGGCGGCCATCAGTTCGCGCACCCGGGTCATGCCGCGCCGCTTGGGATAGCTGTCGTGGCGGCCTTGCAGCATGATGTTGATCAGGGGGTTTGGGATGACGTTCATCTGCGCCTCGGCGATCAGCGGGATCAGTTTGCTGACATAGTAATTGTCCATCGAATGCATCGAGGTCAGATGCGACCCGGCCACGCGGCCCTGCAAGCCGAAGCGGACGGTTTCAGCGGCGAGGGTTTCGACATGGCGGCTATGGGGATCGTCGGTTTCATCGCAGTGCATGTCCACCGGCAGGCCGCGATCTGCGGCAATGCGGCAGAGGGCGGCGACGGACAGGCGGCCATCCTCCATCGTGCGTTCGAAATGCGGAATGCCGCCGATGATATCGACGCCCATATCCAGTGCGCGGTCCAGGGATTTCACGCCACCTTCGGCGCGGAAATAGCCGTCCTGCGGGAAGGCCACGAGTTGCAGGGTCAGGTATGGGGCGACGAGGCGGCGGAGTTCAATCATCGCCTCGACCGTCACCAGTCTGGGGTCAGAGGTATCGACATGGCTGCGGATCGCCAGCAGTCCCTGCGACACGGCAAGGTCGCAGTAGCGCAGGCCGCGTTCGACCAAAGCGTCAACCGTCAGGGTCGGGCGGAGTTCGCCCCAAAGGGCGATCCCTTCCAACAGGGTGCCGGAACGGTTCATCCGGGGCAGACCCAGCGACAGCGTGGCGTCCATGTGGAAATGCGGGTCGACGAAGGGCGGGGTGACAAGGCGGCCGGTGGCGTCGATTTCCTCAAGCGCGGTTGCGGCAATGGCGGGTTCGGCGGCGGCGATTTTGCCCGATAGCACGGCGATGTCGATGCCGGACCGGCCATCTGGCAGGTTGGCGTTGCGGATGATCAGGTCGAACATGGGGGCCTCTGGCTGCTGCTGGCCCAGAGTGGCGCGTTTGGCGGGGCGGAGCAATGGGCGGAGCAATGGGCGGACACCGTGGGTTGACGGCCATTGGGCGCGGAAGGAAAGCGGAAGTCGTGCGATAGCGGCCGGCGGATCAGCTGGCCGCTGGTTGTGGATGGGCGGCAGGCCCGGTCATTGCAGGCCAGAGCCTTTGCTTAACGCAGCCAGTCTAGGTCAGGCCGGGACGCCTAGGCGGGATTGCGCGTCGTCGCGCGGCAGATTTTGGGCTGCGAGATGGCACCGCAGCGCATGGTTCGGCCCGCGTTTTATCAGCGGCGGCTCTTCGCGGTCGCAAAGGCCGGTGATGCGTTGAGGGCAGCGCGTGTGAAAGACGCAGCCCTGCGGGGGATCCAGAGCGCTGGGCATCTCGCCTTCAAGGGGGGCCGGTCGCAGAGCGGCGCAGAGCGTCGGGGCCGCCGGAACTGGCCGGGCCCGGCGTGGGCAGGCCGCACCAGGATCAGCAGGATGCCCGAGACGAATTCGGGCATGACCGAGAAGGAAAGTCCCAGCGGCAGCCGGCATGATCTGGCCGACGCGGATCGCGGCACCGGCCTGCGCCCGTGCCGCAGAAGGTGCGCCACGTGCGGCCAAGCCACTTAACAGCGGCAGGGACGGGCCCCGCAGGCTGCCATGACGCCAAAAATCGCGTCGGCTGACGGTTCCGGCGGCAAAGCCGTCGATTGGGTGGCGTCAGAGGTCCGTGCCGGCATACCTGACGCGGTCGGCCGGTCATCGGGCGCAGCCATCGTGGATGCACGTTCCGTCATGCCGCGATCGTCTGGTGCGCAGGGGCCCAGCGCATGCACAATCGCCTTAATCTACAGCGGACTTTGGGGGCAGGTCAGGGCCGCCCCCCGCTGCCCAGCATCTGGAGCGCCAGCGCGGCGATCAGGTCGGGAAGCACCTGGAAGCCATACCGGGTGTACATCCGTTCCAAAGGCGTGTGATAGTCCCGCCCCCACGGCCCGGCGTTTATCATCGGCAATCCCGCGATACCGCCGTGGTCTGGCCAGGCAATCGCGCCGCCCCAGACCGGCGTTTCCGCCGCGATCACGGTCAGCGCCGCCGCGTCGGCCTCGCCCAGAAAGCTCATGTCGGAAATGCCTGCAAACACCGGGTCCAGCCGGATCGCCGTGCCGTGCCGGCGGCCGGTATCTTGCGCGGCGCGGGCGGCTGCGGCGTGCAGGCGGCGCGCCTCGGGCCGGTCTGACAGGCGGGTGGGCAGATAAGGCATGCTGCCAAATCCCGTGACCACCGCAGGGCCGGACAGGCCGCTGGCCTGCCACAGCCGGGCCGTTATGATGCGGCACAGATCGGGCAGAGCGGTGTCCGCCGGCAGGTCCGCGCGGGCGGCGGTGTGGGCCGCGGGGCTTGCCGCCAGCACCAGCGCGTCAAGGGCCGAAAACCGCACAACCGGCAAGGTGGCGGGAACCTGCGCCGCCGGGGCGCGCAAGCCAAGGGCGGCCAGTGCTCGCGTCCCCCCCCGCACGCACAGCGCATCGAAGGCCGCCAAAACCGCGGCCGGGCCGCGCGACACGGTCAGGACATTGAACGCGGCAAAGGCGGTGCCCGGCGTCGTCACATCATAGCCCGCCTTGCCATCGCGCAACGACAGAAGGCTTGGCGGGGTGCCGCCCGCGGCGGCATCGGTCAGTTCTGCCGCCCATTCGACCTCTGCCGCGATGGCCCCGGCCAGAACGGCTGCGTTCAGCCCAGCCAGCGGGAAACCCGCATGGGTGGACCGTCCGGCAACGAAGGCAAACGGCAACAGTTTGCCGATGGTGCCCAGCGCAATCGCCTGCCCCGCAGCACCGTCACCGTCATCGGCAATCGAATCCAGATTGACTGCCCCGACCAGATCAAGGCCGCGCGCCCGGGCAAACGCCGGCAACATCGGGGCCGCGGCGCGAGCGCCCGCGGAATTGGCCTCTTCGTCCGGCACCGCCAGAAACAGCAGGTTCCCGGCATCACCGGCGGAAAAGGCTTCGCAGACGGCCAGACCCGCCGCCAAACCAGATTTCATATCCAAGAGCCCGCGTCCGGGCAGAAAATCGCCGCGATCCAGATCGTCCAGCGCCCGTGTCTCTGCCGCCGACCCGGCCTTTGCCCGCAGCCGCGCCAGCAAGGCCGGTGCCAACATCTCTGGATCAATGGCAAGCGGCGCAAGATCGCCGTAATCGGCAACCGTCACCGTGTCGTAGTGCCCGGTCAGCACCAGTGTCCGCGCACCCTGACCGCGCAACAGCATGGCCACACAGTGCCGTCCGTCACCGCTGGCCACCGCAAAGGTCCAGACCTCGGCGCGGGGAAAGGCGCGGGTCAGCTCTGCCGCGAGCCACGGCCCGAAACTCGCCTCGTCGGCGGTGCCCGTGACACTTGGCCTGCGGGTCAGGGCCAGCGCCCAACGGCGTGCGGTGTCGGCGCGGCTCATGTCGGCACCGCCCCGCCGTCGCGCGTGCGCCGGGCAATGAAATCGGCAACCGCCTCGGTGCGGGCGGGATCGCGCACCAGCGGCACATGATCGTTCAGCACGTGTTTCCAGATGCCGTTGGCCCGTTCGGTTGCGGTTTTGGCACCCGCGTCCGACCATTGGCCAAAATTGCGCCAGTCCGACACCAAAGGCGCATAAAACGCGTTTTCATAGCGCGCCATTGTCTGACTTGCGCCAAAGAAATGGCCCCCCGGCGCAACCTCGGCAATCGCGTCAAAGAGATCGCCCGGATCGTCATCGGTGGTGATCATCACTTCGGCCATGACTTGCAGCATCTCGATATCGAGGATGAATTTTTCAAGCGAGGCCGACAGCCCGCCTTCCAGCCAGCCCGCGCCGTGGATCACCATGTTGACACCCCCCAGAAGCGCCGCCCAGAGCGAATTCAGATATTCATAAGCCGCCTGCGCGTCCGGAGCGTTGGAGGCGGTCGCAGCCGATCCGCGCCACGGCAGGCCGATGTGGCGCGCAAGTTGCCCGGCGCCAAACGCCGCGCGCACAAACTCTGGCGTGCCAAACGCGGGTGCACCCGACTTCATGTCAACGTTCGAGGTGAAAGAGCCGTAGATCACCGGGGCGCCGGGCCGCACCGACTGGGTCAGCACGATACCGGCCAGCGCCTCGGCGTGCTGCAACGCCAGTGCCGCAGGAATGTTTACCGGGGCCATCGCACCGGCAAGGGTAAAGGGCGTGACCACCGTCATCTGCCCGGCCTGGGCAAAGTCGATCAGACCCTGACACATCGTCGCGTCAAGCTGTCGGGGCGAATTGGTGTTGATCACCGCATAGCAGCGCGACCGGGCACGGAATTCGGTTTCGGACAGGCCCTGGCCCAGACGGATCAACTCGAAGCAGTCGCGCACCTGATCCGTGCCGCGGGCATAGACGAAGGGCGGCTTGTCGGTCAGTTCGATCTGGCTTTGCGTCGTCACATAATGGCGCAGGTTCAGGGCGACGTCCTGGGGTTCGACATTGGCGCAGGTGATGTGCAGCACATCGAAGTGTTGCGACAGTTTCAGAAAGTCGCGCATGTCTGCGGTGGTGCCGGGGCGGCGGCCCCGGTCGATGTCGGTGACATGGGGCGGTCCACCGACGCCGATGAAGGCCACATGCCGCCCGCCCAGGGCAACATCGCGGCCCGCGGCCATTCCCGCGAGCGTGACGATGCCGGGTGCCGAGGCCAGCGCCTGCGCCACCAGCCCGCGATCAAGGAACACCATCTGCCCTGCCGCGTCGACCCGCGCACCCCCTGCACCAAAGATGCGGCGCGCCCCGTCGTGCAACACGCGGATGCCCAGCGTTTCGAGAACCCGCAACGCGGTGTCATGAATATGGGCGATCCGGTCGTCAGAAAAGGCGCGCTGCGGGGCCAGCGGGTTGGTCAGGTTTCTGTAAGCCGGCTTGCCAGACGGCACGCCGGTATCCGCGCCCCGCCGTGCCCGCCGTGCCGTTGCGCGTTCCGTCATCCCTGCCCCCTGAGCCGTGCGCCGCCGCCAGACCACGTCAAACGCACGCACTGCGTCTTCGACAACTGCCGTATCCACATAGGCCAGCGCAAGGCTTTATTCGACCCTGTGGCCGTGGCCGTCCGAGCTGGTAACGCCGGCCATCCGCGCGCCCGATCAGACCGGCTCGAACCCCGATGCATCGGCGGTGTCGGAGGCTATGACCCGTGTCACCAGCCTGCGGACCGTCGTCTTCGGCCAGAACGGCATCGCGGCCGGTGAAACCCGGTTTGTCGAAGGCCGCAAAACGGTCAAGGCCCGACCTGCGCGGGGTGGAGCCGCTGGTGTATTCCCGCGACCAGATGCCAAAGCTTTTCTCCAGCCGCAGCTAACCCTAGGCATGGACTCCACCGGCACCAGCCCGTGCACCCCTCTGCCGCACCAACCGGGCGCAAAGGCTGCGCGTTTCGGCTGCGGGGGCGTTCAATTCACAGCCGCGTTCGCCCATGACGGAACTGTGGCCGACCTGCACCCGCCCCAAACCACGCTCAAGCGTCGCGCAGCCCATGACCGGCAGCGCGGCCACAGTCCGGCGGCATTCACCACTTGTTCGGCATAGATGGTGCGCTGTTCGGTTTCTACACGCCAGCCGCCAGCGGCCGGGTGCAGCGCCAACACCCGGTTGTGCAAGATGACATCGGCCTCGGTGGCACGGGCGGCGGCGGCAAAGGCATGGGTCGTGCCATAAGGGTCCAGATAGCCGTCATCCGGGTCGAAGAGACCGCCGTGAATGCCGCCTGCGCCAATGATCGGACACATTGCGGCGATCTCGTCCGGGGAGACCAGCCGCGCCTTGTCCTGACCAAGCGTGCGGAAGCTGGCCAAAGCCGCGTGCCGCCATTCCCAATGCTGTGCCGTGCCGGCAAAAGTGACGGCGCCGGTGAATTTGAGGCCGAGGTTGCCGTGCCCTTCGGCCTGCAGATCGCGGTATAGCCCGATGGTATGGCTTTGCAGCGCCGCGATTGTCGGATCGGCATTGACCACGTGGAACCCTGCGGCAGCATGCCAGATTGACCGGCCCGTCAGTTCGGAACGTTCAATCAGGGCGACATCGGACCAGTCGGCGCGGGTCAGGTGATAGGGCACGCTGACACCAACAATGCCCCCGCCGATCAGAACAACATGGTCGTGCGACCTCATCGGCGACTGTCCCTTAACGCGACAGGGGCCGGGGCCGGGGCCGGGGCCGGGGCCGGGGCCGGGGCCGGGGCCGGGGCCGGGGCCGGGGCCGGGGCCGGGGCCGGGGGATTACCGTCTGTTTAGACAGTACTGTCCAGACCGAAAAGTCGCATAGCGCAGCAGGTGAATTCAGATTGGCAGGGCACGATGCAGGTTTTGCCCGCACCGACGCCAGATGACCCGGCCCGCAGTCGCGCCAGCGCTGACGACTGGCTTGCCGCCGCGCGAAACATGATGATGGTGCGCGGGGTTGATCATGGTCGCATCTTGACGCTGGCCGACAAGCTGGATGTGTGGCGGTCGAGTTTCTGCTGGTTCTGGCGGGACAGGGCTGCACTGCTGACCGCGTTGATCGACCTGTGGCGTCAGTCGAACCGTCAGGAAATTCTGCGTCAGCCGATAGCGCCGCCGGTGACATCCCCGAGGCCGTGCTGAACCTGTTTGATTGCTGGACCGCCCGGTCGAGGTTTGATCCCCGGCTTGATTTCGCGATGCGCGAGTGGTCACTTCGCGACGGCGAACTGCAACAAACGCTGCGCGACGAGGATGCGGCCTGCGTGGCGGCCATCGCCGGAATGTTCACCCGCCACGGCTTTGCAACCGGCGACGCCTTTGTGCGCGCCCGGATTGTGTATTTTACCCAGATCGGCTACCATGCGGTCGAGCCTGGCGACACCGAAGCGGGAGGTGCGGCTTTGACCAACGACTATCTGCGCGCGGTCAACGGCCGCACCGCATTGGCCGCGCGGATCGCGGCGTGCCACGCGCGCGTGCTGGGAGATCCTTTGGCCGATGTATCCTTGACGGGCGGCGCAGGGCCCGACACGCAGACTTTGCAGAGCGAACGCCGCGCAAAGGGCTGACCTGCCGCCGGTTTGCGGGTTCGAGACCTGGTGGCCGGGGCGATCAGGTTCGTGCGGGGGTTGGTTTCTGGTCTGACCAGATGGACCTTGGCCATTTTTCGGTTATGCTCCAGCGCAGCGCAGCCGGAAAGTGGTGGGGGATCCGAAATGGGCCAGAACAAAGTAATCGCAGATCAGAGGTTTCCGGCGCCTGACCTGAGCCGGATCGACCGGCTGATGGAAGCGGCGGGGCTTGACGTGCTGGTCGCCACGTCCAAGCACAATGTGCAGTATCTGTTGGGGGGATATCGCTTTATCTTCTTCACCGCCATGGAAGCGATCGGCCACAGCCGGTATCTGCCGATTGTAGTTTACCGACGCGGAAAGCCTGACGAGGCCGCCTACATCGCCAACAAGATGGAACGGTCAGAGCATGTGAACCATCCGCTTTGGACGCCGAATTTCCAGCCCGACTGCTGGGGATCGGTCGATGCCGCACGGCTGGCGGTGGCGCATCTTGGCCGCATCGGTGCCGCAGGGCTGCGGATCGGGATCGAACCCGGGTTCCTGCCGGTGGATGCGTGGCAGGTTTTGTCTGCGGGCATTTCGGGCAGGCTGGTCGACGCGACGGGGATGCTGGAGCAGATGCGGGCCATCAAGACGCCGGCAGAGCTGGCGTTGTTGCGGCAGGCTTCGGAGCTGATCACGGATGCGATGATGGCGACGATTTCGGCGGCGGGCGAGGGGTGGAGCAAAACCAGGATCATCGAGGAGTTGCGCCAGCAGGAGGTGCAGCGCGGGCTGCACTTCGACTACTGCCTGTTGACCCTGGGCAGCAGCCACAACCGGGCATCATCGGCGCAGACCTGGCAGGCGGGGGAGGTTCTGTCGATCGATTCCGGCGGGAATTATCATGGCTATATCGGCGATCTGTGCCGGGTGGGCATATTGGGCGAGCCGGATGCGGAACTGGTGGATCTGCTGGCAGAGATTGAATCGGTGCAGCAGGCCGCTTTCCATGTAATCCGCGCCGGGGTTCCGGGTGGGGCCGTGATCGAGGCGGCGGAGAAGGTCCGCAAGGCCGGGCCGTCGACGGCGTTCAACGATTTCTTCGCGCATGGAATGGGGCTGATCACCCATGAGGTGCCGTTCCTGATGACGAACCATCCCGTGGCGTATGACGGGGTAGACGCCGGGCGGGCGCTGGAGCCGGGGATGGTGCTGTCGGTCGAGACCACGATGATGCATCCGCGGCGGGGCTATCTGAAGATCGAGGACACCGTGGCCGTGACGGCGGACGGCTATGAGATGTTCGGGTCGAGGGGCCGGGGGTGGAACCGCGGCAGGCAGTAGGCGTCCACATGTGGCCAGTCTCAAGTTTTCCTAATGCTCAATATGTTACGATTTGTCGTTAAAGCATTTTGCGTTTAATCTGAGGCATATCCTGCAGCCTTGAAGAAGTTCCAGCATTCGTCGGGGTTGAAGAGCGCGCATGTGTCGCCGCGGGCCTGGATGAGCTGGTCGAAGGTTCGCGCTTCGATCCGTCGGAGA
>JANYFE010000108.1 GCA_025362795.1 Rhodobacterales bacterium | reverse complement strand
TTGCATGTTGACCGGGGCGCGGCTGGGGGAGGTGCGTCAGGCCCGGTTTGAACAATTCAACCTCGAACTTGGCATCTGGTCCAAGCCTGCCGCCACGACCAAGCAGCGCAAAGTCCACCGGGTTCCCGTCTCGGGCGATGTGGCCGCCATCGTGCGCCAGCGCCAACTGCTGGTGCCAAGCGGGGTGCCATGGTTGTTCCCCGGTGATGTGCCGGGCCAGCCGGTCAAGGAAATCCGCCGCTTTTGGGCCAGCGTCCAGAAGCAGGCCAAACTGCCGGATGTGCGCATTCACGACCTGCGTCACACCTTCGCCTCGCTGTTGGTCAGCGGTGGCGCGTCGTTGGAGATGATCGGCAAACTGCTGGGTCACACGCAGATGCAGACCACCCAGCGCTATGCGCATCTGATGGACTCGCCTCTGCGGGCGGGTGTCGACGCGGTGGCACATATCTTCCGGCCGCGCCCGACGCTGGTCCACGATGCTGACAGTGATCTCAAACAGGCATGACGGACGCGCGGGTTCAGGCGTTTCCGTCCCGTTTGAGCTCGCTGAGCATCTTCCAAAGATCGTCGACATGGCGACGAATGGAACGCTCGCTCGGGATATCATCGCCATTCGAATTTGCCACGAACCAGTCCTGAATGTCACCGATCATTTCGGCCTTGGAGGTTGGGATGCCGCGCACATGGATGCGGATCAGAAAGGCCTTGGTCATGCTGTCCCAGTCGTAGGGCGATGTTGATCCAGTTCCGCCGCTGATCCGGCGCAACAGATCGTGCGTGTCTTCGAACTTCAGAACCTGTTTGCTGCGCACCAGCAGATCGGCAATCGACACTTCCACGCCCTGCGGCGGTTCAGTGACAAACAGCCAGTCGACGGCCTCTTCGGTGCGCAGACGACGCAGCTGTGCGTTCTTGGGCCCAGTTCCACAGCGCCGGAACATCGGCACAATATCCATGGTGCAGATGACAACAGTGCCAGAAACTCTCGTGGTGCCACAGAAGGTGGGAGGAATTCCGGTGATCACGTCCAGCTCGCCAGCGGTTGACCAGCCGGAAATGTCGGCCAGGGCACAGCCCCAACGGGCGGCCACTTCGTGTAGGGTGTAGAATTCGCGCTGGGGAAGCTTCATTGTCTATTCCATCTTTCCATTGGGCACTGAAAGACCGCAACCTGGGCAGAAGGATCCACCAAGGCCGCGGCTGTTTGCGGAGCGGCATCTGCACCTAAGGGTTGCTTTTGACACAAATGATTCGCCCCAAGGATGATCCTGCCCCACACTCCCCGTAAGGACCTGACGTGGAGAAAAAAAGAATCATCATGGCTTTTGAGAAGACCCTGGATTTGATGCGATTGGCCGAAATGGCCGCTGCCCGCCACAAGGGCGTGTGCCTGGTTGAGGTCAGCGCCGAGTTCGGCGTCAATTTACGCACCGCTCAGCGCATGATCCGGGGCCTGGAGGAGGCGTTTCCCAGCGTCGAATTCTCCACCGATCAGGATCGGCGGCGCTGGTGGAAGTTAAATGACACCAGAGTTCTGGGCATGCTGGGCATTCGCGATAGCGAGTTGGCGGCTTTGGACATGAGCATTCGCCGCGCCCAGCGCGAAGGGGCCGCCAAAGATGTGTCGGCACTGATTTCTCTGCGGGATCGGCTTTTGGCAACGATGCCGTCGTCGCATGCACGGCGGGCCGAGGTGGACGCCGGGGCGATGCTCGAGGCGCAAGGCTATGCCTGCCGTCCAGGACCGCGCGTGCAAGTCGAACCCAACACACTGGGCGCGATTGCGGTGGCGATCAAAGCGCCGTTCTCTCTGACCATTGCCTATCGGGGCGCCAGTGATGACGCCACACTGGACCGCCTGGTGGAGCCCTACGGCATGCTGTTGGGAATCCGGCAATACCTGATCGCGCGCGATCTCGGCAACGGACGGGCCTTCCGGCGCTTCCGGCTTGATCGCATCACTCGCGCAAAGATCACCGGTCAGTCCTTCGCCCGCGACCCCGACTTCGATCTGGACGCCTATGCCGCCCAGTCCTTCGGCTCGTATCACTCCGACGCGGAATACCAACCTGTCATCTGGCGCTTTGCACCCGGCGCGGCTGCTGCAGCCCGCGAGTTCGCTTTCCACCCCGACCAAGTGGTCACCGAAGAGCCAGACGGCGCGTTGCGCGTCGCGTTCACCGCCAGTGGCTGGGTCGAGATGGCCTGGCATCTCTACCAGTGGGGCGACAAGGTCGAGGTGATCTCACCGGCTGAGCTGCGGGACTTGGTGCAGGGACATCAGCGCGGGGACGTGGGGGTTTTGCCGTGAGGGGTGGGGCGCGTAAACTAGCCGCATTACCGTATGTCGTGGACAGGTGCGGAAGCAAGATTGGCCCGCATAATCTTGCCGGAGATGACGCAAGACCCGCCGACTGTATTTCTCGACGCGATTTGTTATTTGAAGCAGATGGCGACCTTGCGTGTGCAGCGCACCGAATGTTGGGCGCGGCATGAGTGCGAGCGCTCATGTCCGCAAGTGTAGGGCATCACTTCAGAACCAAGGCAGGGGGTAGACGTCGTTCGAGCACACCACGACTTGCGTACCTGTGGTACACACACTTAAGATCACACTGGAATCGTCCATTCCTGATCGGCACGTCGAGGCATTGATAGTCGAGAAACAAAAGGCTGAGAGAAACATGAGCGCTCCGCGGCTCTGTTGCACAAATCGTTTGATGACCGAGGTTACCCTTTCCCCGGACGGACTCATCCCACGGCTTCAGTGACGGGTATGCCGAGCGCGGTGAAGCCGTTCAGGACGGCCACACGAACTTGGAACTCGGCAACCTG
>JANYFE010000089.1 GCA_025362795.1 Rhodobacterales bacterium | reverse complement strand
ACAACGGTAAAGTCGAGCAAGTGATCGGGTTTCTGCACTGCGGCGTCTTTCATGATGCCCTGCAGCATAAACCGAACTGGCTTTGGCGCAAGTTTATTGGGTAGGGTGCGTGATCTCACGCACCACTGTGGGTGCCGGATCGGTGCGTGAGATCACGCACCCTACCCCTCGATCCTGGTCAAATCGGCCACACCGGAACAAATCGCCCGGATGCGGTGCAAAAGGTTCAGGCGATTGCGGCGCGTGACGGAGTTGTCAGAGTTCACCTGCACCGCCGTGAAAAACGCATCAATCGGCGCCCGCAACTGCGCCATCGCGGCCATCGCACCTGCAAAATCCTCGGCCTGCATCGCAGGAGTGATCGCCGCCTCCGCCCGATCCAGCGCCGCAAACAGCGCCCGCTCCTCCTCCGTCTCGGCGAACTTCACATCCGCGCCATAGGAGTATTCCACCCCATCCTTGGCCTCAGCCTGAGTCAGAATGGTGTTGGCGCGTTTGTACCCTTGCAGCAGGTTCGGCCCGTCTTCGGTTTTGAGGAAAGCCGCCAGCGCCTCGGCCCGCTTGACCAGCAGAGTCAGATCGTCATTGCCGGGCAAGGCGAGGCAGGCGTCGATGATGTCGTGGCGGATGCCTTGGTCACGGAGGTAGACCTTGAGGCGGTCGTGGAGGAAGGCGAGTATATTGCCGGAGACCGCCGCGATATACTGGGAGATTGACGTCCCTGAATGAACAGAAAGCAACGGATCACGTTGGAGCCCTGACAAACTTGCCTGAGAATCTACCAATGCCAGACCATCTTGATAACGATCAAACCACGAGTTTATTACTTCGAACGCCAGTTCGGCCTGCTCAGCAGGGTATCCAGTTTTCTCGGCCACTTCTTGATATGAACGGGGCCGCTCGAACTCGCCCCCCATGTGCCACGCACTTACGACATCGAACTCGTTGAGTCCATTGGCGTCTGAAGAAACGCCACCCATCAGATATCTTGCAAAGGGGCTCGAATCCGCCATGCCCTCAATTTGTGCAACTGTGTCTTCTTCATTGTAACGAAGATTGTATTCTAGAGCGGCCTCCCAACCGTTTGGCCTTATATGCCCAGCCAATGACAATGTGGTGGCGTCGACCAACGAAAACCTCACCCCATTCCCCAGCACCAGCCGGATCACCCCCAACGCCGCCCGACGCAGCGCATAGGGGTCCTTCGACCCGGTCGGCTTTTCATCCACTGCCCAGAACCCGGTCAGCGTGTCGATCTTGTCGGCCAGCGCCACGGCGACCGACACCGGCTCTGTCGGCACCGCATCCGATGGCCCCAGCGGCGCGTAATGGTCGCGCGCGGCGTCGGCGACGGCGGGTTTCTCGCCCGCCTCCAGCGCGTAATACCGCCCCATCTTGCCCTGCAATTCCGGGAATTCGCCCACCATCGCCGACCGCAGATCCGCCTTCGCCACCCGCGCCGCCTGTTCGGCCATGTCAGGATCAGCCCCAACCAAGGGTGCAATTTCCCGCGCCAGCGCCGCGATCCGCTCGACGCGATCAAACTGCGAGCCGAGTTTGTTGTGGAAGGTCACGGCGCGCAGCCCATCCAGCCATTCGCCCATGCCAGCCTTGGCGACGCGCAAATCCTTTTCCCAGAAGAACCGGGCATCCGACAGCCGCGCCGACAGCACCTTCTGGTTGCCCTTCAGGATCACCGCACCATGATCGGCGGGTTCAGTGTTGGCAACGGTCACGAAGCCTTCGATCCGGCCCGACCGCGCCCGCACCGAGAAAAACTTCTGATGTTCGCGCATCGAGGTTTGCAGAACCTCCGGCGGCAAATGCAGAAACCCCTCCGCAATCCGCCCCATCAGCGGCACCGGCCATTCCACCAGCCCCGCCACTTCGGTCAGAAGCCCGGCATCCGGCACCACCTCCATGCCCGCCGCAAAAGCCAGGTTCTGCGCCCCCTGCCAGATCGCAGCCTCACGTTCGGCAGAGTCCAAAATAACAAACGCCCGCTTCAGCTTCACCGCGAAATCGTCAAATGACGTGACCGCAAAAGCACCGCTCGACAAAAATCGATGCCCCCGCGTGACATTTCCCGCAACGATCCCATCCACGGTCAGCGGCACCACCTGCGAACCGCCTTCATCACCCAGAATGCACAGGATCGACTGCAACGGCCTTACCCAGCGCAAATTCCCCGCCCCCCAGCGCATCGACTTCGGCCACGGAAAGCTGCGGATGACACCCTCCAGCACCTCCGCCACAATCGCGGCAGCGTGACGCCCCGGCTTTTCCACCACCGCGAAATAGACGGAACCCTTCTTGTCGTCCCGCACCTCCAGCTGGTCCTTCGACAGCCCGGTCGAACGCAAGAACCCCTCCAGCGCCGCCGCAGGCGCATCAACCTTTGGCCCCTTGCGCTCTTCCCGCACCGGCCTGCTCTCCGCCGTCAGGCCATCCACCGACAAGACCAGCCGCCGCGGCGTCGAAAACGCCCCGGCCGAGGCATAGGTCAGCCCGGCCTCGACCAGCCCGTTCGTCACCAGCGACCGCAGGTCATCCCGTGCCTTCGCCTGCATCCGCGCCGGAATTTCTTCGGAAAAGAGTTCGATCAAAAGGTCCATGTCACTGTTCCGCGCCGGTGTTTACATCAATCCCCGGCTTCACCTGATGCCAGGCATACGCATGGCCATCGGGGAAAACCGCCACAACGCTGTCAATCTGCGGCGCCACATCCGCCTTCGACAGAAACGCAATCGCCTCGCCTGACGCCAAGGCCGCCGTGATCTTGCCGGTGTCAAAGCAATCGAACCACGACGGCGCGACCAGAGGCACCGCACCGGCATAGACCTTGAACCCGTCCGTCAATGTCGCCTGATCCAGCGTCGTCGTAAAACAGGCCCGGAACCGCAAGGGCGAGGAATTGGCATCGATACCCTGCAAATTCGCCACTGGAATGGCTTCCGGCGGTCCTGACAACGGCGTCAGTTCAATTTCGTCGCCGGGTTTGAACGACACCGTTTCGTAATAGGCGTATTCCTGCAACCAGTACATGGCGACACCCGCCAGCAACGCGACTACCACGATGAACCCCGCAACCAGCTTGCCATTCACGCGCCAACCTCCACAGCGTCGGCCCCCGCAGGCGTCAGCCGGAACGCATCGGCGCAAGCTTTGGCCAGCGCCCGCACCCGCCCGATATAGGCCTGCCGTTCGGTGCTGGAAATCACCCCGCGAGCGTCCAGCAGATTGAAGATGTGACTGGCCTTGATCGCCTGATCATAGGCCGGATGCGCCATGATGATACGTTTGCCCGACTTCGGATCGTCGGGCGCAAAGGCCAAAAGCCGCGCACATTCCGCCTCGGCATCCTTGAAATGGTCGAACAGCTTTTCGGTATCCGCCGCATCGAAGTTGTGCCGCGAATATTCCTCTTCAGTCTGCCGGAAGATATCGCCGTAGGTCAGCGCAATCGGGCTTTGCGGGTCGTTGAACGGCATGTCCATCACGTGATCAATGCCCAGCACATACATCGCCAGCCGTTCCAGCCCATAGGTCAGCTCGCCCGATACGGGGCGGCAATCATGGCCGCCGACCTGCTGAAAATAGGTAAACTGGCTGACTTCCATGCCATCGCACCACACTTCCCAGCCCAGACCCCAGGCGCCCAGGGTCGGACTTTCCCAGTCGTCCTCGACAAAGCGGATGTCGTGAACCGACGCATCAATCCCGATTTCGCGCAACGACCCCAGATACAGATCCTGCAAATCCGGCGGCGACGGTTTTATGATCACCTGAAACTGATAATAGTGCTGCATCCGGTTGGGGTTCTCGCCATAGCGGCCATCGGTCGGGCGGCGCGACGGCTGGACATAGGCAGCAGCCCACGGCTTTGACCCCAGGGACCGCAGGGTCGTCGCCGGGTGAAACGTGCCCGCGCCGACCTCCATGTCATAAGGTTGCAAGATGGCGCAGCCTTTGGCGGCCCAATAGGTTTGCAGCCGCAGGATGATCTCCTGAAACGAGCGTGGCGCGGGTCTGGGATCGGACATGACAGGCCTCATGGAATGCGCCCCCTCCATAGGCAAGGCGCGGGCAAGGGTCAATGTGGCGCCAGCCAGCAGACCCCTGCAAATGGGGGGGTGCATCCGCCGAAGGCTCTGGTAATGTCCGACAAAGCCGCGACGGGGCAAAAGCCCTGCAAAACGGCATGGGGAAAAGGGTCAAAGTTTTGATGCGAATTCTAGCCGTTCTCTGCGGGCTCATCGCCTGTTTTGCCACCTTCCCCGCCATCGCCCAAGACAAGACCTGGCTGCAGATAGAGGCGCAACCCAATCTCAGCACCGCAATGGACCGCGCCCGAGCCTACGCAGCGCTGTTCCCCGATGTTGAAGGCTACAAGTTGGGCACGGGCTGGTATGGCATCGCTCTGGGGCCGATGACCGCCGATGTAGCGGGCGGGCGGCTGCTGGACCTGCGCCGGCAGAACCTGATCCCCAACGACAGCTATATCTCGGACGGTGCCAGTTACGGCAACCGGTTCTGGCCGGTCGGGTCTGACATCAGCTCCGGTGCGCCCGCGCCAGACGTGACCGCGACCGCGCTGCCCGATGCCGCGGATCCTGCGGAACCGGCTGTGGCCGAACCTGTGACCGAACCTGTTGCAGAACCGGAAGAAACCCCGAAACAGGCCAAAGCCGCCGAGGCCGTTCTCAGCCTCACCGACAAACAGGCGTTGCAAGAGGCCCTGAAATGGTATGGCTTCTACGATGGCACCATTGACGGCAATTACGGCCCCGGCACCCGCGCCTCGATGGCGGCGTGGCAGACCGCCCATTCCTACGATCCGACCGGCATTCTGACCACCCGGCAGCGCGACGCGCTGACCAGCGGATACGCCGCCGACAAGGCCGAGTTTGGCTTTGAACCCGTGTCAGAGGCCGAATCCGGCATCGAAATCATCCTGCCACTGTCGCTGATCAGCTTCGACCGTTACGAACCGCCCTTCGTCCATTATGTGGATAAAGCGGGCTCCGGCCTCAAGGTTCTGCTTATCTCCGAACCCGGCGGCCAGGCCAGCCTGTCGGCGCTGTATGACATTCTGCAATCTCTGGAAATGCTACCGCCCGACGGCGAACGCGCCTTGAGTGAGGACAGTTTCATCATCCACGGACGGAACGACAAAGTTGAAACCCTGGCCTATGCCAAGTCCGAAAATGGCGCGGTCAAAGGCTATGTGGTAAGCTGGAACCTCTCGGACGCCGACCGGATGACCCGCATCCTGCCCGTCTTGCAGGCCTCGTTCCGCTCGCTGGGTGACAAGGCGCTGGACCCCGGCCTGGTGCCACTTGCCGATGCCGCCAAGCGCGGTCTGCTGGCGGGGCTGGAAATGCGCAAACCCAAACATTCGCGCAGTGGCTTTTTCGTCAATGCCAGCGGAACTGTGCTGACCACGACCGAGGCCGTCGCCCAATGCGGCCACATCACACTGGACCGCAGCACGAACGCCACCGTCAGCTATAGCGATGCCACCTCCGGCATTGCCCTTCTGACCCCCGCAAAGCCGCTGTCTCCGCGCGCTGTCGCAGCCTTTAGCGCGACAGCCGCCCGGCTTGGTGCCAAAATCTCGGTCGCGGGCTTTGCTTACGAAGACAAATTGCCCGCCGCCGTGGTGACGCTTGGCACGATCGAGGATCAGACCGGCCTGAACGGTGAACCCGGCCTGACCCGCCTGTCGATCCGCACCCTGCCCGGCGACACCGGCGGCCCGGTTCTGGCCGACAGCGGGGCGGTGCTTGGCATGCTGATGCCCGCCAGCATGGGTGCCGCACGCCAACTACCCGAAGGCGTGGCGTTCGCGGCATCGGCGGATGCACTGACGGCGCTGCTGACCGCACATGGCATGACGCTCAGCGCCTCGACCAGCACCACAGCGGCCACGCCGGACGCGCTGGCCGCAACGGCGCGCGGCATGACCGTGCTGGTGTCATGCTGGGAATGAGAGGTCCGCGCAAATCACGCACCCTACGGTTCGCGTAGGGTGCGTGGTTCAACGCACCATCACCCCACGTGGTAAAGCGACGCAAACAGCCGCGGGTCCAGGCTGTCGGCCGCGAAAGTCGCACCCTCGGTCAGCACTGACACCGCATCATGTGAATGCAGCGACTCCTGATGGCTCGCCACGATCCGGAAATCGCGGATACGGGCATCCTGCTGCAAGGCCAGACAGAAACTGCGCGCCGCATCCTCGACGAAAATCGGGTTGGCGGCGTTCAGTTCAGCGAATGCCTGTTCATCCTCGCGCTTGACCATCACCTGCGTTTCGGTCGGAACGGCGTCACGGGCCAGCCCGATCAGGTCTTCGAACCACAGACATTTGTCGCCCACAATCTCCACCGAAATCCGCGCCACCGACCGTTGGGAATGCGGCGTCGCCAGCTGGCCGCGTGTCCGGCGGGCATGTTCCGACAGTTCCAGCGAACATGGGCACGTCGAGGAATAAACGAAATCCAGATGGATGATCCGCTTGCGCACCCCGGCCACATCAACCAGTTCCAGCGCGATGTCGTAATACTGCCAGCCTTGCAGCCCGGACCGCAGGGAACCCACCTTCACCGGAAATGAAAACCGCATCTGGATCCGTGCGTCAAACGACCCCAGATCGCGCTTGTAGTCATCCAGCGCATGTTCGATCACCTGAAAGCTGAACTCTCGTTCGGCATGGCCATAGAACGACCGCATGATGCGGCTCATGTTGATGCCCTTCTTCTCCGCCTCCAGCGAGACCGTCCCGGTCACCGAAGTTTCCAAAGCCAGATCGCCGTTGTCGCGGGTGCGATAGCGGATCGGCAGCCGAAAATTCGAAATCCCGACATGCTGGATGACCTGCTTGGCCCCGACGATCAGGCTCGCGGGCCCGTTTTGCAGATCTGGCAGGGAATCCTTATAGTCATTGTCAGCCCGGAACTCCGCCGGATATTCGCGGTTCAAAACCGGATAGCCCTCGCCGACCAGCAGCCCCAGACCCGGGTCCAGTGCGACTATATCCGCCTCGGAGGCACGGTTTGCCCATAGTTTCAGCATGGCCAAGGCGGCCTCCGCTTCGGCGCGTGTCGGCTTGTGGTTCCGGTCGGCAAAATGGATGTTCATGGCAGCGCTCCCTGTCCCGTATGGGCCGCAAAAACCGAATATAGGGCAGATTGCCAAATGTCCAAAGTCTTAGCCGACGCATTGGCCAGAAAGACGACACCAGGCCGCACGGGTCAGCACCATCCACCGCGCCGGCCCCTGTGCCGCACCGCCAAAGCAGGTTCGCCGGTTTCGCAAGGCCCGGTTGGCTCAGACCGCGGACAGCGCGTCTTGCAACTCGGCGATCAGGTCGTCCACATCCTCGAGCCCGACCGACAGCCGGATCAGCCCCGGCGTGATCCCCAGCAAATCCTTCTGGTCCTGCGGCAGCCGCTGATGGGTCGTGGTCGCCGGATGGGTCGCAATCGTCTTGGCATCGCCCAGGTTGTTGGAAATCTTGATGATATCCAGCGCGTTCATGAACCGGAACGCCGCCTCTTTGCCGCCCTTGATGTCGAATGTCACCAAGGTTCCACCCGACCCCATCTGCGCCATCGCCAGCGCGTGCTGCGGGTGGCTTGCCAGCCCCGGAAATATCACCCGTGACAGCCGCGCATCGCCTGCCAGAACCTCCGCGATCTTTTGCGCCGAGGTCGCCATCGCCCGGCAGCGCAGATCCAGCGTCGCCATCCCGTTCAGCATGATCCAGGCCGTGAACGGGCTCATCGACCCGCCAGTGTGCTTCATATAGGGTTCCAGCGTCTTGCGAATGAACTCGCGGCTGGCACAGACCACCCCGCCCAGCGCCCGGCCCTGCCCGTCGATATGCTTGGTGGTGGAATAAACCACCACATCCGCCCCCTGCTCCACCGCACGAGAGAATATCGGTGTGGCAAACACGTTGTCGCAGATCACCAAGGCACCCACCGCATGGGCAATGTCCGACACGCCACGAATATCCACCAGTTCCAGCGTCGGGTTCGACATCGACTCGAAAAACACCGCCTTGGTCCCCGGCACAACCGCCGCCTTCCACGCCGCCAGATCCGCGCCATCCACAAACGTCACCTTGACGCCGAACCGCTGCAACACCTCTTCCAGCACATACAGACACGACCCGAACAGTGCGCGGCTGGACACCACATGGTCCCCCGCCCGCAACATCGCCATCAGCGCCCCGTTGACCGCCGCCATGCCGCTCGCCGTGGCAAACGCATCCTCCGTCCCCTCAAGCGCCGCAATCCGCTCCTCGAACATCCGTGTCGTGGGGTTGCCATACCGCGCATAGATGAACTCGTCGTCACCCGCCTTGATGAACCGCGCCTCGGCACTTTCGGCATCCGGATAGACAAACCCCTGCGTCAGGAAAATCGCCTCGGCCATCTCGCCATACTGGCTGCGGCGACTGCCCTCATGCACCAGTTTCGTGCGCGTCTTCCAGTCCTTGCTCATGTCCGTCTCCAGCCCATCGGGCAACAAAAAACCCCGCAACCGTAAAGGTTCGGGGGCGATGACCCTGACCTTTTTAGCGGAATATTTAACGTGGCCCGCAATCCGGTAACAAAGCGCCACGACCACTTGGATAGCGCGGCGAAATCCAAAGGTCAACGCCCCTTGCCCCTGCCGCCAATCCCGCCATGATGGCGGTCTAGCAGGAGCCGCCGATGACCATCGATCTTTACTACTGGCCTACCCCCAACGGCTGGAAAATTTCCATCGCGCTGGAGGAAATGGGTCTGCCCTACAGCGTGAAACTGGTGAACATCGGGGCTGGTGAACAGTTTGACCCCGCATTCCTCAAGATTGCGCCCAACAACCGCATGCCCGCGATTGTCGATCCTGACGGGCCGGACGGCCTGCCGATCGCCATTTTCGAGTCCGGTGCCATCCTGCAATATCTCGCCCGCAAGACCGGCCAGTTTTACGGCGCGACCGCACGCGACCGCATCACGGTGGATCAATGGCTGATGTGGCAGATGGGCGGAGTCGGCCCGATGGCCGGTCAGGCGCATCACTTTCTCAGTTACGCCCCGGCGCTGGACCCGCCGCAAGATTTGCCCTACGCCAAAGACCGCTACCGGCGCGAGGTGGCACGGCTTTACGCTGTGCTGGACCGACAATTGGCGCGCCATGCTTTTGTCGCGGGTGATTTCCCCTCGATTGCCGATTTCGCCCTTTGGCCCTGGGCACAGAACTGGCAGGGTCAGCAGCAAAGCCTCGACGACAAGCCGCATTTCAGGGCTTGGCTGGACCGCATGGCCGCCCGGCCTGGGGTGATTGCCGGCAAGGCCATCGCCGCAGACCGCCGCCAAAGCGTGGCGCAAGACCGCAAGGCACAAGAGGTTTTGTTCAAACGCTAAAGGGGCCAACGCTGAAGGGGCAAGTCGCCACTTGTGACCCTGCGCTACAGTCGGCCATAGCCCTTGGTATAGGCCTCGTCCACTGTTCGCACCAGCGCAAGCACGACCCGTTGCGACAGCATCGGCAGCAGTCCGAAATACACCAGCCACACCGTCAGGGATGTCTGCGCGATCAGTGTTTCGTTCAACAGCAGCAACGCCATCTGATAGATTGCCATCACCCGCGTCATCAACGGATCAGCGCCATGATTGCGCTCTGCCGGCAAGAAAAACCGCACCATCATGTGCTTGCCGTCAATCACGTCCAGCACATACAGCGCCGCCATGATCAGGAAATAAAGGCTCAGGAACCGCTGACACCACAACGGCTGCCCGATCCAGATCAGCGCAGCCATGATCCCCGGCCCGAACACCAGTGCCAGAATGACCGTGGCCCGCCGTGACATCTGGGCGCGCGCCGCCCGGATTGTGCCATCTGACCGCAACGCCAGCCGCAACCCCATCGCCAGCACGAAAGCCGCCATGAAGGTCGCCCGCTCGTCGTCCAGCGCAATCCGCAGCAAAGGCCACGCCACCACCAGCAGCACCAGCGGCAGCAGAATGGTCCACGGCAACGTCGTGCCCTGCCGGAACAGATCGATGAAGCGCTTCAGTGTCGTGGTGATTTCGTCAAACATGGCCGCCCCCGAATTGCCTGCCGCAGCAAGGTGGCGCACAAATGGGGCAAGGTTGTGGCAATCCCGCAGGTTTCGCGGCTACGGTCGGTCACTTCGAGCCGCACGCCGCAGGGCATGTTCGCAGGGCCTAATCGGTCCAAGACCCTTGGGCGCGGGCGACACCCATCACACCGCGCGCATCAGGCGCTCTGTTTTGAGCAACGCCTGCGTCAGCCCTCGCCCGCATCCTTGATCCCATATCGCTCCAACAACCGCGCCTGCGTCAGAAAGAACAGAAACATCGCCGCCGTCAGCCCGAACAGCTTGAAATCCAGCCAGACTTGCGTGCTGAAATTGCGCCAGATCACCTCGTTCAAAACGGCCAGCCCGGCGAAAAATGCCGTGATCCGCCGGGTCAGGATCATCCAGCCCTCGGGCTGCATCGGCAGCGCATCCTCCATTGCCAGTTTGAGATAGCTTTTGCCCTGCAACAGCCCGACCCCAAGCACCGCCGCGAACACCAGATACACGATGGTCGGTTTCATCTTGATGAACCGCTCGTCGTTAAACCAGACCGTCATGCCGCCCATGAACAACACCACCGCCAGCGTAACCAGCTGCATCGGTGACAGCCTGCCGGTCAACCGCCACAGCAGTGCAATGCTTGCGGCGAAAATCACCGCGAAACCGGCCGTCAGCACGACAAAGGCCGAATAATCGGCCCCTGCGATGTGAAATACCCGGTCCTTCAGCACCGTATAGCCAATGAAGAACAGCAACACCGGCCCCAGTTCCAACGCCATCTTCAGCTTCGGATCAACCTTCTTGTCCATCAACGTCCCCAATCTGTCACGCCCCCGCCCATTCCACCACCACCGCGCCACAGGCAATCAGCGCCATCAATGCCACCTGCACCCGCCCGACCTTTTCCCCCAAGATCCACCAGCCGATCAAGGCCGCGAACACGGTCGAGGTTTCACGCAGCGCCGCCGCCTCGCCAACCCGGTCCAGCCGCGTCGCCATCATCACCGACCCAAAACTGAAATAGGCGACAAACGCACCGAATACACCCCGCTTCAGCAAAGGCATCAACCGCGCCCGGTCAAGATCGCGCCATTTGCGAAACGTCACCACCGGAATGAACACGCCGTCGATCATGAAAAACCACGCGAGGAAGGTGAACGGATCCGCCGTCGCCCTGATCCCCCAGGCGTCATATGTTGTGTAAGCCGCCACAAACCCGCCCGTGATCAGCGCCAGCCCCATCGCGGGCAGAATGGTCTGCCCCACCGGCACACGGGCGATGTTATACCCAGCCAGCCCGAAAATCCCGCCAACAAGCATCAAAAGACCAAGCCATTGCAGGGCTGCAAAATGCTCGCCAAACACCAGCCCGGCGCCGATAACCGTGAAAAACGGCCCCGTTCCCCGCACCACCGGATACACGACGGTATAGGGTGCCCGGTCATAAGTCATCGCCTGCATGACCTTGTATCCGGCATGGATCAGAAACGCCCCGCCAAAGATGCCCCACATCCACGGCTCCGGCCACGGCACCACGAACAGCGCAAACGGCGTGGCTATGATGCCGTAACTCGCATCAATCGCCGCCCGTGCCAGCCAGGGGTCATCGCGGCCTTTCTGCAGCGCTCCGAAAAGTGCGTGCAAAACGGCCGCCAGCAGCGCGAGGCCAATCGCCAGCCGGTGCCCCTGAGGCGTGCCCACCAGCGAGATCATATAGCTGCTCATCCCGCCGCCATGCGCCCAAGCCCCTCCAATTCATCTAAAATTTCGGCTTACCCTTTCGGAAATACTCCACGGGAGGTCTGGAGGGTGTGAAACCCTCCAGCGGCAGGTCCCAAACCCGACCTCACCCATCAAGCCCCACCAGCGCCCGCGCAAAATCCTGCGGGTCGAATGGCGCCAGATCGTCGATCTGCTCGCCCACCCCGATTGCATGAATGGGCAGCCCGAACTTGTCGGCCAAGGCGACCAGCACCCCACCCCGCGCCGTGCCGTCCAGCTTGGTCATCACAAGCCCCGTCACATCGGCGATCTTGCGGAAAATCTCGACCTGCGCCAAGGCGTTCTGCCCCGTCGTCGCATCCAGCACCAGAATGGTGTTATGCGGCGCAGACGGGTCTTTCTTGCGCAGAACCCGCACGATCTTGGCCAGTTCTTCCATCAGATCGGCCCGGTTCTGCAACCGTCCCGCCGTGTCGATCATCAACAAATCCGCGCCGTCCGCTTGGCACCTGACCAGCGCGTCAAACGCCAGCGACGCGGGGTCCGACCCTTCCGGAGCCGTCAAAACCGGCACACCCGCCCGCTGCCCCCAGATTTGCAACTGCTCCACCGCCGCCGCGCGGAACGTGTCGCCTGCCGCGATCACCACCGACTTGCCCGCCGCCTTGAACTGACTGGCCAGTTTGCCGATCGTCGTGGTCTTGCCCGACCCATTGACGCCCACCACCAGCACGACCTGCGGCTTCTGGCTGTAAAGCGGCATCGGCCGTGCCACCCCCTCCATGATCCGCGCCACCTCATTGGCCAGCGCACCTTTCAATTCGTCCGTCGAAACCCGCTTGCCCAGCCAGCCCGCCGCAATGTTGGCGGTGACGCGCTGCGCGGTTTCCACCCCCATATCGGCCTGGATCAACACATCTTCCAGACTTTCCAGCATGGCGTCATCCACCACCCGCCGCGTCTCGTCCCGCCCCAGCAAGCGGCCGATCAGCGACGGTTTTGCGGCCTCGATCGCGGGCGCGTCGGCCACCAGGGCCTCCAGCCCCTCGCCGATCTTGTCCGAAGAACGAAACATCCGGATGCGAAGTTTTTTGAAAAAGGACATGCGCAACCCCAAAGCCATTTATCCCCACCTAGCCATTTTGCGCCCGCAGGGGAAGGGCCGGCCTGTCAGACCCATCGCAACAGCCTTTCGGCAAAACGGCCCGCTGCACCTGTTCGCGTGAACCAATTCGCGTTGCGCACACCAAGTGCCCGCTCATCAGGCGCACCCGGCCTCACCCGACCCGAACCCTGCCCCTTGTTCGGTGCCCCGTTCAAACCCCAGGCCGCACTATCATCCTTGTCGTTGGGCCTGCCCAGCGCCCACCGGTAATCGCCACGTACCGCCTTCCCCGGGCTACTGACCTCCTCCGTCCGCGCCGCGTCCCGCCCTTGGCGTCTTGAGCAAAGCCCGCTTGCCCGCGACAGCCGCGCTCGGGGCTGGCCTCTGCTGCGCCGGATGCTACACTTGCCTCATGCGCCCGCTCCCCGTCGCCCTGTTCGCCCTCGCCGCCGCCAGTCCGCTGCTGCTTTTGGCGCTTGGCGTTGCATGGGGCGGGTTCTGGCCGCTTGCCGCACTTGCCGACATGACCCTTGTCGCCGTGACGCTTGACCTGCTGCTCCCCTTTGCGGCCGATCCCGCCCGGGACCGCGAATTTCCGGCTGCCGATGCGTTGCTTGTGGCCCTTGGCCTCGGCGCTCTCGCTGCCCTGCCGGTGCTGACCTGGGCGATTGCCGGCTCCTCTGGTCTGCCAGCCCCCGCCCGCGCCGCCCTGTTCTTTGCCGGCGGCCTGTGGCTCGGTCAGGTCGCCCACCCCGCCGCCCATGAACTGATCCACCGGCCGCGCCCGTTGTTCAGCCTCGGAGTTGCCGTCTACACCGCACTCTTGTTCGGGCATCACGCCTCAAGCCACCGGCTGGTCCATCACAGCCACGTCGCCACACCAGAGGACCCCAACACCGCCCCTGTCGGGGAAGGTTTCTACCGGTTTCTGCTGCGCGCCTGGCGGCTCAGCTTTCGCCGCGGCTGGGCTGCCGAAACCACCCGGCGCAAAACCAGCCTCGGCCTCCATCCCTATGCCATCTACCTAGGCGGCGCGGTTCTTGCGCTCGGCCTCGCCACCCTGATCGCCGGATTGCCCGGCCTCTTGATCTGGGCCGCCCTCGGGCTCCACGCCGGATCGCAGATCCTGCTGTCCGACTATGTCCAGCACTACGGCCTCAGCCGCACGATCCAGCCCAATGGCAAGCCCGAACCCGTCAGCGCCGCGCACAGCTGGAACACGCCGCACCTGTTCTCCGCCGCTCTGATGCTGAACGCGCCGCGCCATTCCGACCACCACATCCACCCCCAGCGTTCTTACCCGGGCCTGCGCCTGCCCGCCGATGCCCCCCTGTTGCCGTGGCCCTTGCCACTGGCCTGTCTGATCGCGCTCATCCCGCCGCTCTGGCGCCGCAAGATGCGCCCCGAACTGGCCCGCCTCACAGCGCTCTCCAAGCCGTGACTGGCCTTTTCGCCCGCCGCCTGCCAAAATCCTGCTCGTTGACCGGAGCGACCATGCGCCCTTTCCTACTCGCCCTTGCCCTGCTGCCGCTGCCCGTTCTGGCCGATCCGCCGCCGGCGACCCTCGGCACGCCACTGACCGCGACCGAGTTCGACAACTATGCCACCGGCAAAACCCTGCTTTATGCCGAGGGCGGCGCGGTCTGGGGACAGGAACAATACCTGCCCGACCACCGCGTTCTGTGGGCCTTCTCCGGCCAGCCCTGCGAATACGGCAGTTGGCACGAAGACAACGGCGCCATCTGCTTTGTCTATGACGGCAAGCCCGACCCCAATTGCTGGCTGTTCTACCGCGGCACTCAGGGCCTGATCGCCCAATTCCTTGGCAGCGACAGCGCCAACCTGTTGTCAGAGGTTGGCCAGACCAGCGAACCAATGAACTGTCCCGGCCCGCAGGTTGGGGTATAGGCCAAGCCGTTACAATTTGGCCAAAGCCGGTCCGACGCAGCGAAAGGCTCTGCCCCCTTTAGTTGCGCCGGTCTTGCGCCGGTCACATTGGTCCAACTGCGCCACTGGGTGTGAAATCCCCCGGCCTTTCCCCCCAAAGCGCCCCGCCTCAGAACAAACTCCCCTGCCCGTCAGGTGCGCGTCCCTTCCGCGCCGGCCGTGCGCCCAACACCAGCCGCCCATCCTGAAACTGCACCTCCAGCGCTGCCGCCTTCTCCGCCGCCGCCTTGGTCGTCACCACCGCCCCATCGCCCCACACCACCGCATAGCCGCGCTTCAGCGTCTCGGCATAGCCCAGTGTCAGCCGGGTCCGGTCCAGCGCCTCCAGCCGCGCAGTCAATTCCGCAAACCGCTTGCCCTGCACCGCCTCCAGCCGCAGCACGGCCCCGGCCAGCCGCTCCCGCCCCGTTGCAATCTCCCGCCCCGCGCCGCCAATCAATCGCGCCAAAGCCGGGGCCAGCCGCGACGCCCATTTGTCCAGTCCCGCATGCCCACGCTCCACCCGACGCTCGACCCGCCCATCCAGATCGCGTCCCAGCCCCGCGAGCCGCTCGCGCCGCCGCACAAAAACCCCCAGCAAAACCTCAGCCCGGTGCCGCCCCGCCAGCGCCTCAAACCGCCCGCGCCGCCGCTGCACGGTCAGCCCCAAGGCACCGCCCAGCCGCTGCACCCCTGCGTCAAACCGCTGCCGTGGCCCGGCCAGCAACCCGTCCAGCCGGGGAATAGCCCGCGCCAGATCGCGCAACCGCTGCCCACGCAGCCCCAGCCCCTGCGCCAAAGCCCGGCTCAGCCGCGCCGACTGCCCGTCCACCGCCGCAACCAACTCCAGCCGCACCGGCACCGCCAGCTCCGCCGCCGCCGTCGGCGTCGGTGCCCGCAAATCCGCCGCAAAGTCGATCAACGTGGTGTCCGTCTCGTGCCCGACGGCAGAGATCAGCGGAATGACCGACGCCGCCGCCGCCCGCACCACCACTTCCTCGTTGAACCCCCATAAATCCTCAAGGCTGCCGCCACCCCGCGCCACGATGATCAGATCCGGCCTCGGGATCGGTCCGCCCGGCACAATCGCATTGAACCCCCGGATCGCCGCCGCCACCTCCGCCGCGCAAGCCTGCCCTTGCACCGCCACCGGCCAGATCAGCACATGGCGCGGAAAGCGGTCGCGCAGCCGGTGCAGAATGTCCCGGATCACCGCACCCGACGGCGATGTCACCACCCCGATCACCGTGGGCAGATACGGGATCGCCTTCTTCCTTGAGGCATCAAACAATCCCTCCGCCGCAAGCGCCACCCGCCGCTTTTCCAGCATCGCCATCAGCGCCCCGACCCCTGCGGGCGCCACATCATCCACGATCAACTGATACTTCGACTGCCCCGGAAAGGTGGTCATGCGGCCCGTGGCCACAACCTCCATCCCCTCCTCAGGTCGCACCTGCATCCGCGCAACCTGCCCTTTCCACGAAATCGCGGCGATGACGTTCCGGTCGTCCTTCAAATCGAAATACAGATGCCCCGAGGCCGGACGACTGACCCGCCCCACCTCCCCCCTGACCCGGATCAAGCCAAACTCGCCCTCAATCACCTTCTTCACCGCCCCGGACAGTTCCGAGACGGTGTATTCCGGGCCATTGCTGGCGGGGGCGGGGCTATCTTCGAACATATCGGACATGGGCATACCTTGCAGGTCACACCCCAAGACCCTATGACGCAATCATCCAAAGGCCAAGCGGGGGACGCTACCCATGAACATCCTGATCCTCGGCTCCGGTGGCCGCGAACATGCGCTGGCCTGGGCGGTCAAGCAGAACCCCAAATGCGACCGCCTGATCGTGGCCCCCGGCAATGCGGGCATCGCAGCCTTGGCCGAATGTGCCGATCTCGACATCATGGACGGCGCTGCCGTCGTGGCCTTCGCCACCGAGAACGCGATAGATTTCATCATCATCGGCCCCGATGCGCCCATCGCGGCAGGCGTGGCGGACGATACCCGCGCCGCAGGTCTTCTGACCTTCGGCCCCTCTGCCGCTGCCGGGCGGCTGGAATCCTCGAAGGCCTTCACCAAGGAAATCTGTGACGCCTGCCACGCCCCCACCGCAGCTTACGCCCGCTTCACCGACGCCACCGCTGCCCGCGCCTATGTGATCCGGCAAGGTGCGCCGATCGTGATCAAGGCCGACGGTCTCGCCCTCGGCAAGGGCGTCGTCGTCGCCATGACCCTGCCCGAAGCCCTTGCCGCCATCGACGACATGTTCGGCGGCAAGTTCGGCGCAGCGGGGGCCGAGGTGGTGATCGAGGAATTCATGGCTGGCGAGGAGGCCAGCTTCTTCGTCCTGACCGACGGCACCACCGCCCTGCCCATCGGCTCCGCCCAGGATCACAAACGCGCCTTTGACGGCGACACAGGCCCCAATACCGGCGGCATGGGCGCCTATTCCCCCGCGCCCGTCCTCACCGACGCCATCGCCCAAAAGGCGATGGACGAAATCATCCGGCCCACAATCGCCGAGATGGCCCGCCGGAACACCCCTTATCAGGGCGTCCTGTTCGCTGGCCTGATGATCGAACACGGCCAGCCCCGCCTCGTCGAATACAACGCCCGCTTCGGCGACCCCGAAACCCAGGTGCTGATGATGCGTCTAGGCGCCCAAGCCCTTGATCTGCTGCTGGCCTGTGCCGAAGGCCGCCTCGCCGAGACCCGAGTCAACTGGGCCGCCGACCATGCCCTGACCGTGGTGATGGCGGCAAAAGGCTACCCCGGCCCCTATCAAAAAGGCGGTGTGATCAACGGCTTGGACCGCATGCCGGAAGACAGCCGCCACATGGTCTTTCACGCGGGCACCACATTGCGCGACGGCCTTGTCACCGCCAATGGCGGCCGCGTGCTGAACTTCACCGCGCGGGGTGACACGCTCGCCGATGCCCACAACCGCGCTTATGCCATGATCGACCTTGTGGACTGGCCCGACGGCTTCTGCCGCAGCGACATCGGCTGGCGGGCGCTTTAGGAACGACCGCCCCGGTTTCCGGTCCGGGCCCGCAACCGTCATAGTTCCGCCCAAATCTCCACTCAACCAAAGCGGTATCCGGCCCCCCATTCGGGTCGCTGGCGCTTTAGGCAAAGGAATTTGACATGTCCGACCCGGTTGATCCCCTGTACCTCTCGCTGACGGGCACGCTGCTGGCTGATGCACTTGCAGTGCCCGACATTTATGCCGCAGGGCTGTTCAACACCTTCTCGGTCCAGATCTATGCCAATGCCGGGCAGGACACGCTCTCTGGCTATTCCGGCCCGTCAGACTGGCCCGGCTATGCCACCGGCCCGCTGGAGGCGACAGCGACGCTGACCGTCTCGAACCACCTGTTCGGTGGCTATGGCAATGACCTGCTGCTCGCAGCCCGTCCCTTGCCGGGGCTGACCGCGGTCCAGCTGGGCAATTATGCCCACCACGACACGCTGGACGGCGGCAAAGGCGATGACACCTACCAGGTAAGCGACATGCAGGTGACGATCCAGGATTACTGGGGCACCAACACGCTGCTCTTGACCGCCGACTTTGCCGAAAACACCGGGCTGACCCAGATTGCCACCACCAGTTTCGCGCATTTCACCGCCAATGACATCCAGAACATCCGCCTGCAAGGCACCGCCGACTTCGACATGCGCGGCGATGGTCAGCACAATCTCCTGTTTGGCAATGCCGGGCGAAACCAGATCGAGGGCTTTGGCGGCGATGACCACCTTTTTGGCGGGGCGGGCGATGACTATCTCACCGCTTCGGGCAACACATTGCAGGGGGGCGGCGCTGGAAACGATCTGCTGCGCGGGTTTGAAGGCAACAATACGCTGCTGGGCGGCTCCGGCGTCGATACGCTGATCGGCGACGGAGGCAATGACATTCTGTATGGCGGTCAGGGCCATGACTTTCTCTATGGGATGCAAGGCGACGACTGCTACGAGGTCAATGCCGCCCGTGACGTCGCACAGGAAGACGCCGATTTCGGCTATGACACCGTCACCTCCGCCCAGATCAGCCTCAACGCCACCAAATTCGCCAATTTCGAGGCGCTGCTCCTGACCGGATCAAAGGCGTTGAACCTGACAGGTGGCGGCACGGTGGTCGCCTTGACCGGCAATGCTGCAGCAAACATCCTGACGGCGGGCAGCGGCAGTTCCACGCTGATCGGCCTTGGCGGGGATGACACGCTGCGCGGCGGCTCGGGCGCAGATCTGCTTGACGGCGGCACCGGGGCCGATCTCATGACCGGTGGTATGGGCCGGGACGTTTTCCGGTTCACCGACATGTCCGGCACAGCAAACCAGGACGCGATCACCGATTTCGTCTTGGGCGAGGATGTGATTGATCTTTCCGCACTTGGCGTCATCCAGGTTCTAGCGGACGGCTTTGACGGCAGCGGCATCGCGTCGGTCACAACCTGGGTCGGCACCGCGCTGATCGACGGCGTCACCACCTCCGCCCTCATCGTCACAGTTGATGCCGATGGCGACGGGTCCGCGGATTTCAGCCTTTGCCTAGACAACAGTGCTGGCCACCTGGCGCTGACAGCCGCTGATTTCCTGCTTTACAATCCGGTCTGAAAGGCCACAGGTCGGGCGCCTGACATTCTGCTCCTCCCGCCTGGGTGCCCAAGCCGTGATCCAACCCCGCCACCCCGCCGCCCCCGGGCCGACCCCATGATCGTCCGCGACAAACCCGGCCTCGTCCAGCTGCTTACCGCCGCGCGCGGATCCGTGCTGCCGCATATCGTCGCGCCGCTGATCAGCCTCGTTGCCATCGCTGCCGCGCTGGTTTTCATCGACCATACAATTCTGAAACTGCCGTCATCTGCCGCCACCCCTTTTTCGGTTCTGGGCGTCGCATTGTCGCTGTCACTCGGGTTTCGTAACAACGCCGCCTATGACCGCTGGTCAGAGGCACGCCGGCTGTGGGGCGGCCTGATCACCGATCTGCGCGCCTTCGCCCGCGAACTGGACCTGTTCTTGCCTGATGCAGAGGCCCGCCACCACATCCTGCGCTTGTCGCTGGCTTTTCTGCACCTGCACCGACTGAACCTGCGCCGCCTGCCCCCCGATGCCGCCGCCCTCGCCTACGGTCCGCACGCCCTCGCCACTGCCGCCCACCCGCCGTGCGCAGCCCTCGACGCGATGAACGCCGCTCTCACCGACGCTTACCGCACGGGCCAGATCGACGGCTTCGCCGCCCGCACCCTTTCTGCCCGGATGGGCAGCATTGCCCTGAACCAGGCCGGATGCGAACGCATCGCCACTACGCCTCTGCCTTACGTCTATTCCCTGCTGATCTTCCGCACCGTCTATCTGTACTGCCTGCTGATTCCCCTCGCGCTGATTGGTCCCGAAGGCTGGCTCACCCCGGTGTTCGTCGGCATTATGGCGTATGTCTTTCTGGGGCTGGCCGAAGTGACCGAAGACCTCGCCCATCCGTTCGGCGACACGCTGAACGCCCTGCCGATGGACGCCATGTGCCGCACCGTCGAGATCAGCCTTGCCCCCCATCTTGACCAGCCCCCACCACCGCCCCTCTTGCCGCAGGATTTCCACCTGAACTGACCGCGCCTCTTGCGCAGCCCTGCCCCGCCGCATAAAGAACCCGCGCAATACCCCATTTGGCGGAACCGACCATGCCAGTTCTGGTGATGAAATTCGGCGGCACTTCGGTGGCCGATCTGGCGCGGATCGAAAACGTCGCCCGCAAAGTGCTGCGCGAGGTGGATCGCGGCTTTGACGTAATCGTCATCGTGTCGGCCATGTCGGGCAAGACCAACGAACTGGTCGGCTGGGTGGAGTCTACCTCGAAACTCTACGACGCCCCCGAATACGACGCCGTGACCTCCTCGGGCGAAAATGTCACCGCGGGCCTGATGGCCTTGCGCTTGCAGGAAATCGGCGTCCCGGCCCGGTCGTGGCAGGGTTGGCAAGTGCCGATCAACACCACCTCCGCGCATGGGTCGGCCCGCTTCATCAGCATTCCGCGCGAAAACATCGACGCCAAGTTTGCCGAAGGCTTCAAGGTCGCCGTCGTCGCGGGCTTTCAGGGCGTGTCAGCCGAAGGTCGCATCACCACCCTGGGCCGGGGCGGGTCAGACACCACGGCCGTGGCCTTCGCCGCCGCCTTCGGCGCGGTGCGCTGCGACATCTACACCGATGTCGATGGCGTCTACACCACCGACCCCCGCATCACCTCCAAAGCCCGCAAACTGGACCGCATCGCGTACGAGGAGATGCTGGAACTGGCGTCTTTGGGCGCAAAAGTCCTGCAAACCCGCTCGGTCGAACTGGCGATGCGATATAAAGTTCGCCTGCGGGTGCTGTCGTCGTTCGAGGACAGCGACGACACGTCTGGCACTCTGGTCTGCGACGAGGATGAAATCATGGAATCGAAAGTTGTCTCTGGCGTCGCCCATTCCCGGGACGAGGCGAAACTGACGTTGGTCCGGGTCGAGGATCGCCCCGGCATCGCCGCCGCCATCTTTGGCCCGCTGGCAGATGCGGGTGTCAACGTCGACATGATTGTCCAGAACATCTCGGACCTTGAACACCCCGCCGACAAACGCGCCTATACCGACATGACGTTTTCCTGCCCGACCAATCAGGTGCTGCGCGCCCAGAAGGCGATGGAGGATGCCCGCAGCGCCGGACTTTTCGCCTTTGCCAATCTGGTGGTGGACAGCGATGTCGCCAAAATCTCGGTCGTAGGCATCGGCATGCGCAGCCACGCAGGTGTTGCCGCCAAGATGTTCTCGGCGCTGGCCGCTGAAAACGTCAACATCAAGGTCATCGCCACGTCAGAGATCAAGATCTCCGTCCTGATCGACCGCAAATACATGGAACTCGCCGTGCAGGCCCTGCACGACGCGTTTGATCTGGACAAGGTGGGCTGACCTGGCGATTCAGCCGGATTTTCAATCCTCCGAGCATCGGTAATCGAACTCGACCGCAGGATAAGTCGCGCACAAACTTGCGGCGTCACCTTGCCACTTTAACGGGCCAAACCGGAACATCAGAAACAAGGCGCGATCCAGAACTCCCGCCTCGCGAAGTGTCTGCATCGCGCCAAATTCCCGCACCAACTCCTTGTTCCTGAACCAGTTGTGCTGATCGGAATGCGAGGTTTTCAACTCGACTTCCAAATCCAGAGCGCCCGGCACGGCCCCAAGGACAACCAGATCATGTTTGCGCCGGCGCCCCAGAGTCTCCGAGTGGGCCGACATCCACTGGCTTCTGACCGGATGCAGCTCGTCTGGGGAGACAGCACTGGCCGCTCGAAGGACGTTGAACAGTTCCGCCTCAAAGTCCTTTTCCCTCAGGTAACGAAAAGGCTTGGCGCGGAACGCCGCATGGATCGTGTCGATACCCCGCCCAACAGCACCTGTTGCCGCCTTGATAGTCGCAGCGGACGGCAGACGCGCCGGGGCTGGCGCGATAACCCGCCGCACCGTCACGACATTGGGCCAGCCCGCATACCAGTCCGGGTTGGCCGTGTAGATGATGCTCAGTACCAAGCCGGTCTCTGACGGCACCAGCCACTTTCGCAAATCGCTGTCGATCACGCTGGCGGCAAGGCTTCGGCCGGGCTTCCCGGACAGAATGTCAGCAGGCGTTGCGTCTATCTTGGTCTCGATGATCGCCGCGTAGGGGCAGACAAACCGCGACGGCGCGTGGTTTTCCTTGGGCAAAATGGTTTGGGCCGCATCGTGCAGAATGATCAGATCAGGTTCCTGCCCCGCCTGACCCGGGCGGATTTTGGCCTCGCGATAGACCCGCCTGCCCTTCAGCGGCTGTCCGGGGCGACGGTCGATGACACCGGGTGCCAAAGACAGCGCGACCTCCTCGGGGAATTCCTGCAACAGTTCCGCGTGCAGCATTGCCTGAAATTCGGCTTCATTGACGACGTGAAACGGATTCTTGCCAAGCTGCACTTCCAGCCTTTTGGCTGCATGTCCAATGCGGGCTGTGGTGTCCGGGAAACGGTGTTCGACTTTCAATTGCGTTTGCCCCGGGGTTGCTGACCGCATCCTTGCCGCGAATTGTGGCCGAACTGCGGGCAGGCCCTGCACGACGCGTTTGATCTGGACAAGGTGGGCTAAGGTCAACTGGACCGCAGCAGAACCTTGGTCGAATCCACCACCGCCGCGACCTGTTCATAGGCAATCCGCCGCTGATCCGACCCTGACGACGACCGCAGCAGCACCAGCCGGGTTTCCGTGACAATCGCCGCCGCCTTGGCCGCCACCGCCGCCGGGTTGGCCACCGCCGTCAGCGGGCGGGTGGAATGGCGCTTGCCCGCTTTGACCTTGGCCGCAGGCTTGCCCGGTGCCGCATTGGCCGCCGCCAGCGCATGCAGCCGGGCCGCCGCATCCAGCAGCGCCTTGCGCGCCGCAGCGTAACCGCCCTTGGCCGGCATCGCCTTGGCCGCTGCGGCAAACTGGTCGCTCAGGCAATCGACATTCAGCGCGGGATCGCCCAGCCCCTGACAAAACGCGGAGCCTGTGGACAGGTCGGCCACGATCTGATCCGTCGCGTCCTCTGATATGCCCTCGGCGTCGGCCGGATCGTCCGCCACACCGTCGGAAGTGTCCTGCGCCGCCGCCCCGTCACCGCCGCCATTGTCAGACCCGCCTTCGTCCTGCACCAAAACCAGCGGCAAAGCAGCGGGCGGCGGCGACAGGCGGTGGCCCGTCGCATCCGTGGCCACACCAGCCAGCGGCCACATCATAGCGCCGGTCAATAGCATGCTCCGCAGGGTTTTTCGCAACATAGAACCGACCTTCCGCCATATGGGCCACAGGCATCTCCCACGATCCTAAAGCCCGCACCCCTTTGATGCAATCCAGCCGAATCCTCCGGCAAACGGATCAACCCGGCGGCAACAACCCCGCCAGATCCATGTCGCAGCCAACCCCCGCCATCGCCCCCGCCGCGGCAGCAGCAATCGCCATCGGCATGGGCCGCGCCAGATCCCCCGCCGCAAAGACCCCCGCCACCGTGGTGCGGCCAAACCCATCGGTCTGCACATAATCCCCCATCGGGCTGGCGACCAGCGCACACCCCAGATCCCCCGCAAAGGGTGACGCCGCAACCGAGGGTGGCTTCATATACAACGCCCCCACATCAACCCAGCCTTCGCCCGCCACCTCCACCCCCCGCATCATGCCGCCCTCCTGCGACACCGCCAGCAACCGCCCGCGCACCAAAGGCAGGCCCAGTTCCACTATGACCGCTTCTGTCGCAGGATGCAGCGGCACACCATTGTCAAATACCACCAGATCGCCCGCCCAGCGGATCACCTGACGGATGTAGTGGCCGGCCATCTCCCCTTCCGCCAAAACCCCAGTCACCCGCCCCCGCAATTCGTAGCCGTGGCAATAGGGGCAGGTGATCACTGTCTGTCCCCAGCACGCCGCCAGCCCCGGCACATCGGGCACCAGATCGCGCATGCCCGTCGCCAGCAGCACCCGGCGCGCCGTCATGACGCCGCCATCCCACGCCACCCTAAACCCGACCTCGACTGACAAGACCTGCACAGGCATCTCCACCAGCGTCGGATAGGCCCGCAACTCCGCCATCCCCCGCGCCTTGATCTCATCCGGTGCCACCCCGTCCTGCCCCAGAAACCCGTGCGAGGCATGGGCAAACCGGTTCCGATGGGTGCCATCATCAAACAAAGCCACCCGCCGCCTTGCCCGCAACAGATAGAGCGTTGCCGACAGGCCCGCGAAATTGCCGCCAATCACTGCCACATCAACCGTCTGGTCACTGCCCGCATCCTTGGTCATAGTCGCCTCCATGCTCATCACGCAACATATATAGTTACATGAAACGCGACAGCAAGCTCTCTTTGGCCCTGCACGCCCTTGGCCATATGGCGGCGCAACCCACCCGGCCCCTGCGGTCCGAAGACATGGCCACCGCCCAAAACACGAATCCGGTCGTGGTCCGCCGCGTTCTGGGGCTCTTGCGGCAGGCTGGCCTCGTCCGGTCCGCCAAGGGCCATGACGGCGGCTGGTGGCTGGCGCGGGATGCGGCGGCCATCACCGTGGCCGATGTTTACCGCGCCATCGGCGAGCCGCAGTTCAGCCGCCCGGCAAAGGGTGCCGAAAACCCGGCCCATTGCGCCATTGAACGCAGACTGCACAGCACGATGCAAACCGCACTTTTGCAGGCAGAGGCGGTGCTGACCGATGCCCTGTCCCGCGTCACCCTCGCCCAGATTGCCCAAGAAGTAGCCGGCACTGCCTCAACCACCTGAACGCCGCGCCTCGACTGTTTCCTTTGCAGCAACCTTATGGTCTAACCCGGATCAAAGGGGACAGCCGCAATGGCCGAACGCAGCGAAAGCGACAGCCGCAAACTTCTGCGCCGTTTGCGCGACGTGCTTGCCACGCCCGCCAAGGGCCAGGACCGGCTGGACAGCATCACCCATCTGATCGCCGACAGCATGCAGACCGAAGTGTGTTCGATTTACCTGTTCCGCGACGCCGAAACGCTGGAACTTTGCGCCACCCAGGGCCTCAAGAAAGCCGCCGTCCATAAAACCCGCATGAAACTGGGCGAGGGGCTGGTGGGCCGGGTCGCCCGCACCGGCCTGCCGGTCAACACCGCCGATGCGCCCGCCGAAAAGGGCTTCCGCTTCATGCCAGAGACGGGCGAGGAAATCTTTTCCTCCTTCCTCGGCGTTCCGATCCAGCGCGTCGGGGAAAAGCTTGGCGTACTGGTGGTCCAGTCCAAAGCCGCCCGCGCCTTTTCGGAAGACGAGATGGACGCCATCGAAGTCGTCGCGATGGTGTTGGCAGAGATGACCGAGCTTGGTGCCTTCGCGGGTGACGGGATGAGCGCGCTGCACCGCCACCCCGCCCTGTTTCGCGGCGCGACTGGGCAGGAAGGCGCTGCCGAAGGCCGGGTCTGGCTGCACGAACCCCGCGTCGTCGTCACCAACCCCGTTGCCGACGATCCCCTGACAGAGATTGACCGCATCCGCGCCGCAGTCGGCGTCCTGCGCGTGTCTGTCGATGACCTGCTAGAGGCGGAAAGCCTCGACAAGGATCAAAAGGCGGTGCTGGAAGCCTACCGCATGTTCGCCCATTCCCGCGGCTGGCTGCGCCGCATGGAAGACGACATCCAGCGCGGTCTGTCCGCCGAAGCCGCCGTAGAAAAGGAACAGGGCACCGCCCGCGCCCGGCTGGAACAGGTGCCCGACGCCTATCTGCGCGAACGCCTGCACGATCTGGACGACCTGTCCAACCGCCTGCTCCGCATCCTCACCGGACAGGGCAAGGACACCGGCGCGGAAATGCCCGACAACCCGGTCCTTGTCGCCCGGAATATCGGTCCCGCCGAACTTCTGGAATATGGCCGCAAACTGAAAGGTGTCGTGCTGGAAGAAGGCTCGGTCGGCTCCCACGCCGCCATCGTCGCCCGCGCTCTGGCAATCCCGCTGGTGATCCACGCCAAGGGCATCACCCAGGAATCGCTGAACGGCAACGCCATCCTCGTCGATGGCGACACCGGTATCGTCCACCTGCGCCCGGATGACGCCGTTGCCCGCTCGTTCCGCGACAAGATCGCCATGCAGGCAGAGGCGCAGAAACGCTATGCCAGCTTGCGCGAACTGCCCGCCACCACCCGTGACGGCGCGACGGTCGAATTGCACATGAATGCCGGACTGATGGCAGATCTGCCCTCGCTTTTGGGGTCAGGGGCCGAAGGCGTCGGCCTGTTCCGCACCGAACTGCAATTCCTGATTCGCAACAAAATGCCGCAACGCGCCGAACTGGCCACGCTCTACGCCCGCGTGATGGATGCTGCCAAAGGCAAGCCGGTCGCCTTCCGCACCCTCGACATCGGATCGGACAAGGTGCTGCCCTACATGAAGCCGAATGACGAGCCGAACCCCGCGATGGGCTGGCGCGCCATCCGCGTCGGTCTTGACAAACCCGGTGTGCTGCGCATGCAATTGCAGGCGCTGCTCCGCGCCGCCAATGGCCGCCCGTTGCAGGTCATGTTCCCGTTCATTGCCGAATTCGGCGAGTTTCAGATGGCCCGCAGCCACACCTTGCGCGAAATTCACCGCGAGAAATCCTTGGGCCACACCATCCCGGCAAGCATCGAAATCGGTGCCATGCTGGAAACCCCCAGCCTCGCCTACGCACCCGACGCGTTCTTCCAGCTGACCGATTTCATCTCGATCGGCGGCAACGACCTGAAACAATTCTTCTTCGCCGCCGACCGCGAAAACGAACGCGTCCGCAAGCGTTACGACACGCTGAACCTGTCGTTCCTCGCCTTCCTTGAACTGGTCGTTGCCCGCTGCGCCCCCTTTGGCACCAAACTCAGCTTCTGTGGCGAAGACGCCGGTCGCCCGATCGAGGCGCTCGCCCTTGCCGCAATGGGCCTGCGCCGCCTGTCGATGCGCCCCGCATCGATCGGCCCGGTCAAGGCACTCTTGCGCCGCGTGAACCTCGGCCAAGCCCGCGCCGTCATCGACCACGCCCGCGCCGAAGGCCACGAAACCGCCCGCCCCGCGCTGATGGAATGGCTGGCGACGCAGGGCGACTAGGCGACATCCGCAAGTAATAGGTTAAGACTTACTATTAACCCTTTGATATAAATCTCTTTCGACAATTTCCCGCCCGTCAAACGCCCTGCGTTCACCCGGTTCAGTTGACCGTCAGCGCCGGCTTGTCCTGCGCCGCAGCAAAGGCCAGCATCACCTTGTCCGCGCCGTGCACTTCAGACAGCCGCATCAGCCGAAACCGGATCCGGGCGATCTCGCGGTAGTAATTGATGAACGCTGCATTCAGTGCGGCCCCCGTGATGGCACCCAGCACCGGCACCGCCTGCGCCGCCAGCTTTTCGCCCAAAACCACCGCCAGCCGCGGTGCCACCGTCGCCACCACCCGCTGCAAACTCGGGCCCGCCACCGCCATCCGCGCCGACAGAAACGCCGTGTTGACCCCGTCATCCGCCCGCATCGGACTGCCCGCCGAAAACACATCCAGACAGGCGAGCCTGATCGTCTCGGCATCGGGGTCATAACCTGCAGCTGCCGCCTCGCGCCGGATGGCATGCAGCATGATCGTCACCGTCACCGGCAATTCGACCAACGACCCCGCCAGCCCCGCCGCCCCGCCAACCGCTCCGGTGGCCATCGCGGCAAAGGTCGATCCGCGCCGCCCCAGATCGGGCGCATGCGCCCCGACCCGCGCCGCATCCAGCGCCATCTTCAGCGCCCGCGCCGTCGCCCGCTCCAGATCCTGTCGCATCTTTCGGGGCAACTTGCTCAGCTGCGCCTCGATGCCGCCGCCGAGGCGGTTGATCAGCCGCAGAAACGGCCCATGCGCCCGCCCGGCGGCATAGGCAAGCGCATCGATCTCGACGCCAAGGTCAGGCAAACGCACGGCAGGTAGCTGGGTCATACCCGTAATGTGGGCATGGCGCGGGCCAAGCACAAGTCACCCCGCAACCACACCCATCCCGACTGCAACACCCGTGGCCTTGGTCACAGCACCCCGCACCCGCTCCCAGGCCCCCGCCTTCAACGCCAGCCCCAACACGCGCTCCGGATTGGTCGGCGGCGGCATCTCGACGCCCTCTAGCTTGGCAAACCCGAACCGTCGGTAATACGGCACGTCACCCACCAGCATCACCCGCTCCCAGCCGGTGCGCCGGGCTTCCACCAGGCTTTCGTTGATCAACAGGCCGCCCAGCCCCTCGCTCTGCCGCGTCGGATGGACCGCCACCGGCCCCAACAGCAGCACATCCTCGCCGCCCACCTCGACCGGCCAGTACCGGATCGCGGCCGCCAAAGTGCCATCATCATCGCGCACGACCAGACACAGCGCCGCCACCGTCGGCACGCCATCCCTTAACCGGTAAGACGACAGCGCCGTGCGACCCGGCGAAAAGCACAGGTCATACAGCGCCTCAACCTCCCACCAGTCGGTCTCGACCTCTTCTTCCAGCCTGTACACACGCCGCCCCTTAGAATCGCCGCCTCTTGGAAATCACCGCAAAACGCCCGTAACATGGCCCCCAATCAGGATCAAACCCCGAAAGCCCCACCCATGTTTTACGAACCGAAGAACGGCCACGGCCTGCCACATTCGCCGTTCTACGCCATCGTCACCCCCCGCCCGATCGGCTGGATATCGACGCGCGCCAGCCCCGGCGACAATCTTGCCCCCTATTCCTTTTTCAACGCCGTCGCCGACACCCCGCCGCAAGTGATGTTCGCGGGCGGCGCCAAGGACAGCCTCGCCAACATCCGAGACACCAGCGTCTTTGCGATGAATGTGGTCGGCGAAGCCATGCTGCATCAGATGAACGCCACCTCTGCCCGCTTGCCGCGCGGCACCGACGAATTCAGCCACGCGGGCATCGAAAAGGCGGAATGCCACACCATCAATTGCCCCCGTGTCGCCCATGCTCCCGCAACGCTCGAATGCCGCCTGACCCGGATCATCCAGCTGCTCGGCGACAATTTCATGGTCATCGGCGAGGTCACCGGCATCCATCTGCGCGACGACTGCCTCACGGAAGGCCGCTTCGACCTCACCCGCTTCAACCCCGTCGCACGGCTCGGCTACAAAGACTACACCGTGGTCCGCGACCTGTTCGCGATGGACCGGCCAAAGGACTAGCAACCCTGCGCCCGTTACACCCAAGCGCTGCCCTGTCACCGCCCCACCTCACGCCAGCTTAACCAAACTTTCGCCGGCTTCTTCGCCCATTCACATTGGCTCAAACACTCCACGGGGGTGCGAACCCCCGCTGCCCTCCACCCACAGACTCAGGCCGCCGCGCCACGCATCCCGGCCCGACCAACCCCGCGAAATTGCCCGCCGGAACTCCTGAACCGCGAGTAAAAATTCAAAAACCCAAGCCATTGTTTCGCCACACTTCCCAAATGTGTCCAGAACTGGACACACCCGGTCCCGCCCCCTACCGTGCGCCAAGCCCAATCGATCATCCCAACAGGAGTTATCCCGTGCCCAACGTCACCTTTGCCCCCGGCGTCATCAGCTCGCCCCGCGCCCTCTACACCGCCATCGAAAACATGACGACTACTGCGACGCTCGTGAGCTTCTCAGGCGCCGAACTCGTCCTGTCGATGGGCCAGACCGTCTATGTGATCCACGGTTCCGGCATCACGACCGGCTTGGTCGGCGGCCAGCCCGTGCTGACCGGCGGCACCCTGACCGGCGTCGATGTGTCCCTGAACGGCGTGGCGCAGATGGCCGTGACCGGCCTCAGCATCCTTGCGGTAGACCTGCAATCCGCCATCGTCGCCGACAAGTCTGGCGCCGACAATTCCGCCGTCGAAAATCTGTTTCTGCCGCTGGGCTACAGCTACCACGGCAATGCCAACGCCGATATCTTGCTGGCAACTGACATGTCATCCGACGGGATTCCACTGAACCTTTCCGGTAACGACACGATGTTTTCCGGCGGCGGCGATGACCACATTTTCCTGGGCAGCGGCAACGACATCGCCCATGGCGACATCGGCAACGACACGTTCGAGGGCAGTCTTGGCAATGACAAGCTGTTTGGCGAAGGCAACAACGACAAGCTTTACGGCGGCGACAACAATGATCAGCTGTTTGGCGGCACCGGTGCCGACAGTCTTGATGGCGGCGCGGGCAAAGACAAGATCTCGGGCGGCGCGGGCAACGATACCATGACCGGCGGCAGCGGCGCCGACACTTTTGTGTTCGCCCTGCATGACGGCGCGGACCGGATCACCGGCTTCAACACCGCGCAGGACTTCATCGACCTGCCCGCCGCCGTGACCCACAGCTTCACCTCTGCGCCCGATGGCAGCAATCTCGTGCTGCACTACGGCACCTTTGGTGACACCATCCAACTGGTTGGCTTGCACGACACCGATGCCACGCTGATCCAATTCATCTGACAGCCTTGGTCCGGGGCGACGGCCATCGGCCGCCCCGGACCCCGACCCCGACCCCGACCCGCAATTCCTGGTTAACGACCCCTTACCAAATTATACCAACCCCATTGCTTTCAACCGCTTAGCCCGCTGTCCACATGTGGACACCCGCCGCACCCTCCCCTACACTCCTCGCAATCAACCTTCGCGGAGTGGCCCCATGCAACCCAAAATTGGCGTGATCGGCGGGTCCGGGGTCTACGACATTACCGGCATCGCAGACGGGGAATGGCTCACCGTTGAGACGCCCTGGGGTGCCCCGTCGGATGCAATCCTCACCGGCACCCTGAACGGCACCGCGATGGCCTTCCTGCCCCGCCACGGTCGCGGCCATGTCCAAAGCCCCGCGTCGGTCAACTATCGCGCCAACATCGATGCGCTGAAACGCCTTGGCTGCACCGATATCCTTGCCGTTTCCGCCGTCGGATCGCTGCGCATCGACTACAAACCCGGCGATTTTGTTCTTGTCGACCAATACATCGACCGGACCATCCAGCGCGAGAAAAGCTTCTTCGGCCCCGGTCTGGTCGCTCATGTCTCGCTCGCCCGGCCAACCTGCGCCCGGCTGGGCGCCGCCGTCACCAAGGCTGCGACCGGCCTGACCCTGCATCAGGGTGCCACTTATCTTGCGATGGAAGGCCCGCAATTTTCGACCCTCGCCGAATCCCAACTCTATCGCGGATGGGGGGCCGACGTGATCGGCATGACCGGCATGCCAGAGGCGAAACTGGCGCGAGAGGCGGAACTTTGCTACGCGGCGCTGGCGATGGTCACCGACTTCGACTGCTGGAACGAAACCGAAGTGGATGTCGCTCAGGTCATTGCGACCCTGACCGCCAACGCCGACAACGCCCGTCAGGTGGTGGCCAACCTGCCCGCAGTCCTGACCCGCCCCGACGACAGCTGCCCCTGCGGCTGCGACCGTGCCCTGACCCATGCCCTGATGACCGCCCCTGCCAACCGCGATCCCACCCTGCTGGCCAAACTCGACGCCATCGCGGGCCGCGTTCTCTGACCCCTGTCCCGGCGCAAGATGATTTCAGTTGCATCGACTCACCCACAGGGTGAATCATGCCGTCATTAGCCCATAATTTTTTTGACAGCAGGTGACCCATGAAGACCAGTGACATTCGCCTTGTTCAAACCAGACTTGCGACCCTTGGCCTATACACCGGCCCAATCGACGGTGACCGCACCGCCAGCACGGACGCTGCTATTCTTGCGGGCTTGCCAAAACTTGGCGTGGCACTGCCCCAAGACTGGCAGGCCATGTCCGAAAAGCGCCGCGCCGTCGCTTTCCTGCAAGCCATGGCGCAATCTGAAGGGATCGAACCCGGCCCAATTGATGGCTGGTGGGGTCCACAGACCGAATTCGCCACCTCGGCACTTGCGCAAAAGCTGGCCACCGGCACGGTTCCGACCTGGCGTGACATCACGCCCAGCGCCGCAAACCCCAACGGCTGGCCGGTTGAAAGTGCGATGGTTGCGTTTTATGGCCCGCACGGTCAGCCCAACGCCCCCTTCCCGCCTCCGCCGCTGGTCAAGGTGCCCTCACCATGGACGTTCCGGCTGGCGTGGAATCTGAACCAGACCCGCAACTTTCTCTGGGCGCATCAGAAATGCGCCGCCTCTCTGGGCCGGGTGCTGTCCGCCATCCACACCCACTACGGTGAAGCCAGCCTGCGTGACCTGTCCCTCGACGTTTTCTCGGGCGATTATATCGCGCGGATCAAGAAAGGCAGCGCCTCGACCTGGTCCATGCATTCCTGGGGCGTCGCCTATGACTTCGATGACACCCACAACCAGCTGACCTGGGGCGCCGACCGTGCCCGCTTTGCCCAGCCCGATTATATCCCGTGGTGGCAGATCTGGGAGGCGGAGGGTTGGGTCTCGCTTGGGCGCAGCCGAAATTTCGACTGGATGCATGTGCAGGCGGCGCGCCTGCCCTGACCGCCGCCTTGCTTGCCAAGCCGGGCGGCGCTGTCCCACCGAAAAATCGTGGCCGCATCGCCAAACCAAAGCAGGATGGTGTTCCTATCCCGCATCATCCTGCTGTAGAACTTGTGTCGGAACACCGTCCGACAGGGAACACGATGTCAAAATCCGTCAAAGACTATATCCGCACCATTGTTGATTTTCCCCACGACGGCATTCTGTTCCGCGATGTGACCACCCTTTTCGCCGATCCGCGCGGCTTTCGGATCTGTGTCGATCAACTGCTGTCGCCCTACGCGGGCCTGGCGATCGACAAAGTCGCCGGGCTCGAGGCGCGGGGATTCATCCTCGGCGGTGCTGTCGCCCATCAGCTGTCCACCGGCTTTGTGCCGATCCGCAAAAAGGGCAAGCTGCCCGGCCAGACGATTTCCCAGGCCTATAAACTGGAATATGGCGAGGCGGTGGTCGAGGTCCATGACGACGCCATGCAACCCGGCGAGAAAATCCTGCTGGTCGACGATCTTCTGGCCACCGGCGGCACCGCCGAGGCCGGCATCAAACTGATCGAGCGGCTGGGCGCCCAGGTCATCGGTTGCGCCTTCGTGGTCGACCTGCCAGATCTCGGTGGTCGCAAAAAGCTCGAAGCGATGGGTATGGATGTCCACGCGCTGTGCGAATTTTCCGGGCTGTAAGTTGGCGTTTACCAATAGTTAAGAGGAATCAGCATAGACATTGTGACATCCGGTTCACCCAACCGGACGGGCGCTGCTTGCAACACGTGACCCTACTACCCCACCCAGCGTCCTGTCGGTTTACCGGCAGGACGTTCGGTCTTTTGCATCACACCTCTGTCCTCAGCGCGGCAAACGCCTCCTGCAACAGCTCGCCGATTGCCCGCTGCCCGCCATGCTTGGCCCATTCCTCCATCGACAGGCGCAATGCCCCGACGGCGAGCACCGCGATCAGCCGCAACGCGGTTTCGCGTGCAGGGTCCGGCCAGCGGTCCCGCAACGCGGCAGACAGCTTCTGCTCGTGCTGCGCATAGCTTGCCTGTTTGGTCGCCTGCACCGCCGCATTCCGCCGCATCAAACGGTCCATCACCAGCATCTTGTCCGGCGGAAACTGCGCCACGACCTGCTGAAACGCCGCCGCTACCGCATCCAGCGGGCGCAAACCGGGGTCAGCCCCCCGCACCGCCGCCGCCATCGCATCCCCCATCCCGGCCTGTAGTGAGATCAGGATTTCATCTTTTGATATGAAGTAGTTAAAGAAGGTTCGCCGCGAAATCCCCGCTGCCGCCGCCACCGCATCCAGCGAGGTCGCCTCGAACCCATGGTCCAAAAACAACTGCAGCGCCGTCTGGATGATGCGGTCGGTTGTCTGCTGGCGTTTGCGCTGCCGCAATCCGCCCAATGTGTCGGTCATATCTTTTGGCTCTTGACATTTATGCACTCAGTGCAAAATAATACTACACCAAGTGCAATATTTTAGAAAGTCCCTCCCCATGGCCCCCTGGACCGTTTCGAACATCCCCTCGCAAAAAGGCCGCAGCGCCGTCGTGACGGGCACGGGCGGATTGGGGTTCGAGGATGCCTTGGCCCTCGCCCGCGCCGGGGCCGATGTGATTCTTGCCGGTCGCAACCCCGACAAAGGGGCCGCCTCCGTCGCGGCGATCAAGGCGCAAGTGCCAGCCGGCAGCATCCGCTTTGAACGGCTGGACCTCGCCAGCCTCGCCTCCGTCGCGGATTTTGCCGGGCGGCTGGCCAACAGCCAGAAAAAGCTGGACCTGCTGATCAACAACGCCGGGGTCATGGTGCCCCCCGTCCGCCAACAAACCGCCGATGGGTTCGAGGTGCAGCTTGGCACCAACCACCTCGGCCATTTCGCCTTGACCGGACACCTGCTGCCCCTGCTCAAGCGCGGCAAAGCCCCGCGAGTCGTCACCCTGTCCAGCATAGCCGCCCGCAGTGGCAGCATCGACTTTGACGATCTGCAGGCGGTAGAATACTACCGCCCGATGCCGGTTTACAGCCAGTCTAAACTCGCCTGCCTGATCTTTGCCCTGGAACTGGACCGGCGCAGCACGGCGGCAGGCTGGGGCATCACCAGCATCGCCGCCCATCCCGGCATCGCCCGCACCGACCTGATGCACAACGCCCCGGGCCGGTTCAGCCTGATGGGCCTGTCGCGCAGCCTGCTATGGTTCCTGTTCCAACCCGTGGCGCAGGGGGCCTTGCCCACGCTCTACGCCGCCACAGCTCCGGGGGCCAAAGGCTACTACGGCCCCGACCGTTTGAGCGAAACGCGCGGCTATCCCGCCCCGGCCAAACTGCCCCCCGCCGCCCTTGATCAGACCACCGCCACTCGGTTATGGGCGGAATCGGAGGCTTTGACAGGCGTCCGCTTCGCCTAAACCCGCCGCAGCACCGCGCCCGGATTCATGATGCCCAAGGGGTCCAAGGCCGCCTTGATCGCCCGCATGGCGGCCAGCTTGGCAGGGTCGCCATACCTCTCCAAATCCCCCACCTTCAACCGCCCGATGCCGTGTTCCGCACTGACCGACCCGCCCAAGGCGTTCACCATGTCATGCACCAAAGTCTTAACTTCCTCCGACATCCCTTTGAACTCACTTAATTTTGCGCCTTTGGGCGGGAACACGTTGTAATGCAGATTGCCATCGCCCAGATGCCCAAAGCAGTTGATCCGCCAAGTCCCCAACCGCGCCAAGGCCGGTCCCGCCCGCTCGATGAACCCCGCCACCTCGCCCAGCGGCAGCGATATGTCGTGCGACGACACCGCCCCCACCGCCCGGTTCGCCAGCGGGATCGTTTCGCGCAGTTCCCAGAACCCGGCCCTTTGCGCCAGGGATTGCGCCACAATCCCATCCATCACCAGGCCCTGCGCCAAAGCCGCCTCAAACAACCCTTCCAGCGCCGCCTGCGGGTCAGCCCCCTCCGCCATCCCCAGATCAATCAGCACCATCCAGTCTGGCGCATCGGCAAACGGCTGGCGCACCTGCGGCATCGTCTCGGCCAGAAACGCCAGCCCCATGCCAGAGATCAACTCAAACGCCGACACAACCTGCCCCAGCCGCGCCTCCGCCAAGGCGAGCAACCGCAAAGCCGCCGCCGGACTGGGCACCACCAGCAACGCCGCGCCTTCTGCCGCAGGTTTGGGAAACAACCGCAACGCTGCCGCCGTGATCACCCCCAGCGTCCCCTCGGCCCCAATCAAAAGCCCGCGCAGATCATAGCCGGTGTTGTCCTTGCGCAGCCGTTTCAACCCGTGCCAGATCGCGCCGTCCGGCAATACAGCCTCCAGTCCCAGACACAAATCCCGCGCATTGCCATAGCGCAACACATTCACCCCCCCGGCATTCGACGACAGGTTTCCGCCAATCCGGCACGATCCCTGAGACGCCAGCGTCAGCGGAAACACCCGCCCCACCGCTTCCGCAGCCCTGTGGACATCCCCCAGAATGATCCCCGCCTCGGCAAGCATGACATTCTCTTCTGGATAAACCCCGCGCATCCGGTTCATCCGCTCCAGCGACAAGACCAACGGCAGCGGCCCTTCGGCCATGATCTGTGCCCCCACCAAACCGGTGCCGCCGCCCCAGGGCACAATGCCGACCTGCGCTGCAGCACAGTGCCGGACAATAGCCGCCACCTCGTCAACAGAGGCCGGGCAGGCGACCGCCCCCGCGATCCCGTGCCACCGCCCGCGAGGCTCCTCCAGATAGCGCGGCTCGGGTGTCCGCAAAGTGCCCTTGGGCAAAAGCCCCTCAAGACCGTTCAGAAAACCCGGATCGGCGGCGTTCAACATGGCAATCTCCATTCGCCCCCTACCTTCCACAAAACCCCAACCATGCCAATTTGATTCAGATTTCACATCACTCCGGCCCAAAAACTCCAACGGGCCCATGAAGTTTTCCGGCGGCCAGCCGCGCAAACCGGCCTATGGAATAAGCGCAGGTTGCAGCACCACCACCACTGGCCGCTGCGGCAAGGCCGCCCGCGACACCTCGACCTCGGACCTGCCCGGCACCGTAATTGCATAGTCCCCTTGCATCTGCGTCAAAAACAGCGCCAATCCCTCGGGCGTGAACCAATGCATCGGCAGTACCACCCTTGCATGCAGATGCCGCACCACATCGGCCATATCCGCCACATCCATCGTATAGGCGCCATCGACCGGCACCATCACCACATCGGCCCGCCCGATCGCGGCATATTGGGCCGGCGTCGGGATCTGATGCAGATGGCTCAGATGCACGATGCACAACCCCGCCACCTCAAAGACAAACACCGAATTGCCGTCCTTGCGCGCCCCCTCGCCGAATGGCCCGCGCAGATCGGTCGTCACATTGCGCACCCGCAGCGTTCCCAGATCAATGTCGATGGCGGGCGGCTGACCGACCGGCCCCCACCCGCGCAGCACCAATGGGATGCGCGGGTCGGGATGGTCGGTGTAATGCGTCGTATGGGCGTTGTTCATCGTCACCACATCCGGCACCAGGCTCCGGTTACCGATATCGCCGGTGTAATCCGTCACCGCCAGCAAGCCGCCGCCCTCAATCGCAAACATCGCATGCTGCAAATAGTGGATGCGCACCGCGTCATCCGCCAGCGGCGCCCCGAACACCACCGGCACCACCTGCGACGCCGCCGACAACGCCACGCAATCTGACGGAATGCGCCTCTCTGCATGCGCCAGCTCTGGGGCCAATCCCGGCACCAACGCCACGATCACCCCGCACAGCCAGCGCACCGGCTCAGCCCACCGGCAGCGCCGCTGCAAGCGCCAGAATCGATTCAGCCGAGCGTTGATTGCGCGCCGTCTGACCCACCTTTATGTAACGCTGCAATTTTTCTGCCAAAGCCGATTTGCCAAAACCCGCCGGGGTGTGCAGATACAGCGCCTTATCCGTCAACGTCACCTGCTCGCCCTCCACCGCATGCGCCCGCAGGCCCGCCAGATCCGCCCCGACCGCAGGTTCGGCCAGAAATAAGATATGGACCTTGGCGCCGTCCGCAGCGCCTTGCACCTTGTAGGGATTGGCGGCCAGTACTTTGCGGAAATCGGCCAGATCCAGAAAAAACAACGCCGGCTTGAACCCGAACCGGACCATCATGCCAGAGGTGATCTTGTCGGCCAGATCCGCTACCCCCGGATCGCGAAACACCGCATTGCCGCTTTGCACATGGGTATCCACATCGGTCAGACCAAAGCCTGTCAGCATCTCGCGGAATTCCACCATCGGCAGGCGATTCGCACCCGAAACATTCACCCCGCGCAGCAGCAGTATCTTGACGTCACCCACAAAAGTCCCCTTCCCGCTGAAAAGCGCGGGAGCTCAGCCAGCGTCAGTTCGCCCGCGCCGGTCATGCCGCAGGTTGGCGTAAAGCACGTGGTTGCGCCAGCGCCCATTGATCTGCAAATAGCTTTGGGCGACACCTTCGTACTTAAATCCGCATTTTTCAAGCACGCCACGCGATGCCGCGTTCTCGGGCAGACAGGCCGCCTCCAACCGCGACAGGTCCATCGCGGTAAAGGCGTGATGGACCAAACCCAGGATCGCCTCTTTCATATAGCCCTGCCTGGCATGGGGCGCACCGATCCAATAGCCCAAAGTCCCGGCCTGCACCGGTCCGCGCCGGATGTTGTCCAGCGTGATCGCGCCCAGCAGGGCCTGATCCTCGCGCCGGATCAGCATCAAAGGCATCGCCGTGCCCTGCGCCTCGGCCCGCGCCGCCCAATAGACCCGGTTGGTAAAGGCCTTGCGCGTCAGATGATCCACCGCCCGCACCGGCTCCCACTGGGTCAGATGCTCGGCCGACTGGTCGCGCAACTGCGCCCACTGGCGATAGTCGGGATGCACGGGCAGCCGCAGCGTCATCCGCGCAGTTTCGATCTTTGGCTTGCGGTGCAGCCCCAGCATCAGCCGCGCAGCCTGGCCCGGATCGCCTCCAAGGTCGGCGCGTTCTCAACCGGTCCATACAGCGCCAGTGCCGCATCACTTACCGTAAGCTCGCCCGCATAGCGCCGCACATCCGCGGTCGACACGGCGTCAATCCGCGCCACCGCCTCGTCCACGGCAGGCACCCGGCCATAGATCGCCAGCAGCCGCGCGATCCGTTCCGCGCGGCTGGACGGGCTTTCCAGCCCCATCAGCATCCCGGCCTTGATCTGTGCCCGTGCCCGCGCGACCTCGGCCTCCGACATGTCATCCGCCGCCCGCTTCAACTCATCCACCGTCAACTGGGTCAAAGCACCGATCTCTTCGGCGCTGGTCCCGGCATATAGCGTGATCTGCCCGGCATCCTCATAAGCGCCCGACTGCGCGAAAATCGAATAACACAGACCGCGCTCTTCCCGGATCTTCTGGAACAGGCGGCTCGACATGCCGCCCCCCATCGTCATCGCATAGACTTGTGCGGTGTAGACATCAGGGTGCCGATAGCCCGGCGCATCGAACGCCATCGCAAAATGGACCTGCTCCAGATCCTTGATCTCGCGCCGCTCGGTACCCAGAAACTTTGCTGGCTGGAACGCCGCCTGTTGGCGCGCCTTCAACCCGCCAAAGATCGCTTCCGCTTGCACGACGATCGCATCGTGATCCACCGCACCCGCCGCCGCCAAAATCATCTGCTCCGGCCCGTAATGTTCTTTCACGAAGCCTTGCAGGTCCTTGCGGCTGAAACTCGAAACCCGTTCCTCCGGTCCCAGAATGGTGCGGCCAAACGGCTGATCCGGGTAGGACACTTCCTGCAACCAATCAAAAACAATGTCGTCCGGCGTATCCAGCGCTTGCCCGATCTCTTGCAGGATCACATGGCGTTCAACTTCGATTTCCTTCTTGTCGAAGGCCGGGTTCAGCACGATATCGCCAATCACATCGAGAGCGAGGCCGACATCCGCCTCCAGAACCCGCGCGTAATAGGCCGTCATCTCGCGACTGGTATAGGCGTTGATATAGCCGCCGACATCCTCGATTTCCTCGGCAATCTGCAACGCCGTGCGCCGTTTGGTGCCCTTGAACGCCATATGCTCCAGAAAATGTGCAATCCCGTTCTGCTCGGCCCGCTCATGCCGCCCCCCCGCCATCACCCAGACCCCGGCAGAAGCAGATTTCAGCCCCGGCATATGTTCGGTCACGATGCGCAGTCCATTGGACAGGGTGGTCAGACGGGTCGTCAACGGGCGATCCTTTCACGGACAAGGGCTTGCAAAGACTTAAGATCATTGGCCGACCTTGTCACGCGCTCCTTGCGTGCAAAAAGGTCCGCCATCCGCGCCGGCAAGGCAGGCCTGACACCCACCGCCGCCTCCACCGCATCCGGAAACTTCGCCGGATGGGCCGTGGCCAGCGTGATCATTGGCGTGGAACCCAGATGGTCCTCCGCCACCTTCACGCCAACGGCGGAATGCGGGCACAACACCTCGCCCGTCGCAGCATAGACCCGCGCCATCTTGGCCGAAGTTTCTGCCTCCGAACACCGCCCCGATGCAAAGGCCTCGCGCAGCATCCCCAGCGCCCCTTGCGAAATCGCAAAGCCGCCCGACGCCAATTCCCCCATCAAGGCCGCAACAGCCTTGCCATCCCGGCCATAGGCGTCAAACAACACCCGCTCGAAATTCGACGAGACCTGAATATCCATCGACGGGCTGATTGACGGCTTGACCCCATCCATCTGATAGCGCCCGGTCCGCAACGCCCGGTCCAGAATGTCATTCTGATTGGTCGCAATCACCAGCTTTTCAATCGGCAACCCCATGCTCCGCGCAATATACCCCGCGAAAATATCGCCGAAATTGCCGGTCGGCACCGTGAAACTCACCGCCCGCCCCGGCGCACCCAATGCCACGCCCGCATAGAAATAATATACCACCTGCGCCAGAACCCGCGCCCAGTTGATACTGTTCACCCCCGCCAGCCGCACCTCGTCGCGAAAGGCCAGATCGTTGAACATGTCCTTCACGCGGGCCTGAGCGTCGTCAAAATCGCCATCCACCGCAATCGCATGAACATTGGCCTCGACAGGCGTGGTCATCTGCCGGCGCTGCACCTCTGACACCCGGCCATGCGGATACAGGATGAACAGATCGACATTGGCAAGGCCGCGAAATGCCTCCATCGCCGCCGACCCGGTATCACCACTGGTCGCCCCGACAATCGTGATCCGCTTGCCGCTTTTCGCCAAAGCCGCCTGCATCATCTGCCCGATCAGCTGCATGGCAAAGTCCTTGAACGCCAGCGTCGGCCCATGGAACAGTTCCAGCAGAAAATGGTTTGGCCCCAACTGCACCAGTGGCGCTCGCGCGGCATGACCAAACCCGGCATAGGCCTTGGCGATCAGCCCGCGAAACTCGTCCTCGCCAAACACGCCGCCCAGAAACGGCCACATCACCCGAAACGCAGTTTCCTCATACGACAGCCCCGCCATGCCCGCAGGACTGACATGCGGCACCACCTCTGGCACATACAACCCGCCGTCACGCGCCAGCCCGGTCATCATCGCTTCCAGGAACGTCAGTGCGGGTGCCTGGCCCCGTGTCGAGATATACCGCATCATCCTGCCCTCAAACTGTGCGCTGCCTGATACGCCACAGCAGATAGGCTGTCATCCCCAACCACACCGCCGCCAGCGCAAACCACGTCATCGCGTATTGCCAATGGTTATTGGGAATAACCGAAGTATCAACCGGCATCGGCGCAATCCCGTCACCAGTCGGCCCACGCGCGACAATCAGCACCGGCTCGGTGCCCAAAGCCTGCGCCATTGCCGGAACATCCCGGGCAAACCACAGCCCGGTCTTGGCATCTGGCGGCGGCGTGAAACCGTCACTCTCGCGCGGCCAGTCCAGATTGCCCGCGACCTGTGCATCATGGCCGACCAGAGGCTGCGCCTCGGTGCCGTCCAGCCAGATGCCACGATCCACCAGCACCCGCCGCTTGTCAGCAGTCTCGAACACCGCAATCACACGCTTGCCCGGCCCGACATCCTTCAGACTGTCCAGCGAATAGACCGCCGCGCCGGTAAACCGCCCCACCACCGTCACGCCACGATAGCGGTCATGGTCGGCATCGACTTGCGCTGGCAGCGGCACCGGCGGATCGACCAGCATCGCCGCGATCTGCGCCAGCATGGCCTCTTTCCAGGCCAGGCGCTGCAACTGCCAGACACCCAGATAAATCAGGATGACGGCCCCGATCAGGCCAAACAAAACAGGGGCTACAAAGCGGCGCATCAGGCATCCTGAACGGGTTGGGGCGCAGCATCAGACCGCGCCCCAACCCAGTATCGCCTTTGCGCAGGATCAGCAATCAGACGGCAGATTTTCTGCGCCGCAATGCCGCAAGACCGGCCAGACCCAGCGCCAGCAACCCGCCCGCCGCCGGAACCGGCACCGCCGACATTTGCTTCCCGAATGTCAGGTTGTCTGCATAAATGCCGCCAAGCCCACCCTGCGTGCCGAACGCCGCCCATGCAATTTTGTCCGAGACAGTGCTAAAGTTAAGGCTGTGCATGATGACGTCATCGGCAAGGACATCAATGTTGACGGCGCCCAGCAGCATGTTGAAGCTGTCATAGACCGCCAGAAACAAAAAGTCACTGTCGGCACCGAAATCGCCAAGGTCAATCGAGATTGAAGACTGGGCACTGTTGAACCGCACGGTCCAGAACGAGTCGGCCGCCCCCCGCGCCAACAGACCCGGCGTGCCATTTGGCGTCGTCGAACCAATGCACGGTCCTTCCGTAGAACCCTGCGTAATTGTCAAACCCGCAGATGCGCAGTCCGCCGTCGTGTCAAAACTCAAGGTCGCGGCACTCGCAACAGTGCCCAGCATCACAAGTGCCGCCGATGTCAAAAGGGTCTTGATTGATACATTCATGTGCTTTCTCCTCCAAAGGCGCAATAAAACCTCGAAAGCAGGATTTGAGTCAATTGAATTCTAAATAGGCCGAATTAGCCTTTTAAAACAACAGCGCGCCCACTCGCATGGGCGCGCTATTGTTTCAGCATTAGAAACTGTTGCAGACTCAGGCAGCGCCCCAGACATAAACTGCGGCAAACAGGAACAGCCAGACCACGTCAACAAAGTGCCAGTACCAGGCTGCCGCTTCAAATCCGATATGCTGTTCCGGCGTAAAATCTCCGGCATAGGTGCGCAGCAGACAGACTGTCAGAAAGATCGAGCCGATGATGACATGCGCGCCGTGAAAACCGGTCGCCATGAAGAACGAGGCGCCATAGATGTTCCCGGCAAAACCGAAACCGGCATGGGCATATTCATAGGCCTGAAATCCGGTGAACATCACCCCCAGCATAATCGCCAGCGTCAGACCGCGCTTTATGTCGGCGCGGTTGTTGTTGTCATGCACCAGCGCATGGTGCGCCCAGGTTGCCGCCGCGCCCGAACACAGCAAGATCAGCGTGTTGATGATCGGCAGATGCCAGGGGTCGAACACTTCAATCCCGGCAGGCGGCCAGACGCCATCCTTGATCGGGGACAGCGGCCCCATCGGATACAGGCGGTGCTTGAAGAAGGTCCAGAACCAGGCGGCAAAGAACATCACTTCAGACATGATGAACATGATGAACCCGTAGCGCAGGCTGATCCGTACCACCGGGGTGTGGTCGCCGGTATTGCCTTCGTGAACCACGTTCGACCACCAGCCGTACATCGTGTACAACACGCCCAGCAGGCCGATGATGGCGATGAACGGGGTGCCGCGTTCGGCAGCGCCATGGCCGTTCATCCAGACCACCAGACCGCCCAGCATCAAAAAGGCGGAAAACGCCCCCATGAACGGCCACAGCGACGGCGGAAGAATGTGATAGTCGTGGTTCTTGGCATGGGCCATGTCGGGGTTCCTCGGCTGTTCTTTGGGCTAGTTTATCGGTTTCACGTCCGCAGGGGCAAGGGCTGCCTGCGTATTGGGAAGCGGGATTTCATGGAATGTATAGGACAAGGTGATTTCCTGCACCAGCTTGCCTTCCGGATCATTGACGATCGCGGGGTCCACATAGAACGTGACGGGCATATGCGCCACCTCATGCGGCTTCAGCACCTGTTCGGTAAAGCAAAAGCACTCGATCTTGGTAAAGTAGCCGCCAGCCGCGTCGGGCGTCACGTTATAGCTGGCCTGACCCGCCACCGTCCGGTCGGTCGGATTTGTGGCCTCGAAAAACGCCAGCCCGGTCTCGCCGATATGCAGGCGCATCTCGCGCTGCTCCGGTTTGAAGGTCCAGGGCATCCCCGCCTCCAGCGAGCCGTCAAAACGTATCGTGATCATCTGGCCCAGCGCCTTGGCGGGTGCCGCCTTGGCCACCGACGTGGTGCCGCCATAACCGGTCGTCTTGCAAAACCACGAATAGAACGGCACCGCCACGAAGGACAGCGACACCATGACCGCCACCATCAGCGCCAACCAACCCGCGGTTTTCTGGTCCTGTCTCATGGCGCGGAGTCGGGCTGCACGACAGCCCCCTCGCCCCGGATCGCATGCATCGGATCGCCGCGCGTCACCTTTTCCACCGTCAGGAAAAACGTCAGCATGACAAACGCACCCAGCGCCAGCCCCACGCCCAGATTGCGCGAAAAACGGCGTTTGTGGATCTCATGTTCCGGCTCGAAATTCATCACCAGGCTCCTTGCCCCATGCCGTGCAACCCGGCCTCTACCAGCAGCGCCCCGAAATGCAGGAACAGATACAGCAACGAAAACCGGAAGAACGCCTTTTCCACCGCGTATTTGTCCGCCTCGGCCTGCACCTCGTCGCGCCGGATGATCCGCACCGCGCCAATCAGGAACCACAGGTTCAACAGCACCGCGACACCCAGATAGACCGGCCCGCCAATCGGTGTAAAACCGACCGCCAGCGCCACCGGCATCAGCAGCACGGTGTAGATCAGGATATAGGCCCGCGTCACCCGCCGTCCATGCGTCACGGTCAGCATCGGCACGCCAGCCTTTGAATAGTCATCCTTCATGAACAGCGCCAACGCCCAGAAATGCGGTGGCGTCCACATGAAGATCAGCGCGAACATCAAAACCGCTGGCAGCGCCACCGACCCGGTCGCAGCGGCCCAGCCGATCATGGGCGGAAACGCCCCGGCAGCGCCCCCGATCACGATATTCTGCGGCGTCGACCGCTTCAGCCACATCGAATAGACCACGGCATAAAAGAAGATCGTGAAAGCTAAAAGCCCCGCCGCGACGGCATTGGTGGCCAGCCACAGCATCACCACCGAAATCCCCGACAGCGCCAGTCCCAGCCCCAAAGCCTCACCCGGCTGGATGCGCCCCGAGGGCACCGGCCGGTTCGCCGTCCGCCGCATCACCGCGTCGATATCGGCATCCCACCACATGTTCAGCGCACCCGACGCACCCGCGCCCAAAGCGATGAACAACACCGCTGAAAACCCCGCCACCGGATACAGATGCACCGGCGCCACCACCAGCCCGACCAGCGCCGTGAACACCACAAGCGACATCACGCGCGGCTTCAGCAACTGCACGAAATCGCCAAAACCCGGCTCGGCCAGTTCGTCAAAAGTTGTCTGTGTCTCGGTCATGGCGTCCTGCTACCCCGTAACACGAAGGCCCCTGCGCGGGGGCCTTCCAATCCGGCTGTCCGTTCCGGCTCAGTTCGACGCGAGCGCAACGTTCCCGGCTTTGGCCGCGACCAGCCAGGCATCATAGGCCTGTTGACTGACGACTTTGACGACAATCGGCATGTAGGCATGGTTCGACCCGCACAGCGTGGTGCACTGGCCAAAATATATGCCTTCCTGCGTCGGCTTGAACCACAACTGGCCCAAACGTCCCGGCACAGCCGAGTGCATGACCGCGAATGCCGGCACCGCCCAGGCGTGGATCACATCCGCGCCCGTCACCTGCACGACGATGTTCTTGTTCACGGGCACGACAACTGCGTTATCCGCCGCAAGCAGGTAATCGGTCGGCGCATAGCCCGCTGCCGCCAGCTTGTCCTTGTCCAGCAAGACCGCGTCAAACGCCACGCCGTCATTGGGATAGTCATAGCTCCAGTACCACTGGTTTCCCGTCGCCTTGATAAGCACGTCCGCCGCCGGAATTTCTTCCTGCTGAAACAAGGCCGGCAGCGAGAACGACCCGATGAACACCAGAATGACAATGGGGATCAGGGTCCATGCCACTTCCAAAGGCGAGTTGTGGGTAAACTTGGCTGGAACCGCATGACGCTTTGCCCCGAATTTCCACGCCACATACAGCAGCAGCACGGTCACAAAGGCCACGATCACCGTACAGACGATCAGCAGCATGTGGTCCAGTCCCTGCGCCACGACCGCCGTCACGCTGGACGCGGGCTGGAACCCGGTGCCTTCGGGCAGCGGCACGCCGATTTTCTGCAGGACTTCCGCAGAAACCGGCCCGCCAAACGCCAGAAGGCTGGCCGCAACACCTGCCGCTACACGATGCAAAGGGGTCAGAAGACGCATGTTCTATTCCTGTTCGCAGGGCAGCTTTGCGCCGCCTTTTCGACCCGGCCAGTATGTCTGACAGAATCCCGTTGTTTCTGGTTGCCGTGAAACCATATTAGGGACGTGACGACAAGAGAAACTGTTGCGGCAAAATGGTACAGCCCGACCCGTTTCAACCTCCGCCCAAGGATTTTTCCATGACCGACGCCCCCTTCCGCCCGTTCGAAACCCATCTGGACGAGGCCGCGGCCCTCGCCACCTTACGCGCAGCGACCCTTGGGGCCGACGATGGCGAATTGTTTCTGGAACGCCGCCGGTCAGAGGCGCTGGTTCTGGACGATGGCCGCATCAAGACTGCCAGCTATGACGCCTCCGAAGGGTTCGGCCTGCGGGCGATCCGGGGCGAGGTCGCGGGATATGCCCATTCCACCGAAATCTCCGAACAGGCGCTGCGCCGCGCCGCTCAGACCGCACGGCTTGCCGTGGGCCACGGTGGTGGTACGATGGCAGCCAGCCCCAAGGGCACCAATATCAAGCTTTACACCGATGCCGACCCGATGACCGACGCGAGCTTTGCCGGCAAACTGGACATCCTGAAGGAAATCGACGCCTACGCCCGCGCCCTCGACCACCGCGTCATTCAGGTCTCCGCCACCCTCGCCGCTGGCCTGCAAGAGGTTGAAATCCTGCGCCCCGAGGGCCTGCGCCTGACCGACATCCGCCCGATGGCCCGCCTGAATGTCAGCGTCATCGTCGAACAGAACGGCCGCCGCGAACAGGGCGGCACCGGCGGCGGTGGCCGCCACGGCCTCGCCCGCCTGATGGAACCCGCCTTCTGGCAGGCGCAGATCCGTGAAGCCCTGCGCATCGCCTTGGTCAACCTGGACGCCGTCCCCGCCCCCGCCGGCATGATGGATGTGGTTCTGGGGCCCGGCTGGCCCGGCATTCTTCTGCACGAGGCGATTGGTCATGGGCTGGAAGGCGACTTCAACCGCAAACAAACCTCCGCCTTCGCGGGCCTGATGGGGCAGCAGATCGCCGCCAAAGGTGTCACCGTGCTGGACGACGGCACCATCCCCGACCGTCGCGGCTCGATCTCCGTCGATGACGAAGGCACCCCGTCTGCCAAGAACATCCTGATCGAAGACGGCAAGCTGATAGGCTACATGCAGGACCGCCAGAATGCCCGCCTGATGGGTGTCGCCCCCACCGGCAACGGCCGCCGCGAAAGCTATGCCCATATCCCGATGCCGCGCATGACCAACACCTATATGCTCGCTGGCAACGACGACCCCGCCGGCATTGTCGCCAGTCTGAAAGACGGCATTTACGCCGTAGGCTTCGGCGGCGGTCAGGTCGATATCACCAACGGCAAATTCGTGTTTTCCTGCACCGAAGCCTATCGCGTCCGCAATGGCGTGGTCGGCGAAGCCGTCAAGGGTGCCACCCTGATCGGCGACGGTGCCACCGCGCTGAAACAAATCCGCGCCATTGGCAACGATCTGGCGCTGGACCCCGGTATCGGCAATTGCGGCAAAGCCGGGCAGTGGGTGCCGGTCGGTGTCGGCCAGCCCACCCTGATGATCGGTGGTCTGACGGTGGGTGGTTCGCAGACCTGACCTCCAATTTTCTGCGAAAATTGCGATCTCAAATTTTCGCAGAAAATTTGCCCCTATCCTGAATTTTCGCAGAAAATTCGCCCGCCCCTCCTCAAGGCCCTACCCCGCCAACCCCCGCATCATCGCATCAACCAGCGCCGCCACTTCCCCCGCCAACGCGTTGCGCGGCGTGGCAAAAAACCGCCCGGTCAGCGCCAGCATCACCACGCCATGCACCGCCGCAAACACCGTGATCGCGCGCTGCTGCAATTCCGCCCCTCGCAAGTCGGGGCGCAGTTGTCCCAAAGGTGCGATGATCTGCGCGAACAGCACCTCGTGATCCAGCTTGTGCCACTCCGGTACCGCCACCCCGTGGGGCAAGCGGTGCGTGAACAGCGCCGACCACAGCCGGAAATTATTCAGCGCAAACCCCAGATAGCCCTGCGCCAGTGCCGCCATCACCTCTTTCGGCGCAGCCCCTTCGGGCACCGCCGCAGCCAAGGCCACCCCCAGCCGCGCCAAAGTCCGCGAATTCACCTGCAACACCAGCCGGTCCAGATCGTCGAACACGATATACAGCATCCCAAGTGCGCAACCCGCATCCGCCGTCACCTCCCGCGCCTTCAACCCCTCCAGCCCGCCCGCCACAATCCGTGCCTCTGCCGCACCAATCAGCCGCTTGCGCAGATCGCCGCGCTGCTCCTCGCGATTGTTTCCCATCTTACCCTCGATTGTTTCGTGAACGGCGTTCAAATACTTTTGAACATCGTTCACACTTCTGGCATACCGATCACATGAACAGCGTTCATAACAAAGGAGAGCAAGATGTTCAAACTGTTTGTCACTCTGCTGCGGGGCCGCAACGCCGATACGACCGAGGCTTTGACCGATACCCTCGCCCTGCCGATCCTGCGCCAGCAACTCCGCGATTGCGCCGCTGGCGTTGAAACAGCCCGCCGCGCCGTGGCCATGGTGATGGCTTACGGCGAACGCGAACGCAAATCCGCCGACCGCATCGCAGCCCAATTGGCCGACCTCGAAACCCGCGCCATCGGTGCCTTGGCCAAAGGCCGCGACGACCTTGCCACCGAAGCCGCCGGTGCCATCGCTCAGCTAGAGGCTGAACGTGACACCACCGCAAAGGCCCTCGCCACCTACGACACCGAAATCGCCCATCTGCGGGGCATCCTGACCGATGCCGAATCCCGCCTGCGCGATCTGCAACGCGGCCAGCGTCTGGCCATCGCCACCGACCATACCCAACGCCTGCACTCCAGCGCCGCGATCACCGCCACCGCCAACCTGTCAGAGGCAGAGGCCACCCTCGCCCGCCTGCAAACCCGCCAGACCACGACAGAGGCCGCCCGCGCCGCCCTGCTCGACCTCAGCGCCTCGACAAATGCCGAAGCCATGCGCAACCGCCTCGCCGCCGCTGGTTGCGGCGCACCCCTGCGCCCTGACGCCGCATCCGTTCTGCAACGGCTCAAGGCACAAGTCGCCTGACACCACCCGAATTCCCTAAATCCGCCGCAATTCAACCAGAAGTCGGTGTCATTGGTGCCAATCAGGAAACAACCCTGACACCGGCCCCTCCATGAAAGGAACACACCATGCAAGATCTGCTCCCGACCAAACCGTCAACCGCCTGGACCATGTTCACCTACCTGAATTTCGGCGTTGCTGCCGTGATGATGTCAGGCGGCATCTACTTCCTGGAGGCCAGCTTTGCCGCCAAGGGCTTTTACGCCATGGCCGCGCTGATGCTGGTCAACTCCACTGCCGCCATCACCAAGTCGATCCGCGACGCCGAGGAATCGCAGCGCCTGCACAACAAGATCGACGAAGCCCGCACCGAACGCTTGCTGATGGAAGTCAACGCCAGCCGCCCGTGACCCGATGATTCTGCCGTGATGGCCGGGCCGCCACAGGCCCGGCACCCCGATGTCCGCCTGACGGAGCCCGCGATGTCCAGCGTCACCTATGCCCGGAACCCCAGCCGCCTGCGCACCAGCGCTCGCTGGCTCGCCCATGCAGGCTTTATCATCCTGCTCGCAGCCACCACCGCGTGGGCCGCCACGGCGCTGTGGGTGCAACTTTCCGGCCTGACCGAAACACTGGCCCTCACTGCCCTTGCCATCGCGTTCATCTCAATCCTGACCCTGCATTTCATCCAGCGCCGCAAAGCCTGGGCCGTCTTCGCCGTGACCGCCGTTGCAGTCGGTGGCTGGTATCAAACCATCCAGCCCCGTCAGGATCGCAACTGGGCCCCCGACGTCGCCCATGGCATTTCCGGCACCGTCACCGGCAGCATCGCCACCCTGCACAACGTCCGCAACTTCAACTGGACCTCCGACGCGCAAGGCACCCCACTCTGGGAAACCCGCACCTACAACCTGGACCAGCTTGAAACCGTCGATATGATCACCTCGACCTGGGGCGACCCCGACATCGCCCATCTGATCGTCAGCTTCGGCTTTGCCGACCACCAGCACGTAGCCTTCTCGGTCGAGATTCGCAAAGAGGTCGGCGAAAGCTTCTCTTCCATCGGTGGCTTCTTCCGCCAGTTCGAACTGGTCCTGATCGCCGCAGACGAAAATGACGTGGTCCGCGTCCGCACCAATCAGCGCGGCGAGGATGTCCACCTGTTCCCGGTCAAACTGAAACCCGAACAGCAACGCACCTTGTTCCTGACCTACCTTGACCTTGGCAACCGGCTTGCAGAACAACCGCAGTTCTACAACACCGTCACCGCCAACTGCGCCTCGACCGTCTATCATCTGGTGCAGGCCATCAAACCCGACATGCCCCTGGACCGCCGCCTGCTGTTTTCCGGCCAACTGCCCGAATACATCGACGAGTTGGGTGGCCTGCCCGGCACCATGCCGATGGCCGAACGCCGCGCCGCCGCCGCCATCTCGGCCCGCGCCCTGACCATCACCTCCGGTCAGGACTATTCAACCCTGATCCGCACCCCGTAGGGCGGGGTTCACCCCGCCGCACCGCCAAAAAAGTCTCCAAAATCGTAGAGACGCAAAGAAGACGCCGGCAAGACGTCGGCAAGACATTAACCTTTGCCGGGAAATTTCCCCCGCAAAGCGTCGGCGAAAGCCCCCGAACCGCTGGAAACCGGCCCGGCCGCATTTGGGCCCGGACGCCCCTTCGGCACCTCCGGCGCACGTTCCCGCAGCTGTTCGCGCGCCTCGCCACTGTCCTTTTTCATTGTCAAAGCAATACGCTTGCGCATCGCATCAACCTCGACCACCCGCACCTTCACCACATCGCCCGCCTTCACAACCTCATGCGGATCTTTCACGAACTTGTCCGCCAACTGGCTGACATGCACCAGCCCGTCCTGATGCACCCCAATATCCACAAACGCCCCAAAAGCCGCCACGTTGGTGACAGTGCCCTCCAACAACATGCCGACCTTCAGGTCTTTGATTTCATTGATACCATCGGCAAAAGTCGCCGTCTTGAACTCCGGTCTCGGATCACGCCCCGGCTTTTCCAACTCCGTCAAAATGTCGCGCACCGTCGGCAAACCAAACTTGTCATTCACAAAAACCTTGGGGTCCAGCCGCCCCAACGCCACCTGATCCCCCATCAGACTGCGAATATCCCGCCCGCAAGCCGCAACGATTTTTCGTGCCACATCATAGGCTTCCGGGTGAACGCTGGACGCATCCAGTGGCTCTTTCCCCCCGGTGATCCGCAAAAACCCCGCCGCCTGCTCAAACACTTTCGGACCCAACCGCGCCACTTTCAGCAAGTCCCGCCTTGATTTGAACGGCCCGTTGGCATCGCGGTGCGCCACAATCGCCTCCGCCAACCCCGGCCCCACCCCCGACACCCGCGCCAGCAGCGGGGCCGAGGCGGTGTTCACATCCACCCCCACCGCGTTCACCGCATCCTCCACAACCACACCAAGGCTACGGTTCAACCGCACCTGATCCACATCATGTTGATACTGACCCACCCCAATTGCCTTGGGTTCAATCTTGACCAGTTCCGCCAACGGGTCTTGCAACCGCCGTGCAATGCTCACCGCACCCCGCAAACTCACGTCCAGATCAGGAAATTCCTTCGCCGCCAACGCACTCGCCGAATAGATCGAAGCCCCCGCCTCACTGACGATCACCTTGACCGGCTTTTCCCCCGGCAACACCGCCAGCATGTCCGCCACCATCTTTTCCGTCTCGCGGCTGGCAGTGCCGTTGCCAATCGAAATCAACTTGACCCCATGTTTTGCAACCAGTTTGGCCAGCGTGACCTGCGCTGCCCGCAACTCATTCTTCGGCTGGAACGGATAAACCACTTCCGTCGCCACAACCTTCCCCGTCGCATCAACGACCGCGACCTTCACCCCGGTTCTGATCCCCGGGTCCAACCCCATCGTGGCCTTCCCCCCCGCCGGAGCAGCCAGTAGCAAGTCCTTCAAATTACGCGCAAAAACCTGAATTGCCCCAGTCTCTGCACGCTCCCGAACCTCGCCCATCAAATCCAGAGTCAGCGACGTCCGCAGCTTGATCCGCCACGCCCAGGATGCCGCTTCGCGCAACCAGACGTCGCCCTTGCCCCGACCAGATGCCTGCAAAACCGCGCCGCAACTGCGCTCACAGGGGCTTTCCCCCTTGGCCGCATCCGGATCGACTTCCAGATCAAGGCTTAAAAACCCTTCATTCTGCCCGCGCAACATCGCCAGCACGCGGTGCGACGGGGCAGAACTCCAAGGCTCTGAATGGGCAAAGTAATCCGAAAACTTCGCCCCCTCCGCGGCCTTGCCCTCGACCATGCGCGACGCGATCCGCCCGACCTGTTTCAGGTGCGCCCTAAGCCGCCCCAGCAGGTCCGCATTCTCGGCCAAACCCTCCGCCAAAATGTCCCTAGCCCCATCGAGCGCTGCCTTAACATCTGGCACCGCCTCGGTGATGAACCCCGCAGCCAAAACCACCGGATCCACCTCCCGATTCGCCAGCACCGCATCCAAGAGCGACCCCAACCCATTCTCTCGCGCAATCAAGGCCTTGGACCGTCTTTTGACCTTGTAAGGCAGATACAAATCCTCCAACTCCGCCTTGGTCACAGCCCCCGCAATGGCCGCCTCCAACGCATCCGTCAATTTCCCCTGCTCCGAAATAACCCCCAAAATCGCAACCCTCCTCCCCTCCAATTCCCGCAGATAAACCAACCGCTCCGCGAGATTTCGCAGCTGGGTATCATCCAACCCGCCCGTCACCTCCTTGCGATATCGCGCGATAAAAGGTACCGTCGCGCCCTCATCCAGCAGCGTCACTGCAGATGTGACCTGCGCCAGCGTTGCCCCTATTTCCTGAGCAATTACAAAGGCAAGCGGGCGCAGTTTGATCATAACATCTCACTCCATCAGGGATATCGGACCATAAACCCGCGGGCCGCAGGGGCAAGGCCCAAGTTCACGCCGCTCAATAGCTGGTCGCTTCTCCAGCAGACCAATTGGCGCCTTTACTATGCCCGGCGTGGCTCGTTGGATTTCGAGGCGATTGTGAAACGCTGTGCCTCATACGGCTACGAAGGCTGGTTCACGGTTGAGCCAGAGCAAGACCTGAAAAAAGCGCTGCGCTTGGAATGGTCCACTAAAGGACACAAAGAATTGCTGCGTATCATGGCAGCTGCGGGGTATGAGGTCGTTGCTTGACCGCGTTTTTTTTTGGAAAGCGGATGGATGGCAAGATCTGCGTCATTGCCGCGGCGCCGCAGGGACTTAGGGCCGCGATTGCCAGCAGGCTGGCGGCCTCGTGTGCGGCGGGGGGGGGCCGCGGTCTTACCGGCACACCGGCCTATTTCGTCCGCTCCTATTTCGGACAGGTCGAGGAATGTCGCGAAGTCATTTCTAAAACCGACCGGCCGTTCGGGCGGATCGACGTACTTGTCAATGCTTGGGCTTTGACGGATCAGGGCACCATTGTGACACTTCGCTGGGCCGGTTTGACCAGATGTTCGCAGTCAATATCAAAGGGCCGTATTTCTTGATGCGGGACGCAATCAAGATGATAATCCGCGAGGGGACGGCAAGGGCGATTGTGAATTGCCATCAGGCGGTCTGAGGAATCTTCGCGGGCGGCCTGCCAGGGCTGGACGGACCGATGCTGTTTTGAAGCGTCCACATGTGGACAAACTGGTAAGATATTGTAATCGTTAACTATGTCTATTTTCGTTAACCGATGATTTACCACGTAACCAACCTACGCTCTTCAAGCCGCGGGGGTTTCCATCGCGGATCTAACGGTCTGACGATCGGCCGTCTACTGCGCCGCCATCTCGCGCGGCGCCGTGAGAATTCGTTCCGTCACCGCCGACAGCGCGAGTGCTGCCGCCCCATGCGCCCACAAAAGGTCGCCCCAAGCATGAATTTCGATGGGCGGTTGTGGGCGGCCAGAATTGATCACCAGATCGCGCATCTCGGCCAGTGTTTCCGCCGCATACAGGTAGTCATACTTCATCCGCTCGCCCGACAGGATGATCAGCGCCGGGTCAAACAGATTGACCACATTGGCTAACCCCAACGCGAGGTAACGCCCCGCCCGGCGAAAGATGCCGCGCGCCGTGCCATTGCCGGCCTTGGCATGCTGATAAAGGCTTTCCAGCAGGACCGGCACCGACGCGCTTTGTTTGTGGCTCCAGTTCAGCGCCGTCACCGCCTCGCGCGCCAGCGCGTAATCCGCCACATAGGCTTCCAGACACCCTCTTTGTCCACAGCGACACAAGGCACCGTCCAACTGCACCTTGGTGTGACCCAATTCAAGGCCGAGCCGCTGCGCACCCCGATAGATGCGGTGGTTCATGACAAAGCCCATGCCGACGCCATGTTCGATGGTGACAACCGCGAAATCCGCCAAAGCCCGCGCCGAGCCGAACCACAACTCTGCCAAGGCGACCAGATTTGCGTCATTGTCGATGAAAACCGGCAGACCAAGCCGTGCCTGCACCGTCGCTGCCAGGGGAACTTTACGTTCGAACAGGGTCGATGACCAATGCACCATACCTTCGGAATTGTCGACGAAACCCGGCACGCCAATGCCTACCCCCGACAGATCTCGCCGCGACAGGTTCGCCTTGGCACAAACCCGATCCAGCAGACTTTCGACCGCATCCAGCATTTCCGCAAGCGAAGTGGGACCCGGCTCACGGGCGATGGCGTCATCGGCCAGCATGTTGCCTGCAAAATCGACGACAACAGCAGTATGTTCGCGGTCTGACAGTTTGATCCCCACTACCAGATGCGCCGGCCCGCGGACCCCAAGGGCTACAGCGGGGCGACCCCGGCCGAGGTCAACGTCCCGAGGGGCCGCCACCTCTTCAATCAAGAGGGCGTCCAACAGTTCAGAGGTGATCGTTGTGACAGAGGCCGGGCTGACTCCGAGTTCCTTGGCCAACTGCACCCGTGCGACCAGTCCGGCGGCCCGGATTTGTTCGAACACCTGCTGGCGCAGCGGACGCAGGGATTCAGACAGAGTGGCGATGCGAGGACCACAGCCTTTACGGCCATCATCCTGATCTTCCGCCAGACCTAGTGTGCGCATTCATTCACCCTGAAAACTAAAGTTCATCAAATATGTTGCCACACCCCGCCATTCCGCTGCAATGCGGCACAGCATCTGCCCAGCTATAGTTCGGTCCGAGGTTTACGCCTCATTTTTATTTTGACAACTGAATTTATTCACGGCAGTTTCGCCGCAGTTCGGACGAATCTGTCGAACCGGCCATGCGCTGGCCGCATCCATGAGGAGGATTGAATGCGTAAGGTACTTTTGGCCGCTGTGATCGCAGCGACTGGCCTGTCGACCGCGGCTTACGCGGGTGGCAAGAAAATTGGCGTTTCCTGGGCAAGCTTTCAGGAAGAGCGCTGGAAAATTGACGAAGCTGCGATGAAAGCCGCGATTGAAGCGGCCGGCGACACCTACATTTCCGCCGACGCGCAATCGTCCTCGGAAAAGCAGTTGAACGACGTGGATGCGCTGATCTCGCAAGGCGCCAACGTGCTGATCATCAACGCCTGGGACAAAGATGCAATTGGGCCGGCCGTCGACAAGGCCGCCGCTGAAGGCATTCCTGTCATCGGCTACGACCGCCTGATTGAAGACAATCGCACCTTCTATCTGACCTTCGACAACATCGGTGTTGGCAAGATCATCGCCACCGAAGTGATGAAGGCCAAGCCTGCAGGCAACTACGCCATCATCAAGGGCGACCCAGGTGATCCGAACGCTGGCTTCCTGCTTCAAGGCATGATGTCGGTCATCGGTGACGCCGTTAAGGCCGGCACGATCAAGATCGTCGGCGAGTCGTTCTCGGATGGCTGGAAGCCGGAGAATGCCCAGAAGAACATGGAGCAGATCCTGACCGCCAATAACAACGCCGTTGACGCCGTTTTGGCGGAAAATGACGGAATGGCGGGCGGCGCTGCGGCGGCTTTGGCAGCACAGGGCCTGACGGTTCCATTGGGTGGCCAGGACGGCGACCTTGCGGCGATCAACCGCGTGGCGCGTGGCACCCAGACAGTCTCGGTCTGGAAAGACAGCCGCGCTCTGGGCAAAGCCGCTGGCGAGATTGCCGCTGCTCTGGGTGAAGGCACAGCACTCGACAAGATCGAAGGCGCTGTGAAGTTCTCTGATGGCGCAAAGAAGGTCGAGATGAACGCCATCCTGCTAACGCCGACCGCGCTGACCCGCGAGACGCTGAACCTGGCCATCGACGGCGGCCACATCACCAAAGCAGAGGCCTGCGAAGGTGCCCTGGCTGACGTAGCTGCCTGCAAGTAAGGCTTGCGACGAACTCCCGGTGCTGCCCCCCGCGGCGGCACCGGGATCGCATTGCGGACTTGCCAAACCGGGCCAAAGGCCTAAGCCTGCCCCGGCGAGGATAACTGCGGCAAAAGATCCGCCCAGCCTGCCGTTCAACTATCAGATTGCCAGGAGGATGAGCGCATGAGCGATCAGACCCGACCGACCATTCCGCACGGTTCCGCAGCCGATTTGCCTGCGAATGCGCTAAAGCGCTTTTTGAAAGCCACCGAAATCGACACCCGCCTGTTGGGCATGGCCGGGGCGCTGCTGGCGATCTGGGTCGGCTTTCACCTGTATGGCGTAATTTTCCGCGATGGCGGCGCGTTCCTGACGCCGCGCAACTTGTGGAACCTGTCGGTGCAGACGTCGTCAATCGGTATCATGGCGACGGGTATGGTGCTGGTCATTGTCACCCGCAATATCGATCTTTCGGTCGGCTCGGTTCTGGGCTTTGTCGCGATGATCATGGGCGTGATGCAGGTCAACATCCTGCCCGATTATCTCGGCCTTGGCAGCCCGCTGATCTGGGTGATCACTGTGATTATCGGCATGGTCATGGGGGCTCTCGTCGGCACGTTCAACGGCTGGCTGATCGCCTATCGCGGAATTCCGTCTTTCATCGTTACGCTCGGCGGTCTGATGTTTTTCCGCGGTGCGGCGTTTCTGGTCGCAAATGGCAAGACCATCTCGCCGGTTGACGCCGATTTCGCGCTGCTTGGCGGCGGACCATACGGTGCTGTTGGCTTTTGGGGGAGCTGGGTCGTCGGGGGGCTGGCGTGCATCGGCATGCTCTGGATGCTGCAAAGCGGGCGGGCCAACCGACAAAAGCACCAATTCGCCCTGCGCCCGCTTTGGGCCGAGGTCTTCATGGCAGTTCTGGGCTGTGGCCTGATCCTGGGGGCCACGCTGCTGGTCAACTCTTACCCCTGGCCCACGGGGATCGTGAAAAACTATGCCCTTGCCAACAACATTACTGTGCCGCCAGAGGGGTTGTTCATCAGCCATGGCTTTGCCATTCCAGTGCTGATTCTGGCCTGTGTCGGCATCGCAATGACCTTCCTGATGACTCGCACCCGTTTCGGCCGATATGTTTTCGCCATCGGTGGCAATCCGGAGGCCGCGGCTTTGTCCGGCATCAACACTAAATGGATGTTGCTGCGGGTCTACGCGTTGATGGGAATGCTGGCGGGCTTGTCGGCGGTGGTCTCATCTGCGCGGCTCAACTCAGCGACTAATGCTTTGGGTGTGTTTGACGAACTTTATGTCATCGCCGCCGCCGTCATCGGCGGGACGTCTTTGGCGGGTGGCGTTGGCACGATCTACGGGGCCATCCTTGGGGCCCTCGTCATGGAAAGCCTGCGCACCGGCATGGTGCTGATCGGCTTTGATACCTCCATTCAGAGCATGGTTGTAGGCGTCGTCCTGGTCCTTGCCGTCTATGTTGACAACATTTATCGCGCCAAATCGAAATAAGGGGGGGGAAGTCATGGCACTTGCAAACACAGGAACCCCGCTGGTCGAGTTGCGTGATATCTCGATCTCATTCGGGGGGATCAAAGCGGTCGACCACGTCACGGTCGACCTGTATCCCGGTGAAGTCGTCGGCCTGCTGGGACATAACGGCGCCGGGAAATCGACGCTGATCAAATGCCTGTCTGGCGCCTACAAGGCCGATGCAGGCGAAATCCTGATCAATGGCCATAAGGTCGAGATCAACAATCCCCGCGACGCCCGCACCCAGAACATCGAGACGATCTACCAGACGCTAGCGTTGGCTGACAACCTGAACGCCGCCGCCAACCTGTTTTTGGGCCGCGAACTGGTGTCGTCCCGCGGCTTTCTGGATGAGAGCGCGATGGAGGCCGAAACCCGCAAGATCATGGCGCGACTCAACCCCAACTTCCGCAAATTCGACGTGCCGGTGTCCGCGCTTTCTGGCGGTCAGCGTCAGTCGGTCGCCATCGCCCGCGCCGTTTATTTCAACGCCAAGATCCTGATCATGGACGAGCCGACCGCTGCCCTTGGTCCGCATGAAACCCAGATGGTTGCCGAACTGATCCAGGAGCTGAAGCGTCAAGGTCTGGGCATCTTCCTGATTGAACACGACATTCATTCCGTGATGAAACTCTGTGACCGGGCTTCGGTTATGAAAAATGGCCAGCTGGTTGGTACAGTCAATGTGGCTGATGTAACTGATGACGACATTCTGGGCATGATCATTTTGGGCAAGACACCGGCAAAGGCAGCATAATGTACATCGGTCTTGACCTGGGCACTTCGGGTCTCAAGGGCATACTGATCGACGACGCGCAACGGATTCTGGCTGAGGCAACCGCGCCTTTGACCGTGCAGCGCCCACATGAAGGGTGGAGCGAGCAACGTCCCTCTGATTGGATTGCGGCCGCTGAAACGGTGCTGGACGCGTTGGCCTCAAATGGTTTGGGCAAAGTGGCGGGCATTGGTCTGTCGGGGCACATGCATGGCGCCACCCTGCTGGATGCGTCCGATCAGGTGCTGCGACCCTGCATTCTGTGGAATGATACCCGCAGTTTTGCCGAGGCGGCCGAACTGGACGACGATCCGATGTTCCGCCGCGTTACCGGCAACATCGTGTTCCCCGGCTTTACCGCGCCAAAGTTGATCTGGGTGCAGAGGCACGAGCCTGCGCTATGGGCCAGAGTCGCCAAAGTACTGTTACCCAAGGATTTCTTGCGACTATGGCTGACCGGCGATCATGTCGCCGAGATGTCGGATGCGGCTGGGACAGCGTGGTTCGATACCGGCAAGCGCGATTGGTCGGACGAATTGCTGACCGCCACCGGGCTGAACCGGTCCCATATGCCGCGGCTGGTTGAAGGCTCCGAAGTCTCCGCCACGTTGCGCCCCGAACTCGCATCCCGCTGGGGGCTGGCAAATGGAGTGGTGATTGCGGGCGGCGGGGGCGACAATGCGGCGTCGGGCGTTGGCGTCGGTGTGGTCAAAGCGGGTCAGGCGTTTGTGTCTCTGGGCACCTCGGGTGTTTTGTTCGCGGCCAATAATGGCTATCAGCCTGCCCCGGAAACCGCGGTGCACACGTTCTGCCATGCCCTGCCGGGCACCTGGCACCAGATGGGCGTGATTTTGGCCGCCACCGATGCGCTGAATTGGTATGCGCAGCTGGTAGGCCAGACAGCAGCTGCGTTGACTGGCGAACTCAAGGCGCTGCAAGCGCCTGGTAAAACCCTGTTCCTGCCTTATCTCGGGGGCGAACGCACGCCGCTGAACGACGCCGCCATCCGGGGCGCTTTTCTCGGCCTTGATCACGCCACCGACCGGGCAGCCGGAACGCGGGCGGTGTTGGAGGGCGTGACCTTTGCCTTCCGCGACAGCCGTGATGCCCTTGCCGCCACAGGGACCAAGCTGGAAACACTGCTGGCGGTCGGCGGCGGCTCGCGCTCTGACTACTGGCTGAAGGCCATAGCAACAGCGCTGGATTGCGCGGTTTCGGTGCCCGCCGCCGGAGATTTCGGTGGGGCATTCGGTGCCGCCCGGCTTGGCATGATGGCCGCCACCGGCGCGGGTGCGGAAATCGCCAGCATGCCGCTCATCGAACGTACGATCACCCCGGACCCGACGCTGAAGGCCGCCTATGGCGACGGCTATGCCCGCTATTGCGCCGCCCGTTCCGCCATCCAGAAACTATCCCATTGAGGTTCCAATGACCGACTTTTTCAAAGGCATCCCCACTATCAAATACGAAGGCCCGCATTCGACCAACGAATACGCCTTCCACCACTACAACCCTGACGAAGTTCTGAACGGCAAGCGGATGGAGGATCATCTGCGTTTTGCCGTGGCCTACTGGCATTCGTTCGCGTGGCCGGGTGGCGACCCGTTCGGTGGCCAGACCTTGCAACGCCCTTGGTTCGGCGAGACGATGGCTCTAGCCCGCATGAAGGCCGATGTCGCGTTCGAGATGTTCGAAATTCTGGGCGCCCCTTTCTATTGCTTCCACGATGCCGACATGCGGCCCGAAGGGGCAAGTTTCGCCGAAAGCAAGCGCAACCTTGAGGAAATGGTTGATTACCTTGGCGAAAAGCAATCGACCCATAAGACGCGACTGTTGTGGGGCACCGCCAATATGTTCAGCCACCGTCGCTGGATGTCAGGTGCCGCAACCAACCCCGATCCCGATGTCTACGCCTATGCCGCCGCCACAGTGAAGGCCAACATGGACGCCACGCACAAACTCGGCGGGCAGAATTACGTTCTGTGGGGCGGGCGCGAGGGATACGAGACCCTTTTGAACACCGACCTCAGGGCCGAACGTGAACATGCAGGACGCTTCTTGCAGCAGGTCGTGGAGTACAAGCACAAGATCGGTTTCAAAGGTTCGATCCTGATCGAGCCGAAACCGCAGGAGCCGTCAAAGCACCAGTATGATTACGACGTGGCGACGGTTTACGGCTTTCTCGTGCAATTCGGGCTGGAGAAAGAAGTGCAGACCAACATCGAACAGGGCCATGCCATCCTCGCCGGCCATTCGTTCGAACACGAGATTGCGCTGGCCACTGCTTTGGGGATTTTCGGGTCGATCGACATGAACCGCAACGACTACCAGTCTGGCTGGGACACCGACCAATTCCCGAACAACCATGTCGAAAAAGCCGTGGCCTTCTACGAAATCCTGCGGGCGGGTGGATACACAACTGGCGGCACCAACTTTGATGCCAAGATCCGGCGCCAGTCGCTTGACCCGGCCGATCTGATCCTTTCCCATGTCGGAGGCATGGACACCTGCGCCCGTGCGCTGAAGTCGGCCGCTGCTTTGATGGCGGATGGCGGCATGGAAAAGGCAAGGGCCAACCGCTATTCGGGTTGGGACACAGGCAATGCCAAGGCGCTGCTGACAGGTTCGTTAGAGGATGCCGCGGCCTCTGTCACAGCCAAGGGTCTGAACCCAGAGCCGCGTTCCGGCCGACAGGAACGTCTGGAAAACCTGTGGAACCGTTTCGTCTGACCCAACCAACCGAAAGCCTGTCCTATGACCCATTTTGCCCGCTTCGCCTGCGCACTCGCGGCGTTGGTGCTGATTTCGCCTGCGTTCGCCGATACCCGGCACGACGAGGCGGCAAAGGTGCTGGACACCCGCTACAAGCTGGTATTGGAACTGGTTCGCCACACCCCGACCTATACTCCGCCCGTCGCCAGCCGCGCCCTCGCCTACCTTGGCGTCGCCTCTTACGAGGCGGTCGCCAGTGGGTCCGAACATATGCAGACGCTGGCGGGTCAGTTGAATGCTTTCACCACACCGCCACAACGTGAAGCGGGTGCCTATGACGACGCGGTGATTCTGGAAGCCACCCTTGCTGCCATGACCCATGATTTCTTCGGCAATACTGGCCCAACTGGCCAGCACGCGATGGAATCGATGGATGCCAAACTTGGCGTCGATGCTGCCAACGGCCTACCTGATGACGTGGTCGCACGCAGCGTGGATTATGGCGAGGCGCTGGCCGCGCATATCTTTGATTGGTCAAAGGGGGATGGCGGTGCTGTCATCGACAACATGGGCTTTCCCCGCAGCTATTCTGTCGGCAAAGATCCCGGCCGATGGCTGCCCACGTCGAAAATCGTCCAGCAACAGGCACCTCTTTTGCCCGACTGGGGCAAGAACCGCCCATTCGCCATGCCTACCGGTGCCACCTGCGCCCTCCCGCCGCCGCCCGACTACAGTGAAGACAAGGCGTCGGATTTCTACAAGGCCGCCGATGAAGTGTACCAGACCAGTTTCAAACTGACTGATGATCAAAAGTCGGTCGCCCGGTTCTGGTCCGACGACGCCATGTTGACTTTTACTCCGCCGGGTCACTGGATCAGCATTCTAAACGAGATTGCCAATGTCAAAGCCATGCCATTAGATCAACACGTCGATGCCCTCGCCCGACTTGGCACTGCGATGGCCGATGCGTTTATCGGTTGCTGGCGTGACAAATACGAATTCGACGTGATCCGCCCGATCAGCTATATCAAAAAGGTCATCGACCCGAAATGGGAGCCCCTGCTGAACACACCGCCCTTCCCGGAATACCCATCGGGACATTCCGACCAATCGGCGGCGGCGGCCACCGTGCTGACCCAGCTTTTCGGCGATGATTTCGCCTTTGATGACCAGACACCTACCCCTGATGGAACGCCGCAGCGTAGCTTCAAAAGCTTCTGGGCCGCCGCAGACGAGGCGGCGATGTCAAGGCTGTACGGTGGCATCCACTTCCGCCCGGCCATCGAGAACGGACAGGCCCAAGGTCGCTGCATCGCCGCCTTCACCACCGCTTTGATAACACTGAAATGAGGGATGCGATGAAACTGATCCTTGCCGCCCTTCTGGCACTGCCTGGCTTTGCCCATGCCCAAGACCTGATCATCCCACAGTTCACCGAAGAGGTCGCCTCCGGCATCACCAGCGTCTATCAGGGCGACTGGGAGTTCATGGTGGGTGGCGGCGTCGCCGCATTCGACTGTTCCGGTGATGGCAAGCCCGACCTGTTTTTCTCTGGGGGAACTGCGCTATCGACGCTCTACCGCAATGACAGTCCAACTGGCGGTGCGTTGAAATTCACCGCCGTCACCAGCGGGGCAGAGATGGACCGCGTCACCGGCGCCTACCCGCTGGACGTCGACAGCGACGGGATCACCGATCTGATCATCCTGCGGTCTGGCGAGAATGTGGTGATGAAAGGCGAAGGCCAATGCAAGTTCCACGGCGCCAATGAGGATTGGAGATTCAAGGGCGGAGACGCATGGTCCACCGCTTTTGCCGCGACCTGGGAAAAGGGTCAAACGTGGCCCACGCTCGCCATCGGCAACTACATTGACCGCACACAGGACGCCTTCCCGTGGGGATCGTGCACCGCCAATTGGTTGCACCGGCCGGCCACCGGCGCCAATGGCTTCGCCGAACCCCTGCCCATGAAACCCAGCTTCTGTGCATTGTCGATGCTATTCACCGACTGGAACCGCTCTGGCACACCTTCGTTGCGGGTCTCAAACGACCGGGAGTATTACAAGGGCGGGTCAGAGCAGTTGTGGCACGTCGAACCGGGCGCTGAACCGGTGCTTTATGGCGCGAAGGATGGCTGGAAGCCGTTGAAAATCTGGGGGATGGGCATCGCTTCCAGCGACATAAATGGCGACGGCTTGCCCGATTACTTCCTGACCTCGATGGCCGACAGCAAATTGCAAACACTGGCCGATGGGGCCGCGAAGCCTACCTTCAAGGACATCGCCTTTTCTCTGAACGCCATCGCCCAGCGTCCCTATACCGGCGGCGACATCCACCCTTCGACCGGCTGGCATGCCCAGTTTGAAGACGTGAACAACGACGGCCGCGCCGATCTGTTTGTCGCCAAGGGAAATGTGTCTGAAATGCCTGATTTCGCTATGAAAGACCCCAACAACCTGATGCTGCAAGGCGCCGATGGCAGGTTTGTCGAAGTTGGCGACAAGGCTGGGGTCGCCAGCATGAAAACTGCCCGAGGTGCTGCCGTGATCGACCTGAACGGTGATGGCCAGTTGGACCTTGTCGTGGTCAACCGCCATGATCGGGCGCAAATCTGGCGCAACAGCTCGACCAAGTTCGGCCACTGGTTGCAAGTGGCATTGCACCAATCCGGTAGCAACCGCGATGCGATCGGTGCATGGATCGAAGTCAAACATGGCGACGCGACCGAAACCCGTGAGATCACCTCGGGCGGTGGTCATGCAGGCGGCCAGTTGGGCTGGTGGCACTTTGGCCTTGGCGCGGATGATACGGCGCAAATTCGCGTCATCTGGCCAGATGGCACCAAAGGCGATTGGGCACATGTAAAGGCCGACGCCTTTTATAATATCTCGCCGGGCGTAGGCCCCACAGGCCCTTGAACGATTTTAACCCTGCGAGCTCCGCCTAAGCTGGGGTCACTTCACTAAGCTAGGGTTGCCCGATGCCCATCACCACCCCGACCTTGCCAAGACTAGCGCCACCATGCCCGATCCCAGCGGCACGCCCGACGGGCGTTGCGCTGCCCTGATCCGATTGGCGGCCGCCAAGGATCTGCTTGCCCTCACCGTGCCCCCCCGACAAGGCTGGACGGGGCGCCGGCGTATGCGTTGCCGTGCAAGTCACCTTCGACCTCGCCCGCCGCTCGGGTTCTGCTGGCCTGACTTATGCGATGCATCTGGGTCAGCTGCACACCTGGGCCGTCCATGCCAAATCGTCGCCCTATTTGACCGATGAACTCCGCAGTCTCACCGCCTCCCGCAGGCTGGTTGCTTCTGTCGTCTCCGAGCCTGGAACCGGTGGCAACACGCACCGCGCCACCGCAATACTTTCTGCCGCGGCATTGCATAAGGACACCTCGAACACCTCTTATGTCCCTGATGCTGGCGCGTTTCTGGTGACTGCTTTGGGCAACAGAGGCCCAAAACCCGCCCAGCGCCTCGTCATTGTGCGGGCCGATGCCACCAAAGCGGTGGAAAAGCACGGTCAGCTGCCTTATGGGCAAGCAAGGCATCGACAACCGTGCTTGGATCTCTACGGTCTGATTTCCCGCCGAAGCGGTGTTTGCCGAACCCTTCACGACCGTCGCCAGCAGCACTACGACCAGCGTCACCTATCTTCTCTAGGCTGCGGTGTGGAGTGGCCTTGCCGCCCGCGCATTGGATACGGCTGGCAGCTGTGTCAAAACTGAACTGCCAGACTCGGCCGAAAGCGTCACCAATCTCTCGGAACTGCGCAACCGCCACTACAGGATCAACGCTTTGATCAGAGACAACTTGCCGGCGGCCCGCGCGTCCAGCTCGTTCGCGGCGGCAGTCCAGATCAATCGTTTGAAAATCGTGGCATCCGAAGCGGCTTGCGAGATCACATTGGCCTGCCTGCAGATCATCGGCTTTCACGGCCATGCCGAGGGTGGGCCCTATTCTCTTAGTGAACCCCTACGCGACGTTCTCAGTGCGCCGCTGATGGTATCCAACCCCCTCCTGCAAGCCACCACCCGCGGTGTGGACCGTTTTCCGAAGAACGACCCTGACCGCTAATCCCCCGAGTATTTGCAAAAATTCTCCTGCCCCGCCACCCCAGGCCCACGGGACTCGAGGTGTGAAACCGCCACCAGGTTCAGTGCTGCAGTGCCAAGCGTCCCGCAAAACTTGAGCCCGCGCACATCCTGATTTACATTCCAAAGTATTTCTGTCAGCTATCCCAGATAATGAGCGGAGCATGCCAATTTGGCCACCAGACGCGCCTTTCTAGCCAGCCTTGCCGCCATCAGCCTGCCTGGGCTCAGTTGGGCTGATACCGGCAACCCCTCTTTTCTGGCCGCTGGCAAACTTGGCGACGGCTATGTCCTGCACGGATTGACGGCAGCGGGTCAGAGCCTGTTCCGCATTCCCCTGCCCGGCCGGGGTCACGCAGCCGCCGCACATCCGAGCCAACCCTATGCCGTGGCATTCGCCCGACGTCCCGGCACTTTTGCGTTGGTGATCGATTGCTTCAGCGGCACCGTGCTCCATCATCTGACACCACCCCAAGGTCGCCAGTTCAACGGGCACGGCGTGTTTTCGGCGGATGGCAAGCGACTGATGACTTCTGAAGTCGTGGCCGAAGGTTCGGCGGGCCGCATCGGACTTTGGGAGACCGAAACCTTTCAACGCGTCGCGGAATGGGACTCCGGCGGCACCGGCCCGCATGACATGAAACGTTTGGCGGATGGTCGCATCGTTGTGGCCAACGGCGGCATCCAGACCGACCCCGGCGACCGCGCCAAACTGAACATTCCCAGTATGCGGCCCAACCTGACCTTGTTGTCTTCGGAGGGCACCCAACTTGAGCAGGTCAGCCTGGCGCCAACCCTGCGCCAGAACTCGATCCGCCATCTTGCTCTCGTTGGCGACAGCGTCGCGTTCGCCCTGCAATGGGAAGGCGATCCGGCGGAATCGGTACCTCAGCTTGGCCTGTGGAGCCCAGGCGCCGCGCCCCGCATCTGTGCGCCGCCAGACACACAGGCGATGGCGATGCATGGCTATGCCGGTTCTATTGCCACCACGACGGACCGCATCGCAATCACTTCGGCCAAAGGCGGCGTCCTGATGATCTTTGACGCATCGGGCAACTATATCGCCACGCATGACCGTGCCGACATCTCTGGCATAGCGACCGGGCCAACAGGCTTCGTCGCCACCGATGGCCAAGGCGCAGTCTGGGACGCTGGCGACAAAGGCATGACCCTGCTCGACCGCAGCGCCACCCTATGGGACAACCATCTAGTTAAGATCGGCACCTGATCAAGACCTATTAGCCCGCAAAGTCCACGATCACTGCCACGCCTGGTGGCATCGGTGCATCGAACGCCCTAAGCTCGTCAGAGGCCTGCGACAGCGCCACATGCCGTGCCACGATCGGCCGAACGTCAACCATCCCGCGCTCGATCAGGTCAAGCAGAGAAGGATAGCGCCAACTTGGCATTCCCCGTGTACCAAATATAGCCAGTTGCTTCATATAGACCGCGTTCATGTTGATCTGCATGTTGGCAGTGTGCCCCACAGGCAGGCCAACCTGCACATGCCGCCCCAAAGGTCGGAGACATTCCAACGATCCATTTGCGGTGACCTCGATCCCCAACGCCTCGACCGAGACATGCGCCCCGCCGCCAGATGCCGCGATGATCCGCCCGGCGACATCCCCGTCCCGCGCATCAATCGCCACTTCGGCGCCCAAGCTCATCGCATGGGACAACCGCTCAGGCACGACATCAACTACGATCACGCGTGCCCCAAGTGCCCGCCCGATCAGCAAAACCGACAGCCCGATCCCGCCGGTGCCGTGCACTGCCAGCCATTCCCCCGCCTGCAACGCGGCCCGCCCTGTCAGCGCATGATAGGCGGTGGTAACCCGACATCCTAGCCCCGCCGCCAGGGCAGGCGTCAGACTGTCGGGCAACAGCGCAAGATTGTGGGCATGGGGTGCCGAGACATATTCCGCATAAGCCCCCGGTTCGCCGAACCCCGGCACCCGCGCCGCGCGGCACGTCGTGGTCTGTCCGGACCGACATTCTGGACAGTCGCCACACGACAGGATGAACGGCGCAATCACCCTTTCCCCCACTCGCCATTTCGCCAGCGGCCCGGCCTCGACCACTTCGCCGCAATACTCATGCCCCGGAATGGCCCCCAGCAGGACGCGCGGATGTTCGCCTATCCAGCCATGCCAGTCGCTGCGACAGATGCCACAAGCGAGCACGCGCAAGACCACGCCGTCAGTCTCGCAGGTTGGATCAGCGACCTTCTCCAAGCTAAGGTCGGCGCGGTATTCGCGAATGACGGCTGCGCGCATGTGGGGCATTCTCAACTTGATTCACGGGCCAGACCAAATCTCTTCGAAAAGATTCGCGAATTTCTTCGAAGAAATTTGGTCATAGCACCTCGATGCTGTAGCCTTCGATCACGGTGTTGGCCAACAGCTTTTCACACATCGCCTTGGCGGACGTTTCCACTGCACCCCGGTCATTCTCGGCCAGGTCCAGTTCGATCACCTTGCCTTGCCGAACGCCCGTCACGCCGCCAAACCCCAGCGTCCCAAGCGCAAAACGTACCGCCTCACCCTGCACATCCAGAACCCCAGCCTTCAGCATCACGGTCACACGGGCTTTCATTGGTCTCTCCTAGTTGATCAAGGTCGGCTTTGGCGCATGCGTTACATTCGAGGGCAGAACCCCCAACCGCCGCGCCAGTTCGGTATATACATCGGCCAGTGGCCCCGGCTCTGGTGCAGGCTCACCCCGTTCGACCACGCCGCGCAGATCCCACAACCGGCACGAATCCGGGCTGATCTCGTCGGCCACGATCAGCCGCATGAAATCGCCGTCCCAGATGCGACCGACCTCAATGCGGAAATCGGCCAGCCTGATGCCAACACCCATCATCACGCCCGACAGAAAATCGTTGACCCGTAATGCTAGTGCAATCATGTCATCGAGATCCTGCTGGCTGGCCCAGCCGAATGCGATGATATGTTCTTCACTGACGAGCGGCGAATTCAACCGCGCGTCTTTATAGTAATATTCCACGATCGGCCGCGGCAGCGGCGTCCCCTCGGGAATCCCCAACCGGGTCGACAAATCTCCCGCCGCAAAGTTGCGCACCACGACTTCGACCGGAATGATCTCTGCCATCCGCACCAGTTGTTCGCGCATGTTGATCCGGCGGATGAAATGCGTGGGCACCCCAATGGAGTTCAGACCGGCCATGAAAAACTCTGAAAGGCGGTTATTCAGCACACCTTTGCCTTCGGACGCGGCCGCGCCAACCTCTGGCGTCGCCGGGCTGGCCGCCCCTTCATCCTTGAAATACTGGATCAGCGTGCCCGGCTCCGGGCCTTCATACAGGATTTTGGCCTTACCTTCGTAGACCTTCTTGCGCCGTGCCATGAACTCTCCGAAAACTCCACGTGGCGGCGGCACCAACATGCCCTGCCCGGTTGTGCCAGCCTATAGGCCAAAGGCCGTCGCCTCGCAAGGCCGGGCCTCCGACGTTTGGCAATCCCGTGCAGGCTTCCCCTTGCAGGACGGCGTCGCGCGGGGCATATGGAAGGTCACCGATCCGATCCAATCGAGGACCAGACCATGACCCTGTTTGACGACCGTGAAAACGCGTTTGAATCGAAATTCGCCCATGACGCCGACATGCAGTTCCGCGCTGAGGCCCGCCGCAACAAGCTGCTGGGCCTGTGGGCTGCGGGTCTACTGGGCAAATCCGGTGAGGATGCCGCGGCCTACGCGATGGAAGTCGTGAATTCCGATTTCGAAGAGGCTGGCGTTGAAGATGTGGTTCGCAAAGTGGCGGGCGACCTGGTCGGCAAAGCCTCTGCAGATGTTGTGCGCGCCAAACTGGGTGAGCTGCTTTCCGTCGCCAAAACGCAGCTGATGAACGAAATCTGAACCAGGAACAGGTCAATGGCACAGGATGCTCTCTCCAAGTTGCTGTCGCAGCGCGATTGGTTGATGGCCGATGGCGCCACTGGCACCAACCTGTTCAACATGGGGCTTGAAGCCGGCGAGCCGCCGGAATTCTGGAACACCGACCGCCCCGACAACATCCGCGCTTTATATAAGTCTGCCGTTGATGCCGGGTCGGATATTTTCCTGACAAATAGCTTTGGCGGTAACGCGGCGCGTCTGAAACTGCACAATGCGCAAGGTCGCGTGCGAGAGTTGAACAAGGTCGCAGCCAGCCTGGGCCGCGAAATTGCTGATGAATCGGGCCGGATCGTGGTGGTCGCCGGCTCTGTTGGCCCAACGGGTGAGATTTTTGAGCCGATGGGCAATTTGACCCACAAAACGGCAGTCGAGATTTTTCATGAACAAGCCGAAGGGTTGAAAGAAGGGGGCGCTGACATTTTGTGGGTCGAAACCATGTCGGCGTTCGAAGAATACGCCGCCGCCGCCGAGGCCGCCCAACTGGCAGGCATGCCGTGGTGTGGCACGATGAGTTTTGATACCGCTGGCCGCACCATGATGGGCATCACCTCAGCCGCTTTGGCCGGGATGGTCGAAAACCTGGCAAATCCGCCGATTGCGTTCGGGGCCAATTGCGGCGTTGGCGCGTCTGACCTGATGCGCACCGTTCTGGGGTTCGAGACTGCGGGTACCGCCCGCCCGATCATTGCCAAGGGCAATGCGGGTATTCCAAAGTATCACAACGGCCATATCCATTACGATGGCACACCTGACCTGATGGCCGAATATGCGGTTTTGGCTCGCGATGCCGGTGTGCGGATCATTGGTGGCTGTTGTGGCACAATGCCTAACCACCTCCGGGCAATGCGCCAAGCGTTGGAAACCCGGCCCAAAGGTCCGCGCCCCACGGTCGATGACATCAAGGCGGCCCTCGGCGGGTTTTCGTCTGCTTCGGATGGCACTGGCGACACTTCGGGCGACCCAAAGCGCGAACGCCGCGGACGGCGCGGGCAATAGGCACGTTTCTTCGAAAAAAGTTTTGACTGCGTTCTTTCGAAACAAACCGACGTCGGGTGTCAGAACAAGTTGAGTTGATCGCCTGAGCGTGGGGGTGATTTGAAAAGGTCGGTTCGAAGAGGCGGCAAGGGCGCATTCAACCCCAGCCGCGCCACAGCCACTTTGAACCGTTGCGCCATCAAATCGGCCCATAACCCCTCGCCCCGAAAACGTTTTCCCCATTCGGCATCATAGTCCTTGCCGCCGTGCAATTCCTTGACCCGCGCCATGACCTTGGCGGCCCGGTCGGGATAGTGTTGCGCCAACCAGTCCCGAAACAGATGCGACACCTCCAGCGGCAGGCGCAACGAGATGTAACTGGCGGCTTGCGCCCCAGCCTCTTTGGCTGCCTCCATGATCGTTTCCAGTTCCGGGTCAGTCAGTCCCGGCACCACCGGAGCAATCATGACGCGCACCGACACCCCGGCCTCGCTCAGCCGCCTGATAATGGCCAGCCGACGCAACGGTGCCGCCACCCTGGGCTCCATTCGCCTCGACAGAACCGGATCAAGCGTGGTGATCGAAATCCCCACCCTAGCAAGGCCCTGCGCCGCCATGGGTGCCAGAATGTCCAGATCTCGCTCCACCAGCGTGCCCTTGGTGGTAATGGCAACGGGATGCCGAAACGCTGCAAGCACCTCAAGCAGTTCGCGCGTCACCCGATTCTCCGCCTCAATCGGCTGATACGGATCGGTATTCGTCCCAATTGCAATCACCGCCGCCCGATAGTTTGTTGCCCGGAGTTCCCGTTCCAGCACTTTGCCAATCCCCGGTCTCGCGATCAGCTTGGTTTCGAAGTCGAGGCCCGGAGAAAGGTTCAGAAATGCATGGGTCGGCCTGGCAAAACAATAGATACAGCCGTGTTCACAACCGCGAAATGGGTTGATCGAACGATCAAACGGCAGGTCGGGCGAGCGGTTGTAGGTGATGGCGGAGCGCGGCCGTTCGAGCCGAACTTCGGTGCGCACCAGACGCTCGTCCTCGACCATTTCCCAGCCATCATCATGGGCAATGCGCGACCTCCCTTCAAACCGCCCTGTATCATTGCTCCCCGCCCCGCGGGCGCGCAAACGCTGTCCTAGAAGAATGCTGTTTTCTTTGGGTTGCATTTCTACTTTATAGAACGAAATAAGAACAAGCTCCACAGGAAATTCCACCCGCGCCCCCTTGCTGTCGGCTTTCATCCGAGGCATGTCGCAAATCGAAAAGTCCGCGCGGGCCTTTGGCCCCATTGACAGTTCACCTGCCCGAGGAGCGCCCAAATGGCCGACGACGAAATCATCCTTTCTGAACTTTCCGATGACGAGCTGGTCCTGCAAATGCATGACGACCTGTACGACGGGTTGCGGGAAGAGATTGAAGAGGCGGTCAATATCCTGATTGAACGCGGTTGGGCCCCCTATGACGCGCTGACCAAGGCGCTGGTGGCGGGGATGACGATTGTCGGCGCCGACTTCCGCGACGGCATCTTGTTCGTGCCGGAAGTGTTGCTGGCTGCCAATGCGATGAAGGGCGGCATGGCCATCCTGAAGCCGTTGCTGATTGCCACTGGCGCCCCGCGCATGGGCAAAATGGTGATCGGAACCGTTAAGGGCGACATCCATGACATCGGCAAAAATCTGGTAGGCATGATGATGGAAGGTGCAGGATTCGAGGTCAAGGATCTTGGAATCAACAACTCGGTCGAGAAATATCTGGCGGCTCTGGAAAGCGAACAGCCTGATATCCTTGGCATGTCTGCGCTTTTGACCACTACGATGCCCTACATGAAGGTCGTGATCGATACCCTGAAGGAAAAAGGCATGCGCGATGACTATATCGTGCTGGTCGGTGGTGCGCCGTTGAACGAGGAATTCAGCCGCGCGATCGGGGCTGACGCCTATTGCCGGGATGCCGCTGTTGCGGTTGAGACTGCCAAACAGTTCGTGGCGCGTAAACACAACCGCCCGAACGCCTGACGCTGTCTGATCGCCAAAAGGCTCCGGGTTCGCTGCCCGGAGCCTTTTGCTTTGCCGCTTGGAATTCTGTTGCACCGAGGCCATCTAGGGGGGGAAGGGATACTCAACATGCCGACCCAGACCTTTCTGTCGCTTATCGCCGTCGTGATCGCCGCAGCCGGGCTGACCGTCGGGCTGGCTTATGCTTTGGGATTGTCGTTCGCCTGGTTTGGATTTGCCGCGTTGGTTCTGGTACTTGTCGTTCGGAGAACGAAATGGCGTTGATACCGGATGACGTGGAGCTGACCGAGGCTGGCCTGCCGCCAAACCATCAGGGCCGTGTTCTGCTGATCGCCTGCGGCGCTCTGGCTCACGAGGTATTGGCACTGAAGCGGATCAACGGCTGGGATCACCTGGACCTCCAATGTCTTCCCGCCAAACTCCACCTTTATCCCAAGAAAATCACTGACGAAGTCGCTAGGGCCGTCGAAGAACACAAAGCGACATACGAGACGATCTTCATCTTGTATGCAGATTGCGGCACAGGCGGCCTGTTGTTTGAAAAGTGCAAGGAGTTGGGAGTGGAGATGATCCAGGGCCCGCACTGCTATTCGTTTTTTGAAGGCAATGACGTGTTTCACGCCCACTCAGAAACCGAATTCACCGCCTTCTATTTGACAGATTTTCTTGTTCGACAGTTCGATGCCTTCGTCTGGCGGCCGATGGGTTTGGACCGTCACCCGGAGCTGCGGGATATGTATTTTGGCAATTATACCAAGTTGGTCTATCAAGCTCAGACGAGTGACCCGACACTTGATGCCAAGGCCGCAGACTGTGCCGGGCGGCTTGGTTTGGCCTACGAGCGCCGTTTCACTGGGTATGGCGATCTGGCGAACACACTGAGGCAGGTCGCCAAGCTATGACTTCAGACGACTTTCCGCGGCAGTTCGCGACGGCGGTCGGCGCAGGCGATAGCGTCGCAATTGCCGCGCTTCTGGCCGCGGACTCGCAAGTTCTGACCATGACGGGCACTTCTGCAGAGGATGCTACGACGGCAGAATTTGTAGTGGCCGCTGTATTCGCGGGTGTCTTCGCCGACGCTCGCCTTGTGACTGGGCAGCAAAGACTGCGGCCACTTGGTCCGGGCGGTGTGACCTGCCCCCCGGAAGTTCCCTCAGTCTGGTGTAGAGTCTGCCCAACCCTGAAGGAGCAGACGAATGCGAAAGAGCCGTTTCACCGAGACGCAGATCATTGGGATGATCAAGGAGCAGGAAGCCGGGCTGACTGTGG
>JANYFE010000081.1 GCA_025362795.1 Rhodobacterales bacterium | reverse complement strand
TAACCTTGTAAGAGAACCCCTAAGTAAACCTGTAAAGGAGGAGGAGGAGGATGCGCGAGCGCGAGATTCCGATTTTGATCGGTTTTTCGCAGAGCTGCTGAACGCGCTGGGCTTCGCCGCCAATGCCGCCCTGCCAGCTTGGTGGCAGGGTTCGCCAGCACGGCTCCATGTCCAGCGCTGGCGGGATGATCTGGGGCTTAGCGAAGATCGGATCATTGAGATTGCCACCGAGAGCCGCGGCAATCATCCCAATCCGCCCGATGGACCCAAAGCCCTCGATCGGTTAATGGAACGCGCCGCCCAGCGCGATGCGATAACTGCAACGGCCAACGCCAACGGCAAAAAGACAAAGCGGCAGCGCAAGTGCGACGTGAAGCTTCCGCTCAGCGATGACGAAAAGGCAGCGTTCTACGCCAGGATGGTCAACGCAGATGGCTACCTGCCCCAGAGCGTGATCAGCAACACCATCCGTGATGCCATGCTGGCCCGTGGCCTTGTCACCCCCGAACGCCTTCGGCAGCGGGGGGTGCGGTGAATGGCATGGTGTCACGTCCCCGGCACGGATTGTCCCTCTGCGCAGGCGGCGGAGGCTTGGATCTGGGCGTCATGCTCGCCGAGCCCGGCTTCCACACCCGCGCCTATGTCGAGTGGGAAGATTGGCCCCGATCCGTTCTCATCGCCGCCCAGCGCGCAAGGTATTTCGCACCTGCCCCAATCTGGGACGATCTCCGCAGTTTCGATGCCCGGCCCTTCCGAGGTGCCTTCGACATCGTCCTCGCCGGATATCCCTGCCAGCCCTTCAGCGCCGCCGGAAAGCGTGGCGGCGCCGACGATCCACGGCACCTCTGGCCAGAAGTCGCCCGCGTCATCCGGGAATGTTCCCCCGAATGGGTCTTTCTCGAAAACGTCGCCGGTCACGTCACCCTCGGCCTTGAATCCGTGCTGCGAGAACTTTGGCGCATGGGCTACACACCTGCGGCGGGCCTGTTCTCTGCGGCAGAAGTCGGTGCGCCGCACCAGCGGTTGCGCATCTTCATCCTGGCCCACACCGATGAGCCTGCATCCGGGCACGGATCGCTACAACCCGGCCGGGAACAGCGACTTCACGCGGAAAGCCGAGGCGCTGGCGCTGGGCATCACCAACTGGTCGACGCCGAAGGCAACGGACGGCGCGAAGGGTGGGCCGGGCCAGAGCTATGGCTCGGGCGGGATGCCACCCCTGCCAGCGCAGGCGGCCCAATGGCAAACGCCGATGGCCGACGACCAGATGGATCGGTTGCGCGGCAAGATCAACAGCCGGGGCGAGCCGAAGCTGAGTGCACAAGCAGCGCAATGGCCGACACCGGCGGCGCAGAACTGGAAGGGCAGCAGTCCGGCCAGCATCACCCGGGCCGATGGCAAGAGCCGGATGGATATCCTGCACTATCGGGCGGAGCAGGGCTTCACCCGCCCGGCCCCGGCGATCACACCGCATGGGCTGCAGCCCTCGCATCACGCCCCGATCTCGCGCCCGCTGTGGGCTTCGATGATTGCATCGCATGGGCGTGTCGTGTCGCGCAGGGTCTTGAAAGCCCGGGCGCGGCGGCGGCTGAACCCGCTCTTCGTCGGATGGCTGATGGGCTGGCCCATCGGTCACGCGCTCTGCGCCTGCTCGGCAACGGACCTCGCGGGCTCTCTCGAACCCGTGGCGTTCACCCGCTCGAACCCTCTGGCAGCAGCGCATGCGTGGCGCACTCTCGCGGCTGCCCATGGCCTCGGGCCCCTGGATTTGGCGACCGGTGGATGGACCGGAGGGCCCAGCGCAGATGAACCTCTTTGAAGGAATGCTGCCATGAGCATGCAGGGACGGATCGGACGCGCCGGTGGCGTAAGGGTGAAACGCGCGCTGGGCGTGCAGGCGATCCTGGAATGGGCGTTCCGGGTGGAAAAGGCGCAGCTGGAACTGCCAGTGCGGCGGGATATTGACGATGAAGGGTTTGGCTTTGGCATGGAATACGTGCTGATCCAGCGCGCGCGACTTGGGTGCAAAGTGGATGGCGGCGGCCATAAATCGCAGTCTTACACCCATGAGGATGCGGAGATCGTGGCCGCGACCTTGGCCGGGATGCCCGACAGCTTGGGTGGCAAGCGCATGGCGATCTATGTCGCCGAACTGGCGCGCGCCGGGATGACGCCGGACTGGCTCCCCGGCGTCATTCCACGCTGCGTGCCGGTGGAAACCAAGTGCAACCAGCATGGCGAGCGATCCACCACCATCGTAGTTGGCACCGAATGCGTGCTGACCCGCGGCAAGTGGCGCAGTGTCGAAGTTCTCGCATGCCCGGTGACCTGGCGACCGCATCCAGAGCAGATCGCATCCGCGCGGCGCGGCTATGACGATTGGTGGCAAGCGCTGGACTGGGTACGGGATGGGTTGATCGCGGGCGGGATGCTGCGGGAAGTCGAGGTCACTGGGGCGATGCCGAAGGTGCGGCCGTGGTCGCCCCGACCACATCAGGCGATGGTTTTATGCCCCTGAACCAGTGTAATGAAATCTCTCAAGCTCATAAGCCAAGCCCGTTGCGCTTCGCGGTATGTGGCATGGAGTGGCGCAGGCAAAACCAGTTTTAGGCTCTGAGCCTGCATCTCGGCGGTCTGGGTCTCGGAAATCGCGGGTTCCAAAGTGAGCAGGTGTTTGGCAGGAATTCTGTTCGCTTCTGCCAGCACCTGACGCCAGCGATCCTTGCATGTCGTTTTGACCGCCAGCATCGCCAACCGGTCAGCGGGGAATGCCAGGTCCGCATACTGCAATTCGCCAGGAAAAAGGAAGTCCGCTGCATTGCGCTTCTCAGTAGTTGCTTCACGTTTAAAGTCCAACCCCTGCGCCTGCAGGATCGCTTCGACATGATGACCAAATGCCCAGCCTGCGCGCGACTTGCGGCGGTTTTGCACGCTTAATGAGAAGGACAGGAAACCGTCGACGTCTGCCGTACCTTCCATCATGAAACCGTTCGCCAGCCGTTCCGCCACGACGTGGCGCTCCATGTGCCGGAACAGCGCCTCTTCGTGCTCCATCCAGGCCACGAGCGCTTCATCCGGCGCCGCACGCGGATCAATGCCAGTCAACGTGCTGCGGGCGAATTCGGAGAACGCGACCGTGCCGGGAAACCGAAGGCCAAAGGTATCAAGCAGCAAACCAAGCGCATCTGGCTGCGGTTCTTCGGCCTCGATGCCCAAGTCTTCGAGAATAGACCGTGCAGCAAGCCCGAGACTGACACTGTTTTCTGCGCCGAGTTCAATTGCGTCCGGTCGACCGGAAAGCAGGTCAAGGCCAAACAACCAAAGAAGCTGTGCACCGATCGTCGAATCAGCCGGTGCCAGCATTGCCAAGAGGCGGTCATCCTTTGTCCTAGCGATGACAAGGAGATCACCGGCACGCGCACGATGCACTACCGCTTCGGACTCGGCCGAATAGTAGAGATGGTATTCCGCGCTCCGTCCGACCTTGCCACGGCGCACATCGCTCCAGGTACAGAAGGAATTCAACCGTTCAGGTCGTATGTCGTCATCGTCATCCAGCCAATAAAACGTAGCCGGGAATGTCACCTTTTCCGCAGGCGTTCCAAGAAAGGCGCGAAAACCTCCCACCCCCTGAAACTCGTGCTGATTTGAGCGCAGGCGGTTCACCTCAACCTCACTCAGGTGTTTGGCTCCAGCGCCTGCAAAGAGATCAGAAAGCTGACCGAATTTCATCCACTCACCCCGGGCCTACATGCTGGCATCTTGGCGGCTCCCGCCTTGCACGACAAGATCGCGGCCTTCAGAGGATAGCCATCCCGCGATGGCGTCAACCACTGCTTCCACTCCAAGGCGTCCCTTGCCCTTCAACGCGCATCCCCAAACAATACCGACACGCCAGCCGACGCCTTGAAGCGCCGCGATATTCACTCCATCTCGCGCAACGTTTCCGCCAATCTTTGCCCGCCAGAACTCTTCACGACTATCCGGCCAGCGGAACTGGTCACATTGGTGTCCATGCCAAAAGCATCCGTTCACAAAAACAACAGCGTGGTACTTTGGAAAGACCAGATCAGGCCGCCCCTGCAATCGACGGTCATGCAGCCGATAGCGAAAACCCCATGCATGCAACGCACGCCGCAGGAGCATCTCGGGCTTCGTATTTTTGCCGTGGATTGCCGCCATGTTCCGGCTACGCGTGGCAGCGTCATGGACGTCAGCCAACTGCGGACAAAGGCTGCTCCTGAACACCACTCTTCAGGGCCAATATGTGCGGGCGCATCAGCCGGGCCACTTCAGCAAAGACAGGAACCGCGACCGAGTTGCCAAACTGCCGGTAAGCCTGCGTGTCGGATACCGGGATCCGGAAAGTTGGGTCGTAGCCCATCAGCCTTGCGCATTCGCGTGGCGTCAGGCGACGCGGGTTCTGACCTTCACCGCGACTAACCAGAATTTCCGATCCGTCTTTGTAATATCGTGCTGAAAGGGTGCGCGCGACGCTGTCGCCATCCACCAGTCCGAAGCCGAATCCGTTACCCTTGGCCTTATGCTTGTCCGAGTAGTCTTGGAGATACCGCCAGAGCTTGTCACTCAGCGTGTACTTGTCGCTCACCCGCGCATCCGGGCCAACTGTGAAATGGCTTTCCGGGTTCTCGGTGCCATCTTCGGGATGCAGCACATGGCGCATCCTTCGGCTGCCACGACGAGGCATCTGCATGTCATCAAACGAAAAGCCGGTCTTTTGGCGAAAACCAACGATCACAATCCGCTCGCGATGCTGCGGCACAAAATGCGCCGCATCAATGATCCGGGTTTCCAGCGTGTAGCCCAGTTCGTCCGTCAGAGCCCGCCAGATCACTTCAAATGTGCGGCCCTGATCATGGCTTTTGAGGTTCTTGACGTTCTCCAGCAGAAAGGCTTGAGGCCGGTGATGCATCAGGATCCGCAGCACGTCAAAAAACAGCGTTCCCTGAGTTTCATCAAGAAACCCATGCAGCCGTCCGAGCGCATTCTTCTTTGAGACACCGGCAATCGAGAAAGGTTGGCAAGGGAAGCCAGCCACCAGAACATCATGATCTGGGATATCGGCGGCTTCAACTTCGCGAATATCTCCGGCGATTGGCCGGTTGTCGGGGAAATTGGCGTGATAAGTCTGCTGGGCGAACCTGTCCCATTCCGAGGTGAACACACAACGCCCGCCCGCACCCTCCATGGCTTTGCGCAACCCGCCGATGCCAGCAAAGAGGTCTATAAAAGTGAAGGCGCTATCAGTGTGAGACTGGGTCAGTGCGCCGATCTCGTGTCGGAGGAGGTGCAGCACGCCATCACGGGGTGTTTCCTCTCCGCGTTTCCAGCGATAGATGTGACCTTCGGAATAGCCCAGTATCTTGGCTGCATCCGGCACCGACCAACCCGCCTGCTGCAACAGCGTCCCGAAATCCGTCATATCTGCTCGCTCTCCCAGCATCGCCCCCCCGCCAGCGCCGGGGGGACTTTTTCTGACACAGTGTCTGAACTTGAGCCCCTGAACAAGAACAATTCACAAACAAACAGCAAAAACCGCCGCACAAAAAAGGCCGGTGAAAGTCCGCTGGGGGCAAGTCCGACCCCTACGTCCAGCACTGAGCGACACCTCAAGGGTCGCACGGACTGCAAATGTGCTATTGAATGCAAGAGAGCACCGGAATCAGCCGGTCAGCGGTTTGAATTTTCGGAGAATTTACCAATGGCGCTTTTTGATTGGCTTTTCGGCCGCTCCCCCGAACCGCCACAACGAAGCCAGCCGCTACTAGTCGAACCCGAGATCCGGTCACCCCAAATCGTCCGCACACAGGCCCGGCCAACATTCCCCCATGTCCACCGGGTGCCCGACGGCAATTTCCGCTTCATCGCGCTGGATGTTGAAACCGCCTGCAGCGATGTGGCCAGTATCTGCCAGATCGGCTTGGCCTATGTGCAGGCCGACAATCAGATCCAGACCTTCTCCATGCTGGTCAATCCCGGCACCCGATTTGACCCATTCAACATCCAACTTCATGGAATCGGACCTAATCATGTGACCGATGCCCCCCGTTTCCCTGATGCTTTGGGTATGCTGCTGCCGTTGCTCACACGGCATCATCTCGTCCAACACAGCAATTTCGACAAGCAGGCAGTAAACGCAGCCTGTGGTTTCTGCGGCATCCCCCAACCAGACCTTCGCTGGAGCGACAGCGTCACGATTGCGAGGCGGGCATGGCCCGAGTTGAAGGGGAACGGCGGTCACGGGCTCGCGAACCTCAAGCGCACACTCAACCTACACTTTCACCATCACGATGCCGGTGAAGATGCCCGCGCCGCAGCACTGGTAGTGCTCCATGCCGAAACTCGGCTGGCCGTAACGTTTGACGAACTGGTCCTCCCTCTATCAAAAAGCCGGTTTGCGACAAAGCCGTTGCCTCCGGCAAATCCCTCCGGGCCACTCGCCGGTGCGGTCGCAGTGTTCACCGGCAGCCTGAGCATTTCGCGCGAAGAGGCGACAGACCTCGCGGCCAAGTTTGGCATGGAAGTAAAAGCGGGCGTGACGAAACAGACAACCCACCTGATCGTGGGCGACCAGGACCTTTCCGTGCTTGGAGGTCATGTTAAGAGCAGCAAGCACCGCAAAGCAGAGGAAATGCGCGAAGCGGGCCATCCGATCCGGATAATGGGTGAAACTGAGTTCAAGGGCCTTATGTCAGATACCCGCGCGAGGTGAGCGCTGACCATAACGGAGTCAGCGCCAGCGCTGAGTTGGACTGCTCTTGCCAGCAGTTTGCCGTCATCTCGACATGGAAAGATCGAACTGCCCTGCTTTGCTTCATGGGACTGATAGGGGAATTTGAATGAATGCAGTTTTCAATGCGATAATACTGTTGGCCATCGCATCGCCCGCCTTCGCTGATGCCGTCCCACGCTACGACGTCGCGGGCTATTGTCAGACTGTATCCGATGTGAGTGGCGGATCAGCAATGATCTACAACGGTTGCGTTGACATGGAACAGACCGCCTACAATGGGCTAAAGGCGCGATGGAGCGCTATACCAAGTCGGGTCCAATCATATTGTGATGAGGTTGGCCGCGTAAGCGGCGGATCATATTCAATTCTAGAGGGCTGCATCGCTATGGAAACGGAGGCGGCAAATGGCACTTCGACCTTCAAATACTGACAAGGGCACGGTCCCGCGTTTCGCGCTCGCCCTTCCCTTGGTCTTGGCATTTGCCTCTGCAGCAAGGGCTGATTTCATCGATACGACATGGTCGGTCGTCGGCTTCTCAGGCGAGCCTTGGTTTATCAGCACAACTGACGTGATAGGACGGTCGCAGACCTTCAACCGTGGATTTGCCGAAGGCGTTTTCTTCAACTGCGATTTCGCCGGGATGTCTTCCACCTACACGACCTATGAACCGGAGGATTTCTTCGCCAACCCCGAATTTGCACTATTCAAGGCGGAGGAAGACGGAATACGGCTTTCAACCTCCAAGATCTTCGTTCACCCGGTTACCTGCGAGGGAAAGGGCGACCCGTTTCGTCGTCAAGTGCTCTACCCCTTTGTTACGAATGATGCCCGCAAATCAGCATGGTACCTTTTCGAAGGGGGCGTCTTTTCTCTCTACGCGCCGTAAGGTCACTTCTGGACTGGATCCTTGGGCACGGATTGTCCAGCAACCCATTGAAAACGCTGCCCCCATTTATGCATGAATTGAATCGCGAAGATTTGCGCCCGGAGGTTATCCTCTCGGGCGCTTTCTTTTCGGCCCCACCCCCTTGGCATGGTTCCTCCCCGGCCCTGTTTGTATGCGGGGGGGCGCAGCGCGGCATTTCGCTAGCGACAGGCAGTTTCACCGGGGAATCCAGGCGGAATCCACTTCGCGGAAGCCATCTCAGTAAATTACAATATATCAATGACTTACTTAATCACGATCTTGGCGTGCTGGATTCTTTTGCGGAAGCCAGGGAATCCACTTTGCGGAAGCCACCTTGGCCGGAATCCAGCCAGCGGAAGCCACCCTTTTCGATCCGTTATGGATTGGCCAATGCCACGCCTGCGCACGGACGTCAGCTACCGTTCAGATCCGCCATGACAGCTTGCGCCCCTGCTTCGAACACCAGTTCAGGCAAGACCACCTCCCACTCGTCGCGGCGGAGCAGGTGGTTATACTCTTCGTCCCCATCCTCGCGCCGCCAGTTCAGGATGGCCGCGACCTCACCTCGCAGGAAAGTGGTGCCTTCAGGTGGGGCAAAGGCGCGGGACAGGCGGGCAAGGGTTTGGCCTTGGGCGTTGTCGATCCGCCAGCGGTCGCCATCGCGGATAAGTTGAACCGGGTCGCCCGGGCTGGCGGCGGTGATGGCGGCCAGCGACGGGTCGCCCGGCCGCAGGCGTCCGGCAAAGGATAGGTCCACCAGCTTTGGGTCCGGCGGCACATAGCGCAGGCGGGCGCGCGGCAGGGCGGCGGCGTCAGAGGTGACGCGGCGGGAAAGGACAGCGTCACCGGGCTGCACGAAGGCGTGCGGTCCGTCGGTCAGCACGGTCAGCGTGGACCGCGCCCGCGTCATCGCGACATAGAACAGGCGGCGTGGGGCGTCGGCATCCTCGCCGCGTGAGGGGCGGTCCCAGCCGCCGTTCAGGATCGCGACATGGTCGAACTCCAACCCCTTGGCACGGTGGGCGGTCATGAGAAGCAGCCCGCGCTGTTCGCCCCGCACGTCCCGCGCCCATTCGCCGAACCATTGGATGATATCTGGCACCGGGGCGGCCTTTTCCACCAATTCACGCGCCAAAGTGCCAATGCCCTCGCCGATCAGGTCGGTCCAGCGTGATTGCGGTTGGGCGTTCAGGATGGCGACCAGATCGGGAATCGTTAGCAGCTGGGTCCGATCAGCCAGCAGGGCACGAATGAAGCCCTGCATTTCGCGAAGGCGCCAGAGGCTGGGCATGGTTTCGTTGGCCATGTCGATGGGAGTACCTTGGGCCTCGGCATAGGCTCTAACGGGTTCCAGCCGCCGCCAGTCGCGGGCGATCACGGCGCATCGGCGCCAGGACCAATCCGGGTCCAGCCTGGACAGGCGTACCAGTTCGTCCAGCGCAGCTACCGCCTGCGCGGCATCGCCCCCCGCATCCAGCAGGCTAACGCGCCCCTGCGCCACCGGGTCCAGCGCCGCCAAATCTCCCCCCTGCATCGCCTTGGCACGGGCGCGGTTCACGGTGATGTCATGGCCTGCCTTCATGCGCCGGGCGGCGGGTGCGATCACCGCATTGGCCGCCGCGATGATCTGGGCGGAAGAGCGGTAGTTTTCCGTCAGCCAGACCGGTTTGGCGGCATAGCCGGCCTCAAAGCGGCGAATGAAGTCGATGCTGGCCCCGGCGAAGGCGTAGATGTTCTGGTCATCGTCGCCCACGGCAAACAGGCTGATGCGCAGGTCATCCTCCAGCGACCGCCCCGCCACGGCGCCGATCAGGGCGTATTCCTCGGGGCCGATGTCCTGGTATTCGTCGACCAGCAGCCAGCGATATCCTTGAATCAGCGTCTCGCGCAGGGCCTCGGCCTCGGGTTTGGTCAGACCATCGCCACGCAATAAGGCAACAGCCTGCATGACGATGCCGTCAAAATCGCGCGGGCCCTCGTGATCGCCTGCAAAGCTCGCCCCCATCAGCCGCATCGCCAGCGCGTGGCAGGTCGACACCGTCACTCCCGCCGCGTCATCCCCGATCAGGCGGCGCAGGCGTTCGCGGATCTCGGCTGCGGCATGGCGGTTGTAGGTCAGTACCAGAATGCCGCGCGGGTCCTCGCGTTTCACGCGGATCAGGTAGGCGATCCGGTGCACCAACACTCGCGTCTTGCCAGATCCCGGCCCGGCCAGCACCAGCACGTTGGTCTGTTCGCGGTCATCGCGCACGATCTCGGCCTGAACCGGGTTGTCCAGCGCATCCACAATTGTCCGCCATGAGGTGCCGGTGGTCTGCCGCCGGATTTCCGTGCCACGCCCCGGCAGCCATCGGCGCAGAAAAGCGTCGCGGTCCAGCACGAAGTAATCCTCGGAAAGTCGCTGCGCCTGATCCATCGCCTCCAGCCCCTTTTCGGCATAGGCGGCCATCACATGGGTCTGGATCGTTGTCTCGCCGTAATGCTCTTCGAGGGGTGCGAAGTGCTGAACGGTAAAGGTTCCGCCCTTCGGGTTCAGATGCACCGTGATCGCCGGTCGAAACACCGTCAAGCCCCGGCCCAAGGTGGCAACCTGCTGTTCGTGCAGCCACAGCAGCGCGCGGTCCATCAAGCGGGTCATGTCCTTGACCTCCGCCCGCAACAGCGCGTCACCGTTCAGCGCATCCAGCATAGCGCCGAGGGTGGTTTCGACCTGAATGTCTTTGCCGCGCGTGCCTTTGGCCACCTTGCCCGTCAGATTGGCCAAGAGCGCCACCGCCCCCTGCCGCCGCAGTTCAGCAGTCCGGGCGACCACAGGCCATGACCGTTCGAGCCGCACGAAGATCGTGTTCCGGCTGACCTTGCGCAGAGTCAGGTTGCCCCTGCCGCCATCCTGATCACGCCCGTCCTGCGCCATCCCGCGCAGAATGGTTTCCACCAGATCGGGGCGCACCTGCGCATGGCCCTTGTCGCGCAAGGCCTGACAAGTCTCGGTCAGATTCAAAGGTTGCGCCTCGGACCCTTCGGCATCCGGCACGGCCTCTTGCATCATGGCTATAAGGTCAGCCTCCATCCGAACCGCATGATCCAGACGGCGGGCCGAGGCATCCTCGACCCCAAGATGAACATAGACCGTGATGCCCGTGTCGTTGCTGGCGATCCCCAGAACCTCAAGATCAGCAAAGGCCCGGTGCAACTCGCGCCCTGACAAGCCGCAGGCTCCGGTCAAGTCATCCGTCGAAACTCCCGCATCGACCGGCGCGTTCATCACATGGCGCACAAGGTCCATCAGTTGGGTGCGCCGAACCCCGGTGATCTGCGCCTTTTCCAGGATCGCCGCCGCCTCATCAACCGACCTGATGCGCAGGGATGACGGAAACACCTGCACCCGGTTTTCCTCGCGGCTGAGCAGCGTCGCCTCCTCCAGCCATGCCACGGCGGTTTTCACGCGGGTGTCGTCGGTGGTCTTGTCGCGCTCGAACTCCTGATCCTTCTCCTCGCGCACGATCTCGCCCGGGGTGGCCACCACCTCGCCAGATTTGTGCTTCTCCATCCGCCGCAGCGCCTTCAGGATCGCACCGATCTCATGCCTTGCCAGACGTGACCGGGCCGAGAGCGAGAATTGCCGCTCCACATCCTCGGGGCTGAACAGCAGCACACAACTGGCGGGCGCGCGATCCCGCCCCGCACGACCTGCCTCTTGCAGGTAATTCTCGAGCGACCCCGGAATATCGCCATGCACGACCAGCCGGATATCGGGCTTGTCGATGCCCATGCCAAACGCATTGGTCGCGGCGATCACCCGCAACTGGCCGGTGCGAAACGCCTCTTGCACATCGCGCTTGCGGTCGGGCGGCAGCCCGGCATGGAAGAAATCCGCCGCCAGCCCCTGCCCCTTCAGGAACTCGGCCACCTTTTCCGTGGCCGACCGCGTGGCGCAGTAGACCACAGCACCGGATGCGCCTTCGGGCGGCAGATTGGCCTCGATTGCAGACAGAATGTCGGTCAGCTTGGTCGCCTTTTGCGTAGGCAGCACGGCAAAGGACAGGTTTGTTCGAACCGCCCCGCCATCCAGCAGCGTCAGGTCCACCCCGAGGCGGGTCTGGAAATGGTCGCGGATATCGCGCACCACCTCGGGCTTGGCCGTAGCGGTCAGGCACAGCACCGGCGCTGAGCTATCGCCTGAGAACTCCTTGATGAAGCGGCTGACATAACGGTAATCGGGCCGGAAATCGTGACCCCATTTGCTGACGCAATGCGCCTCGTCCAGCACCCACAGCCCGACTTCGCGCTGTTGCAGGACGGTGCGAATGGACGGTGAGCGCAGCTGCTCGGGCGAGATCAGCAGCATCGCCGCATCCCCCATCCGAACCTTTTCCAGCGCGTCATGCCGCTCGGGCAGCGACAGCATGCCGTTCACAGTGACCGCGCTGGATATCCCCGCCCGCGCCAGCCCCTGCACCTGATCGGCCATCAGCGCGACCAGCGGCGAGATCACCACTGTCAGCGCCCCGGTCTTGTCGAACCGCGACAGCGCCGGGATCTGGTAGCAGACCGATTTACCTGTGCCGGTGGGCAGGATGCCCAGCACCGATTTGCCCGCCATCGCCTCGGCCACGATCCGCTCCTGCAAGGGGCGGCCCATGTCATCAACCGGCTGCGGGCGGAAGGATGGAAAGCCGAACCAGCGTTCCAGCGCGGCGTTGGGGTTGTTCTTTTCCGCGCACCAAGCACAACCCGGATCGCCGCAGTTGGTGTCGCGCAGATGCCGCACGATCCGCCCCGCTTGCGGAAACTGCAACCGGACCCAAGGCGGCATGACCGAGTCTCCGCCCGCGACCGAAATCCATGACAGCGCATAGGCCATCGGCCAGCCATTGCGCGGGTCAGACAGGCGGCCCAGCGTCTGCTCCAGCCGATGATCGCAGGCGCGGCCGTCCAGCAAGCGACGGATGGCGGCATGGGCTGCGGCCTCACCGGGTGCCGGACCGCGTAGGAACCGAAACAGCGCATCGAACCCGGCCGAGGCTTCGCCCCGCGTCGTCAGATGGTGATAGGCCAGCAATGCATCTGGCGCCTCTTGCCCCAACCGGGTGAAGGCCGAGATCTGATCCGCCAGCACCTGAAGCGCCAGCCGCGCGTCCTGTTCGGGGTCATTCACATGCCCGACCTGCAGCCGCCCATCTTGATAGTGTTTGACCAGATGGTGGTAAGGATTGCGCGGAAAGGCCAAGGGGTTCAGCCACAGCGTATCTATCGGGGCCGCCCCCAACCCCGCCAGCCGCGCCCGGTTGGCCACCAGATGCGGCAGGTCATGGCGAAGGATATTGTGGCCAACCAGATGCGCCGCCCCATCGCAGAGCGCCTCCAGCCGATCCAGCGCAGGGTCCAGCACAGATCCTTTGTGAACCAGCGCCTGCTCACCCCACACCGCCGCAAAGGCAAAGATCCGCGCAGACTTCGGATCGACCTCCAGATCAATCGAAACGCAAGCTGCAAGGAAAGGGGCGGGGTCAAAGGTCAAACGTCGAGCATCCGAATTCCAAAGGCCAACAAGGGCTTCCGAGCTATTGATAACCTTGTCACCGGGATTCGAAAGCCTCAGATTTCAGCCGCGAGTTGCTTTTCGGATCTGGCAGGTGCTTCCTGCCGCCCTGCCGCAATGCGACCACTTCGAACTGCAGACTGCTTTTCCAGGGTGTGTTTGCAAGCATGACCCACCGTCCGCGCCGCAGGCTGGATCACCAAACACTAGGCTGGTTGGCCGATGCGATACACCCTGCCCCGAGCATCTTCTTTTGCAGAAACCACCGCCAGCCCGAGTTTCTTGCCCAGCGCGCCCGACATCGCACCACGGGCGCTATGAGCCTGCCACCCCGTCGCGGCGATAATCTCCGGCATCGTGGCTCCTTCGGCCCGCCGCAACATGGTGATCAGCAGCGCCTGCTTTGTTCCTGTGCGCAGTGTAGGGTGTTTCACCTCGGGTTTGGCATTGGCAACGCCACAGTTCGCCGCGCTTGTCTTTACCACCACCGGTTCGATCCCGATGGCGAGCAATCCTGCCTCCGTAACCACCAGCGTGGTACCGTGCCCATCGCCCGTTTCGCGCCAGAGCGGCTCATTCCGGCGCACATTGGCGTCGACCTCCTGCAGCCAGCCGTGTTCAATCATCTTCGTGACAGCCATCTTCGCCGCCGCACCGGCCAGCCCCTTGGGCAATGGCAGGGCGATTTTGTTGAGGCGCTGCGCCCCTGCGCTGAGGATGATGGTCTGGGTTTCGGTTAGCTTGGTCATGGCGGGGTTCATCTATCTGTCGTGCGTTGCAAGGAAGGCAGCGATGCGCGACATCTGATCGTTGTGACCGTCGGGATCCGTCCCGATGATCACGTAGTCATCGTCATCGCGTTCGCGACTGGCGATCTCGCGCAACAGGGCGATGGCGTGGTCGCAGGCGGTGCGGCGTGCGGCCTCCCACATAGCGGTGATCGCGTCCTGTTCGATCTGGTGGCGCTGGGCGGGATCAATCGGCATGTTCGCCCTCCTTGAAGGCACTGTCGGTGATCTGGCGCAGCAGACTGGCGTAGTGGTTCAGGGAGCCAACATGGCCCCAGTTGATCTCGTCGGGGTGGGTCTCGAAATGATCGTCACTAAGCGCCTTCAGGCGCTCTAGCATCGCGTCGATCTGAAACTTGGTGGTCATGAAGGCGTCGAGGGCTTTGTCATTCTGCGTCACGCGGCGGGCAGTCATGGAATTTCTCCGTGGGTGAGTTGCATAACCTTCGTTCAAACATCATCGCTCTGTGGCGCCTGTGATTGTAGTTAAATTTAAGCAATATCAGTGATTTGTGATGACCCCGCTCAAATCGACCTCATCTCGATTAGCGCGAGGCTGGTCGTGCTTGGTTGGGCGTTGCAGAGTTCGATCTTCAGGTGGGACATGACACCAGAAGCTTCTGACGGACCCTCGCTTTCTTGCGATGCATGCTCGACAACATCGCGTCCGGCCTGTGCCGAGATCGGCCACTACCTCGGTCATGGCTCAATGTTCATTGCACTCGACCGTTCAACCAGTGCATGCCACGCATATCCCAGATCTAGTATCACGACGCATGATCAGGTTTGGGGCATGGCGCATTTCGGGCCTCCACCTCACCGATCACAAGTACAGCGTCACTGCCATGAAGCCATGCCGCCACCATCTCCCGTGTTTGCGCAACGGAGGTCTCGGTCCCAAGGGCGCACTCCCAGACAGTTCCGACTCGCCAGCCCGCCTCCCGAAGAGCGGACTGAACTGCTACATCCCTCATCACATTTGCATCGAACTTGGCCCCCCAGAACTCGGGGCGCGTTGCCGGAACCGTGGCGTAGCGGCAGCCTGCGTGGCGATGCCAGAAGCAACCATGCACGAAGATGACGGCATGGTACTTCGGCATCACGATGTCCGGCTTGCCGGGAATGCCCTTCGCGTGAAGACGATAGCGCAAGCCGAGCGCGTGAAGGGACCGACGGAGCGCCAGTTCGGGCTTCGTGTTCTTTCCACGGATCCCTGACATCATGCGGGAGCGGGTCTGGCTGTCGACGATGTCTGTCATTTGCCTCCTGGCTTCATCTGTCGGACCTGGTATACAGCCAATGATCTGAATTCGAGAGGACACTGATTTGCCCGCCACTTTCGGCATAGTCGATCTGTTTGCCGGGCCTGGTGGGTTGGGTGAGGGCTTTGCTTCGCTGCGTGTGGGCGAGCACTTTCCGTTTCAAATCGGCATTTCGGTCGAAAAGGAGACATCGGCGCACAGGACGCTGACCCTTCGCGCATTTGTTCGGGCTTATGCCGAAAGGCATGGAACTATGCCGAAGGCTTACGTCGATTTCCATGCTGACCATTCAGCAGAACCGGACTGGTCTACGGTTGACGCGGCTGTGTGGGATCACGCCACAAGTGAGGCTCGTTGCCTTGAACTGGGTACTGAGCCTGCCGCCGAAGCAATCGATAGCGTTATCGCCCGCCTGAGAAAAGACTTCGACGACACGATCCTGATCGGCGGCCCTCCCTGCCAGGCCTATTCGCTGGTCGGGCGCGCCCGCGCCAACGGAAAGATAGGATATGTGCCGGAAGAGGACGCGCGGCATTATCTATTCCGCGAGTACATCCGCGTGCTGGACCGACTTCGCCCTGCCGCCTTCGTGATGGAAAACGTAAAGGGCATGCTGTCATCGACAATCGAAAGCCGGATGGTCTTCGAGATGCTGATGGAGGATTTGACCTCGCTAGGCACCGGGCATGCACACCACTATGAACTCCGGGCGATCCGTCTTTCGGACGGCAAGGCGACGCTGCTGGAGCCGAAAAAGCCGTCCGACTTCATCGTGCGTGCCGAAGATTTTGGAGTGCCACAGCGCCGCCATCGGGTCATCATCGTTGGCATCAGGTCGGACCTTGCCAACCGAATGGCGGGCGCCAGCATTCGTATCACGGGCACAAGACGCACAGTCGGCGAAACGATTGGAAACATGCCGCCCCTTCGCAGCGGTATCAGCCGCGCAGTCGATTCCGCAGCTGCTTGGAAGCGCGAGGTTGTTGAGGCTGGAAACATCCTGGCCAGCATTTCCAAGAACAGTGGAGATGAGGCTCTCAAGGAAGCTTTCCTCAATGTTGTGAAGCGCATGGAAAAAGGCTCGCCCGGGCATCGCGCGAACGCGAGCCTGCCCGCATGCTACGGGACTTCCAACGACGACCTGATGCGTTGGCTCGAACGACCTGAACTGCAGGCCCTTGCCCAGCACGAAACGCGTGGGCACATGGCGTCAGATCTCGGTCGCTACCTTTTCGCGGCGGTCTTCGGTGAAAAGCGCCAGTACAGCCCGAAGGCGGCAGATTTTCCCCTCGCGCTCAGCCCCGACCACAAGAACTGGCACAGCGGTATCTTCAGCGACCGTTTCCGGGTTCAGTTGTCCCATGAGGCAGCAACAACCGTTACCAGCCACATCTCCAAAGACGGGCACTACTTCATTCATCCTGATCCGGTCCAGTGTCGCAGCCTGACAGTGCGCGAGGCCGCCCGGCTGCAAACCTTCCCGGACGACTACCTGTTCCTCGGCAACAGGACACAGCAATACGTCCAGGTTGGAAATGCAGTCCCACCGTTCTTGGCACGCCAGATCGCAGCGTTGATCTACGCATCTCTCACAAAAGCGGACACCCACGAAGCGTAACGGGCAAACTGACCGCTTAGCTGCCTAACCCGCCCTTTAGCCGCAATATGTCCGCAGGCAGGCCGATCACCCGAAGCAAAAGCGACGGGCGGCTTAGGGCGACATAGATCAGTTCATCATCAATCAGCTGATCGATATCGACAAGCACCACGCATTTCGCTTCCAAACCCTTGAAACGTCGCGCGGTGTCACACCAGATGCGGTTTTTACCGCGCAGGTCCGAGGCAGAGATCGGCACCGCACCGCCGATTTGCGCGTGGGAGAAAAGCCCGCATTTATCGCGTGCGCCCCCGGTCAGGATCGCGATATCTGACGCTTGCAGCTGCGCGGACTTGATAAGATCGGCCACAAAGGCGCTGGCGTTGGTATAGGCTTGCTCTTTGGATTTGACCTCGATCCAATCGACGGGCTGCCCGGCGGGCCCGGCCGAAATCGCGCCGCGCGCGTCATACCAGGGAGTCAGGCAGCGGTGAATCGCGCGGGTATTGCGCAGATTGCGGATCAAGCGGAACGACAGTTTTGGCAGTTCATCGACAAAGCTTTGCGCGCCGCCATAGATCCGCTGGTTGTCATCAAAAAAGACATGGAATGTGCTGGCGTCCATGTCTTTCAAAGACAGCCGCAGGGTGTCATACCATTCGCGGTCAAAGTCCTGGCCTTCATCGACTATGATCGCGTCATAGGCAAGGTCAGGGCGGGCCTGCATCGCTTGTTCCAACGCATTGGGCAGGGTCTTGCTATAGAATACCGGGCCTTGGAGATCGGGCACCGAAACTTTGGCCTGATGGGCCACCTTGCCGCAAAGTTCATGAAACCCGGCGATTGTCAGGTTCTCTACCTCGCCGACAAGTCCCTTCAGATGCGCCGCAAGCGCGTTGTTAAAGCACGTGAGCAAGGTGCGATCGCCTGCTTTGGCGCAACGCATGGACTTTTCCAGCGCAAGCAGGGTCTTGCCAGTGCCAGCCGCCCCGGCAATGGCCATTTGCGGATTTCCAGCCAGCGATTCCAACACATAAGCCTGTTCGGCGGTCAGAAGTTCGATCTTCTTCATGTCATGGGCCAGCGCGCTGGCCAGATGCGGACGCAGTTCAAATTCGGCCGCAATGATTTCGTGGAGCGCCCTCATGCCCTCAGGGCCAAGCGGATCGCAGGCCTTGGCACCCCGCATCAGCGCCTCGCGCACCCAGTCCCCCAGTTTACCCGCACCAATTTCATTGCCAAAGGCAAAGAGCTCCAACGGGGCGTCGGCGCCCAGGTCTTTCGTGGGGCGGCTGTTGTCGGGCAGAACCACACCATGACACATGTTAAGGGTCCGTCTTGACAGGGCCGCGAGCCTTTTAAGCCTGCGGTTCAGCTCGTGCTTGCCTTCCATCGCCTGGGTCACTGGACTGCGCTTAAGGTTATAGGGCGTGCCGCTGCCCGAAACCGAAACCCACTGGCCCTGATCGTTGCAAGACACCGTGCCGCCCTTAACCTTGATCGCCAGAACCCCTAGATCTGCATGGGCCACAACGAAATCAACCTCGCCATCGCGGCCTGTGCCGTCAGGACGAAAGCGGTGCCAGGGGCGCGACCAATAGACGGTGAAATCGCCCCCCAACTCACGGTCAAGCGATTGATATACATGCCGTTCTGCCCGTCGCTTGGGGTCGGCCAGCAAAAGCTCTGGTATCTCGGACGGAACCATCTTTGCCATAAAATCAATATCCTGACGGGAAGAATGCAAGGGAGAGAGACGTTTCGCTAGGTTGCGACTGTTCTTCGGGCGTGCCGGTCACCAAGGCGCGGTCAAGGTATTGATTGAAATGCTCGCAAGCGGTTTCAGGCAGGAAGCAGCAAGCATGACAAGCCGCGTGGTTGCCGCTGTCGAACAGGGCCGCCAGCCCGTCCGAGCACAAGGGGTCAGATGAGCACCAGCGCGTGTCGTCAATCGCTTTGCGCAGGGTCGCGCCAAAGCGTTCGGCGCGCCCTTCGCGCGACAAGCCGCCCAGTGTGCCGTCGGCGCCGGGGGCCGAGGTGTAGATCAGGAACCCGGCCATGTCGCTGCCCTCGGGCCCGGAGTAGAGACGCTCGCGGACCGAAGAGCTGGAATAGCCGCAGTCAAGGGACAGACGGTCAATGACGGCGTGACATAGGGTATGGATCAGGACACGCCGGGCCGTCAGTGGCCAAGGGGCCACCGGCGTTCCGCCCCGCGCTTTGGCCGCCTGTTCCAGCTGCGCGTTCAGCGCCGCGATGCGCGCACACACCGGAGGCCACTGCTCCCATTCGCGCAGGCGCACAAGGTCAAGGGTGACGAATATCCCCTCACCAAATACTTCGACAGCGGGTAACCAGTTTTTTTTCTTGCTGCCAGACAGGCTGGCTGGTTCGCGGGCCTGTCTTTCCTGGCCCAGCGCGGTCAGGCGGGTAAAACCGGTCAGAACCCGCACCTCGCGCAGGCGTTCAACCCGAACAAGGTGGCCCACAAACCCCGCCAGCCCATCCGGGATGGCCTCGACCTCGATCTTGAAGTTGCGGTCCGTGACGCCTTGGGTCGGAGGGGCGACGAGCCGGGCGTATTCTTCGGCGCGCAGGTCGGTTTCCGGTCCTTGTTGATCGCGGTCAAAAATGCGGCGGATCTGCGCCTCCATCTCGCGCAGGGTCATGGGGGGACCGTGCCATTCCTCCATCAACTCGTTATCCTCGATCACGCCGCGGATATGAGCCGGATCGCCCAGCGCCTTGAAGGCCTTCCAATACTGTTCCTGACGAATGAATTGCGTGAATTCATCGCTGAAGGGCGGGATGTCAATGGCGCTTTCCACGATGGGAAACCAGGCATTGGACGCGCCGCGCTGGATGACGGCGGCGGCATGGCCACAGGCCTCGCGGTGGGCCAGCGGCAGCCAAGGGCGGCGGCCGGTGCAACTTTGGCCGATCCGCTCGAGCGCATGGGGGCCGTAAGCCTTGGCCAGGGATTTCTCGGCCCCGCAGCCGTCACATTTCACAACGAGGCCAGCCAGACCGGCCGCCTCGCCGACCAGTTTCAGATCGCGCCGCTTGCAGCCTTCGGCATGGCCAACCCAACGATCCCAAGGAAACTCGTCCAGATGCCCGGCTTCGCAGGCAACAACCAGACGCACGGGCACAACAAACTGCCGCTTGGGCTTGCCCTTTTGCCCCGAGCAAACCGGGCACCAACGGTCAGGCTTGGCCGGATCGCTGACCCAGTCGCGGATGTGTTTCAGACGATCGCAGGACGGGCAGAAACACCATTCGGGGAAACGGACGGCGGGCAGTTCGCGGTCTTCCTCGATGGCATAACCCTTGGCGTCCCTGGCAGCGGTCTTGTATTTTCCCACCGGCGGCTGGTGGAAGAAATCCACCTTGAGACTGGCTTGCAACCGCACCTCGTGGATGCGTTGACGATGGTCCAGTTTTGCTTCTTCCCACAGCTCAAGCCCACCCGAAACCGCCGAAATCGGCGCGCCTTCGGGGCTGCGAAAGTCGATGATCGCGCCAGGGCCGTAGGTACCGATCACCTGGCTGCGTCTGATCTTGCCGATTCCGGTCATGGGGGCACACTCACATTCAATAGTCGCGCAGGGCAAAGGCTGTTGACGCCTCGACCGAGCGCAGGGAATTGGGGGTCGGGCGCGGCAAAAGCCCAGCCGTGCGGCTTTTGTCCTGCGCCTCTTCGGCAGAAGTCAGCAGGCTGTTCTTCCACTTGTCCCAGTATTCGGTCAGGTCCGGCCGGTTGACCCAAAGATCAAGGAAGGTCCGTAGCTCTCCCTCGGCCCCTGCGGTTTCGGCGGGGCTTTGTTGAACCGAGCGCGCACGTGCCACGATGCGACCAAGGATCTCCTCAAGCTCGGGTCGCACCGCCATCGCGCCCGAAGGGCTGTGGCGCAGCTCGGGGATCAAGTGGCGGGCACAGATGACAAAGGCCGCATGCAAGGCACGTTCGCGGGCGCGTTCGGCAAAGGGGGTGACGCCGGTTGCCTCGACATCGCGATAAAGCGCACGGTGCCAGTTTTGAAAGCTTTCATAGCGGCTGCGGTCGCGCGGCTTGTTGGCGTTGCAAATCGATACAACCAACCCGGGAATGGCGGCGCGCCCGACCCGGCTGGTGGCCTGGATATATTCGGCAATCGTCTTTGGCTGACCGTTGACCACCATCACCCCCAGCCGCGCCACATCGACGCCGACCGAGATCATGTTGCTGGCCAATACCGTCGACACACAATCGGCATGGCCGCGCGGCTGATCCAGCCGGTCCAGGATTTCGTTGATCTGGGACGCGCTGATCCGGCTGGTCAGTTCGACCGGGGGCGGCAGCTCACGCTCATCTTCATCGGGTCTCCTTTGGGCATATTGCTTGATTGACCGGCCAACGTCGTCGCGCGCCAGCGTCAGCGCGCCGCCCAGTTCCCGCAAAGCGTTGAAATAGGCTACCAGTGTCCAATAGCCATCTGCCTGTGCTGCTGGAATCTGTGAGTTGGCAGCTGCCTGCATCAAAGAGGCCATGACCGCCTGCAAGGTAAACTTGGCCGACCGGCCGGTCGTGGTAACACCAACATAAAGCCGACCTGGATCGCTTTCATCGGTGGCGGCAAACCCCGAATTGCCGTGGTCCAGACCGGGCGGCGGAAACTGCGCGGCCTTGCGGTCAAACAGGGCGCGGATTTGTGTTTCGGCGCGGCGGATGGTGGCCGTTGAACCGATAACCTTGGGCCGGTTGCCCTGATGGCTGCACAACTCGTCAATGGCGATTTCATAAAGCCCCGAGATGGTGCCCAAAGGCCCCGAGATCAGGTGCAATTCATCTTGTATGATAAGGTCGGGCGGGGCGTGGTTCGTGCCCAGACCGAACAGCTTTCCCGTCCTCGGCTCTCGGGCAAGTTGGGCGTATTTGTCTGCGGTACCGATCATCAGGGCGGGCAGGCGCTGATAGATCAGATCGTCCACCGTCACCACCGGCAAGGGCGCGCCTGCTAGGCTGCAGCGCGCGCTGCGGCAGGTCACCTGCAGGTCGGTCTTGGCGTCATTCGCCGCCCAATGCAGCAACCCATTGCACTGGGGGCAGCGTGTCAGGCGGCGTGGGTTTGAGGCAGGCTGATCGCCGAGACTTTCGCGGGTCAGGGCCTCAATCGCTTCGGCCAGTCTGTTGGGCACGGATTCCGCGCCCACCCACAACCCAATCGCAATCGGCTCATCGGTGGCAAAATGGCCGGGCAGTTGTATAGCGCCCGTAAGGTCGGAACTTCTGCGCAACAGATCACAGGCAAGGATCACCGCCGCGGCACGCTGGAACTGCTGGATCGTCAAAAGCCGGAGGGTGTAGCGCATGAAAACCGTGACCCCGGCCCCCTCAGGCCCACCCGCTGCGCGCAACCGTCGCAGGAAGATCACATAGGCGGTCAATAGCAGATAAGCCTCAGTCTTGCCGCCCCCCGTTGGGAACCACAGCAGGTCCATCACTTCGCGGTCAGGATCGGTGCCCGAGCTGGCCGAACAAAGCGTCAACAGCACAAAAGCCAGCTGAAAGGGCCGCCAAGTCAGCCGGTCCTTGCGGTCTTGGCGGTCCTTTTTCCAGCGGTCTTGTAGCCACATCGCCCGATTGGCCAGCCTAAACGCTGCCAAGGCATGGGGATCATGGCCCAAAAGGACAATACCCGCCCGGATACGTCCCGCAGTGGCATGACAAGTGGCCGCGTGCACCAGGAACCGGGCGCGCAACGCAGGGTCTCTCAGGGCCTGGCCTTTGACCCCCTCGGCATCGATCCAAGTTTCATACAGTGCCACAAGCTGGGCAAGCCCGGCCAGCATCTGATCAGCTGGGGCCTCTGACAGCCATTTGGCATCCAGCGGCCCATCCTGTCCCTCTCCCTGCCCGGCTTTGGTCAGCGCGTCAAAGATCGGATCGCCAGTTTCGCGCGGTTTCCGCACAATGGCCGTGGGCAGCCAGTCGGTGCCCAACTCCGTGACCTCGCCCCCCTCTTCGACGAACCGCGCGGCACAAGTATGGCCCACCACATAGTCGCGTACATCGCGATAGATCAACGCGGCGGCGGCAAGGTCGTCGTCCTCGACATCGACTTGCCGCAAGGAAGCGGGTTTTTCGCAGAACCGCGTCCCCGGTGCCGGGCGGGCGATCAGTTGGACCTGAAAAAACACCTGTTCGTCAGGATCAGTGCCGCTGGAAATCAGGTGCAGATTTGACACAGCCAAGGTCACCAGGACCGGCCCCCCGGCAATCTGGGCGGCGCGGATGTAAAGCTGCATCCCATTGATGCCAAGTGCTGCACCGTCCAAACGCCGCACCCCGCCTTTAGCGGCAATCTCGCCGATGGGCAAAGTGTCTTCGAAGGTGACCTCGGCGCGGTGCCAAACCCGGGCCCGGCCTTCCACCTTGCTCGCCCCCTTAGTCGCCGCTTTGCCCTTCCCCAAAGCAGCGTCAGCGGCAACGTAGACCCCAGCTGAAATAAAGACATCGACGGCCGCCGGACGTGCCCCCAAAGCCATGACCGCAAAGGACAGCCCGGCAGAAGACGGCCGCAGAGCTGATGAAAACGGACTTGCGGCGTCCTGGACCGACGTATCGCTATCAACGCCTGCCGCCTCGGCCTCGTCATTTTCGATCTGGGCGATTGCGGTGCGGGGTGGGAACAGCATTCCGGTCAGATACCTGTCGGTCGGCCGGTCATTAAAAATCTCCTGCGCGCCGTCCAGCGGGCCAATCAGATCTTCATGCAGACGGTTGACGATTAACTGGCGTGCGGTGTCATCTCTCACGAATTACCCTCCATTGAAATTGAGGCAAGGCCGCACACCACGGGAACCAAGGCGATGCCGCTGTCATCACCATCGGTCCAGGTGCAGGTCGCAGCCCCGGACAGGAAGAAACCGCCAATCCGGCTCGGCAGAGCAGCCACGTCGCATCCTGCAATCCGCGCGATGTCGGCCACCGCCTCGGGTGACAGCTGCCCCAACGGCGGACCAATGGAAAGGCCCTGCGCATTGGCCCGATAAATCGCCCAAGCCCCGTTTTTCTCATCAAGCAAGGCAACACCAGGCACCGCCTTGGGCGAAAGGCCAGGTGCAGCCAGCGCTTCGGCGGCAGTCATTAAGGCCGCCGCGCGGGTTTGGGGATCAGCGGCGGGAAGGATCGGCAGCACATCGCCCGCAAGCCCAATCTCGACGCTGAAATCTCCGGTGTAACCGCGCCACAACCGCCCGCCAGCCAGCTTTTGCATATGGCTTGGCCTTTGGCTGCCAATGTAAAGCTTGGACTTGGCCCGCGTTGCCCCGACATACAGAACCCGCGCCTCTTCCAAAGGATCGGCCTTGGTGCGGACTTGTGTGCCTGCAAAGGGCGTATCTGGCGGCGCATAGGGCAGCATCAACAGTACATCTTCGGCCTCTAGCCCCTTGGCCCCGTGGATCGTGCCCAAAAGCGGACCCGCATGGCCAAGAAACCGCCGCAACAGGCGCGGTGGCAGCGACTGGCCCAGCCGCCGTTGCAAACGTGACATGTCCAACTGCGCGCCGGGGCTGTCCGCAAGGTGGTTCAACTCGGTCCAAAGCTGATCCAGATCTCGGCCCTGAAGAACGGCCTGCACCCCTTCAATACGCGCCGCGATCTCGGACGAAGCCACCATTGCGCGGCCTGGCAACCCAGCCAGAGCTGCGCCAATCCAAGGCTGAATCAAATCGCCATGCCCCGAGGGGCGCAACCGGAAGGCGACATCGGCCCGCATCAACCGATGACTTTCCGACAAGATTGCGTGCCGCCCGCGGAACAGCACCATGCTGCCCTGCCCGGGAGGCAAAACCGGGTCAAGCACCCCGCGTGGCGCGGGCGTTGCAAAGCGCTCGATGCTTTGGCGGGTGAGGGCATAGATCTCATGCCCGCTTTGCCCTTTGGCATTCAAAGTGGCACGGGTTGCGACAAAAAAGTCCGCCAGCCCAGGATTGCGGGTCCGGTGATCGGTGCCAAGCGTCATTGTCGCATAGCTGGGCATTGGGTCCAGCAAACTGTGTAAAGCAGAATCCCCCACCGGGCTCGTCGAAAACCCATAGATCGACTGCGCCGCATCTCCTAGGATCGTCACCCCACAACCGGCAGGCAAAAGCTCGAGAAAGGCCCGCATCAGCTCAAGCCTGTCGCCCCGCAGATCCTGCGCTTCGTCAATCACCACATGGGCAAGGCCTGCAACAAAGCCGGTCACAGCGGCAGGCGGATCACGCAGCATCTGCAAAGCCGCGCGCACCGCGGCATCGTGACCTGAGGGGCGTTGGGCCCCAGCAGGCAGGGTTGCATTCAGCAAACGGTTGGCAAAGGAGTCAAAGGTCGCAACATTCAGCGCGCGGGCTTCGTCGGGGCGGTTGATTGCAGCGGCAATCCGGTCGCGCAGTTCCTCCACCGCGACCCGGGTAAAGGACAAAAGCCACATCCGAGGTGCCGCGGTTCCAGCATCCAAAAGCTGTGCAAGGCGCTGGCAGACCACGTGGGTCTTGCCGCTGCCCGGACCCGCGGTCACGATGACGCGCCGATCGACAGGCAGGGAAATGACCAAGGCCTGATCAGGATCCTGGGCTTTGCCTGGCTCTATATCGGGCACAAGGCCCGCCCAAGCCAGAACCGCCGCCGCCCGCGTGGCGTCCATCCGCCACAAGCCCTGCGCCGTATCAAAACCGCAGCACAAGATCACCAAACGCTTTTGCCAATCCGCGGCCAGATCACGCAACACCACCCCGGCGCGGGCCAGCACAATGGTCCCGGACAAGGCGTCAAGCATCTCCTGATCCAAAGGCGGCAAGCCGATTGCATCGGCAAAAGAGATCACCTCTTCGCCTACATCCCCCGCCTTGAAAAGCCCGCCAGGAATCGCGCCCTGCTGCTGGTCCGCTTTTTGTCCAGCCTTTGTCGCAACGGGACGAGGGGCCAGATGGATCGGCCCAACACCCGGCACCAGCACGCAGCGCGGCGCAAGTGGCACCAAAAGCAAATGGCCAAACCCCACGCCCGTGCCAAACACCCCCACCGCCAAAAGCGCCGCCAAAATCTCATCCGCAATCGTCGCGGCGCGACTGCGCCAGGCCTCGTGCCAGCCAAGCAGCCCTGCCAACCATGCGGTGGCTTCCTTTACAGGCATGTAGGGCGCAGAGGTGATATAGGCGCAAACCGCGTCGGCCATATCAGGCGTCGCCGGGGCACGCGACTGGGCCAAAGCTGCCATCATGCGTTCAAGTGCTGTGGTCTCAGCCTCAAATTCGGGCTGCGGGCGGACAGGACCAAGGAGTTTGTGAAAATGCATCGACCGCCAAACAATATCATACCAGCCCCGGCCTCGGCCGGGCTGACCGGCGAGTGCGGGAACAATATGCACTGGATACAGCCCATGGGCGAAAATCAAGCTTTTTTCGTAGCTTATTGACAAGTTTCCGCGCGCCACCCAAACTGACTCAAACAGATTTGGGTGATTATGTTTGGTCCTGCGTTAGAGTTGCTCAGACAGTTTGACCACGCCCTTGTTGCGCAATTTCAGGCCCTGCGCAGCCAGCGCAGCACCGATCCGGTCTTCCTTATCGAACATGGGCTCGACCCGGAGGCTTTGGCCGAAATGCTCCGCCTGGTCGGCACACATGCCCGGATAGAAGGCATTGCACCGGCGCGCTGGCCCAATGCAACCCTGCCGCTCGCCGTGGCGATCACCGAAACCGGCTATGGCTATCGCGGCACGGGCACCGAATTCTGGCCCCGTCTGTCGCGCGATTTGGGGGTGGTGATATCAGGGGCCGATCGTTTGGCCGTCCGCGCGCTGTTTGAACGGCTTAGCCAGCGGCTTGGCACGCCCAAGCCACACCGCAGCGATTGGGCCCGCAACTACAGCAACATCGCTTGGCCGATCCGCAACGCGCTGGCGCCGCTGGAAATACACCGCCCCTTGGCCGCCGCGCTTGGCAAGGTGGCGCAGATGGGCGGACTGGGTCTTGAAGACGACGAGTTCTACCAACGGCTGGTCGGCATCGCCGGGGGGCTGTGGTCCGGGCGGCTGTCGGACTGGCTGGAAGACCGGACGCTGGCCATTGCCCTGGGGCGCAGCCTGCTGACTGGCGAGGAAAGTGCGGCCCGGCTGGAATCCCGGGCGCTGGCGCGGATCGGGCGGGATATCCGGATGGATGCCGAATGCCGCCAGGTCTTGCGTCAGGCGCGCCGCGTGCTGCGCAACCCGTCCCGCAAATTCGCCGCAATGCCCCCAAGAGCGACGTGGCTGGCCTCCGTCTCGGTCTTTTCCCGGACTGGGGGTGATGGTGGGGGCATACCCGTGTTGAATGGGCTTTGGCTGCAGGGGCCCAAGTCAGGCGAAGCGGTCCCCGACAGCCAAAGCGCGCTGTTGACCATTGCAGGGCAGGCCCAAACTCGGGTGTTTCTGCGCGACTTTCTACAGGGGGCCATCCTGGCCCTGCCCGACATCGGGCGCGCGTTTGCGCCCGCCACTATTCATCTTTCAGGCCGCTCTGACAGCGCGGAAGATCTTCTGGCGGCCCTGACCCCCGCACTGCCCTCGGTTTTTCGCTGGGCCGAAACAGGCGGGCTTTTGGCGGCGCTTGGCCGAAACGATGTGGTGCACCCCGGCGAGCAGGTGCTGCAAATCCTGCAAGACCGCCCGGACGGCCCGGCAAGGCCCGCCGGGGCGCAGGTTTTGGACTGCCCAAACGGCATTTTGGCCTGGGTGGCGGAGGCCAGCACCTGCCGCATAGCCCTGACCGAAGCGGGGGTGCGTTTGGCCAACTCGCATCTGGCCGAGTTTGCCTGTGCGGGTCGAATCGTCCGTGACGGCACCCGCCTGATGCCCCCCGCCGACACGCCGCTTTTCCTGCGGGCGATGTGTGAGGGACTGCAGGTCAGCCTTGGCAAACCCGGCGCGACCGCGGCTAGCGTGGAGACGGTCATGGCGCTTGGCGATGTTGCAATTCTGCCGGCCTCTGACGGCGCCATCGCGCTGCATTTGCAGGCAGGCGGACAGGTCAGCGGCTTGGCGGAAACCTGGGAAATCGTTCCCTACTCCGACCCATCCGCTGCCCCGCGTGCCTTTGCCTGCAATGCGCGTCCCGAGCAGCCCAGCCTTGCTGACCTGAGGTCGGGGGCCTTGGTCTTGTCTTTCGCAAGTCCGGTTGTGCTTGGCCCGGTCATCTTGCAAATCGGTTTGGCCCGCAACGGTGCAGTACTTGCCCGCCAAGACTTCGCCCTGCCTGGCCTGCCCGCCCGCCTGACCTTTGCCGCCCCCGAATTGGAAGAGCTGCGCGCCGCGGCCTATCAGGCCGCCGCCTATGAAGAGGCATGGTGGACCCTGACCGTCAAAGTGCCCGGGCTGGGAGAGTTTACATTCCCGCTGCCCCGGCGACCAAAAGAGCTAGACCGCGTACCGGGGCAAATCGCTTGGCGCGCTGATAACGAAGAAGATGGGGACGAAGATACGACTAGGGATGGGGCGATTATCGGGCCGGGTCTAGGCGCGCGGGCGCTGGCCCCGCTATTGAGCCAAGATGGTGCCAAACATCCCGAAGCTGTGGACGACATTCGGCTTTATTTGCCCGATGTGCCCGGCCTTGCGGCTCTGCGGGCTGGGTTGATCGAGGGCAAGGCCCTGCTTTTCGGTCAGTCAGCCCAGCCCGCGCCCTTGGCTTTGGCCCGTTCGGTTGATCCGATTGGCGACAAACACGGGCTGGCAACACTTTGCGAGGCGCTGGTAGCCTGGACGTCGGCCGAGGCGTCAAGCTTTCTGGTTGATGCGCGGCGCACGGAGATTGTGCGGTTTCTTGAAGACAGCCTTCTTGTAGCCCTTTGTGGCCAAGACTGGCTGTCCGCCGAAGCACAGGACCGCCGCCGCCCCGACAGCCTTGCCCGCCAGATGGCCGAAGGTGCTGCGGCCGATGGGCTGGCCTTGGGCCCCGAGTTTCCCCAGATCGCGCATGAAGACCAGCCACTCTTGCTAGATGCCCTGACCCAACGCTTTGCTCATGCGTTGGCATCTTTCAAACCATCTGATCGCGCGCCCGGACCGGCGCTGACCGAAGAAGAGGCGGCGCTGCTAGATGCAGCGGTGGATGCGGCCTATGCCGATCTGTCGGCAAGCCTTGAACTTCGCGGCGAACCAATGCTTGGGGAAAGCGATGCTTATTCTCCCGCCGATCGCTGGCAAAGACTGTCAGACCGCAGCTGGACCCTGCAAGCGCAGTCGCCATTCCGGCACCTGATCTTGCCCGAAAGCCGTCGGGAAGCCTTGCAAGCGACGACCTATGCCCGGCTGTCCGATGATGATCTGGTCAGCCTGTTGACCCGGTGCCACATGGATATCAGCCGAACCGCCGGGATCGACTGGGTCGGACCACAGGTGCTGAAGAGCGGACTGCTGCTGTGGCTTGCCCCCAACCAACTGCTGGAAACCGAAGCCTGGCGTGACCATCTGGCGCGGCTCTTGTCCGATCGCCACACTGCACGGGCAATTCGCTATGTCGCGCTGCGACTGGGCCGGGCCGAACGTGCTGCGGCGGACAGGATGATGCCCCATGTCTGATCTGCACAGCTTTGATCCCTACCACGTCTTCATTGCCACCGCCCATGCCCTGCGCCGCAGGGCCGAGCGCGGGGCGCTGGCCATGGGGGCGACCTTTGGCGTCGCCGCCGAACCCTTGCCGTTCCAACTGGCCACCGTCACCCATATCCTGTCGGATCAGCGCATTCGACATCTGATCGCCGACGAGGTGGGGCTTGGCAAAACCATTCAAGCGATCATGGTGCTGAACGCGCTGCGCAGCGTCGACCCCGCCCATCAAACCGCCATTGTCGCTCCCGAACGCCTATTGGCGCAGTGGCACGAAGAGCTTTGGACCCGGGGGCATATCCTCGGCCATGTCGTCGATGACACCGACCGCGCCCGGATGCAGGCTTGGCTTGAGGCCGGGGCCGCCGGGCTTGAGCGCGCCGACAATGACCATCCCGCCGCGCGCCACCGCACGGCCAGCGCACTTTTGCTGCGGCCCCGGGACATTGCCGATCATCCCGACTGGCTGGACCCGGTGCGCCAGCACATGCTGTTGATCGACGAGCCGCAATCCCTGCCGCGCGAAGTGCTCGACCGCCTTAGCCAAAAGGCTGACGAAAGCCGCAACGACGAAGCGGCCTATCGCCAGCTGCTGGTGTTGTCGGCCACGCCGCGGCTGGGCGATCCGGTTTGGCGCGACATTATCTTTAGGCTCTTGGAGCCGGAAAAGGCCCGTCTGGCCCAAGATGTGGGCCTGTCCGCCGCGGCTTTTATCGAACAACGGGAACTGCAAGCCGCGCAGGCGCTGGTTGGCCTGCCCTCGGCCGACCTTTCCAACGAAGGGGCCATCACTTACCGCTGCCACGCGCTGACCCGGCGCATCACCCGGCAGACACGGGCGGATTGGGGGGCCTATTTCCCTGCCCGCGAAAACCAACTGTGCCTGTTTGACCCGACTGCCTCAGAAATCGGCCGTCTGAGGTTGATCCAGACGCTTATTGCAGGGCGCACCCGAGGTGATGGGGGAAGCGGCACCAGCCTTGATGCCGCACTCTGGACCACAGTGCGCGGTTTGCTACGCTCGCGCCGCTCGGTGCGCGACGCCATCGACCGGCTGGAACGCACGGTTCCGGGTATGGTGCAGGTGCGCAAAGACGCGTTGGAAGATTTCGGAGATTCCCGGCTCGAGGCTTTGACGGACATTCTTGCAGGCATCTTTGGTGCCGAAAAGGACCGCGAAAACACCGGGAAACCCGCCCGCGCGCCGGAGAAGATTGTCATCGTGGCGGGGGATGCGGGCACCATCGACATGCTGCAAACCGTCTTGCCTCGCTACTTTCCTGACTTGGCCCAATACGGTATCGCGGCCCTGCGCCGGACCACGGCGGCCAGCGAAAGCAGCTTTGAAGACATCCGCGCGATGCAAGAAGCGATCGAACCCTTTGTTCAGGGCCCCGCGCGCATCCTGTTGATCGGCGACTGGATTCAAGCCGGGCTGAACCTTCAACACAGCGCCCGCAACATGATCTTTTACAGCATGCCCTGGGACCCGCAGGCCGTGGATCAGCTGATCGGGCGGATCGACCGGCTTAGCCAGGCCTCGATCCGTGCCGCACGTCGTGGCCAGCAGATGCCCGCACGCATCCGCCTTTGGCGGCTGGTCATGCGCGGCTCGCCAGAAGAGGGGCTGTCAAACGCCCTTGGCGCGCTGGGGGTGTTTGACCGCCCCCTGCCTCCGGTCTCGGAAGAGATCTGGGCCGAGGTCAACCAACTGATTGCCCAGCTTCTGACCCGTCCCGAGACCGGCAAAGGCGCAGCCTTGGCACGCCTGTCCGACCTGAATGCAACATGGGCCGGACGCGGCCTTGTCTCGCACCTTGACCATTTCGCGCCTTTGTCCAGCGCGCAGGTGCAGGCATTGGCGGACCGCGTCGGCGACATCGCAGATCGCCTGCATCTTGCCGATGAGCAGGAGACCAGCGCGGCAGAGCGGGTCGAAGCGGCGAATGACGACTGGCTGGGTGCCTGCGCCAAAGCGGGCGGTTTTCTCTATGAACCCGGCCGCCCCGACAAATCCGATCCGCCGCGCCGGTATTCGGGCTTTTGGTATGCGTCTGGAAAAACCGAACCGCCCTTCCTGCTGACCGATATGGCACAAGGCCACGAATGGGATGACAAGGTGGCGCTGCTGGTGCGGCGCAAACATATGGCGGTGCCGCCCCACCGCTTTGTGCAGTTCAATGCCGCCGGCACCCAAACGCGCGACCTGCGTTTCTTTGACCATGGCGACAGCATTCACGACGGGCTGTGCCAAGGCTGGCTGGGCTTCGGCGGCCCGAACTTCTCCGTCCAGCCGCAGGGCGAGTTGGTTATCAGGGTCGGCGCAACCCATCCGGCGCTGGCTTGGGACGGTCAGCCGATTGTGGTCACTCTTGCGGCCAGCTACCCCCTCCAATCGCCGCATTCCGGGGTTGCAAAGGAATTTGCCGCGGCCCTCGATTGGTTCGGAGCCACGGCTCGGCAAAGCTATATGGCGCGGCTGGACGAAGGCCTTGCCGCCGACCACCGCTGGATGCAATCCCTGATGCCCACCCGATTTTCAGCCATGGCCTCGGTCCTGACCAAGGAAGGCTGGCACCCGCTTGATCAACGACAGACCGCAATGCTGCTGCGCGCAAGGCCCGATCCGGACGACAAAAACCGCATTCAAGGCCGGATGCAAAGACTGCTTACTCCGGCGGCGGCGGTCTGCAGCCAACACGTCAGCGCGATCGACGCCGAGCTGAGGGGTTTGCGAAGCGAGGATCTGCGCAACGCGATAACGGCATGGACCGCCCGCAAGAAAGTGATCGAAGCGGAAAGCGGGACGCTGGCCCAAGTGTTCCGCAACCGCGCTGCGGCGCGCGGCAGGGTGGACAACCAAAGCATGGTCAATGCCCTGCGCGGTCAGGTCGAAGCCGACGAACGCCGCGCGACGCTGGCCGTTCTTATGGCCCAGACGCGCATCAAGCTTACCGGAGCGGCCATTGCCGCAGCCATTCAGTCCCATCCGCGCAGCCTGATGCATGTGAGCCTACGCTTTGTCGCGCCTGAAGGCGGCTAAGAGTGTAGCGAGAGGTACGCCACATGCCAGAACCATACGTCTCGGCGAAGTGGTCGGCAGCAGACACGCGAAGGACGGGACTGACTAATGGGCACCTCTATTTATCGCTCCAGACGAAGTATGATTCAAATAAAATCAGTTACTTGAGGCGCCATTTTGTTGGATTTCGTGAATTTATCGAGGTGCCCTAATGTTAAGACTTCAAGCAGTCGGAAGTATGAGGAGGGGCTCTTCCTTTTCGTCCGCAATGTCCTTCAGGTAGGCTGGCCCGGAAATCTGATTGGCGATCAGGTTCTGGGCCAACTCAGACTGCGAGCTGATCGATGCAACGCTGTCACGCAGCCCGTGCACCAAAACTTCGGCCTGAGGCAGCGCTAAACGTCGTGCCTCAGCATAGGATACGGCGTCTTGAGCACTTTGAGCACAGAGCCGCGCGAGGGAGTCAGGGGTGAGCGCCTGGCTGAGATTGAGAAAGCGTTGTGCACGCCGTTCAGCCAACTGCTTTGCAGCTTCCAGTTCATCGATGCTGTATAGGGCGCGCAACCCGGCCTCATGGCACAGCCTGATCGCCGCAGCCAATGACCACAACAGATCCATATCTGCAGTTGTAATCGCCCCCAACTGCATAGTGTCGGACTTCTGCTGGAAATGAGACTCTAGGCGCCCTGCCGACGTCGCAAGTGACTGTTCAGCAGCCTCAGCGATGCTTACCTTGTTTGACCGACCAGACAGCGTGTCCACGGTGTCCAATTGCGTCCCAACATCGGCGAAAATCATGCGAATATCGTCGGAACGGCGATCCTTGGTAACATGATCAATCTTGGCTTCAATGGTGCCCAAGTGGACTTCAATGCCCTTCAAACGTTTCAGCATGACGGCAAAGCCAGCCACAGAGACCCCAAGTCCCAGGCCCGAAACTACCAATGTCCCTATTTGCAAATTCTGCAACAGAGCCAGCGAAGATTGAACCTCCGCCAAGCGAGATTTGATCTGCTGGTTCTGGATGACGCTTGCGGCACCAAGACCGAGGTTTGCAAAACCAACGATGGGGTTGCCGCCGCTGGTCATCACACTGTTGAGGATGGTTTGCAGCATTCCGGTTTCTTGAAGGAAGGCAATGCCGCGCCCCGATGCGACGTCACGGACGACGGAGCCCGTAACCTTGTAGAGGCCAGAGGCGACCCCTTGGACAAGTTCTGGCGGAACAGCGCGCAACAATATCATCAAATTGCTCCTTGAATTCGGTTCCGGCCCGCTTGGACAATAGCGGCCTGTATGTCACTCAGCATGCATCGGGCGCCAGGTTTTTCCCCAATTCCAAACACTTGGCGACCGGCCTCTCGATGAAGTCGAAGGCAGAGCTTCTGCCGGGCCTTATCTTTGGCGAATTTCAACGACTGAGACCCTGTAAGGGTCGCAACACCTATTCCTGCGGCACCCAAGGCAAAGAGTGGCCAACTGATTGCGGACGTCCCCCAAAACGCCAAGACGCTTGTGCTAACGGTGGCGAAGGAAATCACGGTCGGAATCGCGGCGAGTGAGGCCCCGATCAGACCGACGCCAGCTATAGCGGGCAGGGCTTTCGTCACTTGTTCCCATACATCGTTGTCGAGGTTCACTTTACCCGGAAGCTGCAGCAAGGTTTGATCCAGATCGGCCTCAGCGCGGCCGAGTGCCTTTACAAGCTGGTCAGCGCACCAACGCTGAATTATGGCCTCAGCCGACGATTTCAGTGCAATGGTGGAGCGGACCAGATTGACAATGCTTGCACTTTCCACATGTTCGGCCAGCTCATCCAGCAGAGCAGGCAAGGCTTTTTCCAGCTGCGAGGAAATTGCCGCCAACTGCGCGTCTCTCCACGCCAAGAACTCAAGCTGTGCAGCAATGGCCTGAAAATTCAAAAAATGCCCCTCGACGCAGATCCGGTCCTAGAGTTACCGAACGAGATCACATCAGTCCATCCCAAGAGATCGCAGGAAAGGGAAGACGCGGCAGCGAAGGGAGGGACGCCGACGCCAGATCGGTCCCAATGTTTGGGGCCTTATACGCTTCCCCAAGGTTAGCAAACGCAGTAAGCAGCACCATCCTTTGGGGAACTGGGACAGATCATGGCGCAAAATGCCACCATTTACAAAGTCGAGCTGTCGGTCTCGGACATGGATCGCCACTATTACGAGACCCACAAGCTGACAGTGGCCAAGCACCCCTCGGAAACCGATGAGCGGATGATGGTGCGCATCATCGCCTTTGCCCTGAATGCCCATGAGAACCTGGAAATGACCAAAGGGATTTCCACGGAAGATGAGCCAGACATCTGGCAGAAAAGCCTGAGCGGCGAGCTTGATGTGTGGGTGGCCCTTGGCCTCCCCAGCGAGAAGGTGATGCGTCAATCCTGCAGCAAGGCTGACAAGGTGATCGTCTATCCCTATGGCGGCAGGACGGCCGATATTTGGTGGGACAAGATCAAAGGCAGCACCACCCGCTTTGAGAACCTTCAGGTGATCGGTTTTTCCGAGAAGGACACCGGCGCACTGGCCAAGCTGGCGAACCGCACGATGAAGCTGCAGATCAATATTCAGGACGGAGAAGTGATGGTCAATGTCGGTGAAAGCATTGTTTACCTCACCCCTATCAAATGGAAGAGCGCTGCGTAGATCAGCGGCTGCGTGCGCCTGTCCGCCTGATCCAATCCGCGCCGCCGTATGTGACCGCGTAAATCAGTACTTCTTGGATTCAAATTTCAAGTGCAACGGTTGATCTGAAGGCCGCGAGTTCCTCGGCCATGGCTTCCTCGGGCGTTCTCCATCCGAGCGTTTTTCGGGGGCGCTGGTTCATCAGTCGCGCCACGTCGTTCAGTTCGGTCTGAC
>JANYFE010000101.1 GCA_025362795.1 Rhodobacterales bacterium | reverse complement strand
GCCGCGCCATCGCGCGGGTCCGAATATCCATCGAAAGGGCTTTTCCCATGCAAACTGGCCTCCCAGTCCAGTCTCCATGTTGAATCAGAAATCATTCCCAACGGGAATCCCCGATTCAGAAAAAAACCATCCCGCTCTAAGTTCAATTTTCCGCAGAAAAATTGCGCATTTCCCTCCGCTACCACGCCAATTTTTCGCAGAAAAATTGCCGGCCGCCCGACTTGCGAATCGCCTTCCCCCAAGCCGGTTGCGCCCCTACGCTGCCCCGATCCAACCAGGGGCCGCCCATGTCTCCCTTCCTGATCACCGCCTTCGCCACGCTGTTCGTGGTGATCGACCCGCCCGGCCTGGTGCCGCTCTTCATCGCCCTGACCCAGGGCATGGACACCGCCCACCGCCGCGCCCTCGCCCAACGCGCCTGCATCATCGCCGCCGTGCTGCTCACGGCCTTCGGGCTCTTCGGCGAAACGCTGCTCGGCTTCATCGGCATCTCGATGCCGGCCTTTCGCATCGCTGGTGGTATCCTGCTGTTTCTTACGGCGCTCGACATGCTGTTCGAACGCCGCACCCAACGCCGCGAGGGTCAGCATCCCGACCCCAACCACGACCCCTCCGTCTTTCCCCTCGCTACGCCGCTCATCGCGGGCCCCGGTGCCATCGCCTCGATGATCCTCTTGATGGGTCAGTCCGGCCCCGGCTGGTCCGGCCGCCTTGCCGTTCTGGCCCTGCTCTATGCGATGATCCTTGCAACCTTTCTGTTCCTGCTCGCCTCCGCCCCCCTTGAACGCCTGCTCGGTCGCACCGGCACCATCGTCATCACCCGGCTTCTCGGCATGCTTCTCGCCGCCCTCTCTGTCCAATTCGTGATCGACGGCATTCGGGGCACCGGGTTGATCGGGTGAACCAGCCCGCCCATCTGTCCTTCATGCTCAGCGGCGATGACACCATGCGTCTGGTCTACCTTGGCCTCCTGCTCGCAGCGATCTCCGGCTGGATCATGGTCGAGTTTCGTAAGCGCACCGGGCAGACCCTGCGCAGCTTGCTGGCCTGGGGGATGATCGTTGTCGGGTTGATGGCGGGCCATGGCCTTTGGGGCGACATCCGCCGCGACATGCTGCCCCGTCAGATGAGTGAAAGCGGTCAGATCACCATCCCTCGCGCCGCCGATGGCCATTACCATCCAAGCCTGACCATCGGCGATCAGACCATCCATTTCATCGCCGATACCGGCGCCAGTTCTGTCGTGCTGACCCAGGCCGACGCCCGCAAACTTGGCATCAATCCCGCCACGCTCGTCTATGTAGGCCAGGCAATGACCGCCAATGGGGTGGTCCGCACTGCCAGTGTCACTTTGACCGACGTCACCTTCGGCCCCTTCCACGACGACAGCGTGCTCGCACAGGTCAACGATGGCCAGATGGACACTTCCCTTTTGGGCATGTCCTATCTGGGCCGGTTCAGCGTCACGATGGCGGCCGACCAGATGATCTTGACCCGCTGAACCGTGCGCTGCGTTAATCCCACACCCCGGCCAAATCGTAGAGACGCCGGCAAGACGCAAAGAAGACGGGTCCAAGACCGCTGATTTCGGCAAAAGCCCCAGCATTAACTGGTCTTTTCGCACCGATTCGCCTCAATCTTGCGCAACCGCCGCCTTCTCGACCTTCTTCACCCAGGATCCACTGTCATCCGCCCAATACTGCGCCGCCAAGCCCCAGCCGGTCAGCTGCGTCCACTGCGCCCGCGCCGCCTGCACCGCCGCTTCGTCCGCGCCATCGAACACCAGCCAGACCCGCTCCAGGCCGACCAGCTCCGCCTGTGCAACCAAAGCCCCGCCCAGCAACATCAACCCCTTGGCACTGTTGGCGATTTCGCCTTGCCCTAACAAAACCGGCTGCACCGCATCATGGACACCGCCCTGCAGCCCATGCGCCAGAAAGCCGTCCTCCGGCCCCAGCCACAACTTTGCATCAAGATGGTCCAGCAAGCCTTTGTCCGGGCAGCGCAAAAACACCCGCCACCCCTGCCCCGCGGCCCGGGTCAGCAAGGTCGCCACCAGGTCATCCAATCCAGACCGCGTCAGGTGATAAAAGACCGCTGTTGCACTCACTTCAGCTCAAACTTGTCCATGATTAGCCGGTTCAACGCCGCCACACCCCACCCCGTCGCACCCTTGGGTGAAAGTGGCAGGTCGGCCTTCACCAGCGCCGTCCCGGCAATATCCAGATGGCACCACGGCATCCCATCCTTGATGAACCGCTTGATGAATTGCGCCGCCGTAATCGCCCCGCCTTCGCGCCCGCCGACATTCATCATATCCGCCACCCGCGATTTCAACCGGTCGTCATAGGCCTGCCCCATTGGCATCCGCCACGCGCCCTCACCCTCCGCCGCCGCAGCCTTCAGGAACGCGTTGCAAAGATCATCATCATTGGAAAATACGCCAGTGTTTTCATGACCTAATGCGACGATGATCGCGCCGGTAAGTGTCGCCAGATTGATCACGCCCGACGGGTTGAACCGCTCTTGCGCATACCACAAGACATCCGCCAGCAGTAGCCGACCCTCGGCATCTGTGTTGATCACCTCCACCGTATCGCCCTTCATCGATCGCAGCACATCGCCCGGTCTTTGCGCCCGGCCGTCCGGCATGTTTTCGACAATGCCGACCAGCCCCACGACATTCGCGCGGGCCCCGCGCAGCGCCAAAGTCCGCATCACGCCGGCAACCACGCCAGCGCCGCCCATGTCCATCGTCATGTCTTCCATGCCGCCAGCGCCCTTGATGGAAATGCCTCCGGTATCGAACACCACGCCTTTGCCAACCAAAGCAAAGGGTTGCGCATCCTTCTTGCCACCATTCCACCGCATGACCACCACTTTGGTCGGGCTGTCGGAACCCTGACCAACCCCCAGCAGCAGACGCATCCCCAGCCGCTCCAGCGCTTCTTCTTCCAGCACCTCGACCTCAACACCCAGCTCGCGCAGCCCCACCAGCCGTTCTGCAAATTCAAAGGTTGTCAGCACGTTGGACGGTTCATTGACCAGATCGCGGGTAAAAAATACCCCTTCTGCCAAAGCCGCACCCAGCGCAGCAGCAGCCGCCATCGCCTCCGGCGCGGAAACCATGATGTCCACCGCGCCCAACACTGTCTTTTCGCCCGACTTGTGCGCATCAAACTCATAGGCCCGCAGCGTTAACCCCAACGCAACATCCGTCGCTTTAGTATGCGTCTCCGCCAGCACAAGGACGCCCGCCGCAGCCAATCCCCGCCCGATCGCCCCGCCCGCCTTGCGCGCCGTCGCCTGATCGGTCCGTCGCGGTAATTTTACGACCTGCACCGCGTCGCAGGTTAGACCCGAGGGAAACGCCAGTTCGGCGCTTTCGCCCGCTTTCAGCTTGGCATACTTCTCCGATCCCATGAACCGCCCAAGCGCCCCGCGCATCGCCCGGTCCAGCCGTCGCGCTGCAGGGGATTTCGGCGCATCTCCATCCACCAGAACCGCAATCCGGCCCGGCCTTGTCGCCAGCGCTTCCAGATCAGTGGCTATGAATTTAGGGGTCACAGGTTTGGTCATCGCAATCTCCGGGGAACAGGGGGCGCAGGTCGGGCGCAACTTTGCCCAAGGCTAGTGCGCCACCCGCCAAATGGCCAGATATGAGTTTTCCCCGACCGGCTTTTCCGCTAGCGTCCCGCCAGCCACACAGGAGCTTTGGGCGCGTGCCGAGATTCGACCGATACATCTTGTCGCAAATGCTTACCCTGTTTGGCTTTTTTGCCCTTGTGCTGGTCGGCGTCTACTGGGTCAACCGCGCGGTTGGCCTGTTCGACCAGTTGATCGGTGACGGCCAATCCGCCCTTGTGTTTCTGGAATTTTCGCTGCTGACCCTACCCAATGTGATCAAGCTTGTGCTGCCTGTTGCGGCCTTTATTGCCGCGGTTTATGTGGGCAACCGCCTGATGATGGAAAGCGAGTTGGTCGTGATGCAGGCCACCGGATTCTCGGCCTTTCGCATGGCGCGTCCCGTGCTGTATTTCGGCTTGTGTGTCACCGCTATGATGCTGGTTCTGGTCCATGTCCTGGTGCCCGCCAGCCGCGAAATGATGGTCGCCGAACGCGCCGCCATGTCCGAAAACATCACCGCCCGGTATCTGACCGATGGCCAGTTCACCCATCCCGCCAAGGGTGTCACGCTGTATATTCGCGAGATTTCACCTTCGGGTGAACTCCTTGACATGTTCCTGTCGGATGAACGTTCCGCCACGACCCGCACCACCTATACTTCGCGCAAGGCGCTGTTTGCCCGCGGCGATGCCGGACCAAAACTGATCATGTTCAATGGCATGGCCGAAATGCTCGACCGCAAGACTGATCGACTTTCGGTGACACGCTTTGCTGATTTCACCTATGATCTGGGCGCATTGCTGACCGGGGCGGTGGCCCCCAGACGCACCGCTGCCGAACTTTCCACCGTCGAACTGCTGTGGCCGACCGCGGCGATCGTTGCCGAAACCGGCGAGACCCGCGCGGCGCTGAAGTTCGATGCCCACAGCCGGTTTGCCGAACCGCTGACCGCAACTTCGGTCGCACTGATCGGCTTTTCCGCGCTGTTGCTGGGTGGGTTCAGCCGTTTTGGTCTGTGGCGTCAGGTCGTGCTGGCAGTGGTGCTGCTGATCATCGTGCAGGCAATCGCCACAGTCGCCACAAAGCAGGGCACCCAGTTCGCACAGGGCTGGATGTTGAGCTATGTCGCCCCGCTGATCGGTCTCGCCCTGTCTGCCACAATGCTTTGGTGGGCCAACCGCCCCCGCCGCGTGCCCCCCAGCGTGGTCCCGGCATGACACTGAACCTGTATATCGCGCGCCGCTTTCTTTGGCTGTTCCTGCGGGTGTTTGCGGGCTTCTTTTCCATCATGCTGATGATCGACGTGATCGACGAATTGCGCCGGTTTTCCGACCCTGGCATTTCTCTGTCAGAGGCGCTGGTGCTGGCTTTCGTAAACGTACCCACCTCAGTCTATCACATCTTGCCGCTGATCATGGTGTTGTCCGCCATCGGCCTGTTTCTCGGCCTGTCGCGATCATCCGAATTGGTGGTTGTCCGCGCCGCCGGCCGGTCTGGCCTCAGTTTTCTTCTGGCCCCGGTCGGCACCGCGATTTTGATCGGTTTTGTCGGGGTGGCAGTGATGAACCCGATCGTTGCCGCGACATCCAAGCGCTATGATGCTTTGTCTTCCGGACATGCGCGCGGTGGGTCCGTTTTGTCAATTTCCGATGCGGGCCTGTGGCTTAGACAAGGCAATGAAGACGGCCAGACCGTCATTCAGGCCGACCGCGCCAATCTGGACGGCACAGAGCTATACGGCGCAACCTTTCTTACGTTCAGCCGCGACGGCACCCCCGCGGTGCGGATCAGCGCCGAAAAGGCAAAGCTTGATCCGGGTTTCTGGGTGCTGGAAGGTGCCAAGCAATGGCCGCTCGCAGACGACAACCCCGAACGCGCGGCTGTGCATTTGGCTATTGGCACCAAGCTGGCGACCGACCTGACCCGTGACAAAATCCGCGACAGTTTTGGCACGCCAAGTGCCATCAGTTTTTGGGAACTTTCCGCCTATATCCACGGGCTGGAACGCGCCGGTTTTTCGGCACGCAGCTATCAGGTCTGGTTCCAGATGGAGCTTGCCTTACCTTTGCTCTTGGTCGCCATGGTGCTGATTGCCGCCGGCTTTACCATGCGCCACGCCCGGATGGCCCACACCGGCACGCTGGTCCTGATGGCGCTGTTATGTGGCTTTGCGGTGTTTTTTCTGCGCAATTTCGGTCAGGTACTGGGCGAGAACGGTCAGATCCCGATTGACCTTGCCGCGTGGACGCCGCCTGTCGCCGCCGCCATGCTAGCCCTTGGCCTGCTGCTTCATCTGGAGGATGGCTGATGCGCTATCTCCTCCTTTTGTTACTGTCGCTTACACCCCTCGGCGCTTTTGCGCAGGATCGTGCTACCCTGATTGCTGACAGCGTGGCGGTGCAATCTGGCTCTGTTCTGATTGCATCCGGCCATGTCGAGGTGTTCTTCAAAGGGCAACATCTTATCGCCACGGCGATCACCTATGACCGAACCAGCGATCTTCTGACGATCGCCGGTCCGATCCGTATTGATGACGGCAAAGGCAGCCTGTTTCTGGCCGATCAGGCGCAGATGAAAGCCGACCTGACCGAAGGTATCCTGATATCGGCGCGGGTCGTGCTGAACCAGCAGTTGCAACTCGCCGCCGCAACCGTGGTGCGCAGCGAGGGCGGCAATCTGACAGCCATGCGACAAGTCGCAGCCTCATCCTGCACGATCTGCAAGGGCAGCACCACGCCGCTTTGGGAAATCAGGGCGCGGGAAGTGGTGCATGACGCTGTAAAGCAACAGATTTATTTCTCTCATGCGACTCTGCGCTTCTATGGATTGCCCGTGCTGTATCTGCCCGTACTGCGTGTCCCTGACCCGACTCTCAAACGCGCCACCGGTTTCCTGATCCCCCGCCTGCGGTCAACCTCCGGGCTGGGGACCGGGCTGAAGATGCCCTATTTCATCGCTCTGGGCGACAGTCGCGATCTGCTGCTGACGCCCTACATCACCACCCGTGCCGACAGTACATTGGAACTGCGCTATCGCCAGGCCTTTGCAACGGGCACGATCGAACTTGACGGTTCTGTGACACATGACGACCTTGGCCCCGCCAATCCACGCGGTTTTCTGGCGGTGACTGGTGCCTTTAATCTGCCGCGCGATTACAAGCTGAGATTCCACGGCATTACCGTCACCGACCGTGCCTATCTGCTGGATTACGGCCTAAGTGATGATGACCGTCTGGAAAGCCGGGTGGAACTGTCGCGGGTCCGCCGCGATCTGTACTTTTCGGCGCAGCTCGTGGGGTTGCAGTCCCTTCGTGAAGGCGAAAGCAACCTAACTCTGCCATCTGTCATCAGCGACCTGACGATTCACCGCCGCTTTGAACCCGCGATCCTAGGCGGCGAGGGCGAGTTTCAGGTGCAGACCTACAGTGCCTACCGCGCCTCAACCGCCACAACCGACTCCAATGGCGACGGAATTGCAGATGGCCGCGATCTGGGGCGCATCACCCTGCGCGGCAGCTGGCAGCGAAACTGGACCCTCAGCAGCGGTATCGCCGTTTCAGCGCTTGGCGATGTGACAGTCGATTACTATTCCATCGCTCAGGATCCGGCCTACAGCGGACGGCCCTCACGCGCGACCGGGACGGCCGGTGTCGAATTGCGCTGGCCATGGGTAAAGGCGAATGCCGCAGGCGTTTCGCATATGATCACCCCTATTTTGCAGCTGGTTGCCGCGCCCCAACCCAATGGCCGCATCCCGAACGAAGATTCTACTCTGGTCGAATTTGATGAAAGCAACCTCTTTAGCCTTGATCGTTTTCCCGGCTCCGACGCGTTCGAAGGCGGAACGCGAGCCAATCTCGGACTGAGCTATATGCGTTATGATCCAAAGGGTTGGACCCTCGGCGTGACCGCAGGTCGCGTGGTCCGGCTCACGGATCCCGCACAATTCAGCCTGGCGTCCGGCCTGGCAGGTCAAAAATCTGACTGGCTTCTGGCCTGGGGTGTGCAAGACGCCGCCGGGCTTAGTTTGACCAACCGCGTTCTTGTCGACGACGACCTGTCGCTGACCAAGGCTGAGTTGCGCTTTGACCTGTCGCGCCCGACCTTCGGGCTCGCGGGCGGCTATCAATACCTGTTGGCCGACCCAACAGAGGACCGACCCAACCCAATCTCTGAACTGGTGCTGGATGCACGATATGATCTCAGCCGCAACTGGACGGCCCGGCTAACCAACCGTTACGATCTTTTGGATCACCATGCCGCGCAGGCCGGATTGCAACTCGAATTCAGCAATGAGTGCGTAAACTTCAATCTTTCGCTCTCGCGTCGTTACACGACCTCGACTAATGTAAAACCCAGCACGGACTTCGGCCTTTCGGTCGCGCTTCTGGGCTTTGGAGGCGGTGCTGCGGCTGGAACTGCAAAGGTTTGCCGCAGGTGAAAACGATGAACGGGACAGGACTTGCTATGAACTGGGCAGCATGGATCCTTGCACGAGCGCTGATGGTGGCGGTTGCATTAGCCGGCCTGATACTGTTGCAATCTGCCAGGGCACAGGCGCAGGACGACCTGTTTGCCCCGGCCGCGACTGTCAACAACGAGATCGTCACCAAGTACGAATTGCGCCAGCGCATCTTGTTTCTGCAGATCCTGCGCCAGCCGGGCGATGCGACCAAGATGGCGATGGACGGTCTGATCGAAGATCGCCTGCGCGCTGATGCTGCCAAGAAACTTGACGTCAAAGTGGCACCCGAAGAGGTCACCGCAGGCATGGCGGAATTTGCAAGCCGCGCCAAACTGTCGACTGAAGAATTTGTCAAAGCGATTGGCCAAGGCGGGGTCGAGGCGGAAACTTTCCGAGATTTTGTCGAGGCGGGTTTGTTGTGGCGTGGCGTAGTTCGTGCCCACTTGGGCGATATCGTGCACATTTCCGAAGCTGAAATTGACCGCGCCATCGCAGACGGCGCGGCATCCGGCGGTGATCTGACCGTGCTGTTGTCCGAAATCGTCATTCCGACTGGTGGGGCAACCGATGCGATGGCGGTTGCCATTCGGTTAAAATCGTCCATCAAAACCGCGGCAGCCTTTGGCATCGCCGCGAAAAACTATTCAAAATCCGACACCGCCAAGAATGGTGGGGCGCTGAACTGGCTTCCGGTCAAAGCCCTGCCTAAAGAGGTTGGGCCGAAGATACTGGCTTTGAAACCGGGTGAGATCACCGCCCCGATCATCGTGCCGGGCGCCGTCGAATTGTTCCTGTTGCGGGACATAAGCCAAAGCACAGGTGACACCAAAGGTACGCCAGACGTCGATTATGCCGTACTCGCCCCGCCTAACGGGACTGACCTGGCCAGTCTGGCAGGTAAACTTGAGACCTGCGACAGCCTGAATCCCTTGGCTCGTGGCCTGCCCGGTGACATTCTGCAACGGCAAACCGTTTCAGAATCCGCTCTACCTGCGAACCTCCGCACCGCGATTTCCAACCTCGATTCAGGCGAAACCGCGGTCGTTACTGCCGCAAATGGCGTGTCCGAACTTGTAATGCTGTGCAGCCGCAAACCACACTCGGATGTGCCTCCATCGCGTGACGACGTTGCCAGCGGCCTGCTGAACCGAAAGCTGGGTTTGCTGGCGGCAGCATTCATGGAAGAGCTGCGGTCCGAAGCGATCATCCGCATCGAATGACCAACCGCCACTTGCCCATTGCCATGACCTGCGGCGAGCCTGCCGGGATCGGGCCAGAATTGGCCGTTGCTGCCCGGCGCATCTTGGGCACAGATATTCCCTTCTTCTGGATCGGCGATCCGCGCCACTTGCCCGCTGGCACCACCATAGTCGAAATTGCCACGCCCGCTGATGCCCTATCGGTTCCGGCCCGGCAACTTCCAGTCCTGCCCCACCGCTTCGCTGCGCCGTCCACGCCAGGCCAAGCGGATCCCGCCAACGCCGCTGGCGTGATCGCAGTGATCGCCCGCGCAGTTGCGTTGGTGCAGTCGGGCCAAGCCTCGGCCATCTGCACGGCGCCCATTCACAAAAAGGCGCTCAAGGATGGCGCCGGTTTCGCCTTTCCCGGCCACACCGAATACCTCGCCCATCTTGCGGGCGATGTGTCGGTGGTGATGATGCTGGCCTCTGAAACCTTGCGTGTGGTGCCCGTCACCATCCATATCGCGCTCAAGGACGTGATAGACGCGCTGACCCCCGCCCTGTTGGAACAGACAATCCGCCTGACCCATGCGGGGCTGATCCGGGATTTCAACCTTCGGACCCCTCGTCTGGCGGTGGCAGGCCTGAACCCCCATGCAGGCGAAGGCGGCGCAATGGGACTAGAGGAAAAAGACCTAATCTCTCCGGTTCTGGATCGCCTGCGAGTCGAAGGCTTCGACCTGTGCGGTCCGATGTCCGCTGACACCATGTTTCACGCCCGCGCACGTGCCACCTATGACGCGGCGATCTGCATGTATCATGATCAGGCGCTCATCCCGATCAAGACGCTGGATTTCGACGGTGGCGTGAACGTGACGCTTGGCCTGCCTTTCATCCGCACTTCGCCCGACCATGGCACAGGGTTCGACATCGCAGGCAAGGGTATAGCGCGCCCTGACAGTTTGGTTGCGGCCCTACGGATGGCCGCAAAAATGGCCGCTAAGGAATCAAACAATGGCAACCATTGACGGCCTGCCCCCACTTCGCGAGGTAATCAAGACCCACGATCTTGTTGCAAAACGGCAGTTGGGTCAAAACTTCCTGCTTGACCTGAACCTCACCGCCAAAATAGCCCGGATGGCTGGCGATTTATCCGCTTGTGATGTGCTGGAAGTTGGTCCCGGTCCGGGCGGCCTCACCCGTGGCCTACTGGTTGAGGGTGCACGGCATGTGGTCGCCGTTGAAAAAGATCCCCGCTGTATCGCCGCGCTGGACGAGATTACCGCTGTCTACCCCGGCCGTCTCACGGTCTTGAACGCCGACGCGCTGCACATCGACCCCGCCGAATATCTGGCCTCGCCGATCCGCATCGTGGCAAACCTGCCTTACAATGTTGGCACTGAATTGCTGATCCGCTGGCTTACACCGCTTATTTGGCCACCGTTCTGGCAAAGCCTGACACTGATGTTTCAGAAGGAAGTAGCCGAGCGTATCGTCGCCAAGCCGCGCACTGAACATTACGGGCGGCTCGCTTTGTTGGCCCAATGGCGCTGCGATGCAAAAATCGTCATGCATCTCCCGCCAGAGGCATTCACCCCCGCACCCAAAGTCCATTCCGCGGTAGTTCACCTCACGCGCCTGCCCGGCCCACGATTTCCAGCGGATGAGGCGATGCTGACACGCATCACCACGATGGCTTTCGGGCAACGCCGCAAAATGCTTCGCTCCAGCCTCAAGGCGCTTCACCCGGACATCGAGGCGAAACTGGTAGAGGCGGGGATCACGCCAACCCAAAGGGCAGAGGAAATCAGCCTTGAAGGTTTTTGCGCCCTTACCCGCTCCCTTGCATGAAAAAACCCGCGCTTTTTGCGCGGGCTTTTTCACATCATTTGGAGACGGCCTTACTCAGTCGCTTTCACCGGTGCCTCTGCTCCAGCTTCTGCGCCTTCTGCCTTTTTCGGCGCACGAACGCGTGTAGTGGCGCTACGCGGTTTGCGGGCTGCCGTTGGGGTCGGCGGTTGAACTGGAACATCCACCACAACCGGCATCGGCGGCATCGGCGGCATCATGGTCGCGATGGGCATAACCGGTTCAACAACAACCGGGTCTGACACTCGCTCTTGTCGATCAACACGCTGTTGATCGACGCGCGGCGGATAAGGACGGCGTTGCTCTTCGCGTGGTCGGTCGTTGCGCGGCCGATCGTTCTGGTTCTGCCGATCGCTCTGATTTTGGCGGTCATTGCGCCGCGGTTCTTCTTGGCGCGACTGCCGCGGTGCGGCTTCCGGCGTTTCCACCAACCCTGCATCGCCATCCCTGCCACCGTCAATCAGGACATGCCCACCAATAATCGGTTGTTCGTCCTGTCGGTCATCGCGATACTCACTGCGATATTCCGGTCGATAGTCGCTGCGATCATCGCGCCGTTCGCCTTGATTTTGTTGGCGATCCCGCGGCTGGGATTGGTTGCTCTGGTTATTCTGGTTAACTTGATTGTTTTGATAATTCTGGTTGCCGTTCTGGCCGTTTTGACTGTTGCCGTTCTGGCCACTATTCGGCTGGCTAAACTGCTGGCGTTGTTCCTGCTCTGCCGCCATCTCGCGGTTCGCTTCTGCCAGCATCCGGGTGTAATGTTCTGCATGTTGCAGGAAATTCTCCGCCGCAACACGGTCATTCGACAACTGGGCGTCGCGGGCCAGGAACTGATATTTCTCGATGAGTTGAGCCGGGGTGCCACGCACCTTGCCTTCGGGGCCGGAGCTGTCGAAGACGCGGTTGATGATGTTGCCGAGGCTGCGCGGGCGGTTCGTTTTCGAACGCGAACGGGACTTGGAAGAGCGCATTGGGTCCTTTGATCCAGATATCCGCTTGACCTGCTCCCAACACTTTAGGGTGTCGTCTCCCACTCGGGGCTGCGCAGGCAAGGTCGGGTTGGCACACACATCAGGCTTGGCCGTCCATCGGCCCGCCCCTCTGTGCATGAAGCTGAATAACCATGTGAAGCCCACTCTGACAAGCGCTTTTTGCGGCCTATTCCGCACAATGCGACGATTCGGTGCAATAGCTGAGGAAATTGCCACGCGGACCCGGCTTCAGATGGGCTTAGTCGCCGTCACCACACGGTCACGCTGGTCAAAGTCCGCAAGAACGGCGATCTGCTCCAAACCCTGCGCCGCAAACATGGCCACAACCGCTGCGCCCTGCGTAGGTCCAATCTCGACCATCAGCCACCCCCCGGGCAGCAGCACCGACGGAGCCTGTGCCGCAATCTGACGATACGCCGCAAGGCCGTCACCGCCAGGGGTTAACGCCAGATGGGGCTCCCAATCCCGCACCTCGGGCGAAAGGTAAGGCAGATCGCCGGCCGAAATGTACGGTGGGTTTGACAAGATCAAATCAAATTTCCCCTCAAGACCCTGGCACCAATTCCCCTGTTGGAATGCCACCCGGCCCTCAATATCTAGCCTTTGCGCGTTGGTCTGCGCCACAGCCAGCGCATCTATCGAGATATCGACGCCAAGCCCCGTCGCATCTTTCCTATCCGCCAGACAGGACAATAGGACACACCCCGACCCGGTGCCCAAATCCAGAATGCGCCCAAAACCGATATCCAGCGCGGTGCGAACCAGAAGTTCAGTTTCAGGCCTCGGGTCAAGTACGTCAGGCGTAACCAAAAAGGATCGTCCCCAGAACAGCCTTTGCCCGATGATCTGACTGACCGGTTGACGTTGTTCCCTTGCGGCCAAGGCCGCCTCAAACTGCACAGCCGCAGCCGGTTCAAGCACCTCGTCCAATACAAGATTCACCCGACCCGGCTCGATCCCAACCGCATACGCAAAGAGCAGCCGCGCATCCCGGGCCGCATCCTCAATTCCACAAGCCCGCAGTCGCGCCACCGCCAGCCGCAACGCGTCACGACCTGTCATCCTTCCATCTCGGCCAGTTTTGTCGCCTGATTGTGCGAAATCAACGCGTCGATCACGCCCCCAAGATCCCCTGACATGATCTGGCCCAGCGAGTAGAGAGTCAGATTGATCCGATGATCCGTCATTCGCCCCTGTGGAAAGTTATAGGTGCGAATCCGTTCGCTCCTGTCGCCCGACCCGACTTGCGACTTCCGCTCGGCGGCGCGGGCGTCATCCACCCGCGCCCGCTCCAACGCGAACAGGCGTGCCCGCAGGACCTGCATCGCCATCTCTTTGTTGCGGTGCTGCGATTTTTGGGCGGAAGTCACGATGATCCCCGTCGGCAAGTGCGTGATTCTAACCGCTGAATCGGTGGTGTTCACATGTTGCCCTCCCGCCCCGGATGCCCGCATCGTGTCAATGCGAATGTCGGCCGACGGAATCACCAACTCAAACTCTTCGGCTTCCGGCAAAACGGCAACCGTGGCGGCCGAAGTATGAACCCGCCCCTGCGCCTCGGTTTCCGGCACCCTTTGGACCCGATGAACCCCGGATTCGAATTTCAACCGGGCAAAAACCCCTTCGCCCTTGATGCTCACCGAAACGTCCTTGATGCCCCCCAGGTCCGAATCCTGCTGCTCAAGGATTTCAAAGGTCCAACCCCGCCCCTCCGCATAGCGCTGATACATCCTCAGCAAATCTGCGGCAAAAAGTGCCGCTTCATCCCCGCCGGTGCCCGGCCGAATTTCCATGATGGCAGGTCGCGCATCGGCCATGTCTTTCGGCAGAAGCGCCAGTTGCAGCCGCCGTTCCATTTCCGGGATACGTTGGCGCAAGTCAGGCAGTTCCTCTTCCGCCAAAGCCTTCATTTCGGGGTCGGCGAGCATGATCTCCGCCTCGGCGACATCATCCAAGGCTTTGCGATACTTAGCAATTTCCTCTGCCACTGGCTTGAGATCAGAGTATTCCCGGCTGATCGCCGCAATTTCCGCAGGTGACGCTCCGGCGTTCAACCGCGCCTCGAGAAACTCGAAACGCTGGGTGATCTGGGCAAGTTTATCCAACGGAACCATCAGCGGGGTTTGGCCGTTTGTTCACTCGCGGTCAAGGGTCGCAAGCCATGACGTCAACCGCGCGGCATTGACGCCCCAGTCCCCCCTTCCATACCGTTGGCGCGAGTAGACGGCGAGCTTGGTGCCGTCGCCTGTTTGGGTTGCCTCGGCAGTGATGTAGTCGGGGAAACCCATGATCAGCGTCCTCGCCAGCCAAGTCATTCGTCCCTGATCGGCTTGTCCCGCAACCGAATGTGTCCGTGCGGTCGCCAACACGATCGCATTCAGCCGCGCGAGAACCTGCTCTGGTGTTCCCCGCAGCAGACAAGTTGCCAGGGCGCCTTTGACGACCGACCTGACCTGTTCCGCACATGGGCCAGGGATCGCTGGTGTCCCACCTTCTATTGCGACATTCCAAAGGGTCGGATCATTCGGGGCGAGACGGACAAATACTGCCACGGCGAGAAATCCGAAAAAGATTGTGAAGATCGACCCATAAAATATTGCTTTAAATACATAATTCATCTCTGCGTTTTGGCCCAGTGATAAAGGCAGATCAACTCATACCCAACATGCGCCCCGGCAATCGCGGTGGCACCGGTCGTGTCATAGGGAGGCGACACTTCGACAACATCACCGCCGATCATGTTGATGCCTGCCAAGTCACGCAGCATCGCCGCCGCCTGCCAGGAATGCAGACCACCCCACACCGGGGTACCGGTGCCGGGGGCTGCGGATGGGTCAAGCGCGTCGATATCGAATGTCAGGTAAGCTTCTGATTTTCCTACGATATCCTTGACCAACGCGGTGGCCCAGGCTGTGCCTTTTTCATGAACCTCCCGGGCGCTGATCACGTTCACGCCAAGATAGTCTTCGGTCGTGGTGCGGATGCCGATCTGTACGGACCGCTGGGGATCGACCAGACCGGATTTCACCGCTTTGTAAAACATCGTGCCGTGGTCGATGCGGGTCATGTCGTCGTCGGGCCAGAGGTCGGAGTGGGCGTCGAAATGGATCAGGGAGAGGGGGCCGAACTTTTCGGCATAGGCTTTCAGGATGGGGAAAGTGATGAAGTGATCTCCGCCGAGAGTGATGGTCCCGGCGCCCGCTGCAAGAATGGTGCGGATGTGTGACGTTAGCGTTTCAGGGAAGCCCGACACTTTGGCATAGTCGAACGCACAATCGCCGTAGTCGATAATGTTCAAGTCTTCCAAAGGGTTGGTCGGCCAGCCATAGGGCGGGTCGTAGGGCATCAGGGTGCTTGCTTCCCGTATGGCGCGGGGGCCGAATCGGGTGCCGGTGCGGTGGGTTACCGCTTGATCGAAGGGGACGCCGGTGATGGCGAGGTCGACGCCTTCGAGGTTTTTGGTGTAGGTCCGGCGCAGGAAGGATGTTGCACCGCCGAAAGCGTTTTCGAATGCATAACCGCGCAGGCCTTTGCGGGTAAAAGCGGTGTCCACTTCAGATTTCGCGTCTTCTAGTGCCATGATTTTCTCGTGATTTCAACGCGGTATCCTTCGTTGTTCACGTTGGAGCCGGAGACGCCGCTGATCCGGTAGGGGTAAGGTAGAGGGTCGCTTTAAGTTGTCAACGGCTTTGGCCCCACGGTGTGTTAACGGGTTGGGTTTGGGCACTTTTAGAGAAAATGCCTGTCTTGAACGCGTCTTGCTTGCGTCTTGCCTGCGTCTCTACAGTTTTGAAGATGGCAAATGACCCTTCACGTTAAGGACTCGGTCAAATAGGCAGGGTGGTAGAGGTCGTAAACCCCTACCCCAGCCTGACCCCTTCTTTCACCAGATCATCCGTCACCCGGCGGATCGCCTTTTCCAAAGTTTCGGCGATGAAGTCCACGTCACCTTCGGTGATGACCAGAGGCGGCGACATAACGTTCAGATGACCGATCGGGCGGACCATCAGGCCCATCGACTCTGCCACATTGGAGATGCGCTTGGATTCGTTCACCGCGTCCGGCAGCAATTCCTTCGTCGCCTTGTTTGCCACCGATTCGACGCAGAGCATCAACTTGCGGCCCCGGACGTTGCCGACCAGCGGCAGCGCCTCCAACTCTTTCATCCGGGTTTCGAAATAGCTGCCGACTTTGGTGGCGTTGGCCAAAAGTCCCTCGCGTTCGATGATCTCGATGTTCTTCAGACCCGCCGCACAGGCGACCGGATGGCCGGAGTAGGTGAGGCCGCTGGTGAACCAGCGTTCACCGCCCTTGGCCATCACGTTCCAGATGCGGTCGGAGAAGATCACGGCCCCCAGCGGGATGTAGCCCGAGGTCAGGCCCTTGGCCGAGGTGATGATATCGGGCTGAACGCCGAATTCGGACAGCGACGCGAACCAGTGGCCAAGGCGACCGAAGGCAGTGACGACCTCATCCGCGATGAACAGGATGTCGTGGCGTTGGCACACCTCCCACATACGTTTCAGATAGCCCTCCGGCGGGATGATGATGCCGCCCGACGCCTGGATCGGTTCGGCAATGAAGCCGCCGATGCGGTCGGCCCCGACGCGGGCGATCAGGGCTTCGAATTCGGCGATCAAATGGTCGCAGAACTGGCCTTCCGTCATGTGGGACGGGCGGCGGTAGGGGTTGGGGACCGACAGGTGGTGGATGCCGTCGGTCTTGTAACGAAACTCCTCCACCCGGTCGCCGGGGCGTTTGCCGACCGATTGCGACAGGTAGGTGGAGCCGTGATAGCTGTGGTCACGGGCCACGATGCCGGTTTTTTCAGGATTGCCGTTGGCGTGGTGGTAAAAGCTGACCATGCGGACGGCAGTATCGACCGCCGTAGAGCCGCCGGTGGTGAAGTGTACCCGGTTCAGATCACCCGGCGCCAGTGCGGCCAGTTTGGCGGCAAGGCGCGCTGCGGGATCGTTGGTCATGTCGACGAAAGTGTTGGAGAAGGCGAGGCGTTCGACCTGTTCGGCGATCGCGGTGGCCATTTCCTTGCGGCCAAGGCCGATATTGGTGCACCAGAGGCCACCCACAGCGTCGAAATACTTGCGACCGTCGGTGTCCCACAAGTAAGCGCCCTGCCCGCGGGTGATGACCAGCGAACCTTCGCGTTCAAAGGGTCCGAAGTTGGTCCAAGGGTGGAGCGAATGGGCGCGGTCCATTTCCCAGAGGTCTTCGTTGTGCAAGGTCATGGCCGGGGCAGACATTTTGAATCTCCAGTCAATACGATAGGACCGCAAGATAGCGGATGGGGCGGGAAGGTCCAGCAGAATTTGATCAAATGTTGAAGCTGGCGATTTTTTCGAAGAAATCGACTCTGAATCGTCAACGTTTCGCGGGCGGGGCTTTTGAAAACTCCGGTTTCAAAACAGCTTTTGCGACACCTTGGAAATCGCGAAGCCGTGGCCGCGCCCGTTGGTGCAGGTCACGCCGGTTTCCTCGGACAGGCAGGTGAACTCGCCCAAAGTCGCGGAGGCGCCGTAGCCGAGTTCCATGGAGCCGGGATCAATGACGGTGTCACCGTGGCTGGACAGGGTGCCGCGTCCGATCACGCCGACCTCGAACGCATCGCCCCAGTCGAGGTCGCAGTCGGCAGGGCGGTTGCGAAAGCTGGGCGTGAATTCCAGCATGTCGCAGCGCACCCCACTGGCATCTTCGCCCGACATCAGCATGCAGTTGATGTTGCCCGAGGGCGAGTGGAAGAAGATGAAATCGTCGGCCAGAACGGGGGTGGCGAGCAGGTGCAACACGGCTATTGCTTTCAGCATAGCAGGCTCCTGTAGCCAAATTTGTTCGAACAAATTTGCAAAAGTCTTCGAAGACTTTTGGAGTGGCGTCACGGCAGGGGTTGGGCGCGTTCGACGAGGCGGGCGAAGAAGCTTGCGCCGATCGGTGCGGCCTCGTCGTTGAAGTCGAACGCCGGGTGGTGCAGGCCGGCACCGGGGCCGGTGCCCATGAAGAGATAGGCGCCGGGGCGGGACTCGAGCATGTAGGAGAAATCCTCGGAGCCCATTTCTCGGTTGGAATTGCCGTCGGCCGCCGCCTCGCCCACGATTTCGGCGGCTACTTTGGTGGCAAAGGCGGCCTCTTCGGGGTGGTTGATCGTGGCGGGATAGCCCCAGTCATATTGGGTCCGCGCGGTGACATTGTAAGCGGCGGCATGGCCCTCGACGATCTCGAGGAACCGCTTTTTCAAAAGCGCCCGGACTTCGGGTTTGAAGCTGCGGATCGTGGCGCAGAACATGGCCTCTTCGGGAATGATGTTCGATGCGGTGCCGGTGTGGATTTGCGTGACAGAGATCACCGCCTCGTCCAGAGCATAGACGTTGCGCGGGATGATGGTCTGAATGGCACTGACCATGCCGACGACAGCCACCACCGGATCAACGCATTCGTGCGGGGTGGCGCCGTGACCGCCTTTGCCGGTGACATAGACATAGGCGGTGTCGACCGAGGCCATCAGGGCACCCGGGGTCGTCAGGAAGTGACCGAACGGTACGTTGGGCGCGTTGTGGATGCCAAAGACCTTTTTGATGGCAAAAGTGTCCATCACGCCTTCCTGCACCATCATCTGGCCGCCTGCCCCGTCCTCTTCGGCGGGCTGGAACAGCAGCGCAACCCGCCCGGTAAAGCGCCGCGTCTCGCACAGGTATTTGGCGGCACCGAGCAGCATGGTCACATGGCCGTCATGGCCACAGGCGTGCATCTTGCCGGGAATGGTCGAGGCATAGGCGGCGCCGGTGATCTCGGCAATCGGCAGGGCATCCATATCGGCGCGCAGACCGATGGTGTCGCCGGGGGCGGAACCGTTGATGATGGCGACGATGCCGGTTTTGGCGATGCCGGGATGGATTTCATCGACACCGATCTCGCGCAGGCGATCGGCAATGTAGGCGGCGGTGTTGTGGCAGTCATAGGACAGTTCGGGATTCGCATGCAGATGACGCCGCCAGCCCTTCATTTCCTCGGCATAAGCAGCAATACGATTGAGGACGGGCATGGGGTACTCCTGATGGCTCGGGTTTGATCAAACCGGAAAACGAGGGTCGCTGCAATGCCTGACGCTACCTCCGACGCGCTGGTCCGTGACGTAAACGGTGGGATCAACCGCTTGATCGAGATCATGCGACGGCTGCGCGACCCGGTTTCGG
>JANYFE010000036.1 GCA_025362795.1 Rhodobacterales bacterium | reverse complement strand
CCTCCTCACACCTTGAATGCCGGGCTGTGGTTCCGGCGCGGTCGTCTCGTCATGGTCATCTCCTCGCATGCGGCAATCATGCCGTTGTTGCGCGGAAAATCCACTTATCCCAACTGTTCAGTTTTCCCGAACCACCTCTATCAGCCCCCCAAGGCCACAGCTAAGCGGTGCCATTCCGCGTCGTTCCCTGGAAGCCCAAGTCGCAACCAACTAGTAGAATAGGGAAAAATGCGGCTCCAGATGCGATGCTTTGCCAAATGAACCTGCGCCGTGTGCGCGTCTTCGACTTGATACAGCCGGAACAAAGCTGTTCCACCAATGACGCTCCACGCCCTACCTATCGCCATCGCGTCCAACCGCCGCACATCATCTTCAAGCCGCAAAATGGTTGCCCGCGACCAGTCTTCATCCATCAAAGCTTTCGTGCCAATCTCTATCGCCGAGCCGGATACCGGCCAAGGGCCAGCCATAGCAGTCAACGCACTGATGTCCTTATAATTTCCAAGCGCGAACCCCAGTCGCACCCCTGCTAGCCCATAAAATTTGCCAAACGAACGCAGGATAATCAGGCCGGGTGTTTCGGCTCTGGCAGCGCAGGAAAACTCTGGCGTGGCATCTGCAAAGCTTTCGTCCACAACCAATCGGCCAACCAAAGGCAGAAGGTCCATCACATCTTCGCGCCGCGTGATCTGACCGCCCGGGTTGTTGGGGTTGACGATAACTGCCAAGTCGGACCCGGCGAGATCGACAATATCAGTCACTTCCTCAACATGCCAACCGGCTGCTCGCAACGCCGCGGCATGTTCATTATAGGTGGGGCCCAGTACCCTCGCCATCCCCTTGCCGCCCAGAAATGGGATCAACTGGATCGCAGCTTGGGCGCCCGGCAGGGCAACGATTGGCGCCGTTGTGGCATAGTTTGTTTGGCCGGCGTGCAACAACCGTGCAAGAGCGCTGCGGGTCGGCAGTTGGGTCCAGGTTTCCGGTGTCACCAAAGGCACAGGATAGGGCGCACGATTGATCCCTGTCGAAAGATCGATCCATTCCGTCACAGTGCCGCCGTAGGTCAGGACCGCCCAATCCAGATTTCCACCATGATCGCGAATCATTTTGCCGCCAAAAAAAGCAGCAAAAGTGCCAAAATTAACAAGGCTCTCCGATAAAGGTCCAGTCCACGCCGCAGATCCGCCGCAACCGGGTCGGCTGCCCTGTCATTCACCCAAACATCTTCTGACAACTGCCCGTCATAAACCCGCGGTCCCGACAGCCGAACGCCCAGACCGCCGGCCAAAGCCGCCTCGGGCCATCCCGCATTTGGCGACCGGTGCTTACTTGCATCGCGCCACATGCAGGTTAGAGACGCCCGCCAATCATTTGAAACGACGGCCAGCAAAAGACCAGTCAATCGTGCGGGAATCAAATTCGCCGCATCATCGATCCGTGCGGCTGCCCAACCAAAGGCGGCGTGGCGCGGCGTCAGGTGCCCCATCATCGAATCCATGGTATTGACCGCTTTGTAAACTGCGATCCCGGGCAACCCAAAAATCACGCCCCAGAACAGCGGCGCAACGACGCCATCCGAGGCGCTTTCGGCAAGGCTTTCCAGCGTGGCTCGCCCAATCCCCGCACCATCCAAATTAGCCGGATCGCGCCCGACGATCATCGCGACGGCAGATCGAGCGGCGCCCAAATCCCCTTGCATCAACGGCTGCGCCACCGCCTTGACATGATCATACAGCGATCGTCCCGCCACCAGAGGCCAAGCCAGGATTCCAGTCAAAACGCCACCGCTCCAGCCCTTTGGCAGCATCCAGACAAAAACAGACGCAACAACCGCGACTGTGGCCATGATGCTCAGTGCAACCACTACGCCCGCCATTTGTCTTATACCGCTGGGATCGCCGGACCGATTAAACTGTGCGTCGGATGACTTTATAAGTGCCCCAATCCATGTCACTGGATGTCCGATGCGCCGAAAAAGGGCATCCGGCCAGCCGATCACCGCCTCGACCGACAGTGCAACCAACATGGCAGCCGCAAACATCAGTAGCCTCCCCCACCTTTGAACTGGGTGATCCGCGAAAACCCGAAGCGCCGCAAGTCTGCCGCCGCCGCGCTAGGCACCGTTCCCGGCGCAAAAATCAATCCTCGTGCGGATCCTGTATGGGCAATGACAAAGCCAAGCGCCGACCATTTGCTGGCAAGCATCGCGGTCGGATCGTCTTTGGGTCCGCGCAAACCCAACGTTCGACGCGCCGACTGGCTGGAAAGATCTGCGATGCTGCCCAAGTCGGCACAGGCAGAAGGCCAAGCGGAAATCAGATCGGAAATATCTGGAAAATCATTATCTTGGGGATCAGTCCTGATGTGCATTCCCCAAAAGCCGCCCAGCACTTCGAAACGGGGCATGGTTGGCAGTTTTGCAATCACTTGCCCCCTGCGAGAGGCCCACAACACCCGCTCTGGCGCCGCGAACTGTAAGGGGTCACTTGCTCCTTCGACGGCCAAGCACGCCTTCGCGACCGTCCCTGAATCAAGCCCACAGGCCATCCCGAGCGCCAACAGCGCAGCCGTCGAAGCTCCCGCGCCTCCGCCCGGTGGCATTTGGCTCATCAACCGGAATCGCCCTCGCCGCGGCATGTCCAAATGGGCCAACAATCTGGTTAAACGATCCAGCGCGACAACCCGCCGCGATTGAAGCAACGAAAGTTGTCGCGCGGGCAGAAAAACCGCCTGAGCGACCAGCACCGGGCAAGGCAGCGTCACCAGCACCACGGGCCCGGCTGGCCCAAGCCTGCCTTGCAACAATTCACCAAAATGCCCCGCTACCCGCGCTTTGCTTGCAACTGGACTGGGTCGGTTCGGCACATCGGACCCTTTTTCGCGGAAAAAGCTGTCACCCATGCCAATTTGACCCGGCATGGGCAAATCCAAATAGGCAATCGCATTCACATCGATGAAAGAGACTGGTGCACCCAGCACGATTCGAACGTGCGACCTTTGCCTTCGGAGGGCAACACTCTATCCAGCTGAGCTATGGGTGCCTGACGCGGTCTATAGCGGCTGGCGGAATGGGTTTCAACCGCTCAATCATCGACGACGGTATCTTGGTCATTGCGAACAGGTTGCGCGGCCTTCTGATGCCGGCATTCAGCAGACCGTAGATCATCAGTGGGAGGAGGGGGAAAACCACCCGTCCCGCCGTACCGGGCCCCTGTGGCATCCCGTCATCCGAACAATTCGTGGCATAGTTCCAATGCAGAGATCAGTGCATCGACTTCATCCACCGTATTGTAAAGTCCGAAGGAGGCTCGGCATGTGGCAGTCAGCCCATAATGTTGCATGAGCGGCATGGCGCAATGAGTGCCCGCTCTAACGGCTATGCCGCGTTTGTCCAGCACCGTGGAGATGTCATGCGCATGCGCCGGGCCGTCCAGAGTGAAAGAGAAGATGGCCCCCTTTGTTGCCGAATTTCCCTGAATATTCAGCCAGTTGAGGTCCGATAAGCGTTCGCGGGCGTAGTCACGCAAAGACCGCTCGTATGCCGCCACATGCGCCATGCCAAGCCCGTTTAGATAGTCAAGCGCAACGCCCAAGCCGATTTGTTGGACAATGCCCGGCGTGCCAGCTTCAAACTTCATAGGCGGTTCGTTCCAGGTGATGGCGTCCCGTGTCACCTCGCGAATCATATCGCCACCGCCAAGGAAGGGACGCATCTCTGCCATCCTCTCGCGGCAAATGAAGATCGCCCCGGAACCGCTTGGTCCATATAGCTTATGCCCGGTTATTGCGTAAAAATCACATCCAATCGCCTGCACGTCGACCGGCAAGTGAACCGCCGCCTGGCTGCCATCCACCAGTACCGGGACACCCAGGTTTTTCGCTCCCTGGCAAATCGCTGCAACATCGACAACCGTCCCCAGGACGTTGGACATATGGGTTACGGCGACCAACTTGGTTCGCGGCGTTATGGCGGCCAGAACGGACTCGGGGTCCAGATCCCCCTTCGCATCCACATCAACCCATTTCAGAACCACCCCTTGCCGTTCGCGCAGAAAATGCCAAGGCACTATGTTGGCGTGATGTTCCATCACACTCAACACAATCTCGTCGCCCGGCTGCATACGCAGCGCAGCCCAAGCATATGAGACCAGATTGATAGCCTCTGTCGTGCCAGTCGTAAAAACAATTTCATCTGGCGTGCCGTTCAGAAAACGAGCTACTTTGCCGCGGACCGCTTCATAATTTTCAGTGGCAAGGTTGGAAAGATAATGCAAGCCTCTGTGAACATTGGCGTATTCCTGCGAATAAGTCCGGCAGACAGCATCAATCACCACTTGCGGTTTTTGCGCTGAGGCCCCATTGTCAAGGTAAATCAGAGGTTTGCCATTCACATGCCTCGAAAGGATTGGGAAGTCCGCGCGGACTTTGGCCACATCAAACATGGCTATAGCCTCACCCCGAACGCGAAGACCAGCACGATCGCCACAAGCAGCGAAGTCCCCAGCAAGACTGCAAGAATGCAGAGAAAAACTTTGCCAAGGGACTTAAAAGAATGCAATTCCGCGACAAAATTGGTTAGCAACCAGCCAAAGAGCGTCACGCCAAACAGGCCGATCGGGCCAACAAAGGCCGGCAACACCAGCAACGCCATCAGTTGCACCACTTGCAACAGCAACAGGATCGCTTGAAGCCAGCCCACCAGAACCAGCGCACCGGCGAGATCGCCCCTGCCACCGGCCCATCGGCCAACAATCCGGATCAAAACTGCGGCGCTGCCCATCACCACAAATTGCAACACTGCCAAACCAAATGGCGTGGCGAAGGCGGCTGCTACAATAGGCTCTGCTTGAATGGGTGACAGCATATTGCTGATTTCAGCGAACAGCGTCGAGATGACCGCCATCAGAGCCAAACCGATTCCAGCTTCACCTAGGGACAAATGCAAATTCAAAATCTGGCGTGCCCCCTCTTTTGGGCGTTCGACCGAAAGTCGGGCGGCGTTCAACAATAGCGGCAGGGTCAAGTCCATCAACGTTCCACCTCTTGCAACATCACGGTCCAGAACATCAGGAACGCGACAGCCACCATGACGCCAGTGGCAATCGCTGCATTTGTAGCGCCCAATAGTCCCTGGATAAGCCCCTGCAACAACATTGCGGGTGACACCACAACAAGCGTCCAGAACAGTGCAAGCCGACCACCAAAATGCGTACCCTTGCCGCCACAGGCGCGGGCGATCAAGTGGCCAAGCGCGGCAAACAGATACCAAAGCGGAATCGTCGCCAACAGCCCAAGGGACGCCGCAAGAAACCGCTGAAACAGAGGTGACTCTGGATGGAGATATGCTTGACGCGCCAGATTGGGGGCCGCCGCAGTAAAGGCCAGGATCAGAAATGTGACGAGAAATGTAAACACAAACGGCTCCGACGGCCCCAGGTCTAGTAAGCGACGCACGACGCGGCGCGGATGTGCCCAGCTTTCAATGATATCGCGTGTGATCGCCATCAGTGATCATGCCTCGCCAGCCAGCCTTCCAGCCGTGACCGGATGTCTTCGGCGATCGCCTGATCCTCGATCTCGGCTATGGATTCGGCCAAAAACGCCAGAACGAGCAAGGCCTGAGCCTGACTGACCGGAACACCCCGTGACCGCAGATAGAACAGTGCCGTCTCGTCAATGGCACCAGAGGTCGAGCCGTGGCTGCACTTCACGTCATCGGCATAGATCTCCAACTCTGGTTTGGCTAGAAACTGACTGTCGCCGTCCAGCAGCAAAGCCTGGCTGATCTGGTAGCCATCGGTCTTTTGAGCCCCACTTTTGACCAGAATTTTTCCCTGAAACACTCCTACCGCGCCATTTTTCAAGACTTTCTTGAACACCTGTCGGCTTTCGCAGCGCAAGGCGTCGTGGGTCACGAATACCGTGTCATCATGGTGAAACTTGCCGTCGCCGACGGCGGCCCCTGCCACGTAGGCCACAGCGTCGTCGCCCCTGATGTCGATCACCGCCTCGTTGCGGGTCAATGCGCCATTAGCCGTTAAGGTAAAACTCTTGAACAGGGCCTTGGCGGCTAGTCGCGCGAACAGATGCGTGACCTCATGCCGATCATGGTTACGCCCCTGTGCACGGATATGGTGAAATCGCGCACCTTCACACAGCTCAACTTCCAGCACCGCGTTGAACCGAGCGCCGGCAAGTCCACTTTCCAGCAACGTCATCTCGGCACCACGCTCAATCTTGATGCAATGGTGCAGCATCACGTCAGAACTGTCAGATTTATGTATATAAATCAACGAAACAGGTTTCGTGGCCTTCCCTGTGACGCGGATCAGAACCCCCTCCCTCGCAAAAGCGGAATTCAGCCCGGCAAAGGGGCGGTTGACTGGGGTTTGTCCGGCCTTTTCCAAAACCCCATAGAAAGCGCCCGCCCAATGGTCCGAGCCCTGGCACTCTGCCAGACGGTCAATCTGCACCCCGGCCAGGTCGAGCGGGTCAGACGCAGAGGCATCAAAGATGCCGTCCACGAACACCAGTTTCAACCGGTCGATGGCCCCGAAGATCGGAGTCTCGTCACTGGCGTCAAACACGGCGGCCTTGCGGGCAGCAGGTTCGTTCAAAATCATGGGATCCGTATAACGCCAGTATTCATCGCGTTTGCCCGGCAGACCTGTCACCGCCAACCGGTCCAAAGCATCGGCGCGGGCATCTGCAAGACCGAGTGGCGGAACCTGCCCCGCGATCCGGGCAGCAAGCTGGTCTTGCCGTGACTGTATCATCCCCATCAGTACGCCTCCGACAACAGGTCGGCATAGCCGTTGCTTTCAACCTCAAGCGCTAAGTCAGGTCCGCCGGTTTTGATGATGCGGCCCGTGGCCATGATATGCACAACATCCGGCGCGATATGGTCCAAGAGCCGCTGGTAATGGGTGATGACAAGAAACGAGCGGCCCGCATTACGCAAGGAATTCACGCCTTCTGCGACCAACTTCATCGCGTCAACATCCAGCCCGGAATCGGTTTCGTCCAAGATGCACATCTTGGGCTCTAGTACCGCCATTTGCAGGATCTCGTTGCGCTTTTTCTCGCCACCCGAGAATCCGACATTGACCGGGCGCTTCAACATATCCGCGTCGATCTGCAAACGTTTGGCCTTGTCGCGTACCAGTTTTAGAAAGTCGCCCGCCGAAACCTCTGGCTCGCCGCGCGCCTTTCGCTGGGCATTCAATGCGGTGCGCAGAAAGGTCATGTTGCCAACGCCGGGTATTTCGACCGGGTACTGGAACGCCAGAAAAAGCCCAGCAGCCGCTCGCACTTCCGGTGCCATCGCCAAAAGGTCGGCACCAACCAATGTCGCGCTACCATCAGTTACAACATAGCCATCGCGGCCAGCCAGCACATAGCTGAGTGTCGATTTGCCTGACCCATTGGGCCCCATGATCGCATGCACTTCGCCAGCACCGATTTTCAGGTCCACCCCGTTCAGGATCTGCTTGTCTTCGTCCCCAAGTTTTACATGCAGGTTATTGATACTCAACATTTCAGGCCCTTTCAGCGGCGCGTCAGAATGGGGAGGCAAAGGCCGCCATGATCCAGCGCATGTGCTGAACTGGCAGAATTTGCGCGGTAAAGCGGAAGTCGGCCATTCGGCCAATCAAGTTAGGCGCACCGACCAGGGTTTCGATCGCCTTGTACCCCGGTCGGTCAATATAGTCATCAACCAGAACCCGCGTAGCACGTTCGATGCGAAAGAGAGTGGTCAGCATGCAGGCGAGGCGGAACCGTCCGTCGATCAGAACCACGTCCGGATGCAGAAAATCGTGGCGATCCCAGACGGAGATCGGATAGCCGGACCATCGGTTCAGTCGTTTTTTACTAGCGGGGTGGCCCCATTCACTGGTCGGACCAATATCAGCATAGTGGAGATGAACGATTGCCGCAGGCGGCTTGTTGGCAAACCAACGTTCCATCTTGGTGAGCCAATTGTGATCACTTTCGACCGAAAACACGGTATGCCCTGCGGTTTCGGCCGCTATAATGGTAGTTCCCCCCATACCATACTCCAGGATAACCGGCGCGTTGGCATAGGCTTCGCGCAAAGCGGCACTCTCAAGATCCGGCAGGGTCAGTTTCGGTGCTTTGGGTTGGTCAGGCATACCGACCCCCAACCATCAAAACGGAATGGTGATACCGCGCCATAAAATCGAATGGGCATAGGTATGGGCCATGACCTGATTGACCCAGATTTTTGACGTCAGGATAGCGAAAAACTGGGGATAGGCATGAACCGAGTTGTGAAACAGCAAAAGGCCAAAGACCACTCCGATGGATTTGAGTGTGGTCAGTTGATTTGAGCGCAGCCCCGTCAGATAGCCAAGCACCATCGCAATGGCAAAACCCAAAACGACCTGCACCACCATCTCGACATCCGGGTTGGCACCGAGATCGGGCAGGCCCTGTGCCTGATACCGTATGATCTGACCAAGGCCGTGCGCAACGGCGCCCAAAACCACCGCCAAAACCAGTGAAACCGGATACATCACATTGCGAAAAAACGCGGTCAAGCCCGAACGCTTGACCTTTCGCACCCGCAAGGGAACTTGGTAAACTTCGTCGATACCCACAAACAGCAGTTGCTTGGATGCGGCGACCCCGGATTCGATCCGCGCGATCCGCGCGGCGAATTCCCGATGATTTTGCGATATCGCCTGCATAGGGCCGCGTCCATGTATCCGTCTGTCCCCGACAAGTGACAGCCGAACAATGGCTTAAATAGGGTGGAACTGGTGCCATATCGTGCAAAATCAGGCTCCCGTCAGCCCACAGAGCCTTCAAGCGAGATTGCTACCAGCGCCTGCGCCTCGATTGCAAACTCCATCGGTAAGGCTTGCAACACCTCTTTGCAAAAACCATTGACGACCAGGGCCACTGCTTCTTCCTCGTCCATCCCGCGTGACCGGCAATAGAACAATTGATCCTCGTCCACTTTCGACGTGGTCGCCTCGTGCTCAACACGTGAAGAATTGTTCTTAACTTCAATGTAAGGCACCGTGTGCGCCCCGCACTTGTCGCCAATCAACAAGCTATCGCACTGGGTATAGTTGCGCGAATTGGTGGCTTTCGGATGCATCGAAACCAGGCCACGGTAGGTGTTTTGCGCCCTGCCCGCCGATATCCCCTTGGAAACGATCCGGCTTTTTGTGTTGCGGCCCAAATGGATCATCTTGGTGCCAGTGTCGGCCTGTTGGTAATTGTTGGCAATGGCGATGGAGTAGAACTCTCCTTGGCTGTCGTTGCCGCGCAGGATGCAAGACGGGTACTTCCAGGTGATAGCCGAGCCGGTTTCGACTTGGGTCCACATCACTTTGGCCCGGTCACCACGGCAATCGGCGCGCTTGGTGACAAAGTTATAGATGCCGCCTCGGCCATTTTCATCGCCGGGATACCAGTTTTGCACGGTGGAATACTTGACCTCGGCGTCCTCTAGAATGACGATTTCCACCACAGCGGCATGCAATTGGTGGGTGTCCCGCTTGGGCGCGGTGCAGCCTTCCAGATAACTGACATAGCTACCCTTATCGGCGATGATCAGCGTACGTTCATACTGCCCTGTGTTTTCGGCATTGATACGGAAATAGGTCGATAGTTCCATCGGGCATCGGGTGCCCGGCGGAATATAGACGAAGCTGCCATCAGAATAGACAGCGCTGTTCAGAGTGGCAAAGAAGTTGTCTGACTGAGGCACGACCGTCCCAAGATACTTGCGCACCAGTTCGGGATGCTCGCGCACCGCTTCCGAGATCGAACAGAAAATCACCCCGGCCTTAGCCAGTTCCGCCTTGAAAGTGGTACCAACTGAAACACTGTCGAACACCGCATCGACTGCCACGCGGCGTTCGCCTTCCGGCGTTTCAACGCCGGCGAGCAAGGCCTGTTCTTTCAGCGGTATTCCCAGTTTGGCATAGGTCGCCAACAGCTTAGGGTCTACTTCTTCCAGACTTTTCGGCTTGCCGGCCATACTGCGCGGTTTGGCGTAGTAATACTGATCCTGATAGTCGATTTGGGGATACTGAACCATCGCCCAGGTCGGTTCTTCCATCTTGAGCCAGCGGTGATAGGCAGACAGACGCCAGTCAAGCAGCCATTCCGGCTCGCCGTTCTTTTCTGAAATCAGCCGCACAATGTCCTCGGACAGGCCCTTCGGCGCGTAATCCATTTCGATCTCGGTCGACCAGCCATACTTATAGGCACCAGACATGGCATTGACCGTGTCGATCGTCTCCCGATCCACGCCATCGCGCATCTCCGCCTCTAACGTGGCCATCGCAGTGATCCTTCCGTTTCAGAGCCTTGCAGCCCGATCTTCAAGCTACGCGCGCCCGAATGCGCTTAAATTCTCGGCCCCAGACTTCGGCAAAGCGCAGCACGTCTTCAGCTGTCGTCAGCGGCCCCAACGAGACGCGGATGGCTTGCCCCGCCATCGCATCATCAAACCCCATCGCCCGCAACACCCGGCTGGGCTGCACCTTGCCGCTGGAACAGGCGGATCCGGCTGAGATGGCAAAACCCGCTAAATCCATCGCCATTACCTGCGTCTCACCCTTCCAACCCGGCGCTATGACGCACAAGGTATTCGGCAGGCACCGGGAAGTATTCCCGACTGAAATAGTCTCAAATCCACAGGCCGACAATGCCTGATTTAGAGTATTTCTAAGTTCTGCGATCCGCTCCCAGACTCCATCGGCCAGATCTCGCGCCGCAGCCTCCGCCGCAGCACCGAATCCGGCGATCCCGATCAGGTTTTCCGTCCCCGCCCGGCGCCCCATTTCTTGCCCACCGCCTTTGATTTGCGGCGCAAGATCCAGCCCGCGTCGCAAAACCAGCGCCCCGACACCTTTCGGACCGCCAAGTTTATGCGCCGACACCAAACCCATTTCGATGCCGAGCCAGTTAAACGCCAGCGGCACTTTGCCAAACGCTTGCGTCAGGTCCGACACCGCCAACCTTTCAGGCAGGTCCTGCATCACCCCAGTTTCTGAATTCGCAAGTTGCAAAGCAGTTCGGGCTGAGTTTGCAACCGCGACAATCCCGTCGCCATCGACCGGCAACACCGCATCGCACCAGGCCGCCACCGCATCATGCTCCACCGGCGCACAGGCCAGTCCACGCCCGGCACACGCCAAGGCAGCGGCTTCCGTCGCTCCAGAGGTGAATATGATATCCGCCCCATCCGCACCCAACGCCGCCGCGACCTGTGCCCTCGCTCGTTCGATCAAACCTTTAGCCAGCCTGCCTTCGGCATGAACCGACGACGGATTGCCCGACACCTCCATGGCAGCTAGCATTGCCACCCGCGCCTCTGGACGAAGCGGCGTGCTGGCGTTGTGGTCCAGATAGGTTCTCATTCGTCGTCCACCACCCGAAAAAGCATCGGCACTGCCGGACACGGTTGCATCTCATTGCGGATCACATCGGACAACCGGGTCTGGTGCAGGAACACATAGACATGTGCCGAAAGTCCCTCCCAAAGCCGGTTTGTCAGGCTCTGAGCTCGCGACCCGGAAACGCCGCCCGACGCCCCTGCCCCTGTATGCATCGCGTCAACTGTCTCCTCGACTGCCTCCATCACTTCGCTGATCCGTATTGCATCCGGACTTTTTGCCAACCTGTAGCCGCCGCCCGGCCCGCGCACCGCCTCGACCAACCCGGCACGGCGCAGTTTCACGAACAACTGTTCTAGATACGGTAGCGAGATATCCTGCCTTTTGGCCACCGCGGCCAACGACATGAGGTCGTCGCCATGCCCGGGTACAGCCTCTGCAAGCGCAAGATCGGCCAGCGCCACCATAGCATAACGCCCTTTGGTCGAGAGTTTCATATAGGCCAGCCATTCCCATTGACGTGAAGCGCCCCGGCCATTACCTGAAAGCCAACCGGAAAGGTGGCAGTCGCCGCCCTGGAATGGTCTAAGTTATCCGAGCGAATTCGTCAACAATCGCTCTTGGGAGCAGGCAGGAAACATGCCCGAAGTTATTTTTGCAGGCCCGGAAGGCCGTCTTGAAGGCCGCTACCACCCACAAAAGGACCGTGACGCCCCCATCGCCATCGTGCTGCATCCGCATCCGAACTACGGCGGCACGATGAACAACAAGGTTGTCTACAACCTGCATTACGCGTTCTACAACCTTGGCTTCACCGTCATGCGCTTCAACTTTCGGGGCGTTGGGCGCAGTCAGGGCGAGTATGACATGGGGATCGGCGAGTTGTCCGATGCAGCGAGCGCACTCGACTACCTGCAAAGCATGAACCAGAACGCGAAACATTGTTGGGTCGCCGGGTTTTCGTTCGGTGCCTGGATCGGCATGCAGCTTTTGATGCGCCGCCCGGAAATCACCGGCTTCATTTCGGTCTCACCCCCCGCCAACTTGTACGACTTCAGCTTCCTCGCCCCATGCCCGGCGTCCGGTTTGATCATCAACGGCACGGCCGACAAGGTAGCCCCGCCCAAGGACACCACCAATCTGGTGAACAAGCTGCACGAGCAGAAGGGTATCACGATCACCCATACCCAGATCGAGGGCGCCGATCACTTTTTCAAAGACGAGGAGGCGCATATGAAGCCGATGATCGACACCGTTTCGACCTATGTGAAACGCCGGTTGACAGAGGTAACGCGCTAAATGGGCATTTTGCAGGATCTGACCGAAAAGCTGGCCATCGACACTATGAAGGCGATGGACGAATTTCAGGACGAACACCTGCATGACCGCATATCTAAGGTCTTGCTTGACATGTCGCCCACCACGCAAGAGGCGTTCATGACCGCAATGCGGGCGCTGCTGGCAGAACGCAAAGGCCGGGCCTATCTGGAAAATACCATCAAGGCCAAGCGCGCAGGCAAGACAGCCCCCACCGCACCCCGAAGTGGGGATATTGGCCATTGAGTGCGCGGCTCGAGTCCCAGTTCGCTTTCTTGAATGAGGCGGATCGACTAAAGTCCGTTATACGAGCCACAACGCTCGTTGACGGCTCCCGCCGTGAAAACTCTGGCGAGCATTCCTGGCATCTGGCGCTGTATGCCTTGGTGTTGGCCGATCAATCCGCACCCGGCGTCAATATCGATCGCGTGATCCGCATGTTGATCTTGCATGACCTTGTCGAAATCGACGCGGGCGACGTGCCGATCCATTCGTCAGGTGGTCAAGCCCATGCGAGCGCGGATACCCAAGCCGCCGAGTCCCTCGCCGCAAATCGCATCTTTGGTTTGCTGCCACCGGACTTGCGCGGTGACCTGCGGGCGCTGTGGGATGAATTCGAAGCGGCCCAAACGCCCGACGCAATTTTTGCCAAATCGCTGGACCGTGTGCAGCCAGTGATGGCTAACCTAATGTCAGGCGGCGGGACTTGGACGGAATACAACGTCACCGCAGAACAGCTGGACTCCCGTGTCGGCGTTAAGATCGCCAAAGGTGCGCCGGGGCTTTGGGACTGGGTCCGTGATCAAACCCGTTCCTTTTTCGACTAATTTTGCCGTTCTGCACGCACTGGTATCCCATCGCATACACTTTCCATACCGGTGGTTTTCGCCTATGCAGCATTGATAGAATCCACATCCGAAAGGCCCGCAGATGACCAAGATCAAGGTAGCCAACCCCGTCGTCGAACTTGATGGCGACGAGATGACCCGGATCATCTGGGATTTCATCAAGCAAAAACTGATCCTGCCCTATCTGGACCTAGATTTGAAATACTACGACCTCAGCATCGAAAGCCGCGATGCGACCAACGACCAGATCACTGTGGACAGCGCCGAGGCGATCAAGAAGTACGGCGTCGGAGTCAAGTGTGCGACGATCACGCCTGATGAGCAACGGGTCGAGGAATTCGGCCTGAAACAGATGTGGAAGTCTCCCAACGGCACGATCCGCAACATTCTGGGCGGCGTGATCTTCCGCCAGCCGATCATCTGCAAAAACGTGCCACGTCTGGTGCCGGGCTGGACCAAACCCATTGTGGTCGGCCGCCATGCCTTTGGCGACCAATACCGCGCCACCGATTTCCGTTTTCCCGGCAAGGGCAAGCTGACAATGAAATTCGTGGGCGAAGATGGCACCACGATTGAACGTGACGTCTACACAGCCCCCTCCTCAGGCGTGTTCATGGGCATGTACAACCTTGATGACAGTATCAGTGACTTTGCCCGCGCCTCGTTCAACTATGGCCTGAACCTCGGCTGGCCGGTGTATCTGTCCACCAAGAACACCATTCTGAAAGCCTATGATGGCCGCTTCAAAGACCTGTTCCAGCAGATTTTCGACGCCGAATTTGCCGATGCTTTCAAGAAAAAGGGCATTACCTACGAACACCGCCTGATCGACGACATGGTGGCCTCGGCGATGAAATGGTCGGGCGGCTATGTCTGGGCCTGCAAGAACTATGACGGCGACGTGCAATCCGACACAGTGGCCCAAGGGTTCGGCTCGCTCGGTCTGATGACCTCCGTCCTAATGACTCCCGATGGCCTGACCGTTGAGGCTGAGGCAGCACATGGCACCGTGACGCGGCACTTCCGCGAACATCAAAAGGGCAAGGCGACTTCGACCAATTCCATCGCTTCAATCTACGCTTGGACCGGCGGGTTGAAGCACCGCGCGAAACTGGACAGCAATGACGCCCTTATGCGTTTCGCGACCACGCTGGAACGCGTCACGGTTGATGCAGTCGAGGATGGCTGGATGACCAAGGATCTGGCGCTCTTGGTCGGGCCGGATCAGAAGTGGCTCACAACGATCGGATATCTGGAGAAGGTCGATGAGTATCTGAACAAAGCACTGGCCGGCTGACCCGTCCAACTCTCTCTGAAAAGGCCGGGGGTGCACTCCCGGCCTTTCGCGTTCAACCCTCTGGCTATCCGGGCGCAAAACGGGTAAGGCCCTCGCAACCGCAGAAACTTGAAAGTGACCCCTCCCGATGGAGCTTCGCAACATCGCCATCATCGCCCACGTCGACCATGGCAAGACCACCCTCGTTGACGAGCTTTTGAAGCAGTCTGGTTCGTTCCGCGACAATCAAGCTGTGTCTGAACGGGCAATGGATTCCAATGACATTGAACGCGAACGCGGTATTACAATTCTGGCGAAATGCACCAGCGTTGAACACAATGGCATGCGCATCAATATCGTCGACACCCCCGGCCACGCCGACTTTGGTGGTGAAGTTGAACGTATCCTCAGCATGGTGGACGGTGTTTGCCTTCTGGTCGACGCCGCCGAAGGACCAATGCCGCAGACCAAATTCGTGACCGCCAAGGCTCTGGCTTTGGGCTTGCGCCCGATCGTCGTGCTGAACAAAGTCGACAAGCCCGACGCAGAACCCGACCGTGCGCTGAACGAAGTGTTCGATCTGTTTGCCAACCTCGGTGCCAGCGACGAACAACTCGACTTCCCTCATATCTACGCTTCTGGCCGCAATGGGTGGGCCGACAACAGCCTGGACGGGCCGCGCAAGAACCTTGACGCCCTTTTTGATATGGTCATCGCCCATGTGCCTGCGCCGCGGCAGGTCAAAGATGCCGACAAGCCATTCCGCATGCTGGCCACCACACTATCCGCTGACCCGTTCATCGGGCGCATCCTGACGGGCCGTGTCGAATCCGGCACCCTGCGTGTCGGCGAGACCCTGAAAGCGCTGACCCGCACCGGCGAGAAACTGGAACAGTTCCGCGTCACCAAAGTGCTCGCCTTCCGCGGCCTGAACCAGACCGCGATAGAAGAGGCCATTGCCGGTGATATCGTCACCCTCGCCGGCATGACCAAGGCCACCGTCGCCGACACGCTCTGTGCGCTGGAACTCGACGTGCCGCTGCCCGCGCAACCCATCGACCCGCCGACCATTACCGTGACTTTCGGCATCAATGATAGCCCACTGGCAGGCAAGGATGGCACCAAGGTGCAATCCCGCGTCATCCGTGAACGGCTGATGCGCGAACAGGAAGTCAACGTCGCCATTAAGGTAGCCGATACCCCCGGCGGCGACGCGTTCGAAGTGTCGGGCCGCGGCGAGTTGCAGATGGGCGTTCTGATCGAAAATATGCGGCGCGAAGGCTTTGAATTGTCGATCAGCCGCCCGCGCGTGATCTTCCGAGATATCGACGGCATCAAGCATGAGCCGATGGAAGAAGTCACCATTGACGTCGATGACGAATACACCGGCCCGGTGATCGAAAAGCTGACCGGTCCCCGTAAGGGCGAATTGGTAGAGATGAAACCGGCGGGCGTCGGCAAGACCCGCATCATCGCCCATGTTCCGTCGCGCGGCCTGATCGGCTATCAAGGTCAGTTTATGACCGACACCCGCGGAACCGGCGTTCTGAACCGCGTGTTCCATGACTGGGCCCCGTTTAAGGGTGCAATCGAGGGCCGCCGTCAGGGGGTGCTCGTCTCAATGGAAAGCGGTATTTCGGTCGCCTATGCGATGTGGAAACTGGAAGATCGAGGCCACTTCTTCATCGGGGTGCAAGAGCAGGTCTACACCGGTATGATCATCGGCGAACACAACCGCGACAACGATCTGGAAGTGAACCCGTTGAAGGGTAAGCAGCTTACCAACGTTCGCGCCTCCGGCACGGATGAAGCCGTGCGGTTGACCACACCGGTCAAACTGTCGCTGGAACAGTCGATAGCCTATATCGACGATGATGAGCTGGTTGAAGTTACGCCGAAAAATATCCGCATGCGCAAACGCTATCTCGACCCGAACGACCGCAAACGCCAATCAAGGGCGGGCTGAACTCGGGGACATCTCCAATGGAAAACCCGCCGAAAGGCGGGTTTTTGCATTTCTCGGGCACCATCAGTCTCTATTCCGCTTCTTCCACCACCATCAAGTCACGCTCGCATGCCCCTTCAGCATGGGCAAGTGCCGCCTGATATGCAGCAGAGTGATAGCACTCCACTGCACGCTCAAGACTGGGGAACCGAGCCACCACATTGCGAGAGCGGTCTTTCCCTTCCAGCTGCACATAGCGCCCGCCGCGTGCGAGAAACTTGCCGCCGTGCGCTGCAATCGCCGGACCTGCCAATAGGGCATATTTGCCGTAGGCTTCGACATCCGTCACCGTGACATGCGCAATCCACAAAGCCGAAGGCATCTATGCCTCCAGCACGGCTTCAACCGCTTTCAACGCCGCATCGGCCAACGCAATATCGGCCCCCCCGGCCTGTGCCATATCCGGCCTTCCGCCGCCGCCCTTGCCACCCAAGGCCTCTGCCGCTGCCTTAACCAGCGTGACAGCCGAAATGCGCCCCGTCATATCGGCCGTAACCCCCGCCGCGACCGCTGGCTTGCCGCCAGTGTCGGCAATCAGGACGACTGCACCTGATCCGATCTTGGCCTTCAGCTCGTCTATCAACATGGGCAAATCCTTGCCTGACACGCCGGTTAAAACCTGCGCAATCAGCCGCACACCGCCCACTTCTCTCACGCCCGGGCCGCCCGTTTTGCCACCCATCGCCAGTTCGCGCCGCAGCTGCGCTACCTCATTTTGCAATGCCCGCCGTTCGGCCATCATCAACTTGATTCGCGAGGCAAGTTCTGCAGGAACCGCGCCAAGGGCCGTGCTCGCGGCGTCCAGGTAGTCGTAATTCTCGCGCACATCGCGCAAAACCTCTTCACCGGTGATCGCCTCAATCCGCCGGATGCCCGACGCCGAAGCACTTTCCGAAAGGATTAGAAACGCGCCAATCTGACCCAACCGCCCAACATGGGTACCGCCGCACAACTCCAGCGAGTAGGTTCGGCCATCGTTGCCTTTTCCCGAACCGTCGAGTGCGCCCATTGAGACAACCCGCACCTCATCGCCATATTTCTCGCCAAACAGCGCCTGCGCTCCCAACCCGCGCGCATCGTTCGGCGTCATTACCCGCGTCGCTACGACAGAGTTCTGCCGGATATAGCCATTCACCTCTGCCTCAACCGCCGCAAGTTCGGCGGAGGTCATGGCGTGGGAATGAGTAAAGTCAAAACGCAGTCGGTCTGTCGCGTTCAAACTACCGCGTTGCACAACATGGTTGCCCAAGGTGCGGCGCAAGGCTTCGTTCAGCAAATGGGTGGCTGAATGGTTGGCTTGAACCGCGCCCCGCCGACGGTGATCGACCTCCAGCTTTGCGGACTGACCCTTCTCGATCCTGCCCTCCTTGACCTTGGCAACATGGATAAACACGCCCGCTGATTTCTTGGTATCGGTCACTTCGGCCAGACCCGTTTCGGTGCGGATAAAACCACTATCACCAACCTGGCCACCGCTTTCGGCATAGAACGGCGACTGATTCACCACGATCTGCACCGCAGCACTCGCTTCTGCAAAGCCGATTGCCACTCCGTCCCGCACCAAAGCGTTGATCTGCCCCTCAGCAGTTTCGGTGTCATAGCCCAGAAACTCGGTTGGCCCAAGCCTCTCAGCCAGTTCAAACCAGATCGTGGCATCTTTTGCCTCGCCGGTACCGACCCAAGCTGCACGCGCCTTGCGGCGCTGATCGTCCATTGCAGTGTCAAAGCCCGCGACATCCACCGCACGGCCCTTCTCGCGCAAGGCATCCTGGGTCAGGTCGAGTGGAAAGCCATAGGTGTCGTACAGCTTGAACGCCGCGGGCCCCGGCAGATCAGCCCCCTCCGGCAGATGCGACAACTCGTCGTCCAGTAGTTTGAGCCCCCGATCCAGTGTGGTGCGGAACCGGGTTTCCTCCAGCTGCAGAGTCTCTTCGATGAGCGATTGCGCCCGGCCCAGTTCCGGATAAGCCACACCCATCTGCCGTACCAGTGCGGGCACCAGTTTGAACATCACCGGATCCTGCACCCCCAGCATGTGCGCGTGCCGCATTGCCCGCCGCATAATCCGCCGCAGCACATAGCCGCGCCCCTCGTTTGACGGCATCACGCCATCGGCGATGAGGAAAGACGCCGCTCGCAAGTGGTCGGCAATAACCCGGTGATGGATTTTACCCGGGCCGTCGGGATCCGAACTTGTGGCATGGGCCGATGCTTCGATCAGGCTGCGCATCAGATCAGTGTCATAATTGTCGTGCTTGCCTTGCAACAATGCGCCAATCCGCTCCAGCCCCATGCCCGTGTCGATCGACTGCATCTCGAGGGGCCGCATCGAGCCATCCGCGAGTTGCTCATTTTGCATGAACACGTTGTTCCAGATTTCGATGAAGCGATCGCCGCCCTCTTCGGGCGTGCCGGGCGGACCGCCCCAGATATGGTCGCCGTGATCATAGAAGATTTCAGTGCAAGGCCCGCACGGTCCGGTTGGGCCCATCCGCCAGAAGTTGTCGTCCGTTGGAATGCGGATGATGCGATGCTCGGGCAGACCCGCGACCTTTTTCCAAAGTGTCGCCGCCTCGTCATCGGTGTGATACACGGTGACGCATAACTTGTCGCCGTCGATCCCGAATTCACGGGTCAGCAGCTCCCAGGAAAAGGCAATCGCTTCGGCCTTGAAATAGTCGCCAAAGCTGAAATTCCCGAGCATCTCGAAAAACGTGTGATGGCGCGCGGTGTAGCCAACGTTATCAAGGTCATTGTGCTTGCCGCCCGCCCGCACGCATTTCTGCGCCGTCGTTGCGCGTCTGTAATCGCGCGTCTCCAGCCCGGTGAAACAGTTTTTGAATTGAACCATACCAGAGTTTGCGAACATCAGCGTCGGATCGTTGCGCGGCACCAGGGGTGAGCTATCGACCACCTTGTGCCCTTGCCCGGCGAAATAATCTAGAAAAGTCGAGCGGATGTCGTTCAACGAGGGCATTTCGGACGGTCCTTCGCGGGGTCAGGGTCAGTTGCGCTCTCCGTTTAGCTTTCCTGACCCGGCCTGTCCATTGGCCCATAAAAAAAGGCCGCCGGAAAACCGGCGGCCCGCCTCTTCGTTCCTGCGCCAGTCCTATTCGTCCAGAACGGCCTCGCGCGCGTCGCCGCTCATGGAAAAATCCAGGCCATTGGCGGAGCGGATTTTGTCTTCGATTTCCTTGGCTATGGCGGGATTGCTTTTAAGAAACAGTTTGGCGTTTTCGCGACCCTGTCCAATGCGCTCATCGCCATAAGAATACCAACTGCCGGATTTCTCGACCACGCCAACCTTGACGCCCAGATCGACGATCTCGCCGGTCTTGGAAATCCCTTCACCATACATGATGTCGAATTCGACCTCCTTGAACGGCGGCGATACCTTGTTTTTCACCACTTTCACGCGCGTGGAATTGCCGACAACCGTGTCGCGGTCTTTGATCGAGCCGATGCGGCGGATGTCCAGCCGAACAGAGGCGTAGAATTTCAGGGCATTGCCACCGGAGGTGGTTTCCGGGCTGCCAAACATCACCCCGATTTTCATCCGGATCTGGTTGATGAAGATCACCATGCAATTGCTGCGACCGATCGAGGCGGTCAGTTTGCGCATCGCCTGGCTCATCAACCGCGCCTGGCTGCCCATCTGCATGTCACCCATGTCGCCTTCAATTTCGGCCTTAGGAGTCAAGGCGGCAACCGAATCGACGACGATCAGGCTGACGGCGCCGGAACGGACGAGCGTATCGACAATCTCCAGTGCCTGTTCGCCGGTGTCGGGCTGGCTGATCAGCAACTCATCCAGGTTCACGCCAAGCTTTTTTGCATATTGCGGGTCAAGCGCATGTTCGGCATCAACAAACGCGCAGACACCGCCGGCCTTCTGATCCTCGGCAATCACGTGCAGCGTCAACGTGGTCTTGCCAGAGCTTTCCGGACCGTAAATTTCGACGATCCGGCCCTTCGGCAGGCCACCGATGCCAAGTGCGATGTCCAACCCTAGTGAGCCGGTCGAAGTCGCCTCGACATCCATCACCGCATTGTCTTGGCCGAGCTTCATGATCGAGCCTTTGCCGAACTGGCGTTCGATCTGGGCCAGAGCTGATTCCAGCGCCTTAACTTTGTCCGCGTCTTTCTTGTCCATACTGCGCTTGCCGTCCAACTCGAATAGGTTTGCAACTGCCATCGTCTATCCCCTTATTTCACAGCCTGGTATCCGCGGCAATCACCGCAAATGTTCTTGCTTTGTTTCTCACTATTGAGGGCAAACCAAGAGTATTTCAATCGAATTCTTCTGAGCCTAGTTTTTTCCCAGAAACATTAAGGAATGATTAGCCCGAATGGGTTGGCGCAGGATTCGGCGCATTTTCGTCATTCTGCGCTGCAACGGTCGAAAAAGCCGGCCCGGCCAAGCAGAATGATCGAGAGGAAGCCGTCAATGCAGTTGCCCCTGCACCGTCTCAGTCAGGTCGTTGAGTGAAAACGGTTTTGGCAGAAACACCGAATTCGGGATTCGCGCCTGAGTTTCGGACAGCGACTCTTCGGCATAACCTGACACAAAGATCACTCGGACATTGGGGCGATCCTCCAGCGCCTTCTTGACCCAACTGGGCCCGTCCATCCCCGGCATCACCACATCCGTCACAAATACATCCACGGTCAGGTTGGGGTCCTCCAACACTTTCAGGGCCTCCTCTGCGCTTTCGGCCTCCACAACAGTATAGCCGCGCAGGCGTAAGGCACGGCTAGCAAAGGTGCGCACCGGCGCCTCGTCCTCAACCAGCAGCACCACGCCCTGGCCCTGTTTCAGAACCACCTTTCGTGCCGGCACCGCCGGTTCGTCTCCCTCGCCGCTACCGTCATGCAAGGGGAAATAGACCGAGAATACTGAACCCTCGCCAAGCACAGAATCGACAAAGATAAACCCGCCCGATTGCTTGACGATGCCATAGGCGGTCGACAGGCCGAGGCCGGTTCCCTCTCCCAGTTTTTTGGTGGTGAAAAACGGCTCGAAAATCTTTTGCAGTCGGTCTATCGGAATGCCCGTGCCAGTGTCACACACCCGGATCAGGGCATAGTCGCCCGCTGGGACGGTGGCACGGTCACGGTGCAACGGCTCAGGCAGGCTTAGCGCCTCTGTCTCGATCCGAATCGTGCCGCCCTCCTGCATTGCATCGCGGGCGTTGACGACAAGGTTCATGAGCACTTGTTCTAGCTGCCGCTTGTCAGCACGGATCGCCCCCAATGCCGCCGCATGTGTCAGGCGCAGTTGAACCCTCTCTCCCACCAGCCGGTTCAGCAGATGGGTCAGGTCGGACAAGACGTCCTGCACATCCAGAAGTTCTGGTTTCAGCGTTTGCTTGCGAGAGAAGGCAAGGAGTTGCCCGACCAGCGAGGCGGCCCGGTTGGTATTCTGGTGGATTTGCACCAAATCGGCATACTCGGGATCCTCGCGGTCGTGGCGCAACAACAGCAAATCGCAATGACCAGAAATCGCGGTGAGCAAGTTGTTGAAATCATGCGCGATCCCGCCGGCGAGTTGGCCTATTGCCTGCATCTTTTGACTTTGCGCGAACTGCGCCTCCAGTGTTTTCAGCGCTGTGGCATCTTGCAACACCGCCAGCACCCCAGGCCGGCCCTGTTCGACAAAACGCCGCAGAGTCACTTGCAAGAAAACTTCGCCGTCCACCATCCTGGCGCGCAACACCTCTGACCGGCTGGGACAGCGTTCCGAGGCGATGTCGTCAAGCCAATCTGCCACCGGTCGGCCCAGACCTTCGAACATAGCATGGAACATTTCTGACTGATCCTGCGTCAAGTTCAGCAACCCGCGAGCCGCGGCATTGGCCAGAGTCAGAGCGCCGCCGGGCGAGAATTTGGCCAAGGGCACCGGCACCTGTTCGAAGTCAGCCAGTGCGTTGGCATTGGTCTGACCGGATGCCACTGGCAGCAGGTAGATTTCGCGTCGCTCCGCTGCGCCTTCAATTTCGGCCAAAACAGCGCGGACCGGACCATCAGCCGACGACACCTCGACCTCTTCGCCGGAATGCAGCACCGGGCTGGTGAAAATCCGGTCCAGCCGTTTGGGTCGCCCCCCCAACAAGCGCCGCATCGCCTCGTTCGAGAACAGCACAACCCCTGCCTTGTTTGCCGTCAGCATCGGCAAGCTAAGCCCCTCTGCCCCCCGGCTATTGCCAGTGCGATCCTGAAATTCTTCCAGCCGCCATAGAAACCGCTCCTCTGCTACCCGGTGAACCGACAGCCGAGTGTGACCGCGCCGTGTCACCACATCCTCGCGCCCGGCCCCGGCATGGGCCGCGCGGTTTTGCAGCCGAAAAAGTACGGCAGCGGGTGAAGCAAATTGCTGGCTCAGCGTGCCAATCAGCGTGTCACGGGGCCCCGCATTGAACCGCGCGACAGCACTTTCGTTTTGGAACAGGATCTGCCCCATTTGGTCTGTCATGTAGCAAGGTGTCGCATCCTGTCCCACGAGTGTCACCAGATAGGCTTGGCGCCGCTGCTCCGCCTGTCGGGTCACAAAGGCCAGAATGCGCAGCCCGAGTATCAGAAACACAAAGGTCAGACCTGCAATCCCAGCTGCGAGCCGCGTCATAGGTTGCCCGGCCGCCGCCATGACCACAACGCAGCCAATGGCAGCCGCAAGCAGCCACAGGAATGTCATGCCCTGCCGTGTCGCCTTTGGCCCCGCCACTGATCCGGTCACGGCATTCCCCTTGGTGGATTCGTCGCAGACTCCATACCGCCGTGAAATCGTTAAGCCTGCCTTAACCCCGGAGCGGAATATGCGAAAAACACGTCAAAGTTGTGTACGCATTGGTTAGCGGCGCGTCAATCGCGCCAAAAAGAACCCGTCGCCGCCGTTCAACGGGCTGAAGCGGTGTTGATCCAGACAGCGCCAGTCGGGATGCCGTTGCAAAAAGCGCGTGATCTGCGCCTCATTCTCATCCGTCAACAGCGAACAGGTTGCGTATGCCAACACGCCCGCCGGTTTGATCAGTGGCAGTACCCGATCCAGAATCTCTGCTTGCAGGACCAAAAGGTCGCGCAGCCGGGTCTCGGTCAATGCCCACTTGCCCTGCGGGTCGCGTCGCCACGACCCTGAACCGGAACAGGGAACATCTGTCAAGACCACATCATAAGATGCTGTCTTCGCAATGTTTTCTACCAAACAAACGCGGGCACCGGCCCGCGCCGCACGCGCCGGCAGATCGCGCATCCGGTTCGGGTTGGCGTCATGCGCATCCGGATTGAGACCCAGAGCCGCCATCGCCAAAGTCTTGCCACCACCGCCCGCGCAAAAATCCAGAACCTTGGAACCGGGGCGCAGCAACATGGCCTCGACCACCGCTTGTGAAGACGCATCCTGCAATTCGACTAACCCATCTGCATAGGCACGACTGTTCTGAACTTTTCGTGCGTTTTCAGTAACCTCCAGCGCGGTCTTGATCCAAAGCACCGGAACCGCAACCAGGCCTTCTTCGGCGAGTGCAGCGATTGCCGAGACACGGTCGGCCTTGACCAGATTGACCCGCAAAAATACTGGTGCACGCTGGCGCATCGCCATCATCACCGGCGCAAAATCATCCCCGAGGCTCGCCTGCAAGTGTGGTGCCAGCCAGTCTGGGCAATCCAGCGCCTCCATCGCCTCTGGGGTGCGCCCCGCCTCGCTCGGCCCAACCGGCGCGGCCGCATGGGCAAACCCGGTGAACAGCACCGCGGGATCACTGCCCGCCGCCCGCAAACCACCCATCACCAGCCCCCGGCCGGTTTCCGCCCCGCCCAAAGCGGCAAACGATCGCTTGCAGCGCAGGGCATCAAAGACCAGATCGCGCAGGGCATGGCGATCACCGGAGCCTGCGAAACGATTGGCCCGGCCCCAGTTCGTCAAGGCTTGCTCGGCAGGTGCACCCGACAGGATACGGTCCAGCACCTCGATTGCTGCAGAAAGTCTCGCGCCGGGGGTCATGGCGTAACCACCTGACCTTTCACGCCTTTTTTTCTTGCAAAATATTGCCACCATCCACCACGATTGTCGCGCCGTTCATGTAGGATGCGCCATCAGATGCCAGAAAGGCGACCGCTGCCGCCACTTCGTCCGGTCGTCCGGCCCGACCCATTGGTGATTTGCGCGCCGCAGCAAACTCGCCTTTGGACGAGGCTTCGGTGCCAACCCAGCCGGGTGCCACGATGTTTACCGTCACACCACTACCACCGAGTTCCAGAGCCAGCGTCTGGGTCAGGCCGGTGATCGCCGCTTTGGCCGCGCCATAGGCGGAGGAGCCTGAAATCGCGACCAGTGGCCCGGTCACGGACCCGATCTGGATCACCCGCCCCCAACCGGCCGCTATCATGCCCGACAGAACTGCATGGGTCATCAGCCGTGTCGGTTCAAAGGTCGCCACAAAGCTTTGCTGCCATTGATCCAGCGTTGCCGTGACGAATCTGCGCGACTTGGACGGTTTCATTATGCTGCCCATCCCGGCGTTGTTGACCAGAACATCGACGCTGCTCGCTTCGTCGATAAGCCGGGCGACCTGGGCGGGGTCGGTCAGGTCAGCAATATGGGCGGTGACGGTGAAACCTGCCGCCTGCAAGGTGGCCTGCCGTTCCAGAATACGGTCGGTGGTGGACGCGATGGCCAGCGAAAACCCGGCTTTGCCAAGCGCATGGGCGCAGGCCATGCCAATGCCGCCCGGGGCACCGGCACCGGTGATCAGGGCGCGGCGGGTCATCCGAGCACCTCGGTGGAAAAGGTTAAGGTCGGGTAAAGTTGCATGTTTAACGTACTGCAATCACTCATATTTGTTGATTGTCCATATGTGGACACTTATCCCACCCGATAGTTCGGACTTTCGCGCGTGATCTGCACATCATGGACATGGCTTTCCTTGAGGCCAGCGCCGGTGATGCGGATAAACTGGCAATTCTCCCGCATCTCGGCCACGGTCCGGTTGCCGGTGTAGCCCATTGCCGCCCGCAGGCCGCCGACCATCTGATGAATGACCGCGGCGGCAGCGCCTTTATATGGCACCTGCCCCTCGATCCCCTCCGGTACCAGTTTGTCAGACGCGGCGTCTTTCTGGAAGTAGCGATCCGCAGACCCCCGCGCCATCGCCCCCAAAGACCCCATGCCACGATAGGATTTATAGGACCGCCCGTTCCACAAGATCAACTCGCCCGGCGCCTCATCCGTACCGGCGATTGCGGAACCGACCATCGCACAGGACGCCCCGGCGGCGATGGCCTTGGCAAAGTCGCCAGAAAACTTGATGCCACCGTCAGCGATGATTGGAATGCCGCCCGACGCGCCAGCTGCGTCCATGATCGCCGTCAGCTGCGGCACTCCGACCCCCGCCACAATCCGCGTGGTGCAGATGCTGCCCGGGCCGATCCCGACCTTGACCGCATCCGCCCCCGCGCCAATCAGCGCCCGCGTTGCCTCTGCTGTGGCCACGTTTCCCGCAACCACCTGCACCCGGTTCGACAGTTTCTTGATCCGTTCCACCGCCAATGCGACGCCAGCCGAATGACCGTGTGCAGTGTCAATCACCACCAGATCGACACCCGCGTCAATCAAGGCCTGGCTACGCTCGAAGCCAGCATCACCAACTGTGGTGGCCGCTGCGACCCGCAGCCTGCCCATTTCGTCCTTGCAGGCATGCGGGTTCAGCACGCTTTTCTCGGTGTCTTTCAGCGTCAGAAGCCCGGTCAGCTTGCCCGCCCCATCCGTCACCAGCAGTTTTTCAATCCGTCGCGCTTTCATCAGGCTGATCGCCTGGTCCCGGTCCACAGGCTCGCGCAGCAGGGCCAGATTTTCCGACGACATCATCACCCGAACCGGCGTTTTATCGTCACTGGCAAAGCGCATGTCGCGGTTTGTGACGATGCCTAAGACCCTGCCCTGACCATCCACCACCGGGAAGCCAGTGATATTATAACGCTCCATCAGCACCTTAGCGTCGGCGAGCGTCTGGTCCGGCGTCAAGGTGATCGGATGATAGACCACGCCGCTTTCGAACCGCTTGACGCGGCTGACTTCGCGGGCCTGAGCCACCACGTCCAGATTGCGGTGGATCACGCCGATGCCACCGGATTGGGCCATCGCAATCGCCATGCGGCCTTCGGTTACGGTATCCATCGCCGAAGACAGCAGCGGTATGTTCATCCGGATCGCTTTGGTCACATAGGTGGATGTATCCGCATCGGACGGCAGGACCGAGCTTGCCGCTGGCACCAGTAGCACGTCATCAAAGGTAAACGCCTCGCGAATCTCCATTTAATCCTCCTACGGGGGGTTGGGGAGTTGTTCGTTTGACGGCTCCCCTTTTCACCATTACCGGGGCTTGGCAAGGGCGAAAGCGCCGTATCTTGCGGTTGCACCCACTGTTTGGCAGAGTGTTGCATGGTCGCAGGGAGCGGGGAGTTGCATGCTGGTTGCCATCATCGAGAACACTGCCGTGACCCATCATGGCCAGATCGGCGTCGCCTTGCATGAAAGGGCGGCACGGGTCGAGATTTTCAGGCCCTGGGCGGATGGCATTTTGCCGGAACCCGGCGACCATGACGCCTTGGTTGCGTTCGGTGGCGAGCAGTCGGCGCTGGCGGATGCAAGCCATCCCTACTTGCCGGCTATGGCGAAACTGATGCGACAAACGGCGGCAATGGACCGTGCCGTCCTTGGCATCTGCCTTGGGGCGCAGGTGATGGCGCGGGGGTTGGGGGCGCAGAACAGCATTGGAAACGCTCGGGAATTTGGGTGGTGCGACGTGCAGTTGACCGAGGCTGCAAAGGTTGATCCGGTGCTGAAGCATGTGCCTGACCAGTTCGCGATTTTCGAATGGCATGCCGATGCGTTCACCCTGCCGCCCGGTGCCACACTGCTGGCCACCACGCCCGCCGCGCCGGTTCAATGCTTTCGCATCCACCGTGCGGCCTATGGGATGCAGTTTCATTTTGAAGCGTCCCGGGCATTGGTTGCCGACTGGAATGCGACCTTTCCGGACCTTGTGGAGGCGCAGCAACCGGGCTGGCTGACGACCTGTCCTACATTGGCCGCGACGCTGGGGGTGGCCGCGGATGCGCATGGTTTGGCGATTGCGCGGGCGTGGGTTGACCTGATTTGAGGGTGTCTTGAACGCGTCTTGCATGCGTCTTGCCCACGTCTACACGCGGCAGGACGTTTTTCGCCCCGGTCAGTGCCGGACGCTGTGCAAAATCAGCCGCGCAGCACCGGGAACCAGTCTTCGCGCAGGCGCTGGCCCGGCTGCATGTCATGGCCGGGATAGGGGGGCGAGGTGCGCCCGGGGCGTTCGACATAGGCCGCATCATCGCCAACCAAGCGCAGGCTGAAGGCACGGCGGCGCGCACCGGTTTCATTGCCACGTGCGCCGTGTAGGGTCAGGTAATTAAAGGCGACCGCGTCGCCCGGCTCCATCTGCCATTCGCGCACCGGCATGCCTTCCGCATCCGGGTCTGGGACGGCCATGTATTTGTCTGGGTCGGGGTAGAACGACGTATCGGACAGCCAGCGTTTCGGCAGCACCTCTTTCGGCCACAGGTGCGATCCGGCGACACAGCGCAAGGACGCCTCTTTCACCGGGTCGAGTGGCGACCAGAAGCTGACGGTCTGCTGACCGGCCACAAAGTAATACGGGCCATCCTGATGCCACGGGGTTGGCTTGGCCGTGCCGGGTTCCTTGACCAGAACGTGGTCGTGAAACAATTGCACCCGTTGCGACGCCATGAGCCGCGCGGCGACATCGGCGGCGTCTGACTGGCGGATGACGGTTTCAAATTCGGGAATGCGGTTCCAGTTGCAGTAGTCATCAAAAAACCGACCGCCCTCGCCCGGTTTCAGGTTTTCGGCGGCATAGGGACCGGGTTCGGCCATGTTGCGGGCGATGCCGTCGCGCAGCGTGTCCACCCAGTCGGCCCACAGACCTTTGATCAGCACAACGCCTTCGCGCTGATAGGTTGCCACCATCTCGTCGGTTACCGTCGTCGCCATCATCGCCTCCGATTGTCGTTGGACACTGGATTGCATGTCCCTATCATCGGTTCAAATAATACCTTTCAAAGCAGGTCATAACTTCATGTTATCTACAACGCTGCGCCAAATGGACTATGCTTGCGCCATCGCCTGACATGGCGGGCTGACGGCGGCGGCAGCGGCGCTGCATGTCAGCCAGCCGGCGCTGTCAGTGGCGCTGGCGCAGGTCGAGCGGCAATTGGGCCAACCGCTGTTCTTGCGCAGACCCGGCGGGCCGATGGTGCCGACGCCATTTGGCCGGGGCTGGCTGGAGGCGGCCGAGGGGCAGCTGGACGGATTTAGCCGGCTTATGTCGGGCGCAGTCCGTGCGTCGCCGCTGCGGCTGGCGATGTTCGAGGATCTGGCGCCGGTTTTGCTGGCACCGCTGCTGGCCAAGACCGAACAGGCCCTGAGCGCCCGCGTCATGGGGTTCGAGGCGCTGACCGAGGCACTGTTGCAGGGCCATGTCGATGTGGCGCTGACCTGGGATCTGGGCTTGCCGCCCGCGTTGCACCGGCTGGAACTGGCGCGGTTGCCACCGCAAGCGGTGCTGGCGGCAGACCATCCCCTGGCGGGGCAAGCCCATGTGACGCTGGCGGATCTGGTGGACCAGCCCTTGGTGTTGACCGATCAAGGGCTGAGCATCGGCCATATGCGCGCGTTGTTTTCACAGGTGGGGCTGGTGCCGCGCATTGCGCACCGTTGTGCCTCGCTTGAGCTGATGCGCAGCTTCGCCGCGAATGGGCTGGGGGTGGGGATCAGCTATGCGCAGCCAGCGCCACGGCTGAGCCCCGACGGCAAGCCTTTGGTGGTGCGCCCGATCCGCGATGCGGGAACCGAGCCGCTGGTTCTGGTGAGGCTGGCGGGAGACGGCGACCCCTCGGGACTGGCGCATCTGCCCGCAATCTTGCGTGGTTTGCTGGCAGGTGTCGCGTAGACTGTGGCACACATCCCACAAGTGGGGGTAATTCAAAGCGCTTTGAGGGCGGCTCGCCGGATGTTATCAAAGCGCTTTGAGGTGCAAATTTGACCGGTATTCCCAATGACTCCCTTTGCAAATTGGGCAACTGAAACGTTTACGGAGACGCCGCAATGCTTTGACCTTGGCAAAAAGCCGTTCTAATGTCGCGCCGAACCGTAGCAAACCGTTTTGGCTGATATGAACCTGAAGGACCTTGCAACCAAACTCGGCCTGTCGCCGACAACTGTCAGCCGTGCGCTGAACGGTTATCCCGAAGTCAATGAGGCGACGCGCGAGCGTGTTGTGGCGGCGGCGCGACGGCACAATTACCGACCCAACGCCCGCGCCATTCGTCTGGCCACCGGGCGGGCCTTGGCGGTGGGTCACGTGATTCCCGTTATCACCCATAATGAAATCATGAACCCGATCTTTGGCGATTTCATTGCAGGATCCGGCGAAGTCTATGCCCGCAGCGGGTATGAGATGATCTTGTCGGTCGTGCCCGACGAGATGGAAGAAGCGACCTATCGCGACCTGATGTCGCGCGGCACGGTGGATGGCGTCATCGTCCATGCGCCCAAAACCGATGATCCGCGGATCAAGGTGCTGAAGGATCTGGGCCTGCCGTTCGTGGTGCACGGCCGGTCAACTGGATCGGAGCTGGATTACAACTGGGTCGATGTCAACAATCGGCGCGCCTTTCAGCGGGCGACCGAATTTTTGCTGGACCTTGGCCATCGCCGGATTGCGTTGGTCAACGGGCGGGAGTCGATGGATTTCGCGGTGCGCCGTCGCACCGGATTCAGCGACGCGATGGCCGCGCGGGGTTTGGAAGTTGCGACAGAGTTGTTGTCGACAACCGAAATGACCGAGATCAACGGCTATCGGTCGGCCGAAAACGCATTGTCGCAGGCGGCACCGGCGACGGCGTTCCTGTGCGCCTCGATGCTGCAAGGCATGGGGGTGCGGCGCGCGATCCAGGGCCGGGGCCTGCGGATGGGCCGGGATGTGTCGGTTATTATTTTTGACGATGATCTGAGCTATCTGCGCAACGGCGAGGATTTGCCGATCTTCACCGCCACAAGGTCAAGTGTGCGGGAAGCCGGGCGGTTGTCGGCGGAAATGCTGCTGGGCGTGATCAGCCAGCCCGGCCTGCCACCACAGCACAGGCTGCTGGAGGCGGAGCTGATCCTGGGTCAGTCGACCGGCCCTGCCCCCGTTCTGTAATTCCGGAGCCATGATGCGCCTGAGCCGTTTCGACTTTCCCGAAGGTTTCCTGTTTGGCGCAGCGACGGCGGCCTATCAGATCGAGGGCACCAGGCATGGCGGCTGCGGGCCGTGCCACTGGGACACGTTCGCCGCGACTGCGGGCAATGTGGTGCGCGGTGAAGATGGTGCGGTTGCCTGCGATCATTTCCATCGCTGGCCGGCCGATCTGGATTTGGTCAAAGCCGCCAATATGGACGCCTATCGCTTTTCCACATCCTGGGCGCGGGTGATGCCGGACGGGCGGCGCGTGAACCCGGAGGGCATGGCGTTTTACGACAGGTTGGTCGATGGGATGCTGGAGCGCGGCCTGAAGCCATTCCAGACGCTGTATCATTGGGAATTGCCCTCGGCTTTGGCGGACCTTGGCGGTTGGACCAACCAAGATGTGGCGTCATGGTTCGCAGACTATGCCGAAGCGGTGACGCGGGTGCTGGGCGACCGGGTTGCCAGCATCGCCACTATCAACGAGCCATGGTGCGTGGCCTGGCTGTCGCATTTCATGGGCATTCATGCGCCGGGCCACCGTGACATCCGGGCCGCAGCGCGAGCGATGCATCATGTGCTGCTGGCGCATGGGACTGCGGTGGAACGTTTGCGCGGGATGGGGCAGAAGAACCTGGGGATCGTGCTGAATTTTGATCATACCGAAGCGGCGAGCGCCGCCTTGGCGGACCAGGAGGCGGCGGCGGTTTGGGACGGGATCTTCAACCGTTGGTTCATCGAGGGGATCACCAAAAAAAACTATCCATCAGAGGTGCTTACGGGTCTTTCTTCACACATGCCAGAGGGCTGGCAGGACGACATGCCGCTGATCGGGCAAAAACTGGATTGGCTGGGGGTGAATTACTATACCCGCCACACTATCGCCGCCAATCCCAGGGCTGCGTGGCCCGCGATCCGCGACGTGCCGGGCAGTTTGCCCAAGACCCAGATGGGGTGGGAGATTTACCCCGAAGGATTAGAGGGGTTCCTGACGCGGATGCAGCGCGACTATGTCGGGGATCTGCCGATATATGTCACCGAAAATGGCATGGCGCATGCCGATGTGGTTGAAGATGGCGCGGTAAGTGACGTAATTCGCGAGGATTATCTGTTTGCCCATCTGGAGGCCACGCGACGTGCGATCGCCCAGGGAGCCAATGTGAAAGGCTTTTTCTATTGGTCGCTTCCGGATAATTACGAAAGGGCCGAAGGCTATGAAAAACGCTTTGGACTGGTGCATGTTGATTTTCACAGCCTCGAACGCAAACCAAAATCATCCTATCATGCCTTTGCCCGCGCTTTGGCGCGCAACGCCTGAGCCCGCAGCAGAATCAAGGGGACCAACATGACCGCCATTCTTGCCGATATCGGTGGCACCAACACCCGCGTCGCTTTGGCCGATGGCAAACAGGTGCGCCCGAACAGCATTGCGAAGTTTCACAATGCCGAGTTTGACGGTCTGGAGCCTATCCTGATCCGCTATCTGAACGAAGCGGGCATCACCTCGGTCGAGGGTGCCTGTGTCGCAGCGGCGGGTCCGGTGCGGCATGGCGTGGCAGAAATGACCAACCTGTCGTGGATCATCGACCACCCGCTGCTGACGCGCGCGACCGGGGCGCGGCATGTGGCAATTTTGAACGATTTGCAGGCGCAGGGCCAGGCTTTGGGCCATATTGCCACCGAGTTTCTGCGGCCTGTCGTCGAGGCCCCTGCGGTGCCGAATGCGTCGATGCTGGTCGTGGGGCTGGGCACCGGGGTCAATGCAGCACCGGTTCACAACACACCTTGGGGCCGCGTGGTGCCACCGTCGGAATGCGGTCATGTCTCTATGCCGATCCGCAGTGATGCCGATCTGCGGCTGGCCCATTTCATCGAGACTTACGGCGAACATGCCCATGGCTTTGCCGGGGTCGAGGATGCCCTGGCTGGGCGCGGAATGGAGCATCTGTACGCGTTTGTCACCAAGGAAGCCGGGGCGATGCAGCCGAGAACCTCTGCCGAGATCATCGCGGCACTGACTGCCGGCGAGGCGCATGCCGTGGAGACCGCGCGACTTTACACCCGGATCCTGGGGTCGACCCTGGGCAATTTGGCGCTGACGCATCTGCCCTATGGCGGCATATTTCTGATCGGCGGAATGAGCCGGGCGATGACACCCTATCTGGCCGAGATGGGGCTGGCCGACGCGATCTGCGACAAGGGGCGGTTTGGCGATTTCCTGCGGGCGTTTCCGGTGTGGATTGTCGAGGATGATTTTGCGGCCCTGACCGGCTGTGCGGCCTATCTGGCCAATGGCGGGCAAGGTTGAAGTGACGGAGCCTCTGGCGGGAGTATTTGGAAAAAGGTAAATCGGAGCCGTTGGTGCGGGCTGCTCAGGCTGGCAGGTGGTGCCGCAGGAACGCCAGCGCGGTCGACAGCCCGTCTTGGGCGATACCGTGGCCGGACCCCGACATGACATGGCCGTAGGTGTCGAACCCTGCGGTGGTCAGCGCGTCGGCGGCGCGGCCCATTTCGGCGAAATCGACGACCTGATCCTGATCGCCGTGCATGATCAGCATGGGCGGTCTGGACCGGGTTTCAGCCGCGAGGCGTTCGGGATGGATCAGGCGGCCAGAGATGGCGACGACCGCAGCAATGGGCACGGCGCGGCGCGGCGCGACGGCCAGGCTCATCATGGCACCTTGAGAAAAGCCAACCAGGGCGAGGGCTTCGGGACCAAGGCCTTCATAGGCCAGCCGCTGATCGAGGAAAGCGTTCACATCATCGATGGCCATTTTCAAACCGGCCTCTGCCTGCGCCTCGGTCGAACCGTCAAAGCGCGGAATCGCAAACCATTGGTGACCTGAGGGCGCACCGGGGATGCGGTCTGCGGCGTCGGGGGCGGCGAAGCTGGTGTCAGGCAGGTGGGGGGCCAGCACATCGGCAAGACCCAGAAGATCGGCACCGTCGGCGCCATAGCCGTGCAGAAAGACCACGAGGCTTTTGGCGCGGCCCGAAGCGGCGGGTTTGCGCCCGAATTTCAAGGTGCGGCTCATCTTATGCCTTCTCTGGTTTTGGCGACGCGGTAATAGGCCCAAAGGGCGCGGGCTGCAACGGCGCGCCACGGGCTCCACGCCTCGGCCATCGTGCGAAAGGCGCGTTCTGACGGGCGGGTGGGCAGGTCGAACAGCAGGCGGGCGGCTTCTTGCAGGGCAAGATCGCCTGGGGCAAAGACATCGGCGCGGCCCAAAGCGAACATGGCGTAGATCTCGGCAGTCCAGTTGCCGATACCAGGCAAGGCGGTGAGGGTGGCGATAACCTCGGCATTGGGGCGGGTGCGCAGGGCGGGGAAATCGATGCCGGCCTGGGCCAACGCGCGGCCATAGCGGGCCTTCTGGCGCGACAGGCCCGCGGCGCGGAGGGTGTCATCTTTGGCGGCGGCGAGTGTCGCCTGATCGGTCAGGCCAGCCGCTGCCAGACGCGCCCAGATGGCCTGCGCCGAGGCGACCGAGACTTGCTGGCCGACGATGGCATCCAGCAGGGCAGTGAAGCCGTCGGCCTGGCGGCGCAGGGGCAAAGGGCCGGTCAGCAGCAAGGCGCGGGCAAAGGGCGGGTGGTGCAGGCCAAGCCACGCGGCCCCTTCGGCCACGCAGTCCGGGGTTTCGATGAGGCGCCCTACCATATTTTCCCTTTGCCCCCTGCGCAAGTATCACAGAAAGGCGATTGTCCCTTGAACCCGCCTGCCCCGACCAATACCGATTGGCGATCATGGTAGAAAACACAGACTCCGTCGCCCGCCGCAATGTTTATGTCCTTGTGGCGTCGCAAGCCATCCTTGGCGCACAGATGCCGATGATTTTCGTGGTGGCGGGATTGGCGGGCAAGTCGCTGGCGCCGAATGCCTGTCTTGCGACGTTGCCGATCTCGTTGATGGTGATCGGGTCGATGCTGACGGCCAACCCGATATCGGCCTTCATGGCGCGGTACGGGCGGCGGGCCGGGTTCGTGCTGGGGGCGTTTGCCGGGGCGCTGGGCGCGGCTATTGCGGCGTTCGGGCTGTCGCGCGGGTCGTTTGCGATCTTTGTCTCTGGTGCGTTCATCACCGGGATTTATCAGTCGGCGCAAGGATTTTACCGGTTTGCCGCTGCCGATACCGCGTCGGATGCGTTCAAGCCCAAGGCGATTTCCTATGTGATGGCGGGCGGGCTGTTGTCTGCGGTGGTCGGGCCGGAACTGGTCAAGCTGACATCGACTGCGATGGCGGTGCCGTTCCTTGCGACGTATCTGACGGTGATCGGACTGAATCTGATCGGTGTGTTCCTGTTCGCCTTGCTGAACATCCCCACCCCGAAACCTGCGGCGGCTGGAACGGTTGCAGGGCGGACACGGATGGAATTGATCCGCACGCCGCGGATTGCGGTCGCGGTGATCGTGGCGACGGTCAGTTATGCCTTGATGAATCTGGTGATGACCTCGTCGCCTCTGGCCGTGGTTGGGTGCGGATTTCACGTTTCGGACGCGTCCAATGTCGTCACGGCGCATGTGCTGGCGATGTTCATCCCGTCGTTCTTTACCGGCAGCCTGATCACCCGGTTCGGGGTGGAACGGATCATGGCGATCGGGTTGGCAATTCTGGCCTGTGCCGGGGTAGTGGCAATGGCCGGGGTGCAGATCGAGAATTTCTTTGCGGCGCTGATGCTGCTGGGGCTGGGCTGGAACTTTGGCTTCATCGGGGCGACGACCATGCTGACCGCCTCGCACACGCCCGAAGAACGCGGGCGGATGCAGGGGATGAACGATTTTCTGGTGTTCGGCGGCGTGACTTTGGCCAGCTTTTCCTCTGGCGGGTTGATGAACTGTTCGGGCGGCACTGTGCAGGCCGGCTGGGCTGCGGTGAATTTGGCGATGCTGCCGTTCCTGATTTTGGCAGGTGGCGCATTGTTGTGGTTGAGGATGCGGCCCAAGGCCGCCGCAATCTAGAGGCGTCGTGATGATCCGACTTGATATCTTTTCTGATCCGGTGTGCCCGTGGTGCTATCTGGGCAAGGCCAATCTTGACCGCGCGTTGGAGGCACATCCGGACCATCCGTTCGCGATTGAATGGCATCCGTTCCAGTTGAACCCCGATATGCCAGCCGGGGGGGTGGACAAGCACAGCTATCTGCTGGAGCGGTTTGGTGACGCGGACAAGCTGGAGCAAATCCACAAGCGGTTTCGGGATATTGCGGCACAGAACGGCGTCAAGATGGACCCCGATACGCCCAAACGCATTCCAAACACGCTGAATGCGCACCGTCTGATCCATTGGGCCGGGCTGGAGGGACGGCAGACCCTGATGGTGTCGGCACTGATGCGCAGCTATTGGGTCGAGGGGCGCGATATTGGCGATCTGACCGTACTGGCCGATGTGGCGGCACAGGCCGGAATGGACCGCGGGGTGGTCGAGCGGCTGCTGGCCTCTGATGCCGATCTGGACCTGATCCGCAAGCGCGAGCGCCATGCGCGGGAGCGTGGGGTCAATGCGGTGCCGACCTTCCTGATTGACAACAAATACGTGCTGTCCGGGGCACAGCCGCCGGACCTGTGGGCCAAAGCAATTGCCGAGATGACGGCCAAGGCCGGGCCGGACGCCTGAGCTTCAACGTTATTTCTTCCGCAGAATTGAAAGTCCCTGACTGATGGCCATAGCGCGCCCTTCCCAGAATGAATTTGTGGCGATGATGGCGATGCTGTTCGCCACAATGGCCTTGTCAATCGACGCGATGTTGCCCGCGTTGCCGGTGATTGCGGCAGAACTGACCCCCGGCGACACCAACCGGGCGCAACTGGTGGTGTCGAGCTTTTTTCTGGGCATCGGGATCGGTACGCTGATCAGCGGGCCGGTTTCGGATGCGATTGGTCGCAAGGCGGTCATTCTGATCTGCGCCGGGATATTCCTGTTCGGGGCGGCGCTGTGCTACGTCGCGCCAAGTCTGGAGTTTCTGCTGTTGGCGCGGGTGTTGCAGGGCATCGGTGCCTCTGGTCCGCGCGCAGTTGGCACCGCGATGATCCGCGATCTGTACAAGGGGCGTGACATGGCCCGTATCGTGTCTTTTGTGATGATGATTTTCACGCTGGTGCCGGCAATTGCGCCGCTGACCGGGCAGGCCATTTTGCTGGTTGGCACCTGGCGCACGATCTTTGCGGCGTTCATGGTGTTTTCGCTGGCGGTCAATATCTGGGTAACGCTGCGCCTGCCTGAAACGCTGGCCGTCACCAACCGCCGGCCGCTGCGTCTGGTGCTGCTGTGGCAGGCCGCCAAAGAGCTGACCCATCACCGGATCGCATTGATTGCGACGCTGTGCCAAAGCTTGACCTCAGCCTGTCTGATAGCCACGCTGTCGTCGCAGCAGCAGATATTCGAGCAACGTTTTGACCGGGCTTCGACGTTTCCGCTGTGGTTCGCGGTGATCGCGATTTGCGCGATGAGTGGCAGCGTGGTCAATTCGCGGATCGTGATGCGGGCGGGCATGCGGCGGGTCTTGAAGATGACATATGGCACCCAGATCGCGCTGACCGTGGTGGTGTTGCTGGCCAACATCAGTGGGCTGCTGCCAGAGGTTCTGGTGTTTCCGTCGCATATCCTGTGGTCGGTGGGCGTCTTTGCCATGATGGGACTGACGATGGGCAACCTGAACGCGATGGCGATGGAGGATCTGGGCCATATTGCAGGGTTCGCCTCGTCGGTGATCACGGCGGCATCAACGGTGCTGTCGGTCTTGTTGGCGGTGCCGGTGGGACTGGCGTTTAACGGCACGCAGATCCCGCTGCTGGTGGGGGGCACGGTGTTTGCGGTGCTGGCGCTGGGGCTGATGCAGTTTGTGAAAAAGCCGGTGGCGGTTACGCCTTGACCTGTTTCACGATCTTTTCGGCGAGATCTTTCGCGACATTGAATGCACCCTTGATGCGGTCGGATTCGGTCTTCATCTCGCCCACCAGCACGATCTTGTTGCCAGCGATTCGGGCCGCCGGCCCTTGGGCCTTGATGAATTCCACAAGGCCTGCCGGATTGGCGAATTTGTCATTGTGAAACTGCACTGTGGCACCTTTTGGCCCGACATCCAGCCGCGAGATGCCGGCCTTTTTGCACAGGGCCTTGATGCGGACGATGACCATCAGGGTGTTGACCTCGCGCGGCAGCGGCCCGAAGCGGTCGATCAGTTCGGCGGCAAAACCTTCGAGTTCAACCTTGGTGCCGAGGCTTGAGAGCCTGCGATACAGGCCCAGGCGGATGTCGAGGTCGGGGATAAACGCCTCGGGGATCATCACGGGCACGCCGAGGTTGATGGTGGGAGCCCAATGGTCATCGACCGCGCTCAGCCCCTGCAATTCGCCGGATTTGATGCGGGCAATCGTATCTTCCAGCATCTGCTGATAAAGTTCGTAGCCGACTTCCTTGATATGGCCCGATTGTTCTTCGCCCAAAAGATTGCCCGCGCCGCGCAGGTCGAGGTCGTGGCTGGCGAGATTAAAACCTGCGCCGAGGTTATCAAGACTGCCCAGCAGGCGCAGGCGTTTGGTGGCTTGCGGGGTCAGGGGAGCGCGGGGTTTGGTGGTCAGGTAGCAGTAGGCGCGGGTCTTGGCGCGGCCCACCCTGCCCCGGATCTGATACAGCTGCGACAGGCCGAACATGTCGGCGCGGTGGATGACCATGGTGTTGGCGGTGGGAATATCCAGGCCGGATTCGACGATGGAGGTGGCCAGCAGCACGTCGTATTTGCCATCATAGAACTGGTTCATCCGGTCATCCAGATCGCCCGCTGCAAGCTGGCCGTGGGCCACGACATAGCTGACTTCGGGGACATGGGTTTTCAGGAAATCCTCGACCTCGTGCAGGTCGCTGATGCGGGGGACCACATAAAAGCTTTGCCCACCGCGATAATGTTCGCGCAGCAGGGCCTCGCGGATGGTGATGCTGTCGAATTCGCTGACATAGGTGCGGATGGCGAGGCGGTCAACTGGCGGGGTGGCGATGATGGAAAGGTCGCGCACACCAGTAAGCGACAGTTGCAGGGTGCGGGGGATCGGCGTGGCGGTCAGGGTCAGGACGTGGACTTCGGATTTCATCTCTTTCAGGCGTTCCTTGTGAGAGACGCCGAAATGCTGTTCCTCGTCGATGACCATCAGGCCGAGGTTTTTGAAGCGGACGGATTTCGCCAGCAGTGCGTGGGTGCCGACGACGATATCGACGGTGCCTGCTGACATCGCCTCGCGGGTGGCGTTGGCGTCCTTGGTGGAGACGAAGCGCGACAAGGGCCGGACCGATATGGGAAATCCGCGGAAGCGTTCGGCAAAGCTGCGGTAATGCTGGCGAGCGAGGAGCGTGGTGGGGCAGATCAGGGCGACCTGCATGCCGGACAGGGCGGTGACAAAGGCGGCGCGCATCGCAACCTCGGTCTTGCCGAAACCGACGTCGCCGACGATCAGGCGGTCCATCGGCGAGCCTTTTTCAAGGTCGGCTACGACATCGGCGATGGCGGACAGCTGGTCGTCGGTTTCCTGATAGGGGAAGCGGGCGGAGAAGGCTTCCCAGATCGAATGCGGCGCCTCTAGTATGGGCGCGTGGCGCAGGGCGCGTTCGGCGGCGATGCGCATCAGCTTGTCGGCAATCTCGCGGATGCGCTCTTTGAGTTTCGCCTTTTTCGCCTGCCACGCGCCGCCACCCAAGCGGTCCAGCAGGCCGTCTTCATGGCCATAGCGCGACAGCAGCTCGATGTTTTCGACCGGCAAGTACAGCTTGGAGTTTTCGGCATATTCCAGCGCCACGCAGTCGTGCGGGGCACCAAGCGCGGTGATGGTTTCCAGCCCCAGATAGCGGCCGACACCGTGTTCGACGTGGACCACCAGATCGCCGGGGGTAAGGGTGTCGACCTCGCGCAGGAAGTTGTCGGCTTTGCGTTTCTTGCGGGGTTTGGCGACAAGACGGTCGCCCAGGATGTCCTGTTCGGAAATGACAGCAAGGCCCGGCGCGGTAAAGCCCGCCTCCAGCGCCCAGATCATCAGGAACAAACCGCCGCGCCCTGCGGGCACGTCGCGGAAATCCTTGATCGGGACGGCCGTCATGAGACCCTGATCCTTGAGCAAGCCATCCAACCGTTCGCGCGCCCCTTCGGACCACGAGGCGATGACGACTTGGCGATCGGCAAGCTGCGCATGAAGATGGTCGGCCAAAGCCCCGAAAAGGCTGACTTGTTCCTGCTGGCGTTCGGGCAGGAAATTGCGGCCAACGCGGCCTTGTGCATCCAGAACGCCGGGGCCCGGCGATTGCGGCAGGGGCGACAATTGCACGACACGGTGGTCGGACAAAGCGGCCTCCCAGGCGGTGTCGGCAAGATACAGCAGGTCGGGGGCGCAGGGTTTGTAGACCGTGTCGAGACGGCCTTTTGCGGTCATTGCCTCGCGGCGGGCGTCATATTGGTCCGCGATGCCGTCCCAGCGGGACAGGCGGGAGGCGGTGACCTGGTCGTCCAGCATCACCGAGGCGGCGGGCAGATAGTCGAACAGGGTTTCCAAGCGGGCGTGAAAGAAGGGCAGCCAATGTTCCATGCCCTGATGCTTGCGGCCCGCGCTTACGGCTTCATACAGCGGATCGTCGGACCCTGCTGTGCCAAATTCGGCGCGGTAGTTCTGGCGGAACCTTGTGATAGCTGTTTCGTCCAGAATGACTTCGGACATCGGGGCAAATTCCACCGCCGAAAGCTTTTGCGTGGTGCGTTGCGTCACCGGATCGAACCGCCGCGCTCCATCCAGCACGTCACCGAAGAAATCAAGCCTGACCGGACCGCCGCGACCGGGTGGAAAAATGTCGACGATGCCGCCGCGGAGGGCATAGTCGCCGGGTTCGGCCACGGTCGAGACTGGCGAAAAGCCCATGCCGGTGAGGAAGCGTTTCAGGCGCTGGTCATCGACCCTGTCGCCGACTTTGGCGACAAAGGAAGCGCCTTGCATCACGTCGCGGGCGGGCAGGCGCTGGGTGGCACTGTTGAGGGTGGTCAGCAAGATGATCGGCTTGGCCAGACCTGCGGCCAGAGCGGCCAGCGTTGACATGCGCCGGGCCAGAATCTCGGGGTTGGGCGAGACGCGGTCATAGGGAAGGCAATCCCAGGCGGGCAGTTCCAGCACCGGCAATTCGGGGGCCAGCACGGCCAAAGAGGCGCGCATCGCCTCCATCCGGCGATCATCGCGGGCGACATGGATCACCGACTGGCCGCGTGCCGCCTCTTTCGCCAGAAGCCGGGCGTCATAGCCCTCGGGTGCGCCGCCCAGAAGAATGCGGTCGGCCATAGGTCAGCCCGGCAGGCTGATCTGAAGGTTCACATACATGCCGTAGAGCGAGGTGAAAAAGATCGAGAACATCCCCAGCACCTGCACCGAAAGGCGGTGACGGAACAGGCGGCGGAAAAGGGCGTCGCCCTGGCCTTCGCCCGCCTCGATCTTGACCGAACTGCGCAGCGACAAGTAGCCCAGAATGCACAGCGGCACGAACAGGAACAGCACGGCTTGCGCGAATTCAATGTCATACAAGAACGCCAGCAGGCCCAGCACCGTGACCATGAAACACAGCACGCCGATCAGCCACAGCCCGTAATTGCGTGAGGCATGCAACATGCGAGAAACGTTGATGCGCACCAGTGTTTCCAGATCGGCAAGCGCCTCGCCGCGTTCCTTGCGGGCGCGGTAGACCATGTCATACGGCACCCCAAGCACCCAATGACTGGCCGATGACCAGATCACGCCAAGGGCAATCCAGTACCACAGATTCGAGAACGACCGCATGTCGATCAGATCGAACAACATCTGATACCAGTTCACCCGTCGTCTCCGTATCCTGAACCCTGCAAACGCGGCGCGGCATCTTGAGCCGCGCGCGTTTCCATGACAGGCAGAAGGCAAAGCTGCAACCCCTCCATGATCAAGGAAGCACGCCCATGCGCCCAATATCTGCGCCCTTCCCTGCCACCCGTTTCCGCCGCCTGCGGCAAAGCCCGGCCTTGCGGGCGTTGACCCAGGAAAACACGCTGACCGCGGGCGATCTGATCTGGCCGGTGTTCGTGCGCGAGGGCAAGGGCCAGCGCGAACCCATCGCCTCGATGCCCGGTGTGGCGCGGCTGTCGGTCGATCTGGTGGTGGAAGCGGCAGCAGAGGCGGCGGGGTTAGGGATACCGGCGATCTGCCTGTTTCCTTACACCGACCCCGTGTTGAAAACCGCGGGATGTGAAGAAGCCTGGAACCCCGACAACCTGACCAACCGCGCGATCCGGGCGATCAAGGCCCAGGTTCCGGGGATCGCGGTGATGACGGATGTGGCACTGGACCCATACAACATCGACGGGCATGACGGGTTTGTGCGGGATGGGTTGATCCTGAATGACGAGACTTTGGCGGCCTTGGTCAAGCAGGCTTTGGCACAGGCCGCAGCCGGGGCGGATATCATCGGGCCGTCGGACATGATGGATGGCCGGATCGGTGCGATTCGTCAGGCCTTGGAAGCGGCGGGCCATCAGCGCGTGGCGATCCTGTCTTATGCGGCGAAATATGCGAGCGCGTTTTACGGACCGTTCCGCGATGCCGTAGGGGCATCGGGGGCACTGAAGGGCGACAAGAAGACCTATCAGATGAACCCGGCCAACAGTGACGAGGCGATGCGGCTGATCGAGCGCGATCTGCGCGAGGGGGCGGATATGGTGATGGTCAAGCCAGGGATGCCCTATCTGGACATCATCCGGCGGGCCAAGGACATGTTCGGGGCACCGACCTATGCCTATCAGGTATCGGGTGAATACGCGATGATCAAGGGGGCGGCATTGAACGGCTGGATCGACGGCGAGCGTGCGATGCTGGAAAGTTTGATGGCATTCCGGCGGGCGGGTTGTGACGGGGTTCTGACCTATTTCGCACCGGATGCGGCGCGGGCGATCAAGGCGGGGCGGTATTAAACTCGGCGGCGGGTTGCCCAAAGCTGAGGCAAGGCATGACAGGGTTCCGCCGATAGGGTATAGTCACGCCAAAGGGCCTGTAGAGCCCGGTTTGAGGCAGGAGGCGAAGATCATGGCGGTATCCCGGCGGAGTTTCATGGGGTTTGGCGCGGCGGCCCTATTGGCAGCGTGCAACAATTCCTTGCTTGGCAATGGTGTTAATTCCAACGGCTCGGCGCAGATTGATGCGCGGGTCGATGCGACGCGGGATTATCTGTTCAACAACTATCCCGGCACCCGCGATTTGGCGGCCAGCGCCAAGGGCATCCTGTTCATGCCGCTAATCACCGAGGTTGGTTTTGGCTTTGGTGGCAGTTATGGCCGGGGGGCGCTGCGGATCAATGACGTGACGGTGGATTACTATTCCGCCACCCGCGCCACCATCGGAATTCAGATCGGCGCCCAGCAATATGCCCATGCCTTGTTCTTCATGACCAGCGGGGCGCTGGAGGATTTCCGGCGCGGTTCGGGCTGGGTCGCCGGGGCGGATCTGCGCTATGCGACGCCGGAACAGGGCGGGTCGATTGGCAAGGACACGACCGAGTTGGACCCAGTGGTGGCGCTGGTTTTTGGTCAGCAGGGTCTGATTGCCGGGGCGACGTTGTCAGGCGTCAAGTATAGCCGCATCATCCCCTAACGCGCGTCTGGCTCTGGACGGCTTTGTAAACTGTTTAGAATCAATGGGTTGTATTTCAAAAACTACTCTGGCGGGAGGCGGTGGGTTGGCACCCGCCTGCTCATCCTTAGTATGGTTGGTGGCAACCTGCCGAATGCAGGGTCAGCGCAAGCGGCGGATCAGGCTGGAGGTGTCGTTGCGGTTGCCGCCCATGCGCTGCACGTCCTTGTAGAATTGATCCACCAAGGCTGTCACCGGCAGGCTGGCGCCGATCTGGTTGGCGGTGGCGAGACAGATGCCCAGATCCTTGCGCATCCAGTCGACCGCGAAACCGTGGTCAAACTTGTCGGCCAGCATGGTCTTGTGGCGGTTGACCATTTGCCAAGACCCTGCCGCGCCTTGCGAGATCACTTCGACCACGGCGGCACCGTCCAGCCCGGCTTTCTCGCCAAAGGCCAGCGCCTCTGACAGGCCCTGCACCAGACCGGCGATGCAGATCTGGTTCATCATTTTGGCAAGTTGGCCGGACCCGCTGTCACCGAGGCGTTTGCAGATGCGGGCGTAGGTTTGCATGACGGGTTCGGCGCGGGCATAGTCGGCATGCGAACCGCCGCACATGATGGACAGAACACCGTTTTCGGCCCCCGCCTGACCGCCCGATAAAGGCGCGTCGACAAAGCCTTTGCCCTGCCTTGCGGCCAGAGCCGCCAGGTCGCGGGTGACTTCCGCGGAAACCGTGGTGTGGTCGATGAACATTGTGCCCGCCGCCATTCCGGCGAATGCGCCATCGGGACCAGTGCAGACGCTGCGCAAATCGTCATCATTGCCGACGCAGGACAGCACGAATTCGGCGCCTTGCGCCGCGGCATGCGGCGTGGCGGCGGACGCCCCGCCATGTTTGGCGACCCAGGCGGTGGCTTTGGCCGGGGTGCGGTTATAGACGGTCACCTGATGCCCCTTGGCCGCCAGATGGCCTGCCATCGGGAAGCCCATGACACCCAGTCCCAAAAACGCCACTTTGGCCATTTGCCGCCCCTTGCATTGCCCCTATTCCGTGGATGGACTAGGAGGGGCAATCTGTCGCGTCGTCAAGAACTGGCCCCCATATGTTGACCGCCTTCCGCTGGCTTCTGCGACTTTTCGTCGGACTGATCGTGTTGAGCCTGCTGGCGGTCGGAATATTCTATTATTTCCTGTCGCGCTCGCTGCCCGATTACAACGCGACCTACACGCTGGACGGCATCAGCGCCCCGGTCGAGATCGTGCGCAACAACAATGACGTGCCGCATATCTTTGGCAAAACCGATGAAGATGCGTTCTTTGCGCTGGGGTTTGCCCATGCGCAGGACCGGTTGTGGCAGATGACGATGCTGCGGCGCACGGTGCAGGGCAAACTGTCGGAAATCTTTGGGCCGCGCACACTGAAGATCGACGAGTTGATGCGGCGGCTGGATCTGTACACGCTGGCGCTGTCCTCTGTCGATGCGCAGGACGCGCAGACCAAGCGGGCGCTGACGGCTTATGCGGCAGGGGTCAATGCCTGGATCGGACAGGTCAACAAGAACGCGCTGGGGCGCGGTGCGCCGGAGTATTTTCTGTTTTCGGCGCAGATTGACGCCTGGGCACCCGCTGACAGTATTGCGATCATCAAGCTGATGGCGGTGCAACTGTCGTCGCATCTGGAAAGCGAAGTGATGCGGGCCGAAATGTCGATGGTGCTGTCGCCGGCCCGGTTGAAGGACATTCTGCCTGACGATCCTGGGCAGGCTGTTGCCGCCCTGCCCCAATATTCGGACCTGATGCCGGGGGCGCAACCGGGGCAGGCTCCGCTGCGGATGGCGGAACTGGATCAACCGTTGTCGCCGTTTCATTCGACGGATTTCGCGGGGGCGTCCAATGCCTGGGCCGCAATGCCGAAACGGTCGGCGGCGGGAGGGGCGTTGTTGGCCAACGACCCGCATCTGGACTTTACCGCGCCGGCATTGTGGTATCTGGCGCGGCTGCATCTGGCATCTGGCGATGTGATTGGTGCGACGATACCGGGGATGCCACTGGTGTTGTTGGGGCGGTCAGAGAAGTTGGGTTGGGGGCTGACCTCGAGTTATATGGACGATCAGGATGTGGTGATCGAGAAGATCAACCCGCAGAACCCCGAACAATACATGACGCCCGAGGGGCCGAAGGATTTCATCACGCGGCGGACGATCATCAATGTGAAGGGCGAGGCTCCGGTCACGATCACGCAAAGGTGGAGCGAGTCCGGACCGATCCTGCCGGGGTCGCATTATGATCTAGGCACGATAACGCCGCAGGGCGATGTGGCGGCGCTGGAATGGACGGCGCTGGAGGGGGCGGACACCTCTATGTCAAGCGCGATGGCCCTGATGCGGGCGCATTCGGTGGAGGAGGCGATCAAGGCCGGCGAAACCTTTGTCGCCCCTTCGCAAAACCTGATGGTGGTGGACGAGGGCAATATCGCCTTGCAGGTGATTGGTCGGATGCCGTCGCGCGACCCGTCGCATGCGACACAAGGCCGGATGCCGGCGCCGGGGTGGCAGGGCAAGAACCGCTGGCTGGGGATGCTGCCATATGCGGACAACCCGCTGATCAAAAACCCAAGCTCAGGCATATTGGGCAATACCAACAACAAGACCGTGGACCGCCCGTTCCCTGAACATGTCAGTTTTGACTGGGGCGATACGCAGCGCATCCAACGCTGGCTGACCTTGATGAAAACCCGCGAAGTCCATACCCGCGACAGTTTCATCGAGGCACAACTGGACACCGTCAGCCCGACGGTGCGCAATCTGCTGCCGTTGATTGGCGCGGATCTGTGGTTTACCGGCGAACCTGCCGCAGAGGGCACAGCGGAACGCCTGCGGCAAAAGGCGCTGGCGCTGCTGGCCAAATGGAATGGCGAGGAAAACGAACATCTGCCGGAGCCGTTGATTGCCGAGGCGTGGCTGCGGGCGTTGCAGGACCGTCTGACGCGGGATGAGATTGGGCCATTGGCCGACGCGATCACCCATCCGAATGCGGATTTCATCGAGCGGGTGTATCGCAATACCGATGGCGCCTCGGTGTGGTGCGACGTGATCCAGTCGGCGGCGGTGGAAAGCTGTGGTGAGATTGCGCGGATTGCTCTGGATGACGCGCTGCTGTCGCTGTCGGAGAAATACGGGCCGAACATCGAAAGCTGGCGCTGGGGCGATGCGCATGAGGCGGCGCATGATCATCCGGTGTTGGGCAAGGTGCCGTTCATCAAGTATTTCGTGAACATCCGGCAAAGCACATCGGGCGGTGACAATACGCTGATGCGGGGGCGCACATCGGGCACCGGCGACAACCCCTATCTGAACGTGCATGGCGGCGGCTATCGCGGGGTATATGACTTTGCCGACCCGGATTCTTCTGTTTTCATTTCGGCAACCGGGCAGTCGGGCCATCCGTTGTCGCGGTTCTATGACGATCTGTCAGAGTTGTGGCGGCGGGGTGAGTATATCCCGATGTCGCTTGACCCGGACCTTGCGCGGGCGGCGGCGGTGGGGATCACCCATCTGGAACCTGCGAAATGATCCGCACCGAGCGGCTGTTGTTGCGAAGGGCCGAGCCTCGGGATCTGGATGCGCTGCACGAGATCATGCGTGATGGCGAGGTGATGCGCTATTGGTCGACGCCACCGCATCCCGACATGGCCACGACGGTCGAATGGATGGACCGACTGATGGCGATTGACCCGGCGGGGTCGGTGGAGTTTCTGGTGGAATATCAGGGCCGTGTCATCGGCAAGGTCGGCGGTGGCGTGCTGCCGGAGGTCGGGTATATCCTGCACCGGGACTACTGGGGCCAGGGCTTTGCCTCTGAGGCGATGCGGGCGGTGATCGACTTTGCCTTCGCCCACCATCCGGTAGATCATCTGATGGCCGATATAGACCCGCGCAACACGGCTTCTGCGCGGTTGCTAGAGCGGTTGAGGTTTGTGAAATCCGGGCATGCGGCGAAAACGTTCTGCGTGGCGGGCGAGTGGTCGGACAGCGACTATTACCGGCTGGAACGGCCCTGAGGCCGATTTCTTTGTAGCAGGCAGAACGAAGCCTTTGAAGGCTTTGATCCGGGGTTTTCCTAAACTCCGCATGGCTGGCGGTTGATCAGAGAGCGCCGAACCGTTGAGCCTGCCGTTCGGTCCATTCCACTGCGACGTGCCAGCCGTCTTCGGTTTGCGTCTCGCTTTCGACCACACCTTCGGCATGCAACCAGGCGTGTTGGCGACCTTGCGCGAACGTCACAGTCAGGGTCACCCGCGATTTCGCCAGTTCGAACACTTGCGAGATGGCGTCGGTCAGCCGGTCCAGACCCTCGCCGGTCAGGGCGGATAGCGGGAATACACCGGGACGGGTCTGCGCCTGCGTGGTCAAAGAGTCACGGGCGCTGGGGTCAACCAGGTCCAGCTTGTTCCAGACCTCGAACAGCGGCACGTCAGGCCCTACGCCAAGGGCGCCGAGGATATCGGCCACATCGGCGGCCTGTTCGGCAGATTCGGGATGGGCAATGTCGCGGACATGCAGGATCAGGTCGGCTTCCAGCACCTCTTCCAGCGTGGCGCGGAAGGCGGCGACCAGTTGGGTCGGTAGGTCGGAAATGAAGCCCACGGTGTCAGAGGCGACGATCTTGCGGCCAGAGGGCAATTCGACGCCGCGCATCGTGGGATCCAGCGTGGCGAACAGCATGTCCTTGGCCAGCACGTCCGCCCCGGTCATCTTGTTGAACAGCGTCGATTTCCCGGCATTGGTGTAGCCGACAAGCGCCACCAGCGGAAACGGCACCTTGCGGCGCGAGGCGCGGTGCAGTTCGCGGGTTTTGCCGACCGCTTCTAGTTGGCGTTTCAGACGGATCACATGATCGTCGATGGCACGGCGGTCGGTTTCGACCTGTGTTTCACCGGGGCCACCGACAAAGCCGAAACCGCCGCGTTGGCGTTCGAGGTGGGTCCAGGCCCGGACAAGGCGAGTGCGCTGATAGGACAGCGCAGCGAGTTCGACCTGTAACACGCCTTCACGGGTGCGGGCGCGATCGGCGAAAATCTCTAGGATCAGGCCGGTGCGGTCCAGCAGTTTGACGCCCCATTCCTTTTCCAGATTGCGTTGCTGGACCGGGCCGACGATGCCATCGACCAGCACAAGTTCGATCTTCAAGTCCTTGAAACGGCTTTTCAATTCCTCGACCTTGCCAGAGCCGAACAGGGTGCCGGGCTGAATCTTGGCCAGACGCACCACCTCTGCCCCCAACACCTCCAGCCCCGGCAAGGCGGCAGCAAGGCCGACCGCTTCGGCCAGGCCATGTTCGGCCATCCGGCGTTTCTTGGTGGTTTTCAGATCGGGATGCAGCACATAGGCACGGGTCAGTGCCGCCGCTGTTTCCAAGGGCGCACGCCCGCTGCGTGGCAGCGACGGTTCATCATCGTCATCGTCTTCCGGCAGATCAGAGATTACTCTTCACCTTCATAAAGGTTGATCGGCCCGCCCGGCATGATGGTGGAAATCGCGTGCTTGTAGACCAGTTGCGATTGTCCATCCCGGCGCAGCAGCACACAAAAATTGTCAAACCAGGTGATCACACCTTGCAGTTTCACACCATTGATCAGGAAAATCGTCACCGGAACCTTGGCCTTGCGCACATGATTCAGGAAGGCATCTTGCAAATTTTGTTTGTCGGCAGCCATTTTGATAGCCTTTTTTTGTCGTTGTTCTTGCATTTTGGCCCTGTCCCTCGGCTGTTACCCCGGTGGCCACGAGCGCAGAGTATGGATTGGGTCGAAAGGAGTTTCCAGACCCTAAATCAGCCCGAGCGCATGCGGATCACCATGCAGTTGCCCTAGCGTCACGTTCCGGCCCCGGACCTACTCATCCTCGTCATCACCATGCCCTGCCCCGCTTTTGGAGGCAGACACCACGCCAAGCGATTTGAGCTTGCGGTGCAAGGCTGAACGCTCCATTCCGACAAAACCGGCGGTGCGGCTGATGTTGCCGCCGAACCGGTTGATCTGGGTCAGCAGGTATTCGCGTTCAAACACCTCGCGCGCCTCGCGCAACGGGAGCGTGGCCATTGCCCCGCCCAGCACCATGCGGCCAGAGGAATCGGTGGGGCCTTCCTGCCCGGGCAATTCGTGCGCCTCGATCGGGCCGGACCCATCACCGAGGATCAACACGCGTTCGATGACGTTGCGCAGCTGGCGGACGTTGCCCGGCCATTGCATGGTTTGCAGCATCGCCTCGGCTTCCGGCGTCAGTTCGCGCAGGGGCAGCCCCTGCGATCGGTGGAACATGTCGACGAAATGGCGGGTCAGTTCGGGGATATCCTCGCGCCGATCTTCCAGCGAGGGCACCGGGATTGGCACGACATTCAGGCGGTCGTAAAGCTCCTGGCGAAAGCGGCCTTGGGCAATTTCGGTGCGCAATTCGCGCGAGGTCGAGGAGACGACACGAAGATCGACGCGGACCTTGTCGGCACCACCCACGCGGGTGAACTGCTGTTCGGTCAAGACGCGCAGGATTTTCGATTGGGTTCCCAAGGGCATATCGGCGACTTCGTCGAAATAGACGACGCCGCCGTGGGCCTGTTCCAACAGGCCCTTTTCAACGCCACGTTCGGCCGTTTCGCGGCCAAACAGCACTTCTTCCATGCGCTCAGGTTCGATTGTGGCCGAAGAGACAGAGACGAAAGGTGCGGTGGCGCGGTTGGAATTGGTGTGGATGTAGCGCGCGGCAAGCTCTTTTCCCGACCCGGCAGGGCCGGTCAGCATGACGCGGCCGTTCGACTTAGTGACCTTTTCCAGCTGCGATTTCAGACCCTTGAACGACGGACTTGACCCAAGCATGTCGGACCCGGTGACGTCGCGCCGCCGCAGTTCGGCATTTTCGCGCCGCAGCCGAGAGGTTTCCATCGCGCGGGCGACCACGACCATCAACTGATCGATGTTGAACGGTTTTTCGATGAAATCGTAAGCGCCTTGCTTGATGGCGGCGACGGCGATTTCGATATTGCCGTGGCCTGATATGATCACCACAGGCACATCAGGGTTGTCGCGTTTCACGGTTTTCAAGATGTCGATGCCGTCCATCCGGCTGTCTTTCAGCCAGATGTCGAGGATCATCAGGCTGGGAAGTTCGGCGTTGATCTCTGTCATGCAATCGTCGGAATTACCTGCAAGGCGAACGGCATAGCCCTCGTCCTTGAGAATATCGCCGATCAGTTCGCGGATATCTTTCTCGTCGTCTACAATCAGAATGCTGCTCATGTTCCCCCCTGACTTTGTGGGCGCAAGACCATTGGTCTGGCGCGTGTGGCGCGTGGCAAACGGATTTCCGCCATCGCACCCGCGTGATCGTTGCCTTCAAATATCGGCGCATCGGTCAAAATCAACGTGCCGCCGTGTTCTTCGATGATCTTCTTGACGATGGGCAGACCCAGCCCGGTGCCCTTTTCGCGAGTCGTGACATAGGGTTCGAACAGGCGCGAACGGTCGGGTGGAAGGCCGGTCCCATTGTCAGCGATGGTGATGGTGGAATAGGTTTCGCCCGTCACAAGGCTGACGCGGATTTCAGGCACGTAACGAACCGGCATTTTCTTTTCTCGAACCTCGTCAATGGCTTCTCCAGCGTTCTTAATCAAATTTGTCAGGGCCTGGCCAATCATGGTCGCGTCAATTTCAATGAGATCGGGCTTGGCGGGCAGCACACGCGCAAATTTAACCCCCGGCTGACCATTTTCCTGCAGCATCACGGCGGCTTTCACAAGGGCGGTCAGATCGGTTTCGCGGCGTTCCGGTTCGGGCATGCGGGCGAATTTGGAAAACTCGTCGACGATGCGGCGCAGGTCGTTGGTCTGGCGCACGATGACATCGGTATAGGCCTCCAACTCCTCAGGATCGCTGACCTGGCCCCGGTATTTGCGCTTGATCCGTTCGGCGCTGAGTTGGATCGGCGTCAGAGGGTTCTTGATTTCATGCGCGATGCGGCGGGCGACGTCACCCCAGGCTGCCATCCGCTGGGCGGAGACGAGGTCGGTCACATCGTCAAAGGCTACCACGAAACCTTCGACCCCGGCGTCAGAGCGCCGCTCTGACATCCGCACCAGCAGGCTTTCCAGCTTGCCACGGCGGGTCAGGCGAACTTCGTCTTGCACGGCGGAGCCAGTGTCGGCTTGCAGGCGTTTGAAAAGGCTATCGAATTCTGGAACTGTCTGGATCAGTGCCGCATTGGTGGCGGCCTCGCTCGCCAAATCAAGCAGGCGCATCGCGGCGCGGTTCACAAAGTCGACGCGACCCTCGGCATCCAGCCCGATCACCCCGGCGGTAACGTTGGACAACACCGAGTCAAACAGGCGGCGGCGGCCTTCGGTCTGCTCGTGGCTTTCCATCAGGGCCTGCCGCTGGCCTTTCAACTGGCGGGTCATCTGGTTGAACAGCCGGCCCAACATGGCAATTTCGTCGTCACCATCCTCTTCCACGACCTGCACGTCCAGATCGCCATCCCCGACACGTTGCGCGGCCCCAGCAAGACGGCCGACCGGGCGGGCGAGCCGTTCGGCGAACCACAGACCACCCCAGACGGCAGCGACGATGAGGATGACGGCGAAGCCGAGGTAGAGCAGGCCGAAGTTGAACAGAACCTTGCCGCGGTCATTTTCCAGCTGCTGATACAGGGCGGCAGTCTGCTGGGTTTCGTCCAGCAGCCCAAGAATTTTGCCGTCGACCGTGCGCGAGACATACAAAAGTCGGTCGGGAAAGTCCGACAGGTTGACCAGTGCGCGAAATTCGTTGTTGGGCCAATCCTGGATCAGAACCGTCTCGCCGCCTTGGGCACGGGCGATCTGATCTGCGGTTGGCGGTTCAAAGTTGAAGAGATAGCTTTTCTCGCCCCGCGTTTTCAGCGTTCCAACCGCATTGATCAGATAGACCTCTTTCAGCCCGCGCTGAATGGCTGCCTGCCCCTGTGCCAGCAGCGGCCGCACCGAGCCGTCATCCATTCCGAAGCTTTTTGCCTTGGCATCATCCAGAAACACCGCCAAGGCCTGGGCGTCGTCGGTCAGCGTGGCGCTTTGTTCGGTTTCGTAGGCCTGGGCGGCTTCCAGCGACGCGCCGATCACCGAGCGGACCCGGTCGGAAAACCAGCCCTCCAGTCCGATGTTGACCGTCAGCACACCAAAGATTGCGACCAGCACGGTGGGAATCAGCGCGACGATGGCGAAGATGCTGGTCAGCCGCAGATGCAGGCGCGACCCTGCGGACTGGCGCCTGCGGTCGGCCACCATCTGCACGATGCGGCGCAGGACCAGCGTGGCGAGCACCAGCACATAGACCAGATCCGCCAGCATGATCAGCCGCAACTCGGGCGAGGAGGCTCCTTGATTAAGCGGGCCAAGCGCAAGGAAGGTCGCCACGGTGAGCAAGGGGCCCAGAAAGACCAGCCCGAAGGTCATGCCGGTCTGCACGCGGCGCTGACGACGCAGCCGGGTCAGGCGGATAAGCCAGGGATTGCCATTTGCCGCTCTTTGCACGCGATCTTGACCCTGCCAAAAGGGCCAGACCAAGTGTCCCGCCCGCCACATCTGGTGTCTTTCAGGTAACGCAGCACCTGTGACACGCTTGTTGTTGCGGTTTTACATCAGCTTGCGGCGGCGTGTCACGCGGATATCGAGTTCGGTGATCTTCTTGCGCAAAGTATTGCGATTGATCCCGAGAAGGTCGGCGCAGCGGGCCTGATTTCCGGCCGTCGCATCCAGCGCTATTTCGATCAGCGGCAGCTCAATCTCTCGCAAAATACGGTCGTAGACGCCTGCGGGGGGCAATTGGCCGTTGTGCAGGTCGAAATAGCGTTTGAGGTGACGGGCGACTGATGCCGACAGCTTTTCATTCTCGACCATGCCGGCGCGGGCGGGTTCAATGGCTTGCACGCCACCAATCGCGGATTCCAGCTCATTCGGCGGGATGTCGGGTTCGGACGAGGTGACGAGCAGGCGTTTCAGGACGTTTTCCAGTTGCCGGACGTTGCCGGGCCACGGGTAGACGCGCAAAACATTGCGCGCCTCGGGGGTCAGGCGGCGGGCGGTGCCGATTTCACGCTCGCCACGCGCCAGAAAGTGGTCGGCGAGCAAGCCGATATCTTCGACCCGTTCGCGCAAGGACGGCACGGTGATGGTCACGCCGCCCAGCCGGTAGAACAGGTCTTTGCGCAGACGGCCCTCTTCGACGCGCTGGGCCAGATCGGCCTGCGACGTGGCAAGGATGCGCGGGGCGTGGTCGTCGGCCACATCCAGCAATCGGACAAGGCGGGCCTGACCGTCATCGTCAAAATCGGCCACCTCGTCGATCAGCAACGATCCGCCACGGGCCTTGGTCAAAATGCCGGCAATGCCATCGACGCCCGCCAGATCGGTGGCCTTGGCGAGGACGAAAGGTTGCGAGCGGCGGTCGGAAAAGTCGTGGATGGCGCGGGCGATCAGGGATTTGCCGGTGCCCGATTCGCCGGTGATCAGCACGGGAAGGTCGGTGTTCATCACTTTGGCGACAAGGCGGTACAAAGCCTGCATCGCAGCGGTACGGCCGACCAGCGGCAGATCGTCGCCGGGTTCGCGGACCTGGGCCACAACGGCGGCGGCGACGCGGCGTTTCTGGTCCAAGGCGCGGGCCGAGCGTTTCATCAGGTCCGGCAGATCGAACGGCTTGGGCAGGTAATCGAACGCCTCTGCCTCGGCGGCTTGTATCGCGGTCATGATGGTGTTCTGCGCCGAAATCACGATCACCGGCAGACCGGGGCGGATGCGACTGATCCGCGGCAAGGCTTCAAGGCCATTGCCATCGGGCATGATCACATCGGAAATCACAAGATCGCCTTTGCCTTCCTCGACCCAACGCATGAGCGTCATCAGGCTGGAGGTGGCGTGGACCTTGCAGCCTGCGCGCGTCAGGGCCTGGGTCAGCACTGTGCGAATCGTGCGGTCGTCATCTGCGACCAGTACAGTGCCATCCATCAAACCTTCTCCTTCAATGCAGTGTCTTTGGGGGCGATCGGCAGCGACAGCCGAAACACCGTCTTGCCGGGCAGAGATTCCACGCCGATCCAGCCGCCGTGATCGGTCATGATTTTGGACACCAGCGCCAGCCCCAGCCCGGTGCCGTTTTCGCGGCCCGATACAAAGGGTTCAAAGATGTTGCCCGCGATGTCAGGCGGAATGCCGGGGCCGTCGTCGATGATTTCGACCTGCAACGGCAAGGCGCCGCCGCTGCCATCCTTGCGACGTACGCGCAGCGACAGGTCGTAGAAGGTGCGCAGCCGGATGGTGCCGTGGCGGCCCTTGGATGCCTCTGCCGCGTTCTTGATCAGGTTCAGAAAGACCTGCATCAACTGGTCCGGGTCGGCAAAGGTCGCGGGCAAGGAAGGGTCGTAATCCTCGACAATCATCATATGCGCTGCAAAGCCGATCTGGGCAGATCGTCTAGCCCGGTCCAGCGCATCATGGATGTTGACGGCACGGCGGTCGGGGGCGCGCAGGTTGCCGAACTGTTCAACCTGTTCCAGAAGTTTGACGATACGCCGGGTTTCCTCGACAATGAGATCGGTCATCTCGCGATCTTCGACGGACAGGTTCATCGCCAGCAGTTGCGCTGCACCGGAAATGCCGGCGAGGGGGTTCTTGATTTCATGCGCCAGCATTTCGGCCATGCCGATCGCCGATTTTGCCGCAGAGGTGGCGTTCAGCGCCCGGCCCAGACGGTCAGCAATGACGCGGGGCGAGACGAGCATCAAAAGCGTTTGGGGATCGTCGCTGAGGGGGGCAATCTGGATGGTGCATTGCATGGCTCGTTCGCCCGAGCCGACGTTGACATCGTTGATGTAGAGGTCGGCCTGATTGTCGCGGACGCGCTGCAACGCCGCGCTGAGTGGCGCATCGACCGTCAGCCGATCGGTGACGCGCTGACCAATGACGCTGCGGGCCGAGGCGTTGAGGAAGGTTTCGGCGGCGGGGTTGGCGGCGCGGATGTGATCGGACAGGTCGATCAGCAACGCCGGCATCGGCAGTGAGGCCCAGATTGCACCGGGACGCGGCACGATATCGTTCATGCCGCCCGCCTTTCGGCAGAGGCAAAGGTGCTGGCGATCAGGCGCAGGGTCGTGGTCGGGGTAGCGGCGGTCATCAAGGCCGTGCGCTGATCTGCCAGCCCGGCCGCCTCCAGATACCAGCCCAGATGTTTGCGGGCGACCCGGAGGCCAAGGTCGGCACCGTAAAAGGACAGCATTGCCTCGTAATGACCGCTGATCATGTCGGCAAGGTCCGCGCCTTGCGGGATTTTCGGAGTGGGGGTGCCATGGATGGCATGGGAAATTTCAGCCAGCCGCCACGGTGCGCCCTGCGCCCCCCGGCCAATCATCACGCCGTCGGCATCTGAGGCGGTGAGGGCGCTGCGGGCGGTGGCGGCGTCGATGATGTCGCCATTGGCGATCACCGGAATGCGCACCGCCTGTTTGACGCGGGCGATGGCGGCCCAGTTGGCGTGGCCCTTGTAGAACTGGTTGCGGGTGCGGCCGTGAATGGTAATCATCTGCACGCCTGCCGCCTCGGCCATCCGGGCCAGTTCGGCGGCGTTGAGGCTGGTGTCGTCCCATCCCAGCCGGGTTTTCAAGGTGACGGGCACCTTGACCGCACTCACCACAGCCTCGATCAGGTTCAGCGCGTGGGCGAGGTCTTTCATCAAAGCGGACCCGCAAGCGCCGGTGGTCACCCGTTTGGCAGGACAACCCATGTTGATGTCGATGACCCGTGCGCCCTGCCCTTCGACAAACCGCGCCGCTTCGGCCATCCAATAGGCCTCGCGCCCGGCCAGTTGCACCGAGGTCGCAAGTTCGCCAAAGCCCAGTTCTGATCTGGCGCGGGCCAGTGGTTTGGCCTGCACCACCTCTTGCGAGGCCACCATTTCAGATACGACAAGACCGGCGCCAAACGACGCTACCAACCGCCGCCACGGCAGATCGGTAATGCCGGCCATCGGTGCCAGCAGCACCGGTGGCGTCAAGGTAAGGTCGCCGAGTTGCACCACAGATCCTTTCGTGTCCCGCCCTAACTAGGGCTTCGCCGCCGCAATGGCAAAGCTGTGGCGGCATCATTTTGCCTGAAATTCGAGCAACGCCTAATTATTGTGCAGTTTCGGCTTGAATTGCGACCGATTGTCAGCGGCAGGGCGCTGGCCTATTGAGGTGACTGGTTTGGGGAGCGGGCATGAACACAGCCGCCATCATCGTTGCCGCCGGACGCGGAACCCGCGCGGGTGGCGCGTTGCCCAAGCAATGGCAGATGCTTGGCGGGGTGCCGGTGGTGGCGCATTCACTTGCGGCCTTTGCCGGAATGACGCGAGTTCTGGTGATCCATCCGGACGACCGGGCGTTGGCCGAGGGGCTGGGGGTCGAGCTGGTGTTGGGCGGGGCCACGCGGGCGGCGTCGGTCCGCAACGCGCTGGAGGCTTTGGCCGGGCGGGGCGTGACACGGGTTTTGATTCATGACGGGGCGCGGCCCTTGGTATCCACGACGTTGATCGACCGGGTTTTGGCGGCATTGGACAGCCACGCCGGCGCGGCACCGGCCCTGACAGTCAGTGATGCGCTGTGGACCGGGTCGGATGGCGTTGTGACCGGCACCCGCGACCGCGCCGGGCTGTATCGGGCGCAAACGCCGCAGGGGTTTCAGCTGGAAGATATCCTTGCCGCGCATCGCAAGTTTCAGGGCGCGGCGGCAGATGATGTCGAAGTGGCGCGGGCGGCCGGGTTGGTTGTGGCGATTGTGGCGGGCGACGAGGACAATCTGAAACTGACATTTGCCGGCGATTTCGCCAAGGCAGCGGCGATCTTGAAGGAGCGGGACATGGATGTGCGAACGGGCAATGGTTTTGACGTGCATGCGTTTTGCCCGGGTGATCACGTCTGGCTGTGTGGCGTGCGGGTGCCGCATGACAAAGGCCTGCTGGGCCATTCTGACGCCGATGTCGGTATGCACGCCTTGACCGACGCGATTTACGGCGCCTTGGCAGAGGGGGACATCGGCCAGCATTTTCCACCCAGTGACCCGCAATGGAAGGGGGCGGCCAGCCATATCTTCTTGTCGCATGCCGCGGGGCGGATTGCGGAGCGGGGCTTTCGGCTGGGCAATGCAGACGTCACCTTGATCTGCGAACGGCCGAAGGTGGCACAACACGCGCTGGCCATGCGGCAGGCCCTGGCAAAGATTCTGGGCGTGACGGCGGACCGGATCAGCGTCAAGGCCACCACGTCTGAGGGTCTGGGTTTTACCGGCCGCGAGGAGGGCATCGCTGCCATCGCAACCGCAACTTTGGTGCAGGCATGACGCGGCTATTGACGATCTTCTTTGGGGCGGGACTGCTGCGCCCTGCCGCCGGCACCTGGGGTTCGGCGGTGGCGATTGCGCTGGGGCTGGTGATCCTGCGCTTTCTGGGCTTTCCGGCGCTGGTGGCGGCCACCGGGGCGGTGACGGCACTGGGATTCTGGGCATGTCAGGTGGAATTGGCCGATCGCCCCGGCGACGACCCGTCAGAGATTGTGATCGACGAGGTGGCGGGTCAGTGGATTGCCTTGCTGTTTCCTGCCGCCGCCTTTTGGTGGCGTGGCTGGGACAGTTGGATGCCCTATCCGGGCTGGGTGGCGGCGTTTCTGTTCTTCCGGCTGTTCGACATCTGGAAACCCGGGATCATCGGGCGGATGGACCGCAGGCAGGATCCGGCCGGGGTTATGCTGGATGATCTGTTCGCTGGCGTTTTCGCCGGAATCGCCACGATCCTGGCGGCGGGTGTGGCGCATGGTGCGCTGTTCTTGCTGAAATGACGGTGACCGATCTTTTGCAGGCGGCGCGGGTCCGGGGTGTCACCATCGCCACCGCCGAAAGCTGCACGGGTGGCATGGTCGCGGCGGCACTGACGGATGTGGCCGGGTCGTCGGATGTGTTTGACCGCGGGTTTGTCACTTATTCCAATGCTGCCAAGATGGCGATGCTGGGGGTCAGTGCCGCCACGCTGGCAGATTTCGGCGCAGTGTCAGAGCAGGTCGCGGTCGAGATGGCGGTGGGGGCGATGACGCATTCCGCCGCGACGCTGACCGTCGCCGTCACGGGTATTGCGGGCCCCGGCGGGTCAGACGTCAAGCCCGAAGGCCGCGTCTGTTTTGCGGTCGCCCACCTCGACAGCCCGACGCGGGTCGAGACGGTGGAGTTTGGTGCCTTGGGCCGGGCAAAGGTGCGGGCAGCGGCGCGGGATCATGCTTTGGCGATGCTGCGGGCTGCGTTGGTGTAGTTTGCCTGATTTCACGCGGCTTTAGGGCGGAGTGGTGCCGAAAATCGCCCAGCTTACGGGCTATCCGGCCCCGTAGAGCACCTTTGCCCGCGCCTCGAACGCGCGGACAACGCGGGTCATCGCCTCGTTGAACACCAGACCGATCACGGCGGCCAGGATCGCGTTGCGAAATTCGAAATCCACATCGAACGTCACCTCGCAGCCCGCGTCGCGGTCAGCGAAGGTCCAGACCGATTTCAGGTGGCGGAACGGACCGTCCAGATATTCGGTGACAATCCACCCCTTCCCCGGCAGCAATGTCACCCGGCTGCCAAAGCGTTCGCGGAACAATTTGAAGGAAATCACCAGATCGGCTTCCATCACCTCGCCGCCCTCGCAGGGGCCGCGGGTCCGGATGCGGGCGGCAGAATTCCACGGCAGGAATTCGGGATACCGCGCCACATCGGCAACTAGGTCATACATCTGCGCAGCAGTATAAGGCAGTTGGCGGGTTTCGTGGTGGCGCGGCATGATCACTCTTGCTCTGGCTTGCCACTTGCTTTTGGGTAGGCGGGCCGCAGAAATCAAGGGGATGTCATGCCGCATCGTGCCTATGTGATCGACCAGATGATCTCGGCCAAGGCGATCGCTGCCCGGGCCGAGGTGCTGGCGCGCGAGATTACGGCCCATTTCAAGGGCTGCGACAAACTGGTCGTTGTCGGCCTGTTGCGGGGGTCGTTCGTCTTCATTGCCGATCTCGTGCGCGAAATTGATCTGCCGGTCGAGGTCGATTTTCTGGAGGCGTCGTCCTACGGCGATGCGATGCATTCATCGCGCGAGGTGCGCATCCTGAAGGATTTGCGGGGCGAGATTGCGGGCCGTGATGTGCTGGTGGTGGAAGATATCGTTGATACCGGGTTCACCCTGCACCATGTGGTCAATCTGCTGCGGTCGCGTGAACCGGCACGGCTGGAGGTCTGTGCGCTTTTGGACAAACCGTCACGCCGTGAAGTGCCGATCAAGGCGACCTGGACCGGGTTCGAGATACCGGACGAATTTGTCGTGGGGTATGGCATCGACTTTGCCCAACGAAACCGCAACCTGCCCTATATCGGCAAGGTACGCTTTACCGAATAGGCGCTGGCCCCAACGTAAGTTGCGTGAAATCAGGCACCCTACCGGGCACCAAGGAAAGTTTGCCGCGTGAACCCGCTTTGGCTGATCCGCATGGCCCGCTGGGCCCGCAACCCGCCGTCGGTGCTGCGGGTGATCATCGGCGCGGTGGTTGTGGCATTTTGTCTGATCCTTGTCGGGATCGAGCATTTCTGGGGCTGGCCGGATTGGCTGCGCGTCAATGGCCGGATGCGGTTGCCAAAGCCGTGAGACTTGCCCAAACAGGTGGGTCATGCCACGCTTGCCCAAGCCAACGCAGCAGGAGCCGCCGATGTCCCGCCTGATCAGAATCGTGATTGCCTTGGGCATGTTGGGTCTTGTGGTGGCCTGGTTTGTCACAGCACCTCATCCGCGCAGCATGGCTGCATTTGCCGGGTTGACCGGTGACAAGACGCGCGGGGCGCAGGTGTTCTGGGCCTCTGGCTGTGCGTCCTGCCATATGGCCCCGGCGGCGACCGGCGATGCGCAACTGGTGCTGGCGGGCGGTCAGAGTTTTGCCACGGCCTTTGGCACGTTCCTTGCGCCCAATATCTCGCCCGATCCGGATCAGGGCATTGGCGAGTGGTCGCTGGACGAGTTTGTCCATGCCATACAGGACGGGATCAGGCCGGACGGCAGCCATGAGTTCCCGGCAATGCCCTATGTCGCCTATGCCAAGATGGTGCCGCAGGACGTGCTGGACCTGAAGGCCTACATGGACACATTGCCGCCCTCCACCACGGCCAGTCTGCCGCATCAGGTGGCGTTTCCGTTCAACATCCGCCGGGCCTTGGGTGGCTGGAAGTTCCTGTTCGGGTCTGATGCCTATGTTTTGCAAGGCACATTGACCGCGCAAGTCGGACGGGGCCGCTATATCGCGGAAGCGATGGCGCATTGTGGCGAATGTCATACGCCACGCAACCTGTTGGGCGGCTTGCAGAAATCCAGTTGGCTGGGCGGGGCCGCCGTGCTGGACGGCAAAGGCAGGGTGCCGAACATCACGCCGGGCAAACTGACGTGGTCGGAGGATGAGATTTTTGCCTATCTCACCACCGGGTTCACCCCGGAATTCGACAGTGTCGGCGGGGCAATGGCGCATGTGGTGGACAATATGGCAAGGCTGCCAGAGGCGGATGTGCGGGCCGTGGTCGCCTATCTCAAATCCGTACCGGCGGTGCCATGATGATCCTGATCGGCCAGTATGACAGTCCCTTCGTGCGCCGGGTCGGGATTGCCCTGGCGCTGTATGGGATCGCGTTCGAGCATCGTGCGTGGTCGGTGTTTGGCGATGCCGACAAGATTGCCGCGCTGAACCCGGTGATCCGGGTGCCGACACTGGTTCTGGAGAATGGGTTCGTTTTGACCGACAGCCATATGATTCTGGACCACCTTGATCATCTGGTGAACAAGAAAGTCGTCATGTTCCCGCGCCATGAACCGGACCGATACCGGGCGCTGAACGTGGCGACGCTGGCCGCCGGGCTGGCCGACAAAGCCGTCAGCCTGTTCTTCGAGCGCCGGATGCACGAGGTGGCGTCGCCCACATGGGACGCCCGCTGCCGCCGACAGATGGGCGGTGTCGTCGCGGCGCTGGAGAAAGATCGCGCCAGCCGTTCGGGGCCTTTCTGGTTTGGCGACAGGATCGGTCATGCCGACATCGCCGTCGCCTGCGCCCTGCGCTATGCCAATGACGCGCATCCCGGTGTGCTGGACATGGCCGCCTGCCCCGCACTGACCGCGCATTGTGCAGGTCTGGAGGCGATGCCGGTGTTTCAGGCGATTTCGCAAACGTTCATTCCGCCGACCTGACAAGGCGTTCATTGCGTCGGGCTTGAAGAGCGACGGGTCAGCCGCGGCCCAGTTTTGCCATCCGTGCGTCCCGCAGCCGGGCGAAATCGTCACCCGCGTGGTAGCTCGACCGGGTCAGCGGGGTGGCGGACACCATGAGAAAGCCCTTGGCATAAGCGGCGGCTTCGTAGGTTTTAAACTCGTCCGGCGTCACAAAGCGGTCGACGCGGTGGTGTTTGGGGGTGGGTTGCAGGTATTGGCCGATGGTCAGAAAATCGACGTCTGCCGCGCGCATGTCGTCCATCACTTGCAACACGGCCTGACGGTCCTCGCCCAGACCGACCATGATACCGCTTTTCGTGAACAGCGTCGGATCGAGTTCCTTGACCCGCTGCAACAGCCGCAGCGAGGCGAAATAGCGGGCTCCGGGGCGAACTTCGGGATAGAGGCCCGGAACGGTTTCGAGGTTGTGGTTGAACACGTCGGGTCGGGCGGTGACGACCGTTTCCAGCGCAGTTGCCGGGCATTTCAGGAAATCTGGGGTCAAAATCTCGATGGTCGTGTCGGGGGCGTGGCGGCGGATGGCGCGGATCGTCATGGCGAAATGTTCGGCGCCGCCATCGTCCAGATCGTCGCGATCCACCGAGGTCACGACGACATGGTTCAGACCCAGTTCGGCCACGGCAAAAGCCACGCGCCCCGGCTCGAACGCGTCCAGGGCACGGGGTTTGCCGGTGGCTATATTGCAAAAGGTGCAGCCACGGGTGCAGATGTCGCCCAGAATCATCATGGTGGCGTGACCCTGGCTCCAGCATTCGCCGACGTTGGGACAGCCCGCCTCTTCGCAGACCGTGACCAGACCCTTGGCGCGCAAGATATCGCGCGTGCGTTTGTAGCCTTCGGAATTGGGCGCCTTTACCCTGATCCAGTCCGGCTTTTTCGGCTGGATGTTATCCGGTCGGTGCGCCTTTTCAGGGTGGCGTTCTTCCGGCAGTTTCAAGTCGCGTGGGGACAACGCAAGCTCCTTTCGCGGCACGGCTCGGATCAGGACATATCCTTTGACGCATCAGAAGAAAAGTTGTTCCTATAGGTCAGTGGGGCGGCAAGGTGCATGGCACCCATGCCATTTTTGGGGGAAGCTTTATGGCCAAGGAATGGGACAAGTTTGAAACCGACTACAAAAAGCTGGCGCCGACAATCAAAAGCCACGCTTTTGCCGAAGCCTCTGCCTATGCCAAGCGCATGGGCACCGCGCATGCCAACTGTTCGCAAGGCGAGATGAATCTTGCGGAAAGCATGGTGACCGCGCGCAAAGGCGGTGTGACCGGAGCCGGGCTGGCCGATTTCGTCAAGGACAAGGGTTTCAAAGAGGCGCTTGGCCTTTTGGACACCGCGGCCAGCATGTTGACCGCAGAAACCCGCGCGTTTGAGAAATTCTGCCAGGAGGCGGGCACCACTTCCGCCGAGGTCGGCAAATTGCAAACCGCCATTGAAAAAGACCTGAAGGGCCGCAAAGACAGTTCTGCGACCAAAAAAGACATTCAGGCGCTGCTGGATCAGACCATAGTCGATCAGAAAGACCTGACCAAATGCAGCAAGTATTACGGCGAGCGGGTCAATCCGGCGATCCTGAACTATGCCAAGAACTTCCAGAAGACGGTTGCCGGTATTATGAAACAGGCACCCCAAGAACAGGAAAAGGCCAAAGAGGCCACCGAAATGCCTCAGCTTTTTGTCGACCGCAACATCAAGTCGAATTTCACCAAAGCGGTAGCCGGTGCAAAACGAGTTGAAGAGGCCTGCTCTTCCGCCATCGACGCTGCGGGTGGCGGCATCGAAAAAGCACTTCCGTTTTTGAAAACCGCAAAAACCGAACTGGAAAAGGTCAAAGAGGTGAATGACCAATACGTGACCGCTGTCAGCAAATTCGGCAAAACGCTGGACGTGTCCAAAGACAAGGACAAGATCGAAAAGATGATTGCCGCGATTGCCAAGGCCTATGAGACCGCGGAGCGCAAGTTCCGGGGGGCCGCGACAACGATCAAAAAAGCGGGATGAAACGACGTATTTCCCCGTGACCTGCGGGAATTCTGGCGGCTAGAATGATTGCGGCCCGGGGTATGATGCCGCGGGCCGTAATGCTGTCAGGCAGAGAAACCGCCCGCAGCGGCGGAGAGGAAGGGACAAGATGAACAAGAAACTGATGGCCGAGGCTCTGGGAACTCTTTTACTGGTGGTCTTTGGGTGTGGATCCGCGGTTTTGATGGGCGACAAAATTGGGATGCTGGGCATTGCGATTGCCTTTGGCCTGTCCATCGTTGCTGCCGCCTATTCGATCGGCGCCATTTCGGGTGCGCATCTGGGCTCTGTTGCACAAATCCTGTGAGGGATTCATCTTGTGAATCCAGCGTGGTAGCTGGACGGCATGAGCAGACCCACACCCCCCGCCTACAAGACCCTGAACTGGCCTGACTACAACGCAGCCCTCAAGCGCCGC
>JANYFE010000033.1 GCA_025362795.1 Rhodobacterales bacterium | reverse complement strand
GGCGGGTCCAGATAGATCAGGTCCACCGACGCGTCCTTGATGCTGTCGCGCAGCACCCGCAGATTGTCGCCGTAATACAGATGGTTCATCCAAGCCCCCGTAGGGTGCGCATTCATGGCGCACCACGCCGTCCACCACCCTCGCCGCCCGTGGTAAACACCACGTTAACCGCGATGCCCGTACCCCGCAACCAACCCCAATCCCAAACACCGCGTTAGAACTAAAAACCCAACCTATTGAAATCAATAGGCTTCACAAACTGTCCGGAACCGGACGCGCCACCCCCTTGCCAGCCCGCCCGATCCCCGCCAAATTCCCGACCATGAAAGCCCCGATCCTCACCCCGCGCGCCGCCGCCCTGCCCTCCACCGTGCCCTTCACCGGACCCGAAACGCTGGAACGGCAAAACGGCCGGCTGTTCAAAGCCCGCCTTGGCGCAAATGAGTCGATGTTCGGCCCCTCACCCCGCGCCATCGCCGCGATGAAAGCCGCCGCTGAACAGGTCTGGAAATACGGCGATCCCGAGACCCACGACCTCAAAACCGCCCTCGCCGCCCATCACAAATGCTCCCCCCAAAACATCGTGGTCGGCGAAGGCATCGACGCCCTGCTCGGCTACCTCACCCGCCTGATGATCCAGCCCGGCGACCCGGTCGTAACCTCGCTCGGCGCCTACCCGACCTTCAACTTCCACGTCACCGGCTACGGCGGCACCCTGCACCGCGCCCCCTACAAGGCCGACCACGAAGACCCCGACGCCCTGCTGGACCTCGCCCGCCAGAGCCGCGCGAAACTCCTCTACCTCGCCAACCCCGACAACCCGATGGGCAGCCAGCATTCCGCCGCCACGATCACCGACCTGATCGCCAACCTGCCCGCCGAAACCCTGCTGATCCTCGACGAAGCCTATATCGACCTTGCCCCCCCGGGCACCGAACCCGCCATTCCCCCCGAAACCGCCAACGTGATCCGCCTGCGCACCTTCTCCAAGGCGCATGGCATGGCCGGTCTGCGCACCGGTTACGCCATCACCGCCGCACCGCTTGCAACTGCGTTCGACAAGGTCCGCAACCATTTCGCCGTGGGCCGCATCGCGCAGGCCGGTGCGCTCGCCGCCTTGCTGGACCAAGCCTATCTGATGACGATCCGCAGCAAAGCCGCCGCGGCCCGCGCCCGTCTCGCTGAAATCGCCCGCGCCAATGGCCTGATCCCGCTGCCCTCGGCCACCAATTTCGTGACGATGGATTGCACCCGCGATGGCGACCATGCCCGCGCTGTGTTGCGCGAACTGCTGGCCCGCGACATCTTTGTGCGCATGCCGGGGGTCGTGCCCCTGGACCGCTGTATCCGGGTCAGCCTCGGTGACGATGCCGCCCTGACAGCCTTCGCCGAAGCGCTGCCTCTGGCAATCAAAGCCGCGGGCTGATCACTCCGCCGCTAGGCTTGGCTTGGCCGGCCCCAGCGCCGGTGCCGCGCCTTCCGGCGCCTCCGCCGCACTCAGCACCGGTCGCGCCGGCGGCATTTCCGTGATAGCCGACAGCGACAAAGGTGATACGGCGTCCGCCGCGTCCAGCGCCCGGCGGAACACCAGCATGTTTTGATAGGTGGTCTTGCTGCCGGTCAGCCCGACCCGCTCGTCACAGGGCAACGCATCGGCGCGCAGATATTCCCAACCGTCCAGCCCCATCCTGTTCATCAAACTGGTCAAAGCCAGCGCGAACCTGTCCGGCGTCGTCTTGGCATCCCGCGCCTTTTCGCCTTTGCGGGGACTGGGTACAACTTTGTATTCGTAACGCTGCATGGGCAACCTCGGGAGGATTCGGACTGTCTGATGTTACCGGGTTATGCCACCGAAGGCCAAGCCCGTTACGCGCCCGCCACAAATCGGCGCAATTCTGCTGAACCCCGGCAGGACGTGAACCCATACCCAACTATGCCATCGGCCAATCCATCTTTGCCAGATGCATCGGAGATTTAACGGAGCCACTACCGACTGTCGCGGGCACCGGCGTCGTCGCCAACAGGCTCGTCCAGGGCTCCGCTGTCGGCCCAGTGACCGGTGTGCCGCGGACCATTGCCAGGTGATCTGGTCCGTCGCCCATCAGTGCAACCGAATCGAAGCAAGGATTGCATCAGCCCAAGACTTCCGCAGCCGAACCATCTGGCGACCGGCTGACAAAGAATTTGCTGCAGTTCACAGATCTGCGCCCGTCGTGGCGGTCGCCGCCTTGGGCCTGAACATGACCAGCAACCCCAGTGCTGCCGCGGCTATGACGGCGCCTGAAATAAACGTGGTCTGCGCCCCGAACTGGTCCCACAGCAGCCCGGCCGTGGCGCTTGCCAAAAGCAGGGCCAAGCCGCTCATCAGGTTAAAAAACCCATAGGCCGTGCCACGCAGATCGGCGGGGGCGGTTGTGGCGACCATGGTGGCAAGCAGCCCTTGCGTGATGCCCATATGCAGCCCCCACAGCGCGACGCCCGCCGTCAGCGCAATCCAATGCGCCCCCGACGCCAGCACCAGATCAGCGGCAATCAGGACCAGAAGCCCGACCCCCAGCAGTTGGTTGTGGCTCATCCGATCCGACAATTTGCCAAACGGATAGGCCGACCCCGCATAAACCACGTTCATCGCCACCATCACCAAAGGCACCAATGCGACGGCAATACCGCTTTGCTGGGCGCGCAGGATCAAGAACGCTTCGCTGAACCGCGCCAATGTGAAAACTGCGCCGATGGCCACAACGCGCCAATATTCGGTGCCCAACCGCTTCAGATTGGCGCGTTTTATCGGATTCGTGCGTTTGGTCACGTTCTGCGGCGCGGGTTCCTGTAAGCCCATGGCCAGCAGCAGAACCGCCAGTGCTCCGGGGATCACGGCGACCCAGAACACCGCCTGAAAATTGTTCTGCCACAGCAGCATCAGCCCGACAGCCAGCAACGGCCCGGCAAAAGCCCCGACCGTATCCAGCGACTGGCGCAGGCCGAATGCGGCGCCGCGCAAATGGGGCGGAGCGATGTCGGCCACCAGTGCATCGCGCGGCGCACCCCGGATGCCCTTGCCAACGCGGTCCAGCAGCCGTGCCGTCAGCACAATGCCAAGACTGGGGGCCAAGGCAAACAGCGGCTTGGTGATGGCACCCAAGCCATATCCCAGCAGTGTCAGTCCTTTGCGGCGTCCAATCCAATCGCTCAGCACGCCGGAAAACACTTTGGATATCAAAGCCGTTGCCTCGGCAGCACCCTCGATCAGGCCAACCGTCAGCGCACTTGCCCCCAGCACGGTGACCATGAACAGCGGCAACAGGCTGTGGATCATCTCGGACGAGACATCCATCAGCATGCTGACAAATCCCAAAACCCAAATCCCGCGCGGGATCGCGGCAAGGCCAGTGCGCATGGCGGTCATTATCAGCCTCTCCCGACAGGGTGGTTTGGCCGCCTGCTGACGACAGGCGGCACGGTGACACTATTCGGGATGAAGGAATAACCCTTAATTGACGGTCATCGCATTCTGGCTCGCCATCTATCCGTGGCGGCAATTCATAGTTCATCCGTCGGGCGGGTTTCTGGCGTTGGGTTGCGGTTCGGGAAATCGCGCTTGAACAGCGAAATCGACTGCATGACCCCATCATGGCGAACAAGTCGGTGCCACAGCGCGCCAACAAGGTGCAAAATCAGCAGCCGCGCCAAAATCGCCAAACTGACCAGATGAACGCCGCGCAGAAAGGAAAACCTGGACGACATGCTCAGGACGACTTCGGCCTTTGCATCGATGACCACGTCGGATCCGGCGAAATAGGCCATCGCAAACCCGCTCAGCAGAATGGCCCCGATGGCCAAGTATATGCAAACATGCACCAGCCGCGACAGGCGTTGCTCCCACCACGGCGCATCCTTGGGAAGCCGGGTTCCGCCGTCAGGACCGCGGACCCAAAACCACAAAAAGACGTAGAGCCCGGTCAGGACGAGGCCGACATAGACCTCTTGCTGCAGGACAGCCGGGTGGAACAATGCGCCCGAAGCGTCGCCATTCTTGACTGCGGCAAAGATCAGCAGCGCGATGGCTGCCCAGTGAATCCACCTGGTCACCCAGCTATGCGTCGTCGCGGGGGCGCCAACATAGCGCATCCTGGCGCGCAGTTTTTGCAGTTTCTCCATTGGCAAGCTCCACTGGGGGTGCCGTTCCACACACTATCCTGAACGCGCTGGCAATGAAATTCCGTCGGACACATGATCAAAATTTATTGTGACGTCTGCCGCCCCGGGCACATGGCGTGCATCTTGCTGGCACTGCAAGGATCATCGTTCGCACCACGCCACCAAACGGTGGCGCATAAGGCAGGCAACTGCCAAAGCCGCAATGACCACCGGGGAAAGCCAATAGATGCCGGTGGAAATCTCGCCGTAGGCGGCCCCGGCAAAATAGCCAAGCGCGGCAAACGCCAGGGATTTAGGCACCGTTGCGACAAGACTGGCAGCCGGAAATAGTAGAAATGGCATTCGCGCCGCACCTGCAGCCAGAAGTACCGCAACTCCAGCGGCGTGGGTCAATTTGCCAATGATGAGTATTTTTACGCCATTTATCCGGAACATCCGCACCAGACGAACCATTCTGCGCCGGTTCAGCAGCAAACCGTTCCACCAGCGCAGCAGCATCCAACCCAGACCAAACCGACGGGCCAGTTACAGCAGGCTGTCCGGCATGCCGACCTCACCGGACAGCAGCTTGCAGCGACACGACCCGCATTCGCCGTTTCGGCAAGTATAATCCTTGGCAATGCCGTTGGCTTCGGCCACCCGGATCACGCCTTCGCCGCGCCGCGCGATCACGGTCTTGCCGCTTTTGGCAAAGGTCATATTGACCTCTTCATCCGCACCCCGGGCCGGGTTCAAACGGCAGGGACACAAAATCCTCGGTGGAAATCACGCCTTCGTCGACGCCAGGGCCATCCAACATGGGCAGCACGGCCGCCATCATCTGGGTCGGGCCCCACAGATGCACACGGGCGCGGGCAATGTTGGGCACGAAACCCAGAATCATCTCGAGCGTCAAATACCCAACCGGACACGTCTCAGCCTTGCCTGGACGACAAGGTGAACCGGATGTTCAAGGCTGGTCGGCCCATGGAAATCAATGCGCGAGGTCGACTGGGAAACCCTCAAATGGGTCGATTGATATAACAACCGCCGCCTTCTCGGCCCTATCGTATGCATCCCGCGAGCCGAAGCAGAGCAGGCATTCTATGCAAACCTGAACACGCTCGATAAGGTCGCCTGGCCGTTGAACAAATCACCCTCCGGTAAACCCGGGGCGGTCCAATCCTGTTTGCCCATCTGCGCTTCTCCTTGCTTCCAAAATTACCAAACAAGGCCTCGACAAATCTAGGGGCACCTCAAACAGAGCCCACCAACGCCCCTTTAACCCAGACGAATCTGGGCCGCAGCCAGACCAGCAGCCAAAGCAAGATCGGGAAACTTTGGCCTGGGGCGACTCATGCTTAGGATCGCAACAGGTCAACCGACAAACCCGCAAGGCATGTGGACGGTACTTTACGAGTGCGGTGCAGGAAGTCAGCCCAACTCGTTGATTTATATGGTGCCCCCAGCAGGACTTGAACCCGCGACCCCCTGATTACAAATCAGGTGCTCTACCAGCTGAGCTATAAGGGCACTCCCCGTGCAATACCGCCCCTCGGCGCTCAGCACAAGATGTCAGTGTCGGCTGGTGCGGGCCAGAATGGCGACGGCGACCAGGCCGACCGCGATGACCAGCAGTGCGGCTGGGGCGCTTTCGCCGATCTTCTCCAGACTCGCCAGTTCATAGGCGCGGGTCGCCAGCGTGCTGAAATTGAACGGGCGCAGCAGCAGTGTCGCGGGCAATTCCTTGACGCATTCGACAAACACCACCAGCAGTGCCGTGGCAACCGATCCGCGCATCAGCGGCAGGTATACTGCCGTCAGCGTGCCGCCTCCCGTGCGTCCCAAGGACCGCGCCGCCATCGGCAACGAGGGCGATACCCGGCCAAAGGCGCTGTCCACCGCACTCTGCGCGATCCCGAAAAACCGCACCGCATAGGCCAGCACCAGCGCCGCCGCCGTGCCCGTCAACAGCAACCCCGGATCATGCCCGGTCAGCGCCAGCACCGCATCGGCCAACCGATGATCCAGCGCCGCCACCGGGATCAAGATGCCCACCGCCAGAACCGCGCCCGGTGCGGCATAGCCCAGCGCCGTCATCGGCAAAACCACCCGCGCCAGAACCCGGCCCGACAGCCGGACGCCATACACCAGCACCAGCGCCGCCGTCACGGTCAGCAGTGCCGCCAACCCGCCGACGGTCAGGGTGTTGACGACGGCTTGCGCCAACCCTGCGGCCAACCAGACCTGCGGGTTGCCAAGGGCATGCCAGCCCATCACGCCAACCGGCAGGACAAAGCCCGGCAGCAGCGGCACCAGACACAGAACCGTCGCCACCCAGGCGCGTGGCCCGGTCAGATCCATCGGGCTGACCGGACGCGACGCACGCGACGGCCGGTGATAACGGGCATGGCGGCGGCTGTGCCGCTCCGCCCAGACCAGCGACAGGATCAGTACCAGGATCACGCCGGCGATCTGTGCGGCACCTCCGGCATTGTCGCCGTTGAACCAGGTGGAAAACACGCCGGTGGTCAACGTCTGCACCCCGAAATGCTGCACCGTGCCGAAATCCGCGATGGTTTCCATCAGCACCAGCGCGAGGCCAGCGGCGATGGCGGGCCGGGCCAGCGGCAATCCCACCCGGAACAACAGCGCCACCGGCCCCGCCCCCAGGGCGCGGGCGACCTCATAGGATGCCCCCGATTGTTCGCGGAATGCGGCCCGGGCCAGCAGATAGACATAGGGATAGAACGCTGCGGCCAGCACCACGATGGCAAAGCCCATCGAATGCGTCTCCGGGAAATAATAATCCCGCGCCGAATGCCATCCCATCGCCAACCGCAGCGCCGATTGCAAAGGGCCGGAATAGTTCAGAAAATCCACCAACGCATAGGCGCCGATATAGGCCGGGATCGCCATCGGAAACAGCAGCGCATAATCCAGCCAGCGCTGCCCCGGAAAGCGGTACATCACCACCAGCCACGCGGCCCCGGTGCCCACCAGCCCGCTCAGCGCACCAACCCCCAGCATCAGCATCAGCGTGTTTGCCAGATAGCGCGGCAGCACCGTCGCCATCAGATGCGGCCAGATGTTCTCGGTCGGATGAAACGCCAGCCACACCACCGCCAGCATCGGCGCCAGCACCACCAAACCGATCAACAGCGCCGCCGCCGACCAAAAATCCGGCACAAAGGCGCGCCAGGATACCAGGTTTGCCGCAAGGATTTTCTGGACCATGAGGCGTGGTAGAGGAAACCGGTTTCCCTGTCCAGAAAACCCGGTATATTGCCGCAAAACAAGAATAAGAGGCAGGCCTCCCCCCATGCGCATCGTCTACCATCTTGGCGCACATTGCACCGACGACGAACGGTTGCTGCGCTGCCTGCTCAAGAACCGCGGTACGCTGGCCGAACAGGGTATCGTCGTGCCGGGGCCGACGAAATACCGCACGCTGTTGCGCGACACCGCCGTGGCGCTGAAGGGGCAGCCGGCCTCGCTGGACACGCAGGCGCTGGTCCTGGAACAGATCATGGAAGAGGATGCCGCCGAACGGCTCATCCTCAGCTGGGACAGTTTCCTGTCCTATCCGCCCTGGGCGCTGGACTTGACCCTCTATCCCACCGCGGCCGAACGCATCCGGGCGTTTTCGCAGATCTTTCCGCAGATCGAGGCGGAATTTCACCTGGCCCTGCGCAACCCGGCAACCTTTCTGCCCGCCCTCTTTGACAAGCAGAAAAACCACAAGGGCGGCAGCAAGACCTTCGCGGAATTCCTGAAGGGCCTTGATCCCTATGATATCCGCTGGTCCAACCTGGTCGAACGGGTGCTGCGGGTGAACCCGGATGTGCCCCTGGTGATCTGGTGCGACGAAGACACGCCGTTGATCTGGCCAGAGGTCCTGCAGGCGGTGTCCGGCCACACCCCCGGCACAGTGCTCGAAGATGCGCATGAACTCTTGACCCAGATCATGTCCGCCGAAGGCCTGAAACGGATGCAGGCCTATCTCGCCAGCCATCCCGTCACCTCGCCCGAAATGCGGCGCAAGGTGGTGTCGGCGTTTCTGGACAAATTCGCTGTGCCAGACCGGATCAATGTCGAGGTCGAGGTGCCGGGCTGGACCGCCGACACCATCGCCACCATGAGCCAGATCTACGAACAGGACGTGGCACGCATCGCCCGCATGCCGGGGGTCCGCCTGATCGCGCCGTGATGCTCGGTCGTGCCGCCGGTGCCGCGCCCCTTGCACTGCCGGCGCAGACCCGCGGCCCGCACCGTCCTCGCGCGCAGGCAGCCCGGCTTACTTCATGCCCAGTGCAGCCTTGTACATCTCCATGATCGCCTCTTCTTCGGCAATCTCGTCGGGCTTGCGTTTGCGCAACGCGATGACCTTGCGGATGATCCGGGTGTCATAGCCCCGCCCCTTGGCCTCGGCCATCAGCTCTTTCTGCTGTTCGGCGACGTCGGCTTTTTCCGAGTCAAGCTGTTCCAGTCGCTCGATAAATTGACGCAATTCGTCAGCGGTCACGGAATAGGTGTCGATAGGGTCGCTCATCTGAATGCCTCGCATCGGTTGCTTTGGACCTCACTATCCCCGGGCAAGGGGGCGGTGCAAGGGGGTGGTGCAACGACTGGCACAGCTTGTCAGACCGGCCCGGACAGGATAGCCGCCGAAAAAAAGGAGCCTCTGATGAACGCAATCCTCTGGAGCGGGGCAGCCATAACGCTGCTGGGGCTGGCCGGGCTGGTCTGGTGCATCCGGCTGGCACTCGCCGCCCGGTCAGAGCAAGATCCCGAGGCCCGCAAGTCGGCGCTGAACCGGGTGCTGATCTGGAACATGTCGGGCTTCGGCGTCGCCGCACTCGGCCTGATGGTCGTCGTGGTCGCGATCATTCTGCGCTAGCACAGGATGCCCCGTGGCAGACCTATGGCCCCCCCCCGACCCCCGCCAACGATTTAAAATTTCGCCCCGCCTTCTTTTCTTCACAAATATCACGCAGCGGGACGGGGGTGTGAAACCCCCGCGAACCTCAATGCAGCAGTGCGCCGGTTCCGGCGATAGCTGCCGCTAGCGCCCGTTCAGACTGCCAAAATCCCGGCCATCGGCAATCAGCTGGTCGATCAGCGCGGCCGGCGCGAAGACCGCAGCACCCCGCCTGCGCAAATCCGCCCGCAGCACCAGAAGCCCGCGCCGGTCGGCCTGAAACATCGGCCCGCCCTCCCAGCGCGGCAGCAGGCCCGACAGCAGCGCTACCGCGTCGATATCCACCGGACGGCGGGCACGGCCCTCTTGCAACATCCGCGCACCCTCAGCGGCCAGCGCCGCCAGACAACTGGTGACAATCATGCCCCCGCCCGACGGCATCGGCGGCAGGAACGACAACGGGCCGGTGCCAATGCCATAGGCCGCCAGCGCCGCCGCCACGGCCTCCTGCGTCACACCCTGCGCTTCCAGATCCGCCACCGCCCCCGCCAGCGCCAGCCGCAGGTGCAACTCGATCGGCCCGCCCGGCCCGGTGAAAATTGTCCGCCAGCCCAGCCGCCGGGCCAGCGCCAGCACCCGCGCCGCCACATCAGCCGGTGCCCCCGGTGCCATCGCCAGTTCCGCCAGACCACCCGCCACATCGGCCAGCGTGATTGCCACCTGTGCTGCACCCTCCGGCCCCGCCGCGCCGATCACCGCCTGCATCACCCCCTCGGGCACGTCCGGCGCGGCAGCATGTCCACCGCTCAGCAGCACCAGATCCACCCCCGCCAACGGATCAGCCGCCAGCGTCGATGTCAGCCGCGCCCAATCGGCGTCCCGCGCCTCGGCGGTCATACGCTGCGCCACCACGGCCTGTTCCTGCCGTCCGGCAATCCGCTCCAACGCTGCAACCAGTGCGGCGCGGTCAGGATCGGCCAGCGCCACCCGCAGCCCCGAGGACAACGCCTGAGCCGCCAGATCAGCCGAGGCGTCATCCGCGCCCCACAGGCCCAGCGTCGCAATCGTCTGCACGCCCAGTGCGGCCACCGCTGGTGGCGGCGCAACCGCGCGACGCTCGGTGAAAAACGCATAGCGCAGCCCCGCCGCTTGCGTTGTGTCCACCAGATCCTCAAAGGCGGCCCGTTCGGCGTTAAGCCCCTGCGCCACCGGCAACAGCATCGCCGCCTCGACGCAGTCAATGATCCTTGCCGGTGCGGGCAGGCAGTTGCCCTTCTGCGCCGCCCGCGCGGCAAAGACTGCGGCATGGTTGCCCGCCGCATCCGTCATGCCCTGCACAGCATCCCCGGTGCGGCGCGGCGGCAGACCCTCGCCCGCCATCGCCAGCGCCGCTTCGGTCAGCCCGGCCTCGACCACCCGGTCGATCAACCCCAGACCTGCCGCCTCGGCGGCCCGGATCGGCATGCCGGTCAGCATCATGCGCAGTGCCGCACGCGCCCCGATCAGCCGGGGCAGACGCTGCGTGCCACCGGCACCCGGAAGCAGGCCCAGATTGACCTCCGGCAGCCCCAGCATGGCTTGCGCATTGGCAATCCGGTAATGGGCGGCAAGAGCGATTTCAAAACCGCCGCCCAAAGCCGTGCCATGCAGCGCAGCAATCACCGGCTTGTCGCAGGCCTCGATCCGGCGGCACAGATCGCCCAGCCCGATGGTCTGGCTGACCCGGCCAAACTCGGCAATATCGGCCCCGGCCGAAAATCCGCGGCCCTCGCCCCGGATCACGATGGCCTGAACGCCGGCATCCGCCTCCGCCGCCTGCAATCCGTCCGCCAGCGCCTGCCGCACCGCCTGTGACAGCGCATTGACCGGCGGATGCGTCAGCACCAGCACCATGACCGCGCCAATCCGCTCTTGCCGGACCACCGCCGCTTGTGTTTCCTGATCTGCCACAGCACCCCCCGCCACACCGTTCCACTGTGCCACTAAAGGCCATGCGCAGGCGGATTGGCAATATCCCGCACCCGGGAATTACGAGGCGTGATCCTTGCAAAACGGCGTGAACGGCAGAAGGTCCAGCCGCGCCTCGCCGATATCGGCACCGCACCGCACGCAACTGCCATAATCCCCGGCGGTGATCCGCTTCAACGCCGCATCAATCGCGCGGATTTCCTGCTGCGCCCCCACGCCCATGCTTTCCAACACCTCATCGGATTCGCGCTCGGTCGCCATGTCTTCCCAGTCCTTGGCCTGATGCTCACCCAGCTCGCGCCCGATGGCACCAATGCGGCCGGTCAGATCGGCCAGCCGGGTTTCCAGTTGCAGCTTGCGTTTGGCGGTGGATGTCATGGTATTCTCCTGTATTGACGCGACACTAGGCTGGATCGCCCCGCCCGACCTTGATGCAAGTCAATGCCAAAGCGCGACAACCGGCGTCATATCCGCTAGTCTACCCCCAACCGGCCCCTGCCCCTAGGAGATTGCGATGTCCCCCGACGTGCATGGCTTTTTCGACGAAGTGACCAACACGATCACCTATGTTGTGGTCGACCCGCAGGGCCGCGCCTGTGCGGTGATCGATTCGGTGCTGGATTTCGACTACGCCTCGGGCCGCACCGACACCCGCGCCGCCGACGCCGTCGTGGCGTTCATTGCGGCACAGGGCTTGCGGCTGGACTGGATTCTGGAAACCCATGTCCACGCCGACCACCTGTCCGCCGCCCCCTATCTGCAAGAACGTCTCGGCGGCAAACTGGGTATCGGCGACCGCATCACACAGGTGCAGGAAACCTTCGGCAAGGTTTTCAACGAGGGCACCCGTTTTGCCCGCGACGGCTCGCAGTTCGATCAGCTGTTCAAGGACGGCGACAGCCTGATGATCGGCCAGATGCGCGGCGACGTCATGCACACCCCCGGCCATACCCCGGCCTGCCTGACCTATGTTCTGGGCGATGCGGCCTTTGTCGGCGACACCCTGTTCATGCCCGACTACGGCACGGCGCGCTGCGACTTCCCCGGTGGCTCGGCGGCGCAGATGTATGACAGCATCCAGCGCATCCTGGCCCTGCCCGACGCCACCCGCATCTTTGTCTGCCACGATTACAAAGCCCCGGGCCGCGCCGAATTCGCCTGGGAATCCACCGTGGGCGCCCAAAAGGCCCTGAACAAACATGTCGGCGCAGGCCGCGCCAAGGCCGATTTCGTGGCAATGCGCGAGGCCCGCGACGCCACCCTCGACATGCCGCGCCTGATCATCCCCGCACTGCAAGTCAACATGCGGGCCGGCCAGATGCCAGAACCAGAGGAGGATGGCAAATCCTACCTCAAAGTGCCGATCAACGGGCTGTAAAGCGTGTCAGACAACAGTGGCCACCGGTTTTGGTATCCGACAGGCGCAAAAAACGGACAACTACATGCTGAAAGCCTTCCTCACCGGGTTCCTGCTGGTCTTTGTCCTTGCGGTTCTGCGCACAGCCCTGCCAATGCTGCGCTGAAAGGGGACACAAGATGGCGCATGCGGACTGGCTGTGGGGCTTTGCGGGCGGGCTGCTGATTGGCAGCGCCGCAGCGCTTTACCTGCTGATGAACGGCAGGATCCTCGGCATCTCGGGCATATTCGGCGGGCTTATCGACCGCAGCGGCTGGCCGGATTGGCCAGAGCGCGTGGCCTTCACTGCCGCTCTGGTCACGGTGCCCGCGCTGCTGGTCTGGGCCCATCCCGGCGCATCTACCCATGTCACCGGCAATTGGCTGGTGATCATCGCCGCCGGTCTGCTGGTCGGCCTTGGCACGCGGCTGGCCAATGGCTGCACGTCTGGGCACGGCGTTTGCGGCATGGCACGCCTGTCGCCGCGCAGCATCGTGGCAACGGCGGTCTATGTCCTGGCGGGCGCCGTCACGATGGCCGTGCTGCGCCACATGATCGGGGTGATCTGATGGCGCGGCTTCTGACAGCCCTGATCGCAGGCGGGCTTTTCGGCACCGGCCTGCTGATTTCCGGCATGACCGACACGCTCAAGGTCCAAGGCTGGCTCGACGTTTTCGGCACCTGGGATCCGACCCTCGCCTTCGTCCTCGGCGGCGCGATCCTGCCAATGGCCGTCGCGTGGCGCGTGGCGGCGCGGCGCAAGACCTCGTTTCTCGCGCGGCCCTTGCCCGCCCCGCCATGCCGCACCCTCGACACCAACCTTGTCGCAGGCTCGGTTCTGTTCGGCATGGGCTGGGCGCTGGTGGGCCTGTGCCCGGGTCCGGCCCTCGCCTCGCTCGGCTTTGGCGGCTGTGGCGGTGTGGTCTTTCTTATCGCCATGACCGCCGCTATGGTCGTGGCACCCGGTCTTCGCCCGCTGGAAACCGCCACCCAAAGGAGCAAAATGGAAATCCGTGCCCTGACCCCCGCTTACGCCGTCTCGCCGCAGATCGAGCTGTCCGACATCGCGGCGATCAAGGCCGCCGGCTTCACCACACTGATCGACAACCGCCCTGATGGCGAGATCCCTGCCACCCTGCAAACCGCCGCAATGCGCAGGGCGGCAGAGGCGGCGGGCCTGACCTTTGTCGCGATCCCGCTTTTGCCCGGCAACATTACCGACGCCAATATCAAAGACCAGGCTGCCGCTGCGACCGCGTCCAAAGGTCCGGTCTTTGCCTATTGCGCCTCGGGCAACCGCTGCTCTCAGGTCTGGGCGATGATGCAGGCCGGCCACCAGCCGACCGACATGCTCATCAGCATCCCCGCCAAATTCGGCTACCAGCTAGAGGCGTTGCGACCCCGGATCGACGCCCTGGCCAAAAGTTAAGGCGGTCACAGCTGATCCCGGCCTTGAATTACCCTGACCAAGGCTTTCGCACCCGGCCAACCCAACCCTTCCCCCTGACGCCCGCCGCAACCACCCCGCGATGCGCCCTAGTTTCCAACCCTATCGCACTGACTCAAATCCTCTCCGCGGGTGATGAGCGTTCGGTAAGTCTTCCCGCGGCAGGTTTTCATCACCGACCGCCGCGCACCGCCGGGGTTTGCCCCCAAAGCTGACTGTTGCAGCAACCTTCGTTCGACCCTCCCCGTCCCCACTGCCCCCACCACCGCGATGCAAGCCGCTCAGGCCTGAAAATCCGCGATCATCCGTCCGTCCCCGTCGCCTGCAACTCAACCTCACCCGGCGCGTCACGGCCCAAAGGCTCGCTCAGCGTCGTCATCGGCGCCGGCGCCTGGGCAGGCCGCGCCACACCGTCGCTCAACCGCACCGCCCGCATCCCGCGGTTCTGACCCAGCCGGCCCTCCGCCAGCCTTCGTCCGTCAAGCCCCTCCAGACTGATCCGGTCCAGCGCCGCCTGCGGCAAGGCCAGCACCGCCCCCTCCGCCAGCGTCAGCACGTCTGCCAGCGGCAGGACCAGCCGCGCCAGCACGCCTTCCAGCCGGCAATGCGACCCCTGCACCCGTTCCGCCAGCGCTTGGCGGAACACCGGGCCGTGGTCCTGTGCCGGATCCATCGGCTTGCTGGCCGGGCGCTGGCCCCGGCCCTCGGCGGGCAGTGCTAGCAGGATTTCGCCGCTGCGGATTCCACCGGCCAGCGCCACTCTGGCGTGCAGCACCTTGTAAACCTCATCCTCCAACAGCAGCCCCAAAGGGCGCGGATCGTCCAGAAAACTGGCATACCGAAAGCCGCCCGCCCAGACCAGATCGGCCTCCTCGGCCAGCGCCCGTTCCAGCCCGGTCAGTGCCGCATCAATCACCGCCATGACCATCGCCGCATCGGTGCGCGTCGGCTTGCGGGTCGGCGCATCGGCGGCCTTGACCCGTCCAGTGGTCTGCGCCTCGATGAACCCGGCCATGACTTGCGGCGACAGCACAATCACCCCCAGCGCCTCGCCCGGCCCCTCCAGCACCGCGATCAGCGCCCGCTCCGGCGGCAGGTCCATGACCTCGCCCAGCGACCGCCGCTCCAGCACCAGCGTCTGCACCTCCAGCGACAATTTCAGATGGTCCCGCGCCGCCCGCGCCAACGCCAGCCGCCAGCTGCGATCCGCGCCCGGCCCGCCCTCGGCCGCCTCAGCCCTGGCCGCCGCCACCTTGCGCCGGATGATACCTTGACCCGCGACCACCATGCCGAACCCCTGCCTTCTGACCCGCCCAACCTGCGGCGCAACCGGTTAGCAAAGCCTTAAGCGCGGCAGCAAAAAGCGCGCCCGGTTGCCCGGACGCGCCCTTTTTCCGACTGCAAGGATTATTGCAGCGCCTTGTCGGTGATCGCCGTGGTAAAGGCCCCGTCGTCCGGTGCCTTGGTGATCGCCGGGTTTTCCTTCGACACCGCCGCCAGCAGCGTGTCCACTGTCTGTTTGTAATCGGCCGGGTCCAGCGCCCCGTTCGATCCGGCCGTCAGCTTGGCCACTTCGCTCATCATGTATTTCTGATGCTCCAGCGTCTGCGCGCCTGACGCATCATTGTCGATCACGATCTGCGCCGCCTCATCCACATTGGCCTCGGCATATTTCCAGCCCTTCATCGACGCGCGCACAAACTTGACCATCTTGTCGGCAAACGCCGGATCAGCCAGCTTGTCCTGCAGCGCGTACAACCCGTCCTCCATGACGCCCGCGCCCTGATCCAGATAGTTGAACGTCACCAGATCTTCCGGCTTGATCCCGGCATCCAGCACCTGACCATATTCGTTATAGGTCATCACCGAAATGCACGCCGCCTGCTTTTGCAGCAGCGGATCGACGTTGAACGCCTGTTTCAGAACCGTGACACCATCCGCCCCGCCCTCGGTCGACAGGCCCAGCTTCGCCATCCAGCCATAGAACGGATATTCATTTCCGTAAAACCAGACGCCCAGTGTCTTGCCCTTGAAATCAGCCGGCGTCGCCACGCCGCTTTCCTTGAGACAGGTCAGCTCCAGCCCGCCATGCTTGAACGGCTGGGCGATGTTGACCAGCGGCAAGCCCTTCTCCCGCGCCGCCAGCGCCGCCGGCATCCAGTCGACGATCACATCCGCCCCGCCCCCGGCGATCACCTGCTCGGGCGCAATATCCGGCCCGCCGGGCTTGATCGTGACATTCAGGCCCTCGTCGGTGTAAAACCCCTTGGCCAGCGCCACGTAATAGCCCGCAAACTGCGCCTGCGTGACCCATTTCAGTTGCAGCGTCACATCATCCGCCGCCTGTGCGCCGGTGGCCAGCATGCCCGCCACAAAAGCGCCCGTCAGTAGTTTCTTCATCTTGCATCCTCCTTGTTGTTGTTTCTTAACGTCTCGTTCGTTGCGAAGGGTGCCAGAACGTCACCCAATGCTCCAGCGCCGCCACCCCGCCATAAAACGCCGATCCGGCCAGCGCCGCCACCGCAATCTCGGCCCAGACCATGTCAAGGTCCAGCTTGCCCACCTCGGTCGAGATGCGAAAGCCCATCCCCACGATCGGACTGCCGAAAAACTCGGCAACAATCGCTCCGATCATTGCCAGCGTCGTCGCAATCTTCAAGCCGTTAAAGAGGAACGGCATCGCGGCAGGCAGGCGCAGCTTGAACAGCGTCTGCCAGTAACTCGCCCCCCAGGTCGCCATCAGGTCGCGCTGCATCCGCTCTGACGCCGCCAACCCCGCCACCGTGTTCACCAAGACCGGAAAGAACACCATCACCACCACGACCGCCGCCTTCGACTGCCAGTCAAAGCCGAACCACATCACCAGAATCGGGGCGATCCCCACCACCGGCAAGGCCGCGACGAAATTGCCAATCGGCAGCAGGCCCCGTTGCAAGAAGACTGACCGGTCAATCGCAATCGCCACCAGCACAGCCGAGCCACAGCCGATCAAATACCCCCGCAGCGCGCCCTTCACGAAAGTCTGCGCGAAATCAGCCCACAACATCGGCAGACTGCTGGCAATTTTTTCCCAGATCGCCGACGGCGCAGGCAAAATCACCCCCGGCACCTGCGCGCCGCGCACCACCGCCTCCCAGACAAACAGCACGGTCAGCCCGAAAATCGCCGGAACCAGCAACCGCCCAAGCCGCGTCCGGACCAGCACCGAATGCGACAGCCAGACGTTCACGCCCCAGGCCCCGACCCAAACCACCAGTGCGGCCACCAGCCAGATCATCGCGCCATCCCCATCCGCCGCAACGTGACCCGCTCCACCCCGCCCACGATCATCACCAGCCCCGCCGCCGCAATCGCCGCCGCGAACAGCGCGGCCCAGATCTGCACAGTCTGGCCGTAATAACTCCCCGACAACAGCCGCGCGCCGAGGCCCGCGACCGCCCCGGTCGGCATCTCGCCCACAATCGCGCCGACCAGCGAGGCCGCAATGCCCACCTTCAGCGAGGCGAACAGATAGGGCATCGACGAAGGCAGGCGCAGCTTCCACAAAGCTTGGCCTCTGCTCGCATTATAGGTCGCCAGCAAATCCAGCTGCATCTGATCCGGGCTGCGCAAGCCTTTCACCATCCCCACCAGCACCGGAAAGAAACTCAGGAATGCCGAGATGATCGACTTCGGCACCAACCCCTGCACCCCCACCGAGGACAGCACGACAATGATCATCGGGGCAATCGCCAGAATCGGAATCGTCTGACTGGCAATCGCCCAGGGCATCACCGACAAATCCATCGCCCGATTGTGAATGATCCCGACCGCCAGCAAAATCCCGAATGCCGTGCCAATCGCAAACCCGAGCAGCGTCGCCGAAATCGTCACCCAACCATGATAGATCAGCGACTTTTTAGAACTCGGCGCCATTCCCAATGTCGACTTGCCCAATTCCCAAAACACCTGATGCGGTGTCGGTAATACCGGGCGATCCTGATTCATCGTCCGCGGCACCACCTGCGAAAACGAAACCGTCTCCCCCGCCCGCCCCGCCTGATCATAAACCCACTGGGCGTTAAGCCAGACCGACCCGGCATACCACAGTGCTATAATCACCGCCAAAACCGCCAAAATAGGAAAGAAGCTACGCACCTGCCCTACCCCAATTCATCCGTCCATAAATATCCCACCGGGGTGTGGGGGTGTGAAACCCCCACTCCAACGCCAGCCAAGGGCAACGCCTCATCACGTCGCCCCGCCCTGCGGCCAAATGATCATCGTCACCGCAACCACCCCCAGCACCAGCCCCGCCACCTGCAACCCGCTTGGCCGCTCGCCAAACACCACCATCGCCATCGCCGTGATCGCGATCAGCTGAAAGATCAGCGACAATGCGATCGCCAGCCCCAGCCCGTTCTCCCGCATCACCCGCACCATCAGAAAGTTGCCGACGCAGAACAGCGCCAGCGCACCCGCCAGAACCCACGTCCCGCCGCTCGCCGCATAGGTCTTCAATGTCGCATTCGCCGCCATGAACACCACCGTCGATCCCACCAGATACGCCAGCACCACCGCGTTCATGTCGCCACCTCTGCGCCAGCCGCGACCGACGCCAGCCAAGGGGCCACTCCTTTCCCGTCAAGGGGAAGGTTGGGGTGGGGCGCTGCCCCTTGGTCCCGAAAAACCATCGCGGTCATATCCGCTGTCCTGTCTTCACGCAAAGAAGACGCAAGCAAGACGCGTTCAAGACCACTATTTTACGCATCCGCATGCCCCGCCCGCAGCCCTTCCCGCACCCGGTGCGCAATTTCGATAAATTCCCGGCTGTCGCGAATATCCAGGGGGCGCTCCCGCGGCAGCGGACTGTCAATCACATCGGTAATCCGCCCCGGACGCGGGCTCATAACCACGATCTTGGTCGACAAATACACCGCCTCCGGTATCGAATGAGTCACAAAACAGATCGTTTTTCCCGTGCGATTCCAGAGCCTTAGCACTTCTTCATTCAGCCTGTCCCGCACGATCTCATCCAGTGCGCCAAAGGGCTCGTCCATCAGCAAAATGTCCGCATCAAACGCCAACGCCCGCGCAATCGACGCCCGCTGCTGCATGCCGCCAGACAACTGCCACGGAAACTTCCGCCCAAATCCCTTCAACTCCACCAGCTCCAGCACCCGCTCCACACGGGCTGCCTGCTCCGCCTTGGAAAATCCCATGATTTCAAGCGGTAACGACACATTCCCCGCAATCGTCCGCCACGGATACAGCCCCGCCGCCTGAAAGACATAGCCATAAGCCCGGCTTTTCCGCGCCTCCTCCGCCCCCATCCCGTTAACGGCCAGAACGCCCGAAGTCGGCGTCTCCAAAGCTGCAATCGCCCGCAGAAAAGTCGTTTTCCCACAACCACTTGGCCCAATAAACGAAACAAACTCCCCCTTGGATACCGACAGTGAAACATCCTTCAAAGCCTGCACCGGCCCGTCAGAAGTCTCAAAAACCAGATTGACCCCGCGCGCCTCGATGATGGGACCGGAAAGGCCAATGGTATCCTTCATGCTCCCGTCCCGTCCAAATTCGCTAGAATTCCAGGCCAAGGCTTCGGCCGATAAAGCCAAATAACTCCGACAGTTACCAGAACGGCAAGTGCCGGAAACGCCCAGATCCCCGGCATCAGCCCCCCTGAGCCAAGCCACGGCATCAGCACCAAAGCCAGCCCAAGTTCGGCCGACATCAACCCCGACCATCCCGCGACCAGCGCCGCCCAGCGCGGCCGAAACCCCATACGGCGCCCCACGCGGAAGCCTGCCGCCCAGCCCAGTATCGCGAACGGCAGCGCAAGCGCTTGACATAGAACGACTAACTTCCAGAAAATGAAGGGCAGCACAAAAAGGGTCATCGCCAGCCAAATCCAGACTAGCAGGCTCATGACGCAAGCCAAGTCGACAAACCGTTTGTCCAGCGCCGACTTTTTCAGCCAGTTCTCCATCAAACCCCCGTTGCCGGAATGCCCGTCCGCATGACCGGACGCGGCGCGGTCAACTCTTTCCACGCCGACAACGCCCGGTTGACCGCCGGCCGCGCCTCCCTCGCCACGAACTGCCCATGCCCTTCCCGCGTTTTCACGATGCCGTCGTCAATCGCCAGATGGCCCCGTGTCAGCGTAAAGCGCGGCAATCCCTTGACGCGCTTACCCTCGAACACGTTGTAGTCGATCTTCGACTGCTGGGTCGTCGCCTGAATGGTCTTTTCCTTCGCAGGGTCCAGAACCACCAGATCGGCATCCGCCCCGACCAGCACCGCGCCCTTTTTCGGATAGCAATTCAATATCTTGGCGATGTTTGTTGATGTGACCGCGACAAACTCGTTCATCGTCAGCCGCCCGGTTTCCACCCCATGCGTCCACAGCATCGGCATCCGGTCCTCCAAGCCCCCCGTGCCATTCGGGATCTTGGAAAAATCGTTCAATCCGAACCGCTTCTGCGCGGTTGTGAAGGCACAATGATCCGTCGCCACACAGGACAGCGACCCCGATTGCAACCCCGCCCACAGGCTCTCCTGATGAACCTTGGCCCGGAACGGCGGCGACATTACGCGCCGCGCTGCATGGTCCCAGTCGGGATGCTGATACTCACTTTCGTCCAGCGTCAGATGCTGGATCAGCGGCTCGCCCCACACCCGTTTGCCCTGCATCCGCGCCCGTCTTATCGCCTCATGCGCCTCCTCACAGGACGTATGCACCACATAGAGCGGCACCCCCGCCATGTCGGCAATCATGATCGCCCGGTTGGTCGCCTCGCCCTCGACCTGCGGCGGGCGGCTGTAGGCATGCGCCTCCGGCCCGGTATTGCCCTCTGCCAGCAGCTTCGCTGTCAGTTCCGCTACGACATCGCCATTCTCGGCATGGACCAGCGCCACGCCACCCAGGTCGCCAACCCGTTTGAAAGATTGATACATTTCATCGTCGTTGACCATCAACGCGCCCTTGTAGGCCATGAAATGCTTGAAGCTGGTCATGCCGGCCTTGACCGAAGCCTCCATATCCTCCCAAACCTTCTGCCCCCACCAGGTGATCGCCATGTGATAACTATAGTCGCAGGACGCCCGCCCCGACTTGTTGTGCCACATCTGCGCCGCATCCATCAGCCCCTGCCCCTGCCCCGGCAGCACGAAATCGACGAGCATCGTGGTGCCACCCGACAGCGCCGCCCGCGTCCCGGATTCGAAGTCATCCGCCGAATAGGTGCCCATGAAGGGCATCTCCAGATGCGTATGCGGATCAATCCCGCCGGGCATGACATAGCAGCCCGTGGCGTCAAGTTCGCTGCCGCCAGACAGGTTCGGACCCATCTCGGTGATGATACCGCCTTCGATGCGGACATCAGCCTTGTAGGTCAGGTCGGCGGTGACGATGGTTCCGTTCTTGATGATGGTGGTCATATCGACTTTTCCCCTGTGTCCTTTGGGCTCTTTCGCCCATTGTACCACTCTATCCGTGCGTTTTCGGGATTGAGGCCATGGCGTCTGGCGCATTCGACGAATTTGTCTCGCCCCTCCGTCCAGTCGCGGGCCACGCAACGCAATGCTCTGCAAATGCTTCGCGGCTCATTGCCACCATGCGCTTCATATCCCAGAGAGAACTTCTCATATAGCATGTCCTCCGGGACCATTTTCCCGCCGACGATCATCACAGAACCCCTCTCCGTCCCTCGCATTTCATTGGTCCAAAATATCTCAGGGGTCCGGGGGCTGACCCCCGGCCTCGGCCTCACCCCACCACCCCCGCCACTTCCAGCACCGCGTGCAGCAGCACATCCGTCCCTGCCGCCGCCCATTCCGGGGAAATCTCCTCGGCCTCGTTGTGGCTCAGGCCCCCAACACACGGGCACATCACCATCACCGTGGGTGCCACCCGGTTGATCCAGCAGGCATCATGCCCGGCACCTGACACGATATCCATATGCGAATAGCCCAACCGTTCCGCCGCAGACCGCACCACCCCCACCAGCCCCGGATCAAACGTCACCGGATCAAAATGCCCGACCGGCTCGATAGAACACCCCAGCCCCAACTCCGCCGCCACCGCATGCGCCGCCCGCTCCACCTCGCCGCGCATGAGGTCCAGCTTGCCCTGTTCGGGGGAGCGGATATCGACCGTGAACACCACCCGACCCGGTATCACATTGCGCGAATTGGGAAAAACCTTGACCTGCCCCACCGCCCCCACCGCACCGGGCTGATGCGACATGGCTATCTGATGCACCCGCTCGGTGATCCGCGCCATGCCCAGCCCCGCATTGACCCGCATGGCCATCGGGGTTGACCCGGTATGCGCGTCCTTGCCCGTCAGCGTGATCTCCAGCCACCACAGCCCCTGCCCGTGGGTCACAACGCCAATCTCACGCCCCTCTGCCTCAAGGATCGGACCCTGCTCGATGTGCAACTCAAACATCGCGTGGATTTTCCGCGCCCCCACCACCTCGTCCCCGACCCAGCCGATCCGCGCCAGTTCGTCGCCAAACCGCAAGCCCTCCGGGTCCAGACGCGCCTTGGCATAATCCTCGGTGTGAATCCCCGCGAACACCCCCGACGCCAGCATCGCCGGCGCAAACCGCGCCCCTTCCTCGTTGGTCCAGTTCGTCACCACGATCGGATGCCGCGTCCTGATCCCGAGGTCGTTCATCGTCCGCACCACCTCCAGCGCGCCCAGAACCCCCAGCACGCCGTCATATTTCCCCCCCGTCGGCTGGGTATCCAGATGCGAGCCCATATAGACCGGGGCCAGATCCTCGGTCCCCGCCCTGGTCGCAAACATGTTCCCCATTGTATCGACGCCCATCGTCAGGCCCGCCGCGTCACACCACCGCGCAAACAGATGCCGCCCCTCGCCATCCGCATCGGTCAAGGTCTGGCGGTTATTCCCCCCGGCAATCCCCGGCCCGATCTGGGCCATCGCCATCAGCGAATCCCATAGCCGAGCCGGATTGATGCGGATATTCTCGCCAACAGCCATGCAAACCTCCCAGGCTTAGGGTCTTGTAGCCCCTTGCCGCGACTCGTTTCCTGACCATATGGTCAAACGAAAGGCTACAGCCCCACACCCCGCGGTCAACTTGAATCTGCCGGGCAAAAACCAAGGGGCCCGTGCCGCCAATGCCTCGAACGCTAAGATGCCTTGAAATCAAGCGGCAAATCAAAGACCAAAACCTGTGAGGAGCGAATCGCCGATGTGACCAGACGGTCAGACGTCCACCTGCTCTCCTACTAGGCAACCACGCAGACTTAAATCGCAGTGTCGTGCACAACACTTTTGACTCTGAGTTTAGACACGCGACTTCAGGACAGCGACTTGCAAGATCGTTTGCCTAGTTAACCATCTGTGCACGAACGAATTGTCCCAGCGTCCAACATGGGATTTCGTCTGACAACCTTGCCGAACGTTGGGCGCAGCACCGATTGCGCCCTCCCCACCGTTCCCCGGCCTTGGCTTTGTCCAGACCGCCGCGTTGCACTCCAGCATCGTAGCCCCACCCGCGACGCCTCACCTACTGTGGAATCGGCCTGAATTGACAATCCCATCGACAAAAGTCGACAGTTGCTGTGTCACCACCACAATGCGCGTTGCCATCACCCCCCCCTTATGAACGATTGGCGATTTTCCAACCCTATGATCAACGTCAGGACCAAATGGACATCCAGTCGCTAGAAGCCGAAGCCACCCGCCTGGTCCTGTCACGCTTTGACGAGGAGACCGCCCTGCGACTGGGCCTGATCTTGCTCGAACTCGCCAAAGGCAAACCGGTGGTCATCAACATCCGCAACGCGCACCGCACATTCTTTCATGCCGCCCTGCCCGGATCGCGGGCCAACAATGACAACTGGGCGCGGCGCAAGGGGAACACTGCGCTGATGCACGGCGCAGCCTCGATGTACGTCACGCTGCGCTACGCCGAACGGAAGCGTACTCTGCAGACCGATGGCCTTACCGAGGCCGATTATGCCCTCAGCGGCGGCGCGGTGCCGATCTGTATCACTGGTACCGGAATGGTTGCCATTGCCACGATTTCCGGCCTGCCTGAGCAAGAGGACCACGCCTTGGTGGTCGCTGGGATCATGGAACTTATGACCCGGTTGACCTGACTGTTGCACCCGGAGCGTGCCGCTGTCATCCTGTCCGCAATTTTGGAGGCTCCCATGCGATCAGTTTTTCTCTGCGGCATAGCATTGGCACTGTCTGCCTGCGTTTTGCACGCGACCAAACCGATCTTTGATGATGCCGATGCCACGCCGCTTCTGGGCAGCAAAAAACTGACGCTGTCAGTCTTTGAACGCAAAAACGGCACTTGGGTCGACTCGGACGAACCGCAGATCACCGCAATCCCTGATGGCAACCACTACCTCGTTCCAGATCCCGAACGGCCCGACGATCTGACGTCCGCCGACACTTACGCATTCGTCGCTATCGATGCCGATCACTATGCAGTGCAGGCAGAGGCTCGGGGCGAGGCAGATTATGCCATTGCCACTTGGGACGGAGCCGAACTATTGGTCAGCCCGCTGGATTGTGCTGCGTTGAAAACTTCACTGAAGACCAATGCCATTGTCCGTTTCGTGGATGATGCCTGCGCCTTGCGCGACAGCACGGTCCCCGCCAAAGGCCTGTTTGCGCAACTTCTGCTGGCGACACCAGAGCCAACACTGCGCTTCATCCGGCAGTAGAGGAAATGCAGCTTTTCAACCCCTGCTCTGTTTTAGTTCGACCTCGACAAAACACATCGGGACGATACCTGCGTTAATGACGTTGTGTTCTACCCCCTCTAGCCGACGATAAGCTGTTCCCGCTGCGACCAAAACCCGCCGCTCGCCGCCACCCATCTCTTCAATCAGCATCGGGCAATCGCTGACGGCGGTGATCACATAGTCATAGCCATGCTTGTGCCACCCAGTCTCTGCTCCAGGCACAAAATCAAAACGGGTCACACGCACCCGGTCATCGTCGATCATCGTGGCGGCTGTGCAGGTCGGGCGCATTGGGATGGCTTTCGATGGGTCACAAAGCCAGAGTCTACGTGTTACTCTTCTTACGACAAGCAAATTTATGCTGGGCGTTTCATGAAAGGCAATCGCGTCTGCAATACGATCCAAATTAACCTAATCCTGTCTAACGAATCATTAATGAAAAACGTTAAGATACTGATAAATATAACTTTTTTATAGTGTCCACATGTGGACACCCGCCGCTCCCCTGATATCTGCGCCTCTTTCTGGCGAAAACCGCAGGCATCCCTCCCAATCCCGGTTTACATCCCGCCCAAATTTGCGCCATCCTGAACCTCCCGAACCCGGGAGTCATCGTGCTCAAACCCCGCACCCGTATCCAGGAACGCAACTCTAAGGCCATCCTCGAGGCTGGGCTGGACGTGTTTTCCCAACACGGCTTCCGTGGAGCCACCCTCGACCAGATCGCTGAAGTTGCGGGATTGTCCAAGCCGAATCTGCTGTATTACTTTCCGTCCAAAGATGCGGTCTACCTCGCCCTTTTGGCGCAGCTTATGCAAACCTGGCTTGACCCGCTGCGCCATATAAATCCCAAGGGCGAGCCGGTCGAAGAAATTCTCGCCTATGTCCATCGAAAAGTCGAACTGGCCCGAGACTACCCACGCGAAAGCCGCCTGTTTGCGAACGAGATCCTGCAAGGCGCACCGCGGATGCTGACCGAGATTGAGGGGCCGCTGAAAACGCTGGTTGAAGAGAAATCTATGATCCTGCGCCGCTGGATGGCCGAGGGTCGGATCGCGCAGATGCCCCCCGTCCATCTGATCTTCTCGATTTGGGCGCTCACACAGCACTACGCCGATTTCGACGTCCAAGTCCGTGCGGTTCTGGGCAAAACTCATGATCCCTTTGCGGAGGCCGGGGAATATCTCGATCTTTTGTTCCGCCGCCTGCTGACCCCGCCATGATCTTATGGCAGAACCTTCGCTGGACGTTCTGACCCTGCCAGTGTAGTGAGCACGCCAGACTGGTCCACGGCCGAAGGTCATGCACGAAGACAACATCCCCGGCGACACGGCCACGCCATTGGCCGAGACCACAGCAATTCCGTATGCTCATCCTACGCCCGCTCCCCCGCAGAACCTGTGGAAGTTGGTGCTCGGTTGTATTGGAGTTGTCTATGGAGACATCGGTACCTCGCCGCTTTATGCATTGCGAGAATCGCTCCATGCCGCCTCCCGCGACGGATTGCAGGCGGAAGAGGTGATTGGCGTTGTCTCACTTCTTTTGTGGACGCTTGTTCTGATTGTGACGGTGAAATACGTCGCGCTCGTGATGCGGGCCGACAACCGGGGCGAAGGTGGCACTCTGTCGCTGGTAGCACTGGTACAACAGGCGCTGAAGAAACGGCCAGGATGGTTGTTGGCGATCGGTGTTGTCGGCATTTCACTTTTCTTTGGCGATGCGATGATCACCCCCGCCATGTCAGTACTGTCAGCGGTGGAAGGCATGGCGCTTGTCGCCCCAAGCTTTCAACCCTACGTCGTGCTGGTAACTCTGGCCATAATCTTGGGTCTTTTCTTGTTCCAAGCGCAAGGGACCGAGCGAGTTGCGATCCTGTTCGGTCCGATCATGGTGTTGTGGTTCATAGTTATGGCCGTCCTTGGCCTCCGGCATCTGGGGGACGACACCGCGATTCTCGCGGCGTTAAATCCGGTGCATGCATTGCGTTTTCTGACAAACCATGGTTTTGGCTCGTTCGTCGTGCTCGGTTCGGTCTTTTTGGCAGTCACCGGGGGCGAGGCCCTGTATGCAGATATGGGCCATTTTGGGCGCCGCCCAATCCGCATTGCATGGGGCATTCTGGTATTCCCGTCGCTTGCGCTCAGCTACCTCGGCCAAGGCGCGTTTGTCTTGACCCACCCCGAGGCGGCGGTAGACCCGTTCTTTCTGATGGCGCCGACATGGGCGCTGCTGCCGTTGGTCGTCTTGGCTACTGCAGCAACCGTTATCGCAAGCCAAGCGGTAATCTCCGGGGCTTTCTCGATGATGCAGCAGGCGGTGCAGATGGGGCTTTTGCCGCGGATGGAAATCCGGCACACCTCGGAAACCCAGCACGGCCAAATCTACATGCCTCGGGTCAACATGATCTTGATGACTGGGGTGATCTGTCTGGTGGTCGCGTTCGGCTCTTCGACAAGCCTCGCTTCGGCTTACGGAATTGCGGTGACGGGCGATATGGTGATCACCTCGATCCTATCCTTTGTGCTGTTGTCTCGTGCTTGGAGATGGCCGCTGCCGGTGGTGGTCGCGGTCATTGCACCTATTTTGACGGTTGAACTGATGTTCCTTAGCGCCAACCTAACCAAGCTGATTGATGGCGGCTATGTACCGGCGTTGATCGCGTCGACCATGTGTTTGCTGGTCTGGTCGTGGGTGCGCGGATCGGCGCATGTCAAGCAGAAGGCGGCAGATTCGGCAATATCATTGACCAAGCTGATCGCAATGTTGACCAAATCGCAGCCCATCGCAGTGCCCGGAACAGCAGTTTTCCTGACGCAAGACCCGTCCATTGCTCCTTCGGCTCTGCTGCACAACCTCAAGCACAACCGAGTGCTGCACAGTCAGAATTTCATCGTAACCGTTGCGGTTGCCCCCACGCCTACCGTGACAGATGCCAACCGGATTTCGTTAGAGCGGCTTTCCGAAAACTTCCTTCGTGTCATTCTGAACTTTGGCTACATGGAAACCCCGAACGTGCCGCGGGCTTTGTCTTTGGCCCGCAAGCGCGGCGAGAAGTTCGATATTATGACGACATCATTCTTCCTGAACCGCCGCTCTTTCCGGTCTGCGCGCCATCAAGGTCTTCCGTTCTGGCAAGAGCGGATTTTCATTGCCCTGTCAAAATCCGCCGCCGACGCCACTCAGTTCTATTGTCTGCCATCTAACCGGGTGGTCGAAATGGGGCAGCAGATGGCGATTTAAGAAGTGTCCACATGTGGACACTTCTTATTTTTGTTATATTTCAATGTATTAGGAATTTTCGTTAACCGGTTGTTCACACTGATTCAGGGGATCAAGACTTCAACGACAGTGAACTTGTCGAATTTCCACACCTTCGCCGGCCGTGGGACCGGTCGGCGCAAGCGCCCCGACCGCGTTCTACTCGATGAGGTCGGCCATTCTGGCGGTCCGTGGTTGCAGGCGAGCCGAACCATTACCGGTGTAGCCCGTAAATCGAGTCGGTCGTAACGGCGCCCGCCGCGGCTGGGCTAGATTTAGCCAAGGTCGCGTATCGCCTCTGCCGCGATCTGGAATGATGTCAACCGTGCCTGATGATCGTAGATCATGCCAGTCAGAAGGACCTCGTCGGGCTGGTGCCGGGAAATCAACGCGGCCAGTTGGGCCTTGACTGTGGCCGGCGAGCCAACGGCGGCGCAGGACAAAGCAAAGTCCACTTCGGCCCGCATTTGCGACGGCACTTCTGAAAGGTCTGTTTGAGGTGGCGGCAGTTTGCCGGGTTGCCCGGCACGCAGGCGGGCAAAGGCAAGGACTTGCGAACTGCGCAAAAAGTCAGCCCGAGCGTCGGTATCCGCCGCGGACACGCCGGCGGCCAGCATGAAATAGGGGGCATCGCGCTTGGCTGAGGGTCGGAAAGTGGTGCGATAGGTGTGCACCGCTTCTTCCAATTGGGCGGGTGCAAAATGGCTGGCAAACGCATAGGGCAGCCCCAGATAGGCCGCCAATTGTGCGCCATATAGGCTGGACCCCAAGATCCAGAGCGGCACTTGCGTCCCTTCACCCGGAAAAGCATGGATGCGGTTGGCTGGATCGGGCACATCAAGATAGCGCTGCAACTCTAAGACATCGCTTGGAAATTCGTCGGACGCTTCCATATGTCGTCGTAGGGCCCGCGCCGTGGTCATATCGGTGCCGGGCGCACGACCAAGGCCCAGATCGATCCGGTTTGGGTAGAGCGTGGCGAGGGTGCCAAATTGTTCGGCGATGATGAGCGGGGCATGGTTGGGAAGCATGATGCCGCCGGCCCCAACTCGGATGTTCTTGGTGCCCGCGGCGACATGTCCAATCACCACAGCAGTGGCCGCCGAGGCAATGCCGGGCATGTTGTGATGCTCGGCCAGCCAGAAGCGATGATAACCCCAAGCCTCGGCATGGCGGGCAAGATCAAGGGAGTTGGCGAGGGCGTCAGCCGCAGTCTGGCCCTCAGCGACGGGAGCAAGGTCGAGGAGCGAGTATTTCATTAAAATCAGATAGTCGTCGGTCGGCCAAGGTCAACCAGGCAGCGCCAAAGTTTGCCGCAAAGCCGCGCGTCAGTCGCCAAGACGGACAAAAAATGTTTAACCCCCACCCCGATTTTTCCGCGAACAATCAATTTCGCATCGCTACTCCGCCGCCTTCACCCCAGGATTGTTGGGATGGGTCGTCCAATTGGCATAGCCGCCCACTGTGCGCCCGGTGCGGGGGTCAACGGCGCCCTGCGGCATCTCGACCATCGTGATGCAATCCTCGACCGGGCACACGTCGACACACAGATTGCAGGCGACGCATTCGTCGTCCATCACCTCGAATACCCGGCCCGGCTTGATTGCAATTGCTTGATGCGATGTATCCTCGCAGGCCGCATAACACCGGCCGCATTTGATGCAGGCATCAGGGTCGATTTTCGCCTTGGTGACATAGTTGAGGTTCAGGAATTGCCAGTCCGTCACATTTGGCACCGCGCGGCCCACCAGATCGGACAGCCCCATGTCGTGGCCATCCAGATAGTCCGAAAGCCCCGAAATCATCTCTTGCACGACCTTGAACCCGTACGTCATCGCCGCCGTGCAGACCTGAACATTGCCTGCACCAAGTGCCAAAAACTCAGCCGCATCGCGCCAAGTGGTAATCCCGCCAATGCCGGATATCGGCAGGCCACGGGTGTCTGCGTCGCGGGCAATCTCGGCTACCATATTCAGCGCGATGGGTTTAACCGCAGGGCCGCAATAACCGCCATGTGTGCCCTTGCCATCAATCGTCGGCAACGGCGCGAAATTGTCGAGGTCGACCCCAGTGATCGAATTGATTGTGTTGATCAGCGAGACCGCATCCGCGCCACCTGCTTTGGCCGCCGCAGCAGGTTTGCGGATGTCACTGATATTGGGCGTGAGTTTCACGATGCAGGGCATGCGGGAATGCTTTTTGACCCAGCGGGTCACCATCTCAATGTATTCCGGCACCTGCCCGACCGCCGAGCCCATGCCACGTTCCGCCATGCCGTGCGGACAGCCAAAGTTCAATTCGACCCCATCCGCTTCAGTATCCTCCAACCGCGCCAAGATGTCCTGCCAAGACTCCTCGTCACACGGCACCATCAACGAAATGATCAGCGCACGGTCCTTGTAGTCGCGTTTGACCATCTTGATCTCGCGCAGGTTCACCTCCAAGGGGCGGTCGGTGATCAGTTCGATGTTGTTGAGGCCCAGGAGCCGCCGATCCGCCCCCCAGATGGCACCATATCGGGGACCGTTGACGTTGACGACTGGCGGGCCTTCGGACCCGAGCGTTTTCCAGACTACTCCGCCCCAACCTGCCTCATATGCGCGGCGTACATTGTATTCCTTGTCAGTCGGTGGGGCCGAAGCCAACCAGAACGGGTTCGGGGATTTGATGCCGATGAAGGCAGAGGTCAGGTTTGCCACGAGGTCATCCCTTCAATTGTCTGTGTTGATTTGTTCGCGTGAAGGCCCGTTCGGCCCTTGCGCAAAAGCAAAAATAGCGCTTGCGCTGAGCGTCTCACCCCCGCAACACCGCGTTGATTTCTTCAGCTGCGTCGCGCCCCTCGGCAACCGCAGTCACCGTCAGATCTTCGCCGCCTGCCGCACAATCACCACCAGCCCATACTCTGCCGGATCGCCGGACCAGCTTTGGCCCGTCTGGTGCGATCGGCATGCTTGTCAGGGTCTGGCCGATCGCCTTGAATACCTGATCGGCCTTGAGCGTAAACACATCTGTGTCGCTGTAGGCAAATTCTACGGCCTCAACCGCCAGTTGACCGATGATCCGGCGCGGCATTGCCCCGTACAGGATCGTAACCCCGGCGGAAGTTGCGTGTTCCTGTTCATAGACACTGGCGCTCATCATGTCTTTGGCCCTGCGATACACCATCGTGACGTTCTGCGCCCCAAGCAGCTTTGACTGCACGGCAGCGTCCACCGCTGTCATCCCGCCGCCGATCACTACGACATCGCGGCCAACGGGCAATACCGACTTGTCCTCGGCTTGCCGCAACTCGGCAATAAAGTCGACGGCGTTGCGGACACCGCTCAGGTCTTCTCCGGGCAGGCGCAAGGTATTCACCCCGGCCAGGCCGATGCCCAGAAACACCGCATCATACTGTGCCTCCAGGCTGGACATGGTGAAGTCGCGGCCCAACTCGAAGCCAGTCTCGATCGTGATTCCGCCGATCTTGAGCAGCCATTCCACCTCGCGCGCAGCGAAATCATCCGTGGCCTTATAGGCAGCAATGCCAAACTCATTCAGTCCGCCTGCCTTCAGGCGCCGCTCCATCACTACAACATCATGTCCCAAGAGCGCCAAGCGGTGCGCACAGGCCAGACCGGCGGGTCCGGCGCCGACAACAGCCACCTTTTTTCCGGTCAAAGCCGCGCGGGCAAACGGGTGCACGCCCTTGCCCATCAGCGTATCGGTGGCAAAGCGCTGCAGACTGCCAATTTCCACCGGCTTGCCCTCGGCCGCCTCGCGGACGCATGCCTCTTCACACAACGTTTCGGTCGGGCAGACGCGGGCGCACATACCGCCCAAAATATTTTGTGCAAAGATCGTTTTTGCCGCAGCATCCGGGGTGCCAGTGGCGATCTGGCGGATGAAAAGCGGTATGTCGATGCTGGTTGGACAAGAAGTAACGCAGGGCGCATCATGGCAGAAATAGCAGCGATCTGCCGCAACCCGCGCCTCGTGTCGGTCCAGCGCCGGGGAATAATGTGCGAAATTTTCTGCCACCGCCGCAGCGGGCAGTCGATAGGCAACGATACCGGGGGTCTGAGAGGAATTGGACATGGGCTGGATCTCCCTTGGCGCGATTTTCAAACGCTGACACGGGTTTCATTTTTTATCAAATGGTAAATTATGTAAATCTGAAGAATCTGACGCTCTGCGCCGCCTTCCCCATAAGGATGCTTTTCCTTGAAGCGGTCGTCGCGTATATGGGTAGAAATAATGTGCCAGGCCCGGCCAGCCCGGCCTGCAAATGAACGAGCCAACAGAGGACGGCATGAGCAAAAATTCCCCCGATGCGGATGTGAAATTCATCGCGGCTTTGGCAGAACTGCTGAACAGCAATGCGCTGACCGAACTGTCAGTGAAGCGTGAATATGCCGACAACGACAGCTTGGAAGTACGCGTCGTCAAGCAGAACACTGTGGTCCAGATGGCTGGCCCCGCACCGGCAATGCAATATGCCCCTGCCCCAACTGCAACTGCTGCCGTCGCAGCGTCCGCCCCCGTCGAGGATCCGGCGCAGCATCCGGGGGCAGTTACTTCGCCGATGGTGGGCACTATCTACCTTTCGGCAGAGCCGGGTGCTGCCGCCTTTGTAACCGTAGGCGCCAGGGTGACCGAAGGTCAGACCGTGCTGATTATCGAGGCGATGAAGACCATGAACCACATTCCCGCGCCACGTGCCGGGACGGTAAAGCGCATCCTCGTTTCTGACGGAAATGCGGTAGAATACGGCGCACCTTTGCTGATCATCGAGTGAGGCTATTTTGACTCGAGATAAAATGGCACCCCAAGTGGCACCCCAACCGATCTTCGACAAAATCCTGATCGCTAACCGGGGCGAGATAGCCTTGCGGGTCATCCGCGCCTGTCGCGAAATGGGCATCAAATCCGTGGCGGTTCATTCCACCGCCGACGCTGATGCGATGCACGTGCGCATGGCTGACGAATCCGTCTGCATCGGCCCAGCATCTTCGACCCTGAGCTATCTGTCCAAAGCCGCGATCATCTCTGCCTGCGAGATCACCGGAGCGCAGGCCGTGCATCCTGGATATGGATTTTTGTCGGAAAACGCTGCCTTCGCGCAGGCGCTTGAAGATCACGACATCACTTTCATCGGTCCCTCTGCTGAACATATCCGCATCATGGGTGACAAGATCACCGCCAAGGAAACTGCAAAAGCACTGGGGATTCCTGTCGTACCCGGTTCTGACGGTGGGGTGCCCGATTACGAATCCGCCATCGGCGTAGCGGCGAAAATCGGGTTTCCTGTGATCATCAAGGCCACGGCAGGTGGCGGCGGGCGCGGCATGAAAGTCGCCACCACGCCCGAAGAACTTGAGATTGCCTTCCGCACTGCGCGGTCAGAAAGCAAAGCTGCCTTCGGCAACGACGAAGTCTATATCGAAAAATACCTGCAAACCCCCCGCCATATCGAAATTCAGGTGTTTGGCGACGGCAAGGGCAACGCGGTGCATCTGGGTGAACGCGATTGTAGCCTGCAACGCCGCCATCAGAAAGTCTTCGAGGAAGCCCCCGGCCCGGTCATTACTCCCGCCCTGCGCGAGAAGATCGGCAAAATCTGCGCTGACGCGATGTGCAAGATCAAATACATCGGCGCGGGTACCATCGAATTCCTGTATGAAAACGGCGAGTTCTTCTTCATCGAAATGAACACCCGCCTGCAAGTCGAACACCCTGTGACAGAAGGCATTTTTGGCGTCGATCTGGTCCGCGAACAAATCCGCGTGGCGTCGGGTCTGCCGATGTCCTTTGCGCAAGATGACCTGGTGATCAACGGTCACTGTATAGAAGTTCGGATCAATGCCGAGCGGCTTCCGGATTTTGCCCCGCGTCCTGGCAAGGTCAAAGTATTCCACTCGCCCGGCGGCTTGGGCGTGCGGATGGACAGCGCCCTTTACGGCGGTTATTCGATTCCGCCCTATTACGACAGCCTGATCGGCAAGCTGATCGTGCATGGTCGCGACCGTCCCGAAGCTCTGGCTCGCCTGAAGCGGGCTTTGGGCGAGTTGATCATCGACGGAATAGAAACAACAATTCCACTTTTCGATCTGCTTTTGGCAGAACCGGATATCCAGAGCGGAGATTACAACATTCATTGGCTGGAAAAATGGTTGGCGGCCACCTTCGGCGCGTGACGAAGTCCCCGTCATTTGAGGTGTTTGTCTTAACGGCGAAGCTTGCCCGCGAAGGCGGGACGAGCATCCCTTGGCCATGAAAATGACCCCGGAAATCCTGCTGGCCGCCTATGGGCAGGGCGTGTTTCCGATGGCGGAACACCGAGACAACCCGGTGATTCACTGGATTGACCCCAAACGTCGTGGTATTTTCCCGCTGGACAACTTTCACATCTCGCGAAGCCTGCGGCGGCGCATCTTGCGTGTGGATGTTGCCGTGACGGTAGACCGAAATTTCGCAAGCGTAGTTGCCGCTTGTGCGGACCGGTCCGAAACCTGGATCAATAGCGAAATCTCAGAACTTTACGGGGCATTACATGTTCAGGGATTTGCTCATTCGCTGGAGGTCTGGGACGGTGATGCGCTGATTGGCGGCGTTTATGGCGTCGTTCGCGGGGCGGCGTTCTTTGGCGAAAGCATGTTTTCCCGCGCCACTGATGGCTCAAAACTGGCACTGGCATATCTGATGCATCGCTTGCGGGCGGGCGGGTTCCAATTGTTCGACACCCAGTTCCTGACGCCGCATCTGGCCAGCCTTGGCGCCGTGGAAATCCCGAGGCAGTTGTATCACCAGCGCTTGCGTAGTGCACTTGCGGCAGAGGCGGAGTTCAATCCGCGCGGTTATCCGCCAGAACCGTCCGCAGGTGCCGTTGCATTCGGATCCACCGCCGGATCAACGACAGGCCCTGCAGATTTTGGAACATCGCACCGCAGCACCCAGACGTCATAGCGCGGGTGGTCCAACGCCGACAGGCCGGGGGACGAGGCAATCATCCAGCCATTGAATACGGGCGTTTTCTGCTGGGAATCAGTGATGGTAAGGTGCGCATAGGCCTCGCCGCTGGGCAGATCGGCGGGGTAGCGGCAATCATCCAGCCGGACCGAAAGCCGGCCTTCGGCTTGCGACTGCCCCACCGCCAAATCATAGTCCGACACAATGCCCGAGAGTTTGTCCAGCATGCGCAGCTGTGCGCCAGTTGCCTCCTGTACATCGGCGGCGTACAGCGCACTTGCGGTCAAACTCAGAGCCAGAGCCAGTATTTTCATGGTGCAGGCGGGGCGGGTGCCGGATCGGCCTTGGAGCCTACAAACTTCAGCAGCAGCGACACCAGCGACACGGCACCTTGGGTATCTTCAATCTCGTCTCCCGGCGCCAGATTGTCTGGTGCGCCACCCGGGACAATCTCGACATAATTGCCGCCCAGCAACCCTTCCGAGGAAATCAGAATGGCACTGTCGGTCGGCAGCAGTATCGACTTGTCCAGATCAACCACCACATCGGCCATGTAAGTCTTGGGATTCAGGGTCATCGCCCCGATCGTGCCAACCTTGACTCCTGCCAGCTTGACATCCGACCCGGGCGAAACCCCCTCGATCGATCGGAACGAGGCTTTGAGCGGATAGGTCCCCGTCGCCCCGGCCAGACCCGAAGAATGACTGGCAAAGGCAAAAAAGGCAATAGCTGCGGCCAAGACCACAGCGCCAGTTGCGATTTCCAGACGGTTCTCAGCCATTATTCAGGTGCCCAAGCCTCATAATCGGTTCGCGCCACTGGAACGGCCTTACGGATCGAACCGGGGGGGACATAGGCAGCATCCGTGCCGGTCATGTTTTCCAGATGCGGCAATTCCCACGCTTTGTGGATCAGCGCCGCTTTGGTCGGCGGCTGATCCCAGGTGAAATGCAGCCAGCCGTGCCAGTCAGGCGACACGCGAGAAGCCTCGATCTCGCCATTATAGATCACCCAACGTTTCTTCGCATCGGCAGTCTGATAATAGATGTTGCCCTGCGTATCCTCGCCCACCCGCTGGCCTTTGCGGGCCGTGAAAATCTGCGTGCCAAGCGTCTGGCTGTTCCACCATGTCAGCATGCGGATCAGGAACTTCATGGCAAGGCCTCCGGCAGGGGTTTGGCATGGTATGGCGGAAAAGCCGGCGAGGGTCTAGGGGTTGCGGTCCAGCGCGGCGAACTTGCCGCCGAACCATTCAACGTCATCAAGGCTCTGCTTTATGCCGGTTGGGGCATGGGCGAAAACGGCAATATCCATTTTGAAAATGTCGCCGGTTGTGGGGGCACAAAGCACCAGATCTTGGCCGGTCAGGGTAGTCCAGACCACTCCGAATTGCGCTGTTTTCATGGTGCCTGCCAAGGAAGTCGGATGTCAAACGCAGATCCTTGCAGCGAGATCGTGTCGATCCCGGATTCAAGATCAGTGATGGTGTCCGCGGTTTTTCTTAACAGATTCAGTGCACTGAACCGGCGCCAATTGCCTGTCCGCTGCAGAATAAGATAGGATTTTACGAGCTGACAGGATAAGCGGTGGGGGTGGACGCCTCGCGGCGGCATCGGTGCACAGCGGGCTATTGAATGCGCCACACGAAAAAAGCCGCAGCGTTACAGCTGCAGCTTTCGGGTTATTTCAAACCGATCAGCCCACGCTGGCGGGTTTCTTTTCTTTGGCTTCGACATGGACCATCAGAGGTTTTGCAGTCGGGCTGTTGACCGCCTCTTCGTTGACCACAACTTCGGCGACATCATCCAGACCGGGCAGTTCGAACATGCTGTCCAAAAGGATATCTTCCATGATCGACCGCAGCCCCCGCGCACCAGTTTTGCGTTTGATGGCGCGTTTGGCAATCGCGGTCAGCGCGTCGGTGGTGAAGGTCAGTTTGACACCCTCAATCTCGAAAAGGCGCTGGTATTGCTTGACCAAAGCGTTTTTCGGTTCGGTCAGGATCGTCACCAGCGCATCTTCATCCAGATCGGTCAGCGTGGCGATAACTGGCAGACGGCCGACGAATTCCGGAATCAGCCCGAATTTAAGGAGGTCTTCCGGCTCCAACTCACCAAACAGCTCGCCCGCCCCGCGCGAGTCGGGATCTTTGACGTCTGCACCAAAGCCGATTGCCGACCCCTTGCCACGCATAGCGATGATTTTTTCAAGGCCAGCAAAAGCACCACCGCAAATGAACAGAATGTTGGTTGTGTCCACCTGCAGGAATTCCTGCTGCGGATGCTTGCGCCCACCTTGCGGCGGAACGCTGGCAACCGTACCCTCCATGATCTTCAGCAAGGCCTGTTGGACGCCTTCACCCGAAACGTCGCGGGTGATCGAAGGGTTATCCGACTTGCGGGTAATCTTGTCGACCTCGTCGATGTACACGATGCCACGCTGTGCACGCTCGACGTTGTATTCGGACGCCTGCAAAAGCTTGAGGATAATGTTTTCAACGTCTTCCCCGACATAGCCGGCCTCGGTCAACGTTGTCGCATCGGCCATCGTGAATGGCACGTCCAGAATCCGCGCCAAAGTCTGCGCCAGCAGGGTCTTGCCGCAACCGGTCGGTCCAATCAGCAGGATGTTCGACTTCGACAGTTCCACGTCGGTTTTGCTGGCATGATTCAGCCGTTTGTAATGGTTATGCACCGCCACCGACAACACGCGCTTGGCATGGATCTGGCCTATCACATAGTCATCCAGCACTTTGCAGATGTCGCGCGGGATGGGCACGCCATCCGTCGCCTTCAGGCCAGTGGTCTTGGTTTCTTCGCGGATGATGTCCATGCACAGCTCGACGCATTCATCACAAATAAATACGGTCGGCCCGGCGATCAGCTTGCGCACCTCATGCTGGCTTTTGCCGCAGAAGGAACAATAGAGCGTATTCTTGCTGTCGCTGCCCGAGTTCGTCGCCATTATCTACCTCTGCATCCGCCTGAAGGAAGTTTAGGCCAAGGCCCGCGCCTCCACAATGTCAAATTGCCCCCCGGGTCCCGGCCGGGAGGCCGCACACTATTTCGCGGTGTCATCCATTTTGCCACGGCTTTCCAGAATCTCGTCAATCAGGCCCCAGGCCTTGGCGTCATCCGCCGACATGAAGTTATCCCGCTCCAGCGCCGCTTCCACCGCCTCATAGGTGTTACCGGTGTGCTTTACGTAAATTTCATTGAGGCGGCGCTTGAGTTTTTCTGTCTCACGCGCGTGAATCATGATGTCGGTCGCCTGACCTTGATATCCGCCGGATGGCTGGTGAACCATGACGCGGCTGTTCGGCAGGCTGAACCGCATGCCCTTTTCGCCCGCCTGCAACAAAAGCGATCCCATCGAGGCTGCCTGCCCGATGACCAGAGTGGAAACCTTGGGCCGGATGTACTGCATTGTGTCATAGATCGACAAACCAGAGGTAACGACGCCGCCGGGGCTGTTGATGTACATCGAGATTTCCTTGGACGGATTCTCCGCTTCAAGGAACAGCAACTGGGCGCAGATCAGGCTGGACATGCCGTCATGTACCGGGCCTGCAAGGAAAATGATCCGTTCCTTCAGCATCCGGGAGTAGATGTCATAGGCCCGCTCGCCGCGGCTCGTCTGTTCGACAACCATCGGGACCAAAGTGTTCATGTAGTGTTCGACTGGATCGCGCATGAAAAAACCTGCCTCTTTGCCGCTTGGATGATTATCGCTGGGTGCTTGCCAGAGTCTTAGTGGCGCGAACAGGGGGCTGCAAGGGCGGGGGGCAAAATCGTGACCGGGTGCTTGCAGGCAAAAAACGCCGTTCGGAGCAGTCCGAAGGAGAAGGTTGGAACGGTCCGTCCCGCCTTCATTGAAAAAATCGCTTCAGCGAAACACCCGACGCGCCATCAAGACCCGCGACACCGTGGTCACAAAGCACAAGCTACCGAAGGGCCACGACAGTAAGGCGAACGCATCGGGCCAAAGGCAAAGCGCTGAAAGGAACAAGATCGTCTCGGTCCCTTCAAGTAAACCTGACGTGAAATATAGCGACTTCGCCCCACGCGCCGCGGTCTGCATCCCGCGTTTTTCCGCAAGCACTGCATAGCCCAGAAAACTCGCGCCATTGACGTAGAAACTTAGCAACAGGAATGCTGCCGCCACCGCGTTTGCATCGGGAAGCCGCAAAGCAAACGCCAAGGGCAGTGCGCCGTAAAACAGAAAATCGCAGACGATGTCCAGATAGCCACCAAAATCGCTGCGCGTGCCGGGTTCACTCAAAAAAATCGCACGTGCGATCGCCCCATCCAGCCCGTCTGCCAACCGGCTTGCCAAGAGCGGCACCAAGGCCAGCCACCCCGGCAGTCCAACAGCGATGACTGCAGCTGAAACCAGACCCAACGCCAAACCCAACAACGTCATGCCATCAGCCGACCAGCCAGACTTAGCCAGCTTTTGCCCCCAACGACCAAGAACGGGATCAATCAAAGGTCGCATCACGCCATCCAGCATCACGTCCTCCTCTTCTTATCCGTGACGCTGAAACTGAACCAATGCAACCTGCAGCCTCTCACAATCCCGTGCGGGTGGTTGCGCTTGCGCCCCTGCCAATCGTAGCGTCCCGAGATTGAGAAAAGGACTGCATGATGAATAGACGGGAATTCGGTCGACTTGCCGCCGCCGGTACGGCTTTGGCACTTGCGGGCAAATGTGCATGGGCTGCCGATTGGGCGACCACTTTGGCAAACGCCAGGGGCCAGAACATCTATTTCCACGCCTGGGGTGGCGATCCAAAGATCAATGATTTCATCACCTGGGTGGGTGGATTGGCTCTAGATCGCTATGGCATCACCTTGACCCATGTCAAACTTGCCTCGACTGCTGATGCGGTCTCCCGTGTTTTGTCGGAAAAGGCGGCAGGCCGGAACACTGATGGCGCCGTGGATCTGATTTGGATCAACGGCGAGAATTTCGCCGCGATGAAGGGTCAAGATCTGCTTTTCGGCCCATTCGCCGAAGGCTTACCAAACTGGTCGCTGGTCGACGTGTCTGGCAAACCTGCGACCGCTACAGATTTCACCTTGCCGACACTGGGCTACGAATCGCCTTGGGCATTGGCGCAACTTGTTTTTGAATATGACACCGCCCGACTGGCCGAGCCCCCCAAATCCCTGGCCGACCTGTCCGATTGGGCACAAAGCAATCCAGGTCGATTTACCTATCCGCAACCGCCCGACTATCTTGGCCTGACTTTCCTGAAGCAAGCGCTGTATGGCCTGCTGGCCGATACCACCATTCTGCAATCGCCCGCCGGTGCCAATTACAGCGCTGCGGTAAAGCCGCTGTGGGCCTATCTCGACACGCTCCACCCCAACCTGTGGCGGCAAGCCAAAGCATTCCCGGCCAACGAGCCTGCTTTGGGGCAATTGTTGGCCGATGCCGAAACTGACATTTCTTTTGCCTTCAACCCGGGTCGCGCATCGGCCGAAATTGCCGCTGGAAACCTTGCCAATACCGTTCGCACCTACGTTCTGGACGGTGGTACCATCGGCAATGCCTCTTTCGTCGCGATTCCGTTCAATGCCAAACATGCTGGTGCGCAAGTTGTTGCCAACTTGATACTCGCCCCTGAAGTACAGGCCCATGCTCAAGACCCGGCCACGCTTGGCTTCCAGACTGTCCTGAGTATCGCCGCCTTGACACCCGCCGACCAAGCCCGCTTTGACGCCCTTGACCTTGGTCTGGCCACCCTGTCACCCGCAGACCTTGGCCCAGTCCTGCTAGAGCCACATGCCAACTGGATGACCCAGATCAGCGACGACTGGGTCAAACGCTATGGCACCGCGCCGTGACGGCTGTCCTGAAATGAACACAGGCGCTTGGGCGAGTGCGCGTCTCTTGCCCGTATTGCTGCTGGTGCCCATATTGGCGGGCCTGCTGGGGGCTATCTGGGTCGCGTTCGACCTCGCGCAGGGTGGCAATTTGGTTGCACTACGCGACCTAGCAAGCTGGACAGGACTGCCCGCCGCGCTGAGGCTGTCACTTGTCACAGGCCTTGTAGCTACTGCGCTTTCGCTCTGCTTGACCCTGCTCATCACCGCGACCCTGCTTTGTTCGCCAGCCTTTGCCGCGGTGCGTCGCTTGCTGCCCCCGCTGCTGGCAATGCCCCATGCTGCCGCGGCACTTGGAATGGCGTTCCTTCTTGCCCCTTCAGGTTGGATCGCTCGCATCCTGTCGCCCTGGGCCACGGGCTGGAGCCAGCCGCCCGACCTACAGATCCTGAACGATCCCTGGGGCATGGCGCTGACCATTGGCTTGACGACCAAAGAACTGCCCTTTCTCCTGTTGATGACCCTCGCAGCCTTACCACAGTGTGACGCACACAAACGCATGCAACTGGCGGCAACCCTTGGCTATGGCCGCGTGGCCGGGTTTTGGTTGACCGTGACGCCCGTCCTTTACTCACAATTGCGTATGCCGGTCTACGCCGTGCTGGCCTATGCGATGACCAACGTGGATATGGCGATGATCCTTGGGCCGACCCTGCCGCCGACGCTGGCCGTGCAGACCGCTCGTTGGATGACCGACCCCGACCTGTCGCACCGCAGTCTTTCTGCGGCTGCCGCACTTGCCCAACTGGCCGCGACACTGGTTGGCTTCGCAGGCTGGATTGCCGCCGAGCATCTGGCCACGGCTCTGCGTCGCTGCACCATTTTTCGGGGTTTGCGGTTGCGAAAACTCGATGCCCCCTTTCGCGCCGTCGCCATGCTGGGGGGCTTGACTGTTTTCGCCTTATTGGTTGCAAGCCTGTGCGGCCTTACGCTGTGGTCTGTCGCGGGACCGTGGCCGTTCCCCGGTGCCCTGCCGCGCAGTCTGACTTTGACCGCCTGGGTTCGCGCCGCGCCGGGGCTGGCATCCTCCACTCAAACCACGGCCCTGATCGCCAGCTTGTCGACCGGGCTCGCGTTGATCTTTACTTTCGCGGCGTTGCAAGCAGAATTCCGGATCAAAGCCCGGCCTCTGTCCGCCGTCTGGCTGTATTTGCCACTAATCCTACCGCAAATCTGCTTTTTACCGGGAATCGAGCATCTGTTGCTTGCGTTCGACGCCACTGGTGGCATTGCCAGCGTCACAGCGACCCACCTCGTCTTCGTCCTCCCTTATGTCTGGCTTGGCCTTGCCGCGCCATTCCGGTCCTGGGACGCCCGGATTGCCACAATCGCTGCGACACTGGGCGCATCCCCTACCCGAATCTTCTGGCGACTGCGCCTGCCGATGCTTCTGACACCGCTGCTGACGGCTGCCGCCATTGGCGTGGCGGTGTCCGTCGGTCAATACTTGCCGACTTTACTGATCGGCGGCGGTCGCGTGACCACCCTGACAACCGAGGCCTTGGCGCTGGCATCAGGCGGCAACCGCCGGTTAACCGCTGCCTATGCCCTGTTGCAGTCCATGGTGCCAGCCTTGGCCTTCGCGCTTGCCATCGCCATGCCGCGTTTTATCGTGTTGCGGCGCAAGGCAGGAGGCCAGATGTGAAGAAAGGCCTTCATATCATTGATCTTAAGGTAAAATTGCATGGCCATACCATCGTTGCCCTGTCAACGACGGTCGAACCCGGCGAAGTCCTAACCATCATGGGGCCGTCGGGGTCTGGCAAATCCACATTGTTGGCCGCGCTGACCGGCACGCTCGATCCGGCTTTTGCCTTGACGGGGCGAATTATACTTGATGACGCCGATATCAGCAAACGGCCGCCACAGGCCCGCCAGATTGGTCTGTTGTTTCAAGATGACCTGCTGTTTCCGCATATGACTGTGGGCGAGAACCTTGCCTTCGCCCTGCCTGCCACCGTGCGCCCCCGCGCATTGCGGCTGACCCGCATCGAGCAGGCGCTTTTTGGCATGGATCTTGATGGTTTCGGCCGGCGCAACCCCGCCACCCTGTCAGGCGGTCAGCGGTCCCGCGTCGCTCTGGCGCGCTGTCTGATATCCGATCCGAAAGCTTTGCTGCTGGACGAGCCCTTCTCACGTCTCGACGCCGATTTGCGTGACCAGATCCGCAACCTGACTTTCAACCATGCCAAAGCCCGCGACCTGCCAGTGCTCCTTGTGACACATGACCCGGCAGATGCTGTCGCCGCGGGCGGGCGTATCTTGTCGCCGCTTGGCCAGAATGTCAGGATTTGATATGAACCTTCTCTTCGCCCTTGTCCTGTTGGCTTTGACCGTTGCCGGCCCTGCCCAGGCTTGCACCATTCTGCCCAACTTTCCAGCGGTTCAGGCCGAACTGATCCGCGCCATAAACGCCCAACGTCGCGCACACAGCCTGCCCACACTTTCTGGCTCGGCAGCCCTGACAAAGGCCGCGCAAAGCCTGGCGTGTGACAATGCCGCTCACCGGACGGTCGGCCATACCGGCAGCACAGGCTCGACCTTGAAAAGCCGCCTCGCGTCCCAAGGTTACCGCTTTTCCATCGCAGCCGAGAACGCCGCTGGCGGCTATCCAGATGCGACCACCGTAACCGATGGCTGGATGCAGTCGCCCGGCCACCGGCGAAACATCTTGACCCCATCGCTGCGAGAAATCGGGGTTGGCGTGGCCACAGGATCGGACGGGCTACTGTATTGGATCATTGACCTTGGCGCACAGAGGTAACTGCTTTTAACAGAGTTGGTTTGCATTGCCCTCAATCCTTGGATGGGTCAAATCAAACAAGCCGCTTTAATAGAGCCGCCGCTTCAACACACTCGCCTTGAAACTAGCGTGCCAGAACCAGATCGGCCCGCAGCCCGCCCAGCCGGGTACTATCCCCCAACCGCAATGTTCCGCCATGCGTGCGGGCGATATCGGCCGCGATGGAAAGGCCAAGCCCGACGCCGCCGCCCCGGTTGGGATCGCGCGCCGCATCCAGCCGGGTAAACGGCAGCAGCGCTTCCTCGCGCTTGTCCTTAGGAATTCCCGGTCCATCATCTTCCACCGATAGCCGCAACGACCGGTCAGTCAACGCATAACTCAGCTCAGCCCGCTTGCCGTAGCGCATTGCATTGCCGATTAAGTTGTCCAAGGCCCGCATCACGGCTTGGGGTCGCATCCTGACCTGCCCCGCACCGCTGCACTCGCTCAAAGCCACCGCCAGGCCGCCGCGCCGCGCCTTGTCGACCACCTGCGCGATCAGTGCTGCCGGATCGACCAGCGCCGATTCCTCCATCGCGTCACCGCGGGCAAAAGCAAGGAATTCATCGACCAGCCTCTGCATGTCTTCGACATCATGCTTCAGCGCGTCAGTCTCGGCATCCTCTGGCAAAAACGACAGTCCCAGTTTCAGCCGTGTCAAAGGCGAGCGCAGATCGTGGCTGACCCCGGACAGCATCAGCGTGCGCTGCTCTATCTGCCGCTCGATCCGTGCCCGCATATCCAGAAAGGCATTTCCGGCCGCCCGAACCTCTACTGCCCCCCGCGGCCTGTAGGAGGTCGTCTGGCCGCGCCCGAATGCCTCTGCCGCTGCGGCCAGACGGGTGATGGGAGACAACTGGTTGCGCAAGAACACGTAAGCCACCGCTGTCATCAGGGCCGAGGCCAGCACCATCAACACCAGCAACTGATGCGGGTTGGACGCCGTAACCCGGCTGCGCGGCAGAGCGACCATCATCACACCCTGATTTGTGGAGAGCCAAAGATGGACTTCACGGGCGTTGTCCTGCAAATCCACGGCGGTCAGTTGCGGCAAGCCTTCATGCAGCGTGGTGCCCACTTCGCGGCCCGAAAGGTCCCAGAAATCGCGTTTGTCCGCAGTGACGGGCGCAGCGTCTGGCCAGGCAATTCGCATCCCCAAACCGACAGCCACGTCCGCCGCCTGATCCCGCGCTATTTCGACGCCGTCCGCAGCATCGACCTTAGCCAACAGATAATTCACCTCCAGCATTACCCCGCGCGACAATTGCTTGGTAACGCCGTCAAAATGGCGCTGAATGAAAATGATGGACACAATCAGCTGAATCGTGACGATGGGCACGATCAGGATCAATGCCGCCCGGCCAAAAAGGCTACGGGGCAGATAGTTTTTGATTTGAAACCCCATGGCGTGATCCTAACCATGCCTGCCGCTCATGGAAAGGCCGATGCGCCCTTGGTCCCGCCTGTTGTCCAAATCGAGCCCAATGTCAGGCTGATCCGCGCCGACAACCGCGCGCCACTGACTGGCAGCGGCACAAACACCTATCTTTTGGGCAAAGGGGACGTCGTGGTGATCGACCCCGGCCCCAATCTGGACAGCCACCTGTCTGCTATTCTGGCCTCGCTTGGCCCCGGAGAGCGGATCACTCGCATTCTGCTGACCCATGCCCATCTGGATCATTCCGGCCTGATCCCACGCCTCGTTGCTGCAACCGGGGCGACAACCTATGCATACGGTCCCGCCACGTCCGGTCGCAGCCCAGTCATGCAGCGCCTTGCGGCTGAGGGATTGTCGGGCGATGAGGGTATTGATCCCACCTTTAGCCCGGATCATGTGCTGCCCGATGGCGCGGCGCTGATCCAGTACGATCTGACGATTGAGGCACTGCACACTCCTGGCCACATGGGATGCCATCTGGGATTTGCGCTGGGCGATCTGTTGTTTTCCGGAGATCACGTGATGGCTTGGTCCACCACGCTGGTCTCGCCACCCGATGGCGATATGGCGGCCTATATGGCCGCCCTAAACCGCCTTGCAGGGCGTCCTTGGCGCAGGTTTCTGCCCGGTCACGGTGATCCGGTCGAAAATCCGGCACAGCGGATTGGCGATCTGATCAGGCACCGGCTGGCGCGTGAGGCCGCCATTCTGGACACCCTGCGCCACACTGGCCCTGCGGCGGCGGCCCAACTTGCCGCCTTGATTTACAGCGACACTCCGCCCGTCCTTTTGCGCGCCGCCACCCGCAACGTTCTGGCCCACCTGATCGACCTGACCTCACGCAACCTCGTCAGGCCCGACCCGGGCCCATTGACCGAAGCCCGGTTCCGCTGGCTTTGATGCAGCAAATCTTTCTTCACGCTGCCCCTTTACGCCCTCTGACACCCTTGCTATAGCACGCCCGTGTTCCGGCGTAGCTCAGCGGTAGAGCAGTTGACTGTTAATCAATTGGTCGTAGGTTCGATCCCTACCGCCGGAGCCAAAAAATAAATTAAAAACAAGGGGTTAGCGATTATTCGCCAGCCCCCTTTTTCGTATTCATCTGTGGGAGTAAGCGGCTTGTAACCGGCTAGCCGGGCGTGATTTCGCCTAAGAAAATCAAACCATGTCTTGAGTGGGTCTTTCCCAGTACTCAGTTCCTGCAAGATTTCACTCTGAGCTTTTCCCCAGTCTGCGGGCAGGCTGACGGGTGCAAGGACGTCGCTCCCAGTCTTGTGACAACGTAGGTTTGAAATGCGGCCTGCTCTTGTAGCGTGAAGTCAAACCGTGGGTGATCGCATCGACCGAGGATTGCAGCGCCGAAACCGAGGCGGGGATTGTGGCTAGCTGTGCAGAGCTGCCCTAAAACTGAGCAGCCAGCACCCCAATTTCGCTGTGCAGCCTTGTGTCCGTGTCAGCCAGGGATTGCGTGTTGTCATGGGTTGTGTCGCGAATCTCGGTGACATCACTTCGGAGCGCAGAAACATTTTCGCGGATTTGCGAAGTCAGAAAATACGACCACCCCACCAATATCGCAGAGTAAATACCACCGGGTTGACGGCCGTCCCAAGTGTCAGCTGAATAAGCGTATCAGTTTTATTGCCACCGAACCTCCCTATCTGCGCTCGTTCGGGTTCCACGCTGAGGCCAGTTTGGAAATCCTGCAAAGTCAACCGATGGAAACACGCCTTTCCGGTTATGCCCCTTGCCTCACCACGCCCTAAAGGGAACTCTTCCCTCGCCGCTTATGTTCTGGCAATGTTCCCGATCATGCTTCACCTGCCCCGATTCCGGATCAACCCATGTGCAACCTCTATTCCCAAACCAAGAGTCAGGACGCGATGCGGCATGTTTTCGACTCTATGGTCGAAAATGATGAAGGGTTCGAGGACTTGGTGGGCAACCTGCCAAGCATGGCCGGCATTTTCCCGGACTATGTCGCGCCGATCATCCGGCATGGTGCGAATGGCGGCTGGCAGTTGACCAAAGCCCGCTGGGGCATGCCGACGCCGCAGGTGTTTCTGGAAGGCAAACGCACTGATCCCGGCGTGACCAACATCCGCAATGTTACCTCCTCTCATTGGAAACGCTGGCTGGGAGTTAAGAATCGCTGCCTCGTGCCCTTCACCAGTTTTTCCGAGATCGACAGCCGCGCGAATGCTCCTAGAAATCATCCGGTCTGGTTTGCCCTCGGCCCGGATCGGCCTCTGGCCTTCTTCGCGGGCATCCGCACGGAATGGATCTCGGTGCGCAAGCTGAAAGAGGGGACTGTGACGGCGGACCTGTTCGGCTTTCTGACCTGCAGCCCCGGCCGCGAAGTGGCGCCCATCCATCCCAAGGCGATGCCCGTGATCCTGACCAAGCCCGAAGAGTGGCGGAAATGGCTGACGGCACCCGTGCCCGACGCGCTTTGGCTGCAACGGCCTTTGCCGGATGGGATGTTGCAGATCGTGGCAGAAGGGATGCATGAGGATGCGGCCTGAGCCACCGTCTGGCGATGCCTTTACCCTGCACAAGGGGCGGATGCATGAGGCCGAAGGCCGGGGACGCCGCACCTTCGCGCTGTTTCAGGCGCTGCGCCATCTCGGACCATTGGTCTGGATCCTGCCCTCCCATGCGCCGGAGATGCCGATGCTGCGCGGTCTGCCGCGTGGTGTCGGCGAACGGCTGCACCTGTTGCGCCCCGCGGGCGAAGCCGATCTTCTTTGGTGTGTTGAAGAGGCGTTGCGCACCGTGCCCGTCAGTCTGGTTGTCGCCGAACCGGAGAAACCGTTGTCCCTCACCGCTGGTCGGCGTCTGCAACTCGCTGCCGAGGCTGGAGGTACGACCGGCCTGATACTGATCCGCCAGGATGCTGGCTGCAATGCCACCGAGACCCGTTGGGCTTGCGAACCGCTGGCGAGCACCGGTGCGGACTCGACTCTGCATCATTGGATCCTTACTAAGAACAAAAAGGGAACATTTGGAAGTTGGATGGTAAACTGGAATGGCGCGTCGGCTGCTTTCCATATGGTTTCCGAGACTCGCGAGCGATACGAGCCTGCGGAACCGCCCCGTTGAGGGGCCGTTTGCCCTGACCCACCGATCGGGCAATGCCGATCACCTGCATTGCGTGAACTGGAGTGCGACAGGTCGGGGTCTGGTGCGCGGCATGGCCCTCGCCGATGCCCGCGCGATCTGCCCCGAACTTGCCACCCGGCCTGCCGATTTGGCACGCGAGTCAACCGCACTGGCCAATCTGCGCCGCTGGGCAGGCCGCTATGGGCCGATGGTCGGAACCGATGGCGTGGACGGACTGATGGCCGACATTTCCGGCGTGCCGCATCTGTTTGGGGGCGAGGAGGACCTGCGCGACGACCTGCAGGCCAGGCTGGAACGCGCCGGGCTGGCAGCCGTCAGCGCCATCGCCGGAACGCGGGGGGCTGCCCATGCGCTGGCCCGCCACGGCGGTGGCATCGTGGCGGAGGGGCGGCTGGCCGAGGGCATCGGACGGCTGCCGGTCACAGCGCTGCGCGTCGATCAAGACACCGCTGAGGCCCTCGCCCGCATGGGCCTGTCGCGGATCGCCGATCTGATCCCGCTGCCGCGTGCGCCTTTGGCCCGGCGCTTCGGGCGGGGACTGGTGCTGCGGCTGGATCAGGCACTTGGGGCGCAGGCAGAGCCGGTCGCTGCAGAACCGGAAGCCCCGCACTTCGGGGTGCGGATGACGCTACCAGACCCAATCGGCCTGCAATCCGATGTCATGGCGGGCCTGTCGCGCCTGTTGGACCGGCTTTGCGACAAACTTGCCGTCCACCGAAAAGGTGCGCGACGGGTGCGGTTGGAGTTGCGGCGTGTCGATCGCGGCACAGTGCAGGTCGAGATCGGTCTGGCCCGCCCGATGCGCGATCCAAAGCGGATCGCCGCGCTGTTTGCCAAGGGCGTTGACGAAATCGACTCCAGCTTTGGTATCGACGCGCTGCGGCTGTCGGCGCCGCTGACCGAAGCGATGGCCCCAGAGCAGACTGGCGGCGGTCCAGCCCTGCGCCACGACGACGCGCTGGCAGATCTTCTGTCCTCGCTTGGCAACCGGATCGGCTTTGACCGGGTGCTGCGTCTGTTGCCCGCCGAAAGCCTGATCCCGGAGCGCAGCTTTGTTCTGAGCCCTGCCGCTTATACGATACCCGAACCCGCACCGCATCGCGCCGGAACGCGGCGACCGATCACGCTGTTTCCGCCCGAACATGTCGCAGCTGCCTGCGGCACCCCGCCTGCCAGTTTTCGCTGGCGGCGCATGCGCTTCACAACCCTGAGAGCGACGGGGCCGGAACGGATCACGCCGGAATGGTGGTTCGACGATCCAGCCTGGCGCAGCGGTCTGCGTGACTATTGGCGGATCGAGACCACCGAAGGCCCGCGCCTTTGGCTGTTCCTGACCCCGCAGGCGCAAGGGTGGTCGGGGCCAGAAGCCCAAAACTGGTATGTGCAGGGAGAGTTCGCATGACGATCTATGCCGAGCTTTGCGTCACCTCGAACTTCACATTCCTGACCGGGGCTTCGCATCCCGAAGAACTGGTCACTCGCGCGGCGGAACTGGGCCTTGCCGCCATCGCCATCACTGATCGCAATTCGGTGGCGGGCGTGGTGCGGGCCTATTCGGCGCTGAAGGAACTCACCCGTCTGCGGACCGAGGCCCTCTCCTCAACCGCGGCGACGCAAGATGGCCCGATGATCCGCTCGCAACGTGTGACCGACCATTCCAGCCGCCAGACCGTGCCGCATTTCACCGGCGATACCGATTCGCCAATCCTGCCCGATTTGCCTTTGCCCAAGCTGATCCCCGGCGCTCGGCTGGCGCTGACCGATAGTGCCGTTGAATGGTTGGCCTTGCCGCGTGACCTGGGGGCCTGGTCCCGTCTGACCCGCCTTCTGTCGCTGGGCAAGCGCCGCGCCCCCAAGGGCGAATGCCACCTGCACCGTGCCGATCTGACTGACTGGGGCCAAGGCATGATCCTGATCGCCCTGCCGCCCGACCCGCTGGAGGACGCGAGCCCCAAGACCACCCGCGCCGATCTGCTGGCACTCGCCCGCACGTTCCCCAGCCAGTGCTTTTTGGGTGCCGCCCCCCGCTACGATGGTCGCGATCAGACCCGCCTCGACCGTCTGGCGCAGCTGGCGCAGGGGGCCAACCTGCCGATGGTCGCCGTGGGTGATGTGCTCATGCACCGTTCCGCCCGGCGCCCCCTGGCCGATGTGCTGACCTGCCTGCGCGAGGGTTGCACCATCGACAGCATCGGTGAGCGGCGTCTGGCCAATGGCGAACGCCGCCTCAAGTCTGCCGGCGAGATGGCGCGACTGTTCCATCGCCATCCCGCTGCTCTGCGCCGCACGGTCGAGATTGCCGACCGCTGCGCCTTTCGGCTGAACGACCTGCGCTATAAATACCCCGATGAGGCGCAAGATGGCGAACCGGCACAGGCCAGGCTGGAACGCCTGACCCGTGCGGGCCTGCATTGGCGCTACCCCGATGGCCCGCCGCCCAAGATTGTCCACCGGGTGGAAAAGGAACTGACCCTGATCCGCGAAGTGGAATACGCATCCTATTTCCTGACCGTGCATGACATCGTGCAATTCGCCCGATCAAAGGGCATCCTCTGTCAGGGGCGCGGCTCGGCCGCCAATTCGGTGGTCTGTTTTCTGTTGGGTATCACTGAAGTGCCGCCCGAGAGCATCACCCTGATCTTCGAACGCTTCATCAGCAAGGAACGCGGCGAACCGCCGGACATTGATGTCGATTTCGAACATGAACGCCGCGAAGAGGTGATCCAGTGGATCTACGCCCGTTACGGCCGCGAGCGGGCCGGGCTGACCGCCACCGTCATCCACTTCCGCTCCCGCGCCGCGATCCGCGAGGTCGGCAAGGTGATGGGGCTAAGCCAGGACGTGGTCGCACGCCTGTCCGGGCAGATCTGGGGTTGGTCCTCGGCCGCCCCCGGTGATGACCGGCTGCGCGATGCGGGGCTGAACCCGACCGACCACCGCGTGACGCTCGCCACCAAACTGATCGGCGAGATCATTGGCTTTCCCCGTCACCTGAGCCAGCATGTCGGCGGCTTTGTTATCACCCATGGTCGCCTGGACGAACTGTGCCCCATCGAGAATGCCGCGATGGAGGATCGCACCATCATCGAATGGGATAAGGATGACATCGATGCGCTTGGCCTTTTGAAGGTCGACATCCTCGCCTTGGGTATGCTGACTTGCATTCGCAAAGCCTTTACCCTGCTGGCCGACCATCGCGGCCAAAAGCTGACGCTGGCCAATGTGCCACCCGAGGATACGCCGATCTACGACATGCTCTGCCGCGCCGATGCCATCGGGGTGTTTCAGGTGGAAAGCCGGGCGCAGCTGAATTTCCTGCCCCGGATGCGGCCGCGCGTCTTCTACGATCTGGTCTGCGAGGTTGCCATCGTGCGCCCCGGTCCGATCCAGGGCGGCATGGTGCATCCGTTCATCAACCGTCGCATGGGGCGAGAAAAAGTCGAAGACCTTGGCCCCGCCTTGATGGAGGTGCTGGCCCGCACCTATGGCGTGCCGCTGTTTCAGGAACAGGCGATGCAGATTGCTGTGGTCGCCGCGGGTTTTACGCCATCCGAGGCAGATCGTTTGCGCCGCAGCCTTGCCACGTTCAAGCGCATGGGCACGATCGGCTCGTTCCGCGATCGCTTTGTTTCTGGCATGCTGGCCCGCGGTTATGACGCCGATTTCGCGGCGCGCTGTTTTGCCCAGATTGAAGGCTTTGGCAGTTATGGCTTTCCTGAATCCCATGCTGCCAGTTTTGCGCGGCTGGTCTATATCTCGGCCTGGCTCAAATGCCATCATCAGGCGGTTTTCACATGCGCCCTTCTGAACAGTCAGCCAATGGGCTTTTATGCCCCTGCCCAATTGGTGCGCGATGCCCGAGATCACGGGGTCGAGGTCCGGCCAATCTCGGTCAACCATTCGGTCTGGGATTGCACGCTGGAAATACGCCCCGATGGCGCACTGGCTCTGCGGCTTGGCTTCCGCCAGATCAAGGGCATGCGCGAAGAGGACGCTTCATGGATCGCGGGTGCGCGGGGGAACGGCTATCCCGATGTTGAAAGTCTCTGGCGCAGGGCAGGCGTGCGTCCTGACACGCTGGAGCGTCTGGCCGAAGCGGACGCCTTTGCCGCGCTTGGTTTGACCCGTCGCGATGCGCTTTGGGCGGCCAAGGCGTTGAAGGCCCCTGCCCCGCTGCCGCTGTTTGGCCCAGATGGGGAGGGTGGGACTGAGCCGGGTGTCACCCTGCCGCAGATGACCTTGGGCCAGGAAGTGATCGAAGATTACCTGTCGCTGCGCCTTTCCTTGCGGGCGCATCCGATGGAACTGTTGCGGCCCAGGTTGCCAGAAAGTCTGCCGCATGACCGGCTGACCGAGACAACGGGCCGCGTCACCGTCACCGGTCTCGTCATCACCCGTCAACGCCCGGGCACTGCCTCTGGTGTGATCTTCCTGACGCTGGAGGATGAGACGGGTACCGCAAATGTGGTGGTCTGGCAGAAAGTCTACGAGACCTTCCGCAAGGCCGTGATCGCCGGGAGGCTGGTCCGGGTAACGGGCCGAATTGAGCGCGACGGGCCGGTGGTCCACCTGATCGCCGAACGGGTCGAGGATGTCTCACCGCTGCTGGCGACCTTGGGACGCCCGGGGATCATCGACGCGAATGACGGGCGGGCGGATGAAGCCAGACGGCCGGTGGGTGGCAGCGTCAGATCGTCTGCCCACCATCCCAGGGAGCAGGCTAAGAAGTTGTTCCCAAGTCGAGATTTCCATTGAAGGACGACGGCCCTAATCAATACGGCGGGCGCCGACCCTGTCACAAAACGTTGTCTGGTCTCGGCCCTCCCCATTTCAACCAGATCTGGAAACTTCGGATCGTCGAAGTTAATGCGCGATGCATAGGCCGGTTGACAATTTCGCAGCGGTTCGTCGCAGTAACATTCGCCAAGAATTTTCTGGGACGCGGGACCATAGCATGTCCAAACGCCGCACCTAACGGTCGCTCGCGGCCCGAGCGACCCAGCCACAAATGGTGCAGACGCTGGACTTGCACTGCGGTCAGACAGGCAGCCTCGATAGCGGCTGGTGATATCAAAACAAACCGCATCAAGGCCGACCGAAGTTCCATTGGCATTCAACCGCATCAGGCCAGACATCGGCATCGCTGTGGACAATGTGACAAGAAACTTCGAAACGCCCCTTGGTTCCTTGCGAGCAAAAAGTTTACCAACGCGAACTGACGATGGAACCGGATGCTGCAAAAATCCGTCGCCTGCCTGTCAAACGCCGCGAGATCGGCCTTATCTCAATACGTGGCGCGTCCGCCGGACAGGTCGAACACCCCGCCCGTGGTAAAGGAATTCTCGGCGCTGCACAGCCATGTGATCATACTTGCGGCCTCCTCCACATCCAAAAACCGGGCGCGAGGAATGCGCGATAGCATATAGGCGATAAATTCAGAGGTCAGCGTGTCCAGAATCCGTGTCTTGGCGGTCGCCGGGGTCACGCAGTTCACGGCAATATTCTGCGCGGCATGTTCTTTGCCCATCGACTTGGTCAGCGCGATCACACCGCCTTTTGACGCCGAATAGGCCCCGGCATTCGGGTTGCCCTCTTTGCCGGCGATCGAGGCGACGGTGACTATGCGCCCATAGTTCTGCGCCACCATCTGCGGCAGTACAGCGCGGCACGTGTTAAAAGTGCCGGTCAGGTTAATATCAAGAATACGCTGCCACTCGGCCGGATCATAGTCGACAACTTTGGCATTATTGCCCGCAATCCCAGCACTGGTGACAAGTATTGCAATCGGGCCTTGCGCCGCGCGGGTAGCAGCTGCAGCGGCCTCAAGAGCAGGTCCATCGGTGATATCAACACCATAGGCCCGAGCATCGGGCCCCAGCGCGTCGGCGGCAGCGCGGGCAAGGGCCTCGTCGCGGTCCCAAATGGCGACATGTGCCCCTGAGGCCGACATGCGGTGTGCCACCGCAAAGCCGATGCCCTGTGAGAGGTGGTTCGGGAAAACTGAACAGTTGGGATAAGTGGATTTTCCGCGCAACAACGGCATGATTGCCGCATGCGAGGAGATGACCATGACGAGACGACCGCGCCGGAACCACAGCCCGGCATTCAAGGTGTGAGGAGG